>QALW01000023.1 GCA_003150515.1 Selenomonadales bacterium | reverse complement strand
GCAGCGCGCATGGAGGCGGAAAGCTTTGGGAGGCGGCCGCGGCTGGAGAGCTATGAAAAGATGGAGCAGTATGCGAGGATCAAGTATTATGGGATAACAGTAGAAACGGTATATGTATTCTGTCTGGATAAGAACTGGTATTTAACGGGAACAGGGAAAGTGGCGTCGGGGACGATAGACCAGGTATCGGTATATCCGAGGGAAGTGGCGAAGCAGGCGCTGAAATATAATGCGGCGCGGGTGATAGTGACGCATAATCATCCCAGCGGGGACGCGGAACCGAGCCTGGAGGATTACGCAATGACGGACAGGATAATGGAAGCGCTGGTAGGGATGGATATAAGGTTTGAGGATCACATAATAATAGCGCCGAACGACGCATACAGCTTTGCGATGGATCCGACCTATTCGGACGGAGAGGAATGGAATAAGGATAAGGGGTTAGGAAGATCCTTAGCCAGGCAGAGGGAAGGGCATCACGGACTGGACTGGGAGAAGATAAGGGAGGAATTGAGGAAGAAGGAGAAGGAGCGGGAAGAGCAGGAGAAGAAGGATAAATGAAGGGATATCCCGGGCGGCGTTTGCGGCCTGCGGCCGCTGGGGCAGGCTGCGCCTGCCCCCTGCCGAGCTTTGCTCGGCCAAACGCCGCCCCCGCCGGTTGAGGAGGGGCTTGCCCCGGCCTCAAGCTGCGCTTGAGGCCGGGGAACGCTCCCTATCAGCCGCAGGCAAAAGCTTCGCTTTTGCCTGCGGCTGATAGGGAGCCTAATTTTGGCGCGCCGCGGCGCGCCAAAATAACTTCTTAATTGTAAACTAATATTCAATATACGGTTGACGTTTGCGGCCGGTTATAGTATAATCTCTGCAATTGAGGTGATAAAGTGGGATTAAAAGATAATTTGCTGGCGCTTTTTGAAGCCAATAAGGGAATATATTTTTCAGGAGAAGAACTCGCTTCTAAACTGAACGTTTCCAGAGCGGCGGTCTGGAAGGCTGTGAACAATTTGCGCGGCATGGGCTATGAGATAGACGCCGTACCCAACCGCGGCTATAGTCTCTCAGTGGATACGGATATCCTTTCGGCTCAGGGAATTAAAAAATATTTAAGTCCTGAATGCTCTTTTTTAACGCTGGACGTCTATAATCAGACGGAATCTACAAATTCCCTGCTCAGGGCTAAGGCGGCGGATGGAGCGCCTGACGGCTATACTGTGCTCGCCCTCTCTCAGACTGCGGGCCGGGGGCGGCGCGGGCGCTCCTTTTATTCGCCTGCCGGGACGGGCGTTTATATGAGCATTTTGCTGAGACCTGAAAATATGCTGCCCAGCCAGGCCGTTAGGCTCACTACTATGGCCGCGGTGGCTGCATGCGAAGCTATAGAAGAAATTTCCGGGGAAAAGGCCTGGATTAAATGGGTTAACGATATATATGTCGATGGGAAAAAGGTCAGCGGAATTCTCACTGAAGGTTCGTTCGGGCTGGAAAACGGCAATATGGATTATGTAGTGCTGGGGATTGGCTTTAACGCCGAGCTCCCCGAAAACGGTTTCCCTGATGAAATTGCCTCGGTTGCCGGAGCGGTTTTTCATGAGCGCCTGCAGGACGGCAAAAATCGTCTGGCCGCAGGCTTTTTGAATGGATTTATCTCTTATTATAACGCGGGGGACAGCGCCGATTATATAAATAAATACCGGCGGCGCAGCCTGGTGACGGGAAAGAAAATCAAGGTTCTGTTCCCTGAGGGCAGCCGGCAGGCGGTTGCGCTGGATGTGGATGAGGAATGCCGCCTGGCTGTCCGGTTTGAGGACGGCAGCATTGAAAAATTATCCTCGGGCGAAATCAGCGTCCGATTGTACTGAAGGAGATAAGAATTTGAAAGTTTCAACTCTGAGAAATATGATTCTATGCGCTTTATTCGCGGCTCTGATAGCCGTAGGCGCCTTTATAAAGATACCGGTTCCCGTTGTTCCTTTCACTCTGCAGTATCTTTTTACTATGCTTTCAGGGCTGATGCTGGGGAGCAAATGGGGCCTGGCGGCGGTAGGCATATATATAGCTTTGGGGCTGGCGGGCCTGCCCGTTTTTGCGCAGGGCGGAGGCATAGGATATGTGCTTCAGCCCAGTTTTGGTTATATAATAGGCTTTGCTCTGGGCGCGTTTGTCACAGGCCTGATCGCGCAAAAAAAGCGCCGGCCCAGCTTGGCGCGCCTGCTGGCCGCAAGCTTTGCAGGGCTGTTTCTGGTGTATTTTATAGGCATGCTCTATTATTATTTAATTAGCAAATTCTATTTAAACACTCCGATAGGCCTGTGGCCGCTGTTTTTATATTGCTTTATTCTGGCCGTGCCCGGCGATATTATCTTAAGCGTGCTGGGCGCGGTGCTGGCTAAAAGGATAGATATAAGAAAAATAAATGGGAGCGCTGGAAATGACTGAATGTGCAATCTTAAAGCAGGAAGTGCTTAATGGAAAAAAGATTAGTAAATCTGAAGCTATGGAATTATACGAACAGCCGCTGGAGGAGCTCTGCGCCTGCGCGGACGAAATCCGCCGCAGTTTTTTATCCGGGCAGTTTGATATCTGCTGCATAATAAACGGGAAAAACGGGCGGTGCTCGGAAAACTGCCGCTTCTGCGCTCAATCCAGCCGATATTTAACCGGCCTTAAGGAATATCCTCTGCTTTCGGAGGAAAACATTCTGGCGCATGCCATAATAGCTGAAAAGCAGGGCGTGCGCCGTTTTTCCATAGTCACATCGGGCAAACGCCTTTCGGACGGAGAAGTGGAGAAAATGTGCCGGGCGGTAAGACGCATTAAAAATGAAACCGGACTTCTTCTCTGCGTTTCTTTCGGATTGCTGGAGGAAGCGCAGTTCAAAGCGCTTAAAGAGGCCGGAGTGACGAGGGCGCATAATAATCTGGAGAGCTCCCGCCGCTATTTTCCTAATATCTGCACTACCCATACCTTTGACGATAAGCTTAAGGCCATCCGGGCGGCGCAGGCCGCCGGGCTGGAGGTGTGCAGCGGAGGAATAATGGGCCTGGGCGAGACTCCCGGGGAGCGCGTGGATTTAGCTCTGACTCTCCGGGAACTGGGAATTAAAAGCGTGCCCGTAAATATGCTTAATCCTATTCCCGGAACTCCCTTTGAGGGCCTGAAAAAGCTGACCGAAGAGGAGATGAGGCGGATTACGGCAGTTTTCCGCTTTATACTGCCCGACGCTTTTATACGCCTGGCGGGCGGCCGCGGCCTGCTTGACGACCATGGACGAAGCTGCTTCTGTTCGGGAGCTAACGCGGTCATTTCGGGGGATATGCTTACCACCGCCGGAATAACCGTCCAAACAGATATGGCCATGATTAAGGAACTGGGCTATGAGGCTGGGTGCAAAAATGAGTAAGAATATATTTATTGCCGGTACCGGCACGGACGTGGGGAAAACCTATATAAGCGCTCTGATTCTGAAAAAGCTTGTCCAGAACGGCGTTAATGCAGCTTATTTCAAAGCGGCCGTAAGCGGAAACGAGCCGGGGGAAAATCAAAAGCTGATTCCCGGGGACGCGCTCTATGTAAAGAACGTTTCGGGCGTTATTCAGCCGCTGGATGAAATGTGCCCCTATATTTACCGTCAGGCCTATTCTCCTCATCTTGCCGCCCGATTAGAGGGCGGGCCCGTGGAATTGGACTGCGTGCGGCAGCGCTTTAAAGAATTAAGCGAAAAATATGAATATGTCACAATGGAGGGCTCTGGGGGCGTCATCTGCCCTCTGCGCTTTGACCAAAAGGAAATCTGGCTTGCGGATATTATAAAAAGCCTGGGCTTAAGCTGCCTGCTGGTGGCGGACGCCGGGCTGGGGGCTATAAACAGCGTCGGGCTCACCGCCTCTTATATGCGCCGGGAGGGCATACCCCTGAAAGGGATTATCCTTAACCGCTTTAAGCCGGGCGGCGTTATATATGAGGATAACCTCAGAATGTGCGAATATATTTCGGGCGTGCGGATTGTCGCGTGCGCGGAGGATAACGGCGAGTTATCCATTTCAGCCCAGGCGCTTATGTCCCTGTATGACTGAAAAGCGGAGAGGAGAAATTGAAGATGATATGGTATCCCTATGAGCAGATGAAAACCATGCGGGCTCCGTATAAGATATTGGACGCGGAGGGAGTGTATTTATATACTCAGGACGGGCCTCTGATTGATTCGGTCTCCTCCTGGTGGAGCGTAATTCATGGCTATAAGCATCCTGAAATGAATAAGGCCATCATATCCCAGGCGGAAAAATTCTCCCATGTTATGCTGGGCGGCCTTACTCACGAGCCCGTCCTGCGCCTCGCGGCCCGGCTTCAAAGCTGGCTGCCGGGCGATTTGGACTATTCCTTTTTCTCCGATTCGGGCAGCGTGGGAGTGGAGGTGGCCCTGAAAATGGCCTTGCAGTATTATATGAACCGCGGCGAGGAGAAGCGCGTTATGATTCTCGCTCTGGAACATGCCTATCATGGGGATACTTTTAAGGCTATGGAGGCGGGAGACGACGAGGACTATCATTTTATATTAAAGGCCTATGGAAAGAGCAGGCACGTCCTGCATATACCTGCTGAGATTCAGGCGCTGGAGCGGGCGTTTGAACAGTATCACCAACGGCTGAACTGCATGATTGTCGAGCCCCTGCTTCAGGGCGCCGGAGGAATGCGCATGTACGACATATCTTTTCTGCACCGGGCCAGAGAGCTCTGCGACAGATATGACGTGCTTCTTATATTTGACGAGGTGGCCACGGGTTTTGGCCGTACGGGCAACCGCTTTGTTGCCGATCTGGTGCTGCCTGATATTTTGGTGCTGGGCAAGGCGCTTACGGGCGGATATATAGGCCATGCTGCGACGGTAGCCAATAAAAAGGTTTTTGAGGGCTTTTATGATAATTCCAAGGAACATGCCCTGATGCACGGCCCCACTTTCATGGGCAACGCTCTGGCGTGCAGCGCGGCGTTAAAATCCATAGAATTATTTGAAACGGGCAATTATCTTGATAGAATTAAGAGGATAGAGGAGATTACGCGGCGCGAGCTGGACGGCTTTGAGGACGAGCGTATAAGGGAAATCAGAATTATGGGCGGCTGCGTCTGCATAGAGGTTAAAGAAGCTCGGTTTCTTGAGAATTATCAGCAGTTCGCCTATGAGCGGGGCGTATTCAGCAGGCCGTTCCTGAATTATTTATATGCAATGGTTCCTTATGTAATAGAAGAGGAAGAATTAATTCGAGTGCTGAGCGTTATGAAGGAATGGTTTTCAATATAGGATTCCAGATTAAAAGGGGGCGCGTTATCGCCCCTTGTATTCCAGCCTCAGCACCTCGGCCATTTCTTCGGGAGTTTCTTGGCAGCCGTTTGCAAGCCAGAGCTTGATAATTGCGTTTAGACAATACAATCAGGGTATAATGCGTTTTTGCGGGAATGCCCGCCGCGTCCGCTTTGTTGCCCAGTCCTCAAAATACCCC
>QALW01000025.1 GCA_003150515.1 Selenomonadales bacterium | reverse complement strand
GGGGGCGGCGCGGCCCCGGCCGGAGGCCGGGCCGCCATGGCGCGGGCGCAGCCCGCGCCATGGCGGGCTTTTTGCCTGCGGCAAAAAGCGCCGCGCCGCCCCCGCCCCCAGAGGGGAAAAGCGCATGGCCTTCTCAGGCTTTTTTCAGGCGCGCCATAAATTCCCCGACGTCAGGGCAGAGCGCAAAGCCGCTCATTATGCATGCTCCCTTTGCGCCCGCGTCTATAACTGCGGGCAGGTTCTGAGCGTTTATGCCGCCCACGGCATAAACGGGCAGCTCTGTTTCCCGGCATACTTCCCTGAGGAATTCAAGGCCCCGTCCGGGCAGTCCCTTTTTGCAGTCGGTTTCAAATATATTGCCCAGAATTATATAATGCGCTCCCAAAGCCTGGGCCGTTTTGGCGTCCTCTAAAGAATGGCAGGAGGCTCCCAGATATTCAAAGCGGGCCTTATCCTCCTGGCTCAGCCGCTCTAAAGCGGCCAAGGGAAGATGCAGCGCCCTGGCCTTAAGCCTGATTGCGGCGTTTAAAAAGCCGTGCAGTATGCAGGGCGTGCCCTGCGCGGCGCATATTTCCAGCGCGCGCGCCCCAAGGGCCAGATATTCTTCCGGAGATAAATCCTTTTCCCGCAGTATTATCCCGGCGGGGCGGCTCCGCGCAATCTGTTCAAGACGGGTAAAAAAATCCTCCCTGCATAGGCGACGGTTGGTAATGCATAAAATTTCAGACATAAATATAATCGTTCAGGACGGGCTGAAGCCCTTCCTCGGCCATAGCGCGGTACATCCCCTCCAGGCTGCGGCCGTCGCATATTTCAAACTGCTCGTCCCCCTCCTGCGCGCTTGAATTTTTTCCGGTATATTTGCTCTCATGGTCGCCTATGCCTGTGGACACCCCGGCCGAAACCTTAGTGGCCGCAATTTTAACTATGCCGTTGCGGAACTGCGCGCTTTCCCTGGAGGAAACGGTTATTCCCACATAGGGAAGGAAAATGCGGTAGGCGCAGAGAATTTGGCAGAGTTGCCTTTCGCCCACGTCCATCGGGTTGATTTTCTGGTTATTCATAATGGGGCGCAGTCTGGGGCAGGAGAGGGACATTTCCGCCCAGGGATATTTGCGCTGCAAATAATAAACGTGCATAGCGCTGGCCAGAGCGTCCTTTCTGAAATCCGAAAGGCCGAGCAGGGCGGAAAACGCCACTCCCCGCATGCCGCCCAGCAGGGCGCGCTCCTGCGCGTCAAAACGATAGGGCCAGACGCGCTTATGCCCCGAAAGATGAAGCTGTTCATATTTGTCCGCGTCATAAGTTTCCTGAAAGACGGTGACATAATCCGCGCCGCATTCATGCAGCAGGCGGTATTCGTCGACGTTGACGGGGTAGATTTCCAGGCCGACCATCCTGAAATATCTGCGCGCCAGCCTGCAGGCCTGGCCTATATAGGAAACGTCGCTTTTGGCCCGGCTTTCGCCCGTAAGAATCAGAATCTCCTCCATGCCGCTCCGCGCGATAATTTCCATCTCCTTTTCAATCTGCTCCATGGAAAGCTTCATGCGCTTTATATGGTTGTAACAGTTAAAGCCGCAGTAAACGCAGTAATTTTCGCAGTAATTGGCGATATAGAGGGGAGTAAAGAGATAGACGGTATTGCCAAAATGCCTGCTGGTTTCCAGCCGGGCGCGCTGGGCCATTTGCTCCAAAAACGGCTCGGCGGCGGGGGAAAGCAGGGCCTTAAAATCCTCCGGAGAGCAAATATCGTGCTCCAGAGCCGCCTGAACGTCCCGCGCGGAATATTTTTCGGGCGCGTAGCCGTTCATATGGGTCATAACCTTTTGGCAGACGTCCGAATTGATTCTTTCCATGCCCGGAAGATATTCCATATGGCTTGCGCGCGAGCCCGGATCCTGCTCCAGGCGATGCTTTTTTTCCAGCGCCTCCTTGGAAAGGTGCGCCGAATCAATGAAAAACTGGTTTTCCAAACAAATCACCTCAATCCCTTAAAAAGCCGGTCAGCGGGTCGGAGGCGGAAGCGCCCCGGTTAAGCACGCGCCCCAGCCCGGCTAAAAACGCCTTGCGCCCCGCCTGTACGGCCTGCCCAAAGGCGGCGGCCATGAGGGGAATATCTCCCGCCGTGGCCAGCGCCGTATTGGCCATAACCGCGGCGGCGCCCATTTCCATGGCCTCGCAGGCCTGAGAGGGGCGCCCTATGCCGGCGTCCACTATAACGGGCAGGTCGCATTCATCTATGAGAATCTGAATGAATTCTTTGGCGGCCAGGCCCCTGTTGGAGCCTATGGGCGCTCCCAGAGGCATAATGGCGGCCGCTCCGGCGCTGATTAATGAGCGGGCCGCGTATAAATCGGGATACATATACGGCATGACGATAAAGCCTTCCTTTGCGAGGAGCTCGGTGGCTTTTATGGTTTGATTGTTGTCGGGCAGCAGATATTTGGCGTCCCGCATAATCTCTATCTTGACAAAATCGCCGCAGCCTAACTCTCTGGAGAGCCGGGCAATGCGCACGGCCTCCTCCGCCGTCCGCGCTCCGGACGTGTTGGGCAGCAGGGTAACGCCCTTGGGAATGAAATCCAAAATGCTTTCCTGCTCTTTAGTGTTGGCGCGGCGCACAGCCAGCGTGATAATCTCCGCGCCGGCATATTTAACGGCGCTCTCAATCAGGCTGAGCGAATATTTGCCCGAGCCCAGTATAAAACGGGACTGAAATTCATGTCCTCCTATAATTAGCTTGTCTTTTTCCTGCATTGCTTTTCCCTCTTTTATTATATTTCGTATTCTCCGGCCAGAATGCGGAGAACCATATTCGCCTGATGAGCGGCGCAGAGCATGGCGCGGGCGGAAAACAGTCCAAGCCCCTTTTCTGAATCGCTGGATTGGTCTCCGCAGAGATAAAAACGGTCGGATATCCTGCGCGTCCGGATGGAATTGGAAGAGCCCAGGCCCGCCATGCCTGAGGCCGCGATGATATATTTGTCCGGAAAGGCCTCAAGAATATTGTTGACCAGCATGGCCTTTTCCTCCGCTCTGTCCAGCGCCTCGCAGATTATGCCGTCCATGGAGAGCAGATTTGAAAAATTGCTTTCATTGATGCGGACGGTGTCTATAATCACCCGGCAATAGGGCGCGGCGCTCAGAATATTTTCTCTCAAAGCCTCGGTTTTATAAAGGCCGAGCTGGGAAAATGAATATTGCTGCCTGTTCAAATTAGAGAGCTCCACTCTGTCAAAGTCAATCAGATGCAGCGTGCCCAATCCCGCCCGCGCCAGAGCCAGGGCGATATTTGAGCCCAGCCCTCCCAGGCCGCAGACGGCCGCCCGCGCGCAGCTGAATTTTTTTTGCAGCTCTTCTCCATGCCTCTGGCTCAGCGCTTTGATCACTTCTTCCCGCGAAGGCGCCGGCCCGGCCACTCCAACCATATTATTCAGTTTAACCGCCTCCTACAAAACTGACGATTTCCAAAACGTCGCCGTCTTTTAAAATGGTCTCTCCGTATTTAGCCTTGGGCGCAATCCGGCCGTTCAGCTCTACGGCAATCCTTTTAAGAGAATATTGCGTGCCGGCCAGATATTCGGCTATGCTTTTGCCGTCCGCGTCTGATGGCTGACCGTTGATTTTAACCATATGCCGCCTCCTTTAAAACAAAAAGGGGAATTACCTGACAGGCAATTTCCCTTACATATCTGCGTTTTAACAGGAATCCCTACGTTGGTATTATCCAAATCAGGTTATTGGGTCGAAGGTTAACGCCTTCCTCTCAGCCTGGAATACAAGCTCCCCGCTCTATTTTTTTATTATTGTATAGGATTTTTAACTCTTTGTCAAATCCGTGCGGACGCTCTTTAAGGCGTCCTGCCGTTTGGCCGCCATGCTGCAAAAATAGCTGTGCACCCGCAAATCCCCGGTGAGTTCCGGATGAAAAGCCGTCACAATCTGGTTTTGCTGCCTTGCGGCGACAATTTTTCCATTTACCCAGGCAAGCGCTTCCGCGTCTTTATATACCTCTGAAATATAGGGCGCCCGGATAAAGCTCATGGGAATTTCCCCTATTCCCTTAAAATGGGCGCTCGTCTTAAAGCTGCCCAGCTGCCTGCCGTAAGCGTTTCGTTTGGCCTGTATATCCATGGTGGCCAAATGCCGGCGTTCGTCGTTTTTAATCTCCTTGGCCAGAAGCAGAAGGCCCGCGCAGGTGCCCAGAACGGGCATGCCCTCCAGCAGTTTTTTTCTTAACGGCTCAAAGAGGTTTAATTCGCGCAGCAGTTTTCCCTGCACGGAGCTTTCTCCGCCCGGAATAATCAGCCCGTCAAAATCTTCATAGGCGTCCTCCCTGCGGCGGAGCTCAAAGGAATCAACTCCCAGCCTGGCAAGCGTTTGCTCGTGTTCAATAAAGGCTCCCTGAAGAGCCAGCACGCCTATCCGCATTATTTTCCTCTTTCCGCCATTAAAAGCTCAATTTCCTGCTCGTTGATGCCTACCATGGCCGGGCCTAAATCCTCGGATAACCGGGCCAGCATATCAGCGTCGTTATAGTTGCTCACAGCTTTTACAATGGCGGCCGCGCGCTTTTCGGGCTTATTTGATTTGAAAATGCCCGAGCCCACAAAAACGCCCTCGGCGCCAAGCTGGAGCATAAGAGCCGCGTCCGCGGGGGTTGCGATTCCTCCGGCGGCGAAATTAACCACGGGCAGCTTTTTATTCTCATGCACATATAAAACTAAATCATAGGGAACCTGAAGCTGCTTTGCGGCCTCGAAGAGCTCGTCCCCGCTCATGGAAGAGAGCCGCCTGATTTCCGACTGCATTTTCCTCATATGGCGGACGGCCTGCACAATATCCCCCGTTCCGGGCTCTCCTTTAGTGCGAAGCATGGCCGCTCCCTCGTTTATGCGCCGCAGGGCCTCGCCTAAATCCCTGGCTCCGCAGACAAAGGGCACGTCAAACGCCCTTTTGTCAATGTGGTATAGGTCGTCGGCCGGCGAGAGCACTTCGCTCTCGTCAATATAATCAATCTCAATAGCCTGCAAAATCTGCGCCTCGGCAAAATGTCCTATGCGGCATTTGGCCATAACGGGAATGGATACCGCCTGCTGTATGCCTTTAATCATTTTGGGATCGCTCATACGGGACACCCCTCCGGCTGCGCGGATATCCGCGGGTATGCGTTCCAGAGCCATTACGGCGCATGCTCCCGCGGCTTCGGCTATTTTGGCCTGCTCGGGAGTGGTGACGTCCATTATAACGCCCCCCTTAAGCATTTGCGCCAGATTCTTATTTAATTCCAAGCGTGAATTTTCCATATACCAAATCTCCTGTGTTTTTGCATATTCAATGCAACAGAATGCAATGCGCCGCAGAGGGGGATAATTTCCGTTTCTCTGCGCTGTCCTCCTGGAAATACTCTGGCATTTCTGCGTCCTGCCGCCCTGCAAAGACGAAAAATCTCCCGCCTCTGCGGCGCATTATATTCCGATTGAATTGTCTATGCTATTATATAGGCCATTTGGTTATGCGTAAATCACCAATTTAGTTCTATTTTATATTACCAGATGCCAGCTCTTTTCTTCTCTGCCGGCGTATTCTGTTGATATGCCGTTCAAATTCGCCGCTCTCAATCAGCTCGGAGAGCACATACTGCTCAAAGACAGAAACCGTGCAGGAATAAAACCCCAGCTTTTCATTAAACGCTTCCAGCATATTTTGAGGCAGAAGCATATATCCAACGCGCAGAGAGGGAGCGATTGTCCGCGAAAAGGTGTTAAGATAAATTACGTTTCCCGTTTCGGAGAGAGAAAATATGGTTTCCTCGTTCTTTTTGGACACCGTCAGCTCGGATTGGTAATTGTCTTCAATCAATATTCCGCCGCGCTCTGAGGCCCATTTAAGATATTCTCTCCGCTTGGAGGCGTCCGCCGTCACATAGCTGGGATAGCTGTTAAAGGGCGTGATATGCAGAATGCGCGCCTTGCTCCTTTGCAGCTCGGCAGTGGGAATGCCCCGGCTGCCCAAATTGAGCGGCTCGCAGTAAATGCCGTGCGCCTGATAAACCTGGCGGATTTTAGCATATGAGGGCGCCTCAAGCGCGATTATTTTCTCTTTTTTAAAAAGCTGAGCTATAAGCCCGTATAAATATTCCGCTCCGGCGCCGATTATTATTTGCTCCGGCCCGGCTTTAATGCCCAGGGCTCTTTCAACATATCTGGAAATGGCCTGCCTCAGTTCAATGGCTCCCTTATTCTCCGGTTTGCTGAATATGCGCTCCGAATAATCCAATATAACGCGGCGCATGGTTTTGGAAAAGGTGGAAAAGGGAAATATATTCTGCGTCCCGGCGGGAATTTGTCCTGGCCCGGCCTCTCCTTTTTTCTGCGCCCGGATATCTGAATGCTCCTCCTTCTTTGCGGCCGGATAATCATGGAAATCCGTCTCTCTTTCAGCCGTAGTCTTTAAAGAGCCCGTTCTGCTTCCGGCCGGATGATGGAAAAAATCCGATTCTTTATATATTACAATATATCCGCTGCGCTGGCGGGGCTCTATATATCCTTCGTCGCAGAGCAGGCTGTATGCGTGCTGGACGGTAACGACGCTCATGCCTATTTCCTCGGCAAGCATTCTCTTGGAGGGCAGCTTATGCCCCGGAGGATAGGCGCCCGCTTCAATATCCTTTCTGAAATGCTCGTATATCTGCATATATGCAGGCATGGCCGCCTGCCTGTCAATAATTAAATTCATACGTTCACCTTTTTAAAGGAGGGGAGCGCCGGGCCGGTTTAAAATCGGCCGCCGCTCAGATAAAATCCATACCGATTATGTTGTGCTCGTGCTCCATGAGCTCGTCCCCGTCAATGGGAGTGAATACTCTGGAACAAACAGTTCCCTGGTTTACGTTGATTTCCACAATCTGAACGGGATTTTTTTTATTTGAGTGATAGCATCCCAAAATGGACGCGACCTTTCCTCCGCTTGGGCAGTAATCCACTCTGTATGCCGAGGTGCCGTTATGGCCGCTGAAAACCAGCTTTATGTTTTCGTGCCGGCTGATTAAATTATCATATAGATATTGCGGGGAGGTCGCTCCGTAATCGGAATTTTGCCCGATTCCGCCCAAATTGTCCAGATAGGCGTGGGTTGCGATAATAACGTTTCGTTCCGGATGGGCCTGAATAATTTTGTCCGCCCAATTAACAACTTCGATTCTGGGCCAGAGCTCCAGGGTTATAACCATCCATTTCTTCCCGCACGCCTCAAAAAGCTGATAGGCGTTATCCAGCTTGCCTTTTTCAAACGTAACGCATCCGGGATACCTTTCAGGAGGGAAATATTTGTTGAAAGCGCGGGTGTCTCTCAAACGAGCTCTGGTATTCTCAGGATCGGCCGCGCTTCCGCCCACGCCCACCGCCGCCGTGTCATGATTGCCCAGGCAGAGCGCCGCCGGGAGCCCGGCCTCCTCCAGCGCCTCAAACGCCTCGGATGCAATTTCAAATTGAGCGGGATCCTCATTGCCCCAATTTACAATATCTCCCGTATGTATTACGAAACGGAGATCCAGCTTTTCTTTATTATCAGCCAGCCAGCGGGTTCGGTTGAGAAAGTGCTTGTTGATTATAGCTTCTGTGATAATTACTTCCTGCTGCGTATCGGGTATAACTGCTATAGTGAAAACGCCGTCCGCATCATTTTCCGAAGGCTGCGCGCCGGCCGAGGCCGTTTTTGAGCCCCAGGCGCCGGGCGAGCCGGTTGGATCCGCCCTTTGGGGCGCGCAAGCCGAAAGCAGCAGTATTGCGCAGAGCAGCGCTGATCCCGCGGATATGAGCGCGCCTGCTCTATTTCGTCCGTGTGCGTAAATTTTTTCTGTCGTTTTATTTTGCATATAGGGCTCCTTTAAAATAGCAGTTTATAGGCGGGGCGGCTCCTGGCGGCCGGGGACCGGCCGCCGCGCCTCCGGCGCGGGCAGGCGCGCATTCCGCGCATGCCCAGGAGCCGCCCCCTTAAGCTGCCGCAGATAAAAAATAAGCCGGAGCAAAGCGAACTTTGCTCCGACGTGGCGGAGAGGATGGGATTCGAACCCATGTGACGTTGCCGTCAAACTGATTTCGAGTCAGCCCCGTTATGACCGCTTCGATACCTCTCCGTATATGTTAATTCGCTTTAGCGAAGTTAACGCTTATTCAGTTTTTATTATAGTTCGGCCGGCTTTTGAGCGCTTGACGCCTAGCGCCGTACGGTCTTTAATATTATACATGATTACAAAGGAGTGTCAACATATTTTTTGTCCGGATAAGCCGGCAGTTAAGGAGCCCGAAAGGTTTAAAAGGAGGGGGAGCCGCAATTAAAGTTAACGTCGATAAAAATGAGCGTCAGAGGCATTATTTTAATTAAGCCGCGCGTATAATTATGAGGTATTGCTTGAATTGTCGGCCGCGGCATGTTATAATGACTGGACAACGCAATCAGAGCGCAATGCGCCGCAGAGGGGGAATTTTCCGTTTTGCCGCGCTGTCTGAGCCATAATAAAGGGGTAATAATTATGAGAAATTTAACTGTAGAACGGACTAAAAGCTTTGTGGGCTGTCTGGCTAAAGCCAAAATATATATAGAGGACGGTTCTGGCGACACCGCAATTAACGGAGTGAACTGCAAATTTTTAGGAGCGCTTAAAAACGGGGAGAAGCAGACTTTTGCTATTCCTCAGGAACAGGTCAGGATATTCGTAATAGCGGATAAATTAAGCAGGAATTTTTGCAGCGAGGTTTATACCATTCAGGCCGGAGAGGAGGACGTATTTTTAAGCGGAAGAAATCGCTTTAATCCGGGAGCGGGCAATGCGTTCCGCTTTGACGACAATTCTGATTCCCAGGCTGCGGCTAACCGCAGAAAAGGAACGCGCATAGGATGGATTGTGCTGGCGGCGGCCGTGGTGGTGGGAGGAATTGTGGGGTTTATACTCGCCAATCCGGGCGCTTCGGGCGAGCCTAAGGAGTTTTATTATGAAGGGATGGGCATCACTCTTAACGATTATTTTAAGGAAACCTCCGCTAATGGATTCAACGCCTGCTATCAATCCAAGGATGTGGCCGTGTTCGTATTGCGCGAAACGCTGGAGGAGGATTATTCCCTGGATGAATACGGTCAAATGGTGATTTCGGTCAACGAGCTTGAGGATACTGCGCAGCTAAAGCATTCAGGGGGCCTGACCTTTTTTGAATACGATTACACCAATCAGGATAACGGGGATTCTTTCAGTTATTTTGCTGCCGTTTATAAAAACGGAGAGGATTATTGGATGATTCAATTTGCATGCCGGGAAAAGGACAGACAATCTTATATTGACGCTTTTAAATCCTGGGCTCAAAGCGTCAGATTTGAAGAGAAGGCGTAAATTGAAGGCGGAGCGCGTAAATTCCGGGCTTTTGCGGGGCGGCGCTTTTAAATGGGAGAGAGCGCCGCTTTTAAAACGGAAGAGCGCCGCCCCGGGGCGCGAACCCGCCCGTATTCTTCGGCATACTATGAAATATAAATTTAGCTGGACAAACGGCGGGATTGTTGATATAATATCTCTCGCTAAGAAATGGGCGCGCTTTAAATATATCTGCGCCCCCGCCGTTAGATAACGGTAATTAACGCCAATGTAGCTCAGCTGGCAGAGCAGCAGTTTCGTAAACTGCAGGTCAAGGGTTCGAGCCCCTTCATTGGCTCCATTATTTTCGGGGTGTAGCGCAGTTTGGTAGCGCGTTTGGTTCGGGACTAAAAGGTCGCAGGTTCAAATCCTGTCACCCCGACCAGTCCGAGCGTTGATAACTGGCGCTCGGATTTTTATTTTATAGGCATTCGCGCCAAAATCCCAGCATATTGCGCTGGGATTTTTGTTTTGAAGGTTTTTATGTAAGCGCGCGCAAAAGAGAAAAGAAGGGCGCGGCATTTCGGCAGATTATACCTAAGCGGATATATTTTGAAATCAAAATATTTATAAATACACACATTATATACGCGTAAACGTATACATTATAAAATTATTTATATATAATTATATTAGAAAAAGACGGGGTTTATTTTATTTGCTTTTCAGTAATATCTAAAAAGGCAGAAGAAATATGCGCGGGGAGGAGAGCGTGTTTATGCGACCGCTTAAAAGAAAAATGAGCGTCACTCTGGACGGGGATATAATAGAAATAATAAAAGAACTGGCTGAGAAAGACGGCCGTTCTTTTTCTCAATATATAAATCTGATATTAAAAAAGCATATTGAAAACTGGGATGAATTGCGCCAAGAGGGCTGAAAAAGGAGCGGAAAAGCGCGCTGAACGCTGCCTTTAGCCATTATGAGCGCATACGGGATATGCTTTCATAAAGAGAGTATATAATGGGGGCGAACATGCCCAGCAAATCAATGACCAGCAATAGAATATAGAGAAACAAAGCTTCAAACGGGAGCTGGGCGGAGGCATAAAAAATATCCGCCGCCAGCACTGAGCTCAGCGTTAAAAGAGCGAGCAGAGAGATAAGGCCGTTCAGGCGCGCAAGAAGGCGGCCGGCTTTAAGGCCAAAAGCCTGAGCGGCGGTATAAAGAGCCCAGCTCAGGGCAAAGACGGCAAAAGAGATGCGGGCTGCGAGCCCCCAGGGATTTAAGGCTCTCCAATCGGCCGCCAGCCCGGATAAGCAAAAAATAAAGCCCAATATGCCTGTTAAAACGGATATTGTTCTGAAAATATCCGCGCGTTTTTTATTGAGCAGTTCCTCATATATGCGGCTGAAAAGCCAGATTCCCCCCGAGAGGGTTATGGTAAGCTGAGAAAGGGTATTTAA
This sequence comes from Selenomonadales bacterium, assembly GCA_003150515.1. Classification (GTDB taxonomy): domain Bacteria; phylum Bacillota; class Clostridia; order Christensenellales; family QALW01; genus Neochristensenella. The sequence continues at coordinate 882 of QALW01000025.1, read as the reverse complement.
TAATTGCCAAAAATCAGTCTGGGGCAGCAGAAAAATCAGGGCGCGCCCCGCCGTCAGCAGGGCCACGGCCAGCAGAGTTAAATATCCCAGAGCTGTGTTTTTGCTCAGTTTGCGCATTATATTCCTTTCCGGCCGGCGTTCCGCCGGCATTTTGAAAATTATTTATTCGGACGCGCTTCCGCCGAAACGCAGAGCCTTTTGGAAAAGGCCTTGCTGCGTTTGAGCGCATAGGCCAGGGGTATCCCCAGGGCATAGCAGGCCGTAACCTGCCCCAGGGCTATCTGCCCCATATTTGCAATAAGCAAGGGCCAGGAAAACGCGCCTGAGAGAAAAGTGATCATGCTTCCTATAGCGACGGCGTTTATAACTACAGGCCAAAACGCGCCCCAAAAATAATTCTTGCAGCGGGAGGTTAGAAAGCCGGCAAGCAGAGTGGCTAAAGGCCCTATTATTAAATCGGCTATTCCGTAGCCGCTTATAAGATTGGATAAAAAGCAGCCCACAGCCAGGCCGCAGGAGGCCTGGGGAATGAGCATGGGCATCAGAGTAAGCGCTTCGGCTACGCGGAGCTGATTGGCCGTAAAGCTGGAAAAGGCAAAGAGGTAAGTCAGGCCGGCGTATAATGCGCCTATGACGCCTGAAACCGCCAATTTAAAAGCAAGCTGATTTTTCATATTAAATTCTCCTTAGTTTTATTTTCAGGACGTTTAAAAACTGGAAAGGGCCGGCGCGTCCTGGGACAGGATGGTTACGAACTGTCCTTAGCCCGTCTTTTCATTATAGCACATAGGTTTTTTATATGCAAGCGTCCTTGAGGCGCCTCTTTGCGAGGCGCCTGGGCAGGCAAGCCCTTTGGGGCTTGCCTGCCCTGCCCGCCCCCCG
>QALW01000018.1 GCA_003150515.1 Selenomonadales bacterium | reverse complement strand
TTTCTAGCAGCTTAAGCATTCAAGCGGGGACGCCCCGCCCTTTAAAGGAGGGCGCCGTAAAGAACGTTTTAAGGGTCTGGAAAATAATATAAGCCCCGAAGCAAAGATGATAACCATAGAATCCATCAACGGCGCCCGGGCCCCTGTCCGGCCGCACGCTGCGCGGCCGGTCAGGGGCCATAAATATAACCCCGCCCGCTTTGCGCGTTCTAGGGGCGTTAAAACCGCCGAACATATAATACCGTTGACATAGTTTTCAGGCAATGCTATATTTATTTGAACGGTTTTAAATCAATCATATTATGAAAGGAGATAAAAATGCAGGGTATAAGAATATATGAAATGCCTGAATGCAAAATGGTCTCTTCTGGTATAGGAATGTTTGGAGAAGAAAAATTCGAACGCTTTTATAAATGGTTTTCCTCGCAAAAGCCCTCTTTATTTCCGAAAAATTTTCTGCTGCATGAGCAGAACGGCTTTAATTGGCTTTATATATATGAAGAAAGCATGCTTGTTCCGGACGAATTTGAAATTATAAATTTTCCCGGCGGCTTTTATGCGGCGGCGACAGATATTGACCAGCATACGGACGTTGAAAGCATGAATCGCGAGATAAACTTATTTTTAGAACAGAACGGCTTTGAACGGGATAATTCGCGCGCAGAGCTGGGCAGCGTTATCTCCTCTTTAGGAGCTCAGAAAATAATGGGATATGCGCAGATGGATTATTATACTCCCGTTAAAGCTAAAAGATGAAACGGGAATATACGGCGCTTATAGACTCTGATTGGCAGGACAGGACAATTAAAGAATATCTGCGCGAAGAGCTTAACGCTTCTTCAGGTATAATTAAAAGTCTGAAGGCCAGAAACGGCATATATGTAAATAAGGCGCCGGCTTTTGTTTCCAGGGTTTTAAAAAAGGGCGAAATTCTGACTCTTATTCTGGAGGAAGAAGAAGCCCGTTCAAACATTCCGGTTGTTTACGGCCATTTGGACGTCATATATGAGGACGAGGATATATTAATATTGAATAAGCCTCCCAATATGCCCGTACATCCGTCGCCCGGCCATGAAAGGGACACTCTCTCCAGCCTGACGGCAGGCTATTATGCCGCTAAAGGGCAGAATGTCGTATGCAGGTTTGTAAACAGGCTGGATTGCGGAACGAGCGGCCTGATAGTTATGGCCAAGCATGCTCTTGCTCATTCTGTTTTAGCTTCCCAGCTGCATACCAACGCTTTTAAAAGGGGTTATCTGGCTGTTACAGAGGGAAAAATCAGCCGGGGAGGAATTATTGACGCGCCTATACTTGCGCCTGAAACGGGAATAAAACGCATTGTCGCTTTGGGCGGGCAGCCTTCCAGAACTCAGTTCGAGCCGCTGGAATACAGCAAGGATTATACATTGCTTGAATTGTTGCTGCATACCGGACGGACGCACCAGATTCGGGCGCATATGGCTTATATAGGACATCCGCTTTACGGCGACTGGCTTTACGGCAGGGAATTTTCGGGCGGAATTGAGCGTCCGGCACTGCATTCGGCGCATCTTGAGCTTATTCATCCGTTGAATAAGAGAGCTCTTGAATTTGACGCGCCCATGCCTGAAGATATGCTCGCTTTGCTTGAACGGCTGCGCGTGCAGAAATAGTTTAGTCCTTTTGGGAATACATTATCAGCGCCGAGGGTTCCCGCTCTGTTTTAAGGGTATAAAGAGTTCTGCGGCCGTTTATATCTATAACGTTTATAATATTTTCAAGCTGACTGGAGACGTAAAGACGGCCGTTTTGAGGACATACGGCCAGCCTGTCGGGCATAAGGGGGCCTTTGAGCCAGCCAAGAGTACGTCCCTCTCCCCGCGCGTGCAGGGCTATAACGTCCTGGCCCGAGCAGGAAATTAAAAGCTGTTCCCTATATAAGGCCATATCCACGGGAACGTCTCCCGTTTCGCATATTTTGAGCAGCTCGCCCTCTCCGCTCAGAATACACAGCATTCCTTTTATACCGTCTTCGGCCGTGCCGCAGATATAAAACAGGTTTTTGTTTTGGTCGTAAAGAGCGCAGTTTGGCTGGAGCGGAATATTCATTTCCAGTTCCGGATAGAGATGGCTGGCTGAGAGCAGAAACAGTTTGCGCGTATTATATGTGCAGAGCAGGCAGAATTTTGGAGAAACGGCCATAGCGCTCAGATAACCGCCGGTATGATATGAGGAAAGGGGCTCTCCGTTACAGCTTGAGAGCATATGTACAGTATCGCTGTCGGCGCAGGCTATATAAAGGCGCTCCTGCTGCAATTCTATTTTAAAGGGATATCTTCCTATACAGCTTCGGCAGCAATGCAGAGAAAGCTGAGGAAGAGAAAAAATATAGAGCATGCCGCTGTACGCGCCTACAGCGTAGAGAATGCTGTCTTTGATTATGCCGGAACGCAGTCCCGCCTGTGCTTCGGGCCCTAGGGGACGGAAAAAAGAGACGGCGCCGCCGCCGTTTTTTACCAGGCCTATTTCGTCCTGCATATGCAGTATTAAAAGAGCATCCATCTAAACCCTCCCTTATGCCGCTCCTGATTTATATTATGTCCGCAGGGAATAATGGGTGTCAGAAGGGCGGGGCATAAAAAAGGATTTATGTAAAAAAAGGAGAATATATTTATAGTAAAACGGAGGTAAGGATTATGTTTGAATATAAGACCAGCGGAACATGTTCCAAAAAGATAAGCCTGGAAATAGGCAGGGATAATATAATAAAGAGCGTAAGCTTTGAGGGCGGCTGCCGCGGAAATACGCAGGGAGTGGCTAAATTATGCATAAATAAGAACGCGCATGAAGTCTGTTCGCTGCTTAAGGGAATTAAGTGTCAGGGAAACACTTCCTGCCCCGACCAGCTTGCCAGGGCAATAGAGGCGTATTACGAGGCGAAGAGATAAATTAAGAATTTGAAGAACCTAATTTTATAATTGGTTATTATACGTCATAGGACTTCAATAAAATCTTCCGAAAGCCTTGAAAACAAAGGATTGATCGCAATGCGTTTGCCTTATCCATTTATATAGTTTCACACATGTTTACTCTTTCCCTGACTGCTTATAAGGGCAACTGCAAGGGAAGAACGATAGAAAGAACAGGATGAGAAAAATATGAAATTATTATTTATGATTGGCAATGCTGCTGTTGGCAAAATGACAGTCGGACAGGAGTTGATGAAAATAACCGGTTTACGGTTGTTCCACAATCATATGACCATTGAACCGGTAATTGAAATCTTCGGACAGTATAACGGAGCAGCTATAAACAAACTTCGTCAAGTCATATTTGAGGAGTTTGCAAAAACTGATAACTACGGAATGATTTTCACTTATATGTGGGCGTTTGATCAGCAGACAGATTGGGATTATGTTGAACAGGTAAAAAAGATTTTTGAACCGTACGATACGGAATTCTACTACGTAGAGCTTGTTGCATCCCGCAAAGTGCGCTTGGAAAGAAACGTAACGGAAAACCGCCTTTTACAAAAAGCGTCAAAAAGGAATGTTGAGCTATCAAATCAGAGACTTATCAGCGATGACACGCAATACCGCTTGGAAAGTATGGATGGAGAACTCCCATTTGATAACTATATGAAAATAGACAATACTAACCTTGCACCAGAGATAGTTGCGCAGATGATAAAAAAGCAATTTAATTTTTGATTCAAATATCGGATATTCTGAGTACAAACCGCAGGTTTGTGCGAGGGGTGTATTTCGCTCTCAAGCGCCAAAAGCTCATTCCCTGCCGAAAAAGCATTTTGTATTCAGGTAAAGTTTTCCTTTCTTCTGCTCATAAGGGCAAAAACAAGGGAAAATACATAGGGTTTGAACATTGAATAGGCGATATGCCTTGAAAACAAAGGACTTTCAATGGGTTAAATAGACAAATATGAATTTATTTAGCCGTGAAAAAATTAAGCCTGAAAGGGGGGGCGGCACGGCGGCCCAGCCTCCGGCTTTCAGCCGGAGGCTGGGCCCGGGCGGCAGGCGCGGGGGCGGCTCTTGGCGGCCGGCACGGCCGCCAGCCGGGCCTTTAGGCCCGGCTGAGCAAGCGAAGCTTGCTCAAGAGCCGCTCCCCCGCGTCTGCCGCGCTCATCCCGCGCCCTTAATCCTTAAGGGCGCGGGATGGCCGTGCCGCCCCCCTTTCAGGCTTAATTTTTTTCTGCCCGGCTGTTTGACAAAGCGCCGGCTAATTAATACAATAATAGCGCCATATATTTTTCGGCTGCGGCCGGTAAGGATGGAATATGTATATTTCCAAGCTTCAACTCAGAAATTTTCGCAATTACGAATATCTGGAGCTGCCTCTTGAAAATGAAATTTATATTTTTATGGGCGAAAACGCGCAGGGAAAAACTAATTTGCTTGAAGCGGCCGCTCTTTTAAGCACGGGAAAAAGCCACCGTACGGCGCGGGACAGGGATATGATACGCATAAACGAGCCTTTTGCCCGGGTAAAAGCGGAGAGTGTGCAGCAGGACGGCGAGCATACTGTGGACGTAGTGCTTTCCAGAAGTGAAAAGAAGAGGGTGCTGCTTAACGGTTTGCCCATAAGCCGCATAGGAGATATGATAGGTCAGATAAAGAGCGTTATGTTTTCACCTGAGGATTTGGACATAATAAAGGCCGGGCCTTCTCAGCGCCGCCGTTTTATGGATTTGGACAGATGCCAGATGAAAAAGAGCTATTTTTATGCGCTGAATACCTATAATCATGTATTAGAGCAGCGCAACCATCTCCTTAAGCTGATGCCGGCTAAAGGAGGCGAGGACACTTTATTCATATGGGATGAAAAGCTTTCAGAGGCCGCTCAGCCCATTATGGCTGAGAGAAGGCGGTTTGTCAGTAAGCTGAGCCCGCTTTGCGAACGCTTTCACTACGAATTAAGCGGGGGACGGGAATCGCTTAAGGCCATTTATGAGCCTTCGGTAATGGGGGAAGAGGAAGAATTAAAGGAAAAGCTGCTGAGTACGCTTAGGCAGAACGCAGAGAGGGATATAAAGAATAAAGCGACGGGTTTCGGCCCGCATAAGGATGATATAGCGTTTAAGCTGGGGGACAGGGATTTAAGATGGTTTGGTTCTCAAGGTCAGCAGCGCACGGCGGCTTTGGCGCTGAAATTGGCGCAGCTGGAGCTTATAAAGGAGGAGATGGGAGAATATCCTGTTTTGCTTTTGGACGATGTGCTCAGCGAGCTGGACGCGGCCAGGCAGGAGCGGCTGTTAGGCCGGCTGGAAGGAATTCAGGCGCTTATAACGGCGGCCGAGCTTTCTGAGAGCCTTAAGAAGCTGCCAGCGCGGATTATAAGAGTTAAAGAGGGAAGGGTGTATTTTTAAAATTTTACATCCCCCCTTTTTTTATTAAAAAAAGGGGGGATGTAAAAGCGCGGGGCATAAGAGGGGGAGGGCGCGTTTGCGGCCGGAACGGCCGCCGGGCCGAGCCTTTGGCTCGGCCTGGGCAAGCTTCGCTTGCCAAACGCGCCCTCCCCCTCTTATGCCCCGCCGGCCCTGGCCGCAGGCGCAGCCTGCGGCCAGGGGAGCGTTCAGCAGGTTAAGTAATTCAGCCGGAGCAGCTGCAGTTATTTTGACCGGAACATCCGCAGAATATTATAACGGTCAGCAAAATAAAGAAGAATATGTTATCCCCGCAAAAGCAGTCGCCATTATTCAGAAGCAGCATAAGCAAAATGAGAAAGACCAAAAAGGAATCTCCGTTCTGCTCTTGGACTAGGTTGTTAATCATTCTGTTTAACCCTCCTTTTTAATTTCTTTATTATATAATATGCGGCCGGGGATAATGGGTGTCTGACGGAGGGAAAAAGGTTTTAGTGTAAAAATAAAAAACGCGCGGGCGGCGGCTCTCCCCCCACGCACGCCCATTTTGGGCGTGCGTGGGGGAGCAGGGCAGGGCTGCGTGAGGCGGCCGAAGGCCGCCTGGCCGGGCCGTCAGGCCCGGCCAGAGCAAGCTTTGCTTGCTCTCACGCAGCCCTGCCCTGTCAGCCCAGCCTCCAGCAAGGCTGGAGGCTGGGATGCGCCGCCCCCCCGCAGGGGCGCAAAAAAGCCGGCGCCATGCGCGGGTGGGGAAAGCTTTGCTTTCCCCACCCGCGCATGGCGCCGCGGCCCGGCCTTTCAGGCCGGGCCGCCCCCTTTTTTTATTCGGCTTTTTCCCAGGCTTTTTCAGGGGCAAAGCCGTCAATTAATATTTAAAATCAGTTTTTCTTTTTCTTTATAATGAAAATATAAATTCCCGCCCCTCCCAGGCAAAAAGCCAGACTAACCAGGCAGATTATTCCTCCGGCCGTCTGTCCGGGCGCGGTGTAAATCAATTCAATTTCATGCCTGCCTTCAGGCACCTCAAAGCATAAGAAGGTGTCAAAGCCCGCAAAGCTCTCAGCCCGTTTTCCGTCTATGAGCACGCTGAAGCCTTTGTCATAGGGTATGCTGCTGAAAAACATTCCGTCCTGCTGCGCGTCAACGCTGCCTTTTATATAATTCGCTCCGTAAGCTTCAATTTCCAGGCCCCCCTGCGCCAGAATTTCCAGCGCCTTTAAAAGAGATTGCGTATTTAAAGTGCATACCTGCGGCTGCGCGTAATCCTTAGAGGAGGCCCGAACGCTCAGAATGCTGCTCTGCCCCGCCTCCAGCTCTCCCAGATATAATATGCAGCAGGTTTCGCTGGTAAAATAATCTCCCTTATACTGCCCGTCAAGATATATTTGCCCTCCGATATAAGGCGCGTTTTCAATAAGCATATAGCAGGGCCCGCTTGCCTGGGGAGTAATCGTATATTCCCCCTGAGCGCCCGAAATGCTGCACGGCGTGAAATATTCCTCCTCCAGCCCCGAAAGAGAGGCCAGCATGGAGCTCTGCGCCTCAAAGCCTGTGCCCCGGCTCTCGGCCCGCTGGGCCATAAAGCCCACGGACAGCGCAAAGGGATTTTCATATAAAACGGCCTCTCCGCTTTGCGCTGTCTGACTGTATATTTCAGGCATTTCCCGCTTGGACATTATAAATCTGACTGAAAACAGGCTGTCCGTTATGGGGGTGGAACCATAATAGGCGTTCCAAAAATGCATCTGCGCAAAGCCCAGACTGCGGGTAAAGCTGTTTATCTTTCCGTTGTACGCCGAAGAATAATGGGTTATGCCGTTATAGCCTAAAGTCATAGCGTCGTTCTTGCTGCGCTCAAAGGTCTTTTCTATCCTGAAAAAACCCTCTTCTTCTTTAGCCAGCTCCACCAGCGGCCCGAGCTGCTCGTTAAACTGCTCGTAAGAGGCCAGGCTTTTATATCCGAACTGCTTGTCCAGCCCCTGAATCATGGCTTTGCCGTTAAGATAAAGCCCGCATGCCTGAACGGCAATAATTATTCCCGCGAGCGCTCCCGCTCCGGCGCGCAGGAATATTATCCGCGCTTCAGCCCGCGCGCTTTTAACGGGCGCGGGCTTGTTTAACGGGCGGCCGGCGCATAAAAACGAGGGCGCGGGCAGGGCGCATATTCCCCTGTAGGCGATATATATTAAGAACGCCGGCAGCAAAAATGCGTTTCTGAAAGGGAACCAGTTTGGATAGCTGAAGCCGTGCCAGATATAATTCAGCCCTTTGAATATAAAGCTCGCCAGCATAAATCCTATTACGCCCAAAGCAAGGATTTTTTCCTTTAAGGAGATTTTTTTAGCCAGGAAAAACACGCCCGCTCCCAGCAGAGAAAATATTCCGCAGTATATTGAGGGCAGCCCGTTGTCGGTTATGCTGTCGTATCTTTGAGGGAAAAATTTTTTCAGCAGCTCAATAATTCCGAAATACGTCCCCGAATTGGGAGAGGGATTCTGATCGGCAAGGCGCCCCGAAACCAAATCGGCGGCGGCAGGAAGCAGCAGCCATGCGGCCAGGCCCGCCGCCAGCGCCGCGCCCGCGCAGAAGCGCCAGAAATATCTGAAAAATTCTCCGGGCCGCTTTTGTGAAAAAAATCTGAACATAAAATATATGGCCGTAAAAATCCCAACCATATACGCTATATAATAATTGGCTATAAACATAACGGCCAGAGAAACGCTCAGCAGCCAGGGAAAGCTGAGAATAAAGCCTTTCAGGCGCGCTCCCAGGCGGCCGGGCGCGCCCTGTTCGGGCGATTCAGTCTTTTCCGCGGCTGAAACGGGAACGCTTGAAACGCTCTCCCTCGCGACTAAAACGTTCGCCTCGGCGCTTTGAGAGCTCGCCTCGGCGTTTTGAACGCTCCCCCCCGCGACTAAAACGCTCGCCCCCGCGCCTGGAGAGCCCTTCCCGGGCGCTTTGGATTTATCTAAATTTTTATTTATCAGCCGCTCTGTGCCCAGCATAATTATGGGCAGGAAAATTAAGCCGTCCAGCCACATTATGCTCAGGGAATAAACAACCGAATAGGACATAAGCGCGTAACAGCAGGAAAAAAGCAGTATGGCCCAGTCCCGTTTGCCAATGGCCGTTTTAAGAAAAACCGCAAAGGATAAGCCCGCCAGGCCCACCTTTATGCAGGTAAGCCACATAAGCGCTGTAGGCAGCTCGTCCTGGGGAAAAAGCAGAGTAATAAAAGAAAACGGGCTGGCCAGATAATAGGCGTATACTCCCGTAAAATTGCAGCCGAAGGATTTATGCCAGGAGAAGAATATGCTGCTCTCTCCCTCCGCTATGCTGCGCAGCTCGGAAAAAAAGGCGACGTATTGGTCGGACATATCCATAATAAGGACTGATTTATCTCCCCAGGGCGCCATGCCGCAGGAATAATAAATTAAAGTCATTATTAGAAATGGAATAAAAAAGGAAAGCAGGCCCAGCAATATAAGCCGCAGAGTTTTGTTTAAGCCTCTTGAATGCATATTTTCCTCCTGTAAATATTGGGAACATAGCTGGAAATTAATGATACGCCGCCAGAATCAAAGCTGGGCCGAATAAAGCCGGGCGCAGTTGGATGTTCTAAGGCGGGATTGAATCCCTCAAGGCGCGGGGAAAAGCCGGGGGCGCGGGAGGCCGCCCGGGCTTTCAGCCCGGGCGGCCGCGGGCGTTATATATTGCGCCCGCCCCAAAAAGGGCGGGCGCCGGGCGCGCAATTCAAAGCCCGGGGGAATCCCGTTTGTAAATGTATAACGCGTTAAAAGCCTTTAGACGCCCTTAATTTGGCGCGCCCTCCTTAAAAGGGCGGGGCGCCCCCTCTTTTTTCAGCCCTCCGGGCAATTAAAATCGCGCCGGATAAAGGCTCTCTTTATTCTTCTCCGCGCTCTGCGTCCGGGTTTTCAAAACGCTCCGCGTCCGGGTTTTCAAAGCGCTCTGCGCCTGGGTTTGCAAAACGTTCTGCGCTGGAAGTTTCAAAGCGTTCCGCGCTCGGGTTTATAAATCGCTCTCCGCTCCGGCTTTTGAAACTGTCCTCCTTGAGGATATATATGGGCCTGTGCTTAACCTCAAGATAGGTTTTGGCCAGATATTGGCTGAGTATTCCTATACATAAAAGCTGCAATCCGCTGACCAGCAGAATTATGCATACCATGCTCGCCCATCCGAAAGCCGAATTGTGAAAAATAAGCTGGCGTATAATTATAAATATTATGCCCAAAAAGGAAGCGGCGCAGAGCAATATTCCCAAAAGAGAGGCAAAGGCCAGGGGAACGGTGGAAAATGCCGCTATGCCGTCAAAGGAATATTTAAAAAGCTTCCAGAAAGACCATTTAGTCTCTCCCGCCACTCTCTTGGTGTTTTCGTATTCCAGCCATTTGGTCTTAAAGCCCACCCATCCGAAAATTCCCTTGGAAAATCTGTTGTATTCTCTTAATTCCAGAATCGCGTCCGTCATTTTACGGTTCATAAGCCTGAAATCCCGCGCCCCGTCTACTATTTCCACCTTGGAAATTTTCCTCATCAATCGGTAAAAGCAGCGCGCGAAAAAAGAGCGAACGGGCGGCTCGCCCTTGCGCGTCACTCTGCGCGTCGCGGCGCAGTCGTATTCCCCGCCGTCAAGAATCCGGGCCATTTGCTCCAATAATTCAGGCGGATCCTGCAAATCCGCGTCCATTATTCCGATATAATCTCCCCGCGCGTGCTCCAGCCCCGCGAACATGGCCGCCTCCTTGCCGAAATTGCGGGAAAATATAAGCGCTCTTATTCTGCTGTCCTTTGCCGCCAATTCTCTCAGCAGCCCGGCAGTCTGGTCCATGGAACCGTCGTCCACAAATATAAGCTCTATTTCTCTTGGCCTGAGCCTTTCGGCCTCGGCGCATATGGCCTTATAAAAATAGGGCAGCGCCTCCTGCTCGTTATAGCAGGGCACTATAATGGAAATCAACATATGCCAAGCTCCGTTATTTCTCCCAGGAACGCCTGTTTGGCGCGCCCGGGATTTATTTTTTATTATTATACATTATAAACGGATATTTTTCCAGTCATTTATGAGTTGGGCTTCATTTCGCCTGGCGCCTCCCGTATTTTAATTAAAAAGGTTAATTATATTCTAACATTAGTTATTTTCGTGCGTTCCCTTTTAATGCGTTTTGTTATATCATCTTATGTATATTATATTGCTTTTTCGGAGGCGGCTTATGAACAGATTATTCAGCGATTATACATATATGTGGTGGAAAGACGGCTTTAATAAAGGGGATAAGCAGATGCTGTTCCAAACGGGCTCCTACGGCTGCTCCCTGATGAGCTCGGATGGAGTTATAAACAGGCTGGGAGCCATTTTTGAGCCTCCCGGCGCGGACGCACTTATGCAGGCGGACGATTCCCGCGTCCTGGCTCTGCCTGAATGCTCAAGCGAGTTCTGCATATTTTCAGACGGCCGCTATCAGCCTGCGGAGGGGCTGGATTATATAGATCAGGACGCCCTGGCCGTCTCCAGAATACTCGAATCAGGCTTAAACGTCCAGCGCATGGACGTTATGTACTACCGCTTCAGGGATTCAGTCCTAAAAGGCAGGCTGGAACTGGCGGCATTTCCCCGCCATCTGGCCATAAGCCTCTGGCTTTACGTTCCCGACGAGCAGGCAGTTGAGCAGACCGGGCAAAGCGTAAGCGTGCGCTTCAGCCTGAAATTGGACGGATGCTCCATTTTGAGCCGCTCGGGCCGGACGGCCGTTATAAGCGCGCATGGGCAGCAGTATTTCTTTATAACTTCGGCCAGTCTTTCTGTGGAAAAGGGCAGAGTAATATTTGAGGCTCCCGTCCTTCTGAAGCCGGGCACTTTCAATGGCTTCAGCATACTTTACGCGCCCTCCGCTCAAAGCGCTCAGGCGCTGGAGGCGCAAAGAGAGGTTCAAATCAGCGCCGCGGATCAATATACCGGCCGGGAGCTGGATGTTGCCTATGACGAGCGGGGCTATTTTACGGTAGACGTTTCGGGGCTGACTCCTCCCGGGCAGGAGCAGTTTAATCAGGAGGAGGCGCGCAGAAGATACGAGCAGGTCAAATTAAGCCTGCGCAATAATTGGGCAAAGGAGCTCCTTCTGCCCGTCTGCTTTATAAAGGAAAAGGAGAATTTTCCTATAAGCGGCCTCTGCCCCTTTATCAGGGACGAGGAGGGCGAGCCCAACGGCATAGCCGTTCAGCTCTCCAAAAACTGGCATAAATTGAACAGCAATCAGGAGGCGGGCTATTTTTACGCGCCCCTTAATCATCCCAAGCGCTTTTGGGAGGGGCCCTGGCTGCATGCCTACGCGCTCTTTCCGCTGGCCGCGCTCTCGGAGAAAAGATATCTTTACAACTGCACTTTTGCTCAATGGGGCGGCGCTTTTGCCGCCAGCCATGCGCAGCTTTGCCTGGCGGGCTGGGGAGGCAATTATCAGCAATGGGAATCCAGCGCCATAGGCTCTTTTGGGGAATCCTTCTGCTATGATCCTGAAACTGCGCACGGCCGCGCCTTTATAGACGATATCCGCCCGCTGCTTGTGTATAAATTAAATTCGCCCGAAAAGCCGCGCTATAACTGGACGGGATGCAACGGGGGAGGCAATTTCCTCATCTATGAAAAGGAGGGCGCGCGCGTTCCCTTAAAGAGAGTGCGTTCCTGCTTTAAGAAGCAGGGGCCCAATTTATGCGAGGTGGTTTATACGGCCGTTACGGCGGATGAGAGCATACAGCTTGAGCTATGCGCGTTTCTGCCCCGGACGGACGACTGTTCCCGCGCAATGCATTCCTTTAAATACACCTTTTTAAAGGATACGTCCTTTACGAGGCTGGCTCTCTATCAATTGGGCGCGGACGGCTATAACGACAACCAATACCGCACCATGAGCATAGGCAACGACTGCGGCCCCATTTCCTTTGAGCTGAACGGGCAGACTTTTGAAGGGGAATTTGAACTGCCCCTGTCCGAGCGGGACGAATACGCCCTGACGGGCAGCCGCATGCAGCGCATACCCGTTCCCGGCCGGGGGCTGTTCGTAGGCTTCTTTAAGGCGGAGCCCCAAAAGACCAATTTCTGCAAGGAGGGCCCCGTAGCCAACAGATTTATAAATCTATTGGATTACCGCGCCGTTATAAACGGAGTGCTGTGCGAAAAGCCGGCGGTCAATCTGAGAGTAACTCATGATTACGGCGTTCCCTGCATAGCCGCCGAGCTGACTGTAGGGGAAGAAGCGGGCAGCGTTATTAAGGCGGGCAGCGCAATAAGCGGAACGGTTGAATATATCAATTTCCCCGTCCAAAAGGAATATTATTACGGGCCCAGCAAAGTTTTAAGGGCCGTGCCGGAAAATGAATTCAACACTTTCAGGCTGGCTCACCGCGTCTCTCTGGCGGGAAAATACCGCTGCCGGACGCTTTTGGGAACCCTAACGCGCAGCTATCCGATAACGGTTGAAGTGTCCAGGGAGCAGTCGGCCAATATAATCATAGAGGGCGGCTTCAGCTATGTGCCCATAGTGTTCACGGGCCTGACTTCCTACCGCGGCTACGCCCTGGAGCAGCTTACTCCGCAGGGCTGGAAGAGGATAGATCAGTCGGTATACGGCAATGATTTCTGGCAGTGCGCCTACGACGCGGAGCGGGATAGATATGAAATTATATTCAATGTGGAGCATTGCGGCGAGCCCGCGTCGGAATATCAATACAGGCTGGTCAAGCTGGATTAATAAAAATCGTATGGGCGGCGGGAAAAATTTTTCCCGCCGCACTTGTTTTCCCGGGCGGATTATAATATAATAATGTAAAGCGTCCGGACGTTTCTTATAGAGGGAGACCCGAACGCGGCATAATTGATGGGAGGTATATTAAATGTATTGCAGAAACTGCGGAATGCCCATAGCGGATAACGCCGCCGTATGCCCGAGCTGCGGGGCGGCCGTTCAGCCGGCGGCGCCGGTTGTGGATAAGAACCAGCCCAGCTTAGGAATAGCCGTACTTTGTTTTTTCTTTCCCCTTATAGGGCTTATACTTTATCTGGTTTGGAAGGATACTGAGCCGGGAAAGGCCAAATCGGCCGGAAAGGGCGCGTTAATCGGGGTTATAGTCAGCGTGGCCCTGGTTATAATAGTCATGATTTTAACCTTTGTAGTGGTTGGTTCCATAATAGACTGGGGCGAATTTATCTATTATCTGCGCTGAGCGTTCGGACGGAGCGGCCAGGCAGCCCTTTGAACAGAGCAGGAGCGTTGGCAGGCCGTCCCGGCATAAATGCCGGGACGGCCTGCGGGGCGGGCGTTTGGCAGGCTTAAAGCCTGCCCGGCCGGGCCGTTCGGCCCGGCCGGCGGCCGGTTCCCGGCCGCAAACGCCCGCCCATACCCCCACCCGCCCGCCCCTTCTCAATTCTAAGCA
>QALW01000037.1 GCA_003150515.1 Selenomonadales bacterium | reverse complement strand
GTCTGCTCCAACTACAAGAGCAACACCGGATCCTGCAAGATCCATTATATCCGGGAGAAGGTGCTGTACCGGATTGTGCTGGAAACCATTCAGCGGACATTGATTTACGTCCGCATGTTCCGAAAGGACTTTAAGCTGGAAATGCTGGCGCAGGACGAGGAAAGCCGGAAGGCAGAACTGACGGAAAGACAGAAAGCTCTCTCTGGGGCGAAAAAACGGATGGAGGATTTGGATAAGATTATCCAGCACATCTATGAAGACAACGTGCTGGGCAAGTTGTCCGACAGCCGATACTTAAAATTATCCCAGCAATACGAGAAGGAACAGATAGAGATGGAACAGCTTGTCGCCGTATTGGAACAGGAAATTGAAACACAGGCCGGGCAGGTTTCGGATGTGAACGAGTTCCTGAAGCTGGTGGACAAGTACCTGGATATTCCACAACTCGACGCCGCCATTCTCAATGAACTTGTGAGCAAAATTGTAGTGCACAGCCCGGTAAGGGAGAACGGGAGGAAGCATGTACAGATCGATTTGTACTTCACCTATGTGGGTCAAATCCGCATCCCTTTGAAGATTGGAAGGGAGTCCCTAAACGAATCGGAACCGGCATGTTAAATCACACCGGTTCCGATACCGAATCTTTTTACTTCCTTATGGGACGCTGCCTAAAGAGCCGGCCTTTTTTCATAACTCATACCGCCTGCGTGGAAAATGGGCCTTATTAACCGCCAGCGCCGCCGCTTTTAAGCAATTCTTCCCTCTTTTTAAGCCGCTTGTTAAAAGTGGCGAAGAAATATGCCACCGTACAGCTTACCGCCAGCACATCCGCCACCGGCTCGGCCGCGAATACCGCGAACACCTTATTTTCAGTAAACACGGCGGGCAGGATATAAATAAACGGAATAAGCAATATTATTTTTCGGAGTATAGCTAAAAAAAGCGAACAGCCCGCCTGTTCAAGAGACAGAAACGTCTGCTGACATGCCCTCTGGGCGCCCATAACAAATCCGGCCGCCAGATAGACTCTGGACGCGCTCGAGGCAAGGCTCTTGAGGCTCCCGTCCCTGCAGAACAGCCCGACAAGAAGCTGCGGAAACAGCATATTAAGCAGCCAGAAAGCCAGAGAATACACCATGCTTGCAATAAAGAGCAGATAAAAGGACTTTTTAACTCTGTCCATTTTTCCGCAGCCGTAATTATAACTTGTTATGGGCTGGGCTCCCTGAACCAATCCTGAAAGAGGCAGGGATAACAGCTGCATAATGCTTACTAAAATAGTCATGGCTCCAACCGCGTCGTCCCCGCCGTATTTTTGCAGGGAGGAGTTAAAGCATATGCTGATCAGGCTTTCAGTGGCGTTCATAACAAAGGGAGAAACGCCCAGCGCCAAAACCGGCCAAAGCACCTTAAAATCAATTCTAACAGCGCGTTTTTTCAATCTCAGCGTCGTTTTCTTTCCGCTTAAAAAAATCAGAGCCCAGAGAGCTGAAACCGCCTGGGATATAACCGTAGCCGCGGCTGCGCCCGACACGCCCCAATTAAAAAGATAGATAAAAATCGGATCCAGCACTATATTCACAGCCGCGCCTATAAGCACCGTAAGCATGCCCATCCGCGCAAAGCCCTGAGCCGAAATAAACGGATTCATGCCCATAGCGATCAGCACAAATATATTGCCGCAGACATAAATATTCATATATTTGAGCGCATAATCTATCGTATCCCCGCTTGCGCCGAAAAGATAAAGCAAGGGCTCCCCCAGCGCAAGAAAACAAGCCGTCAAAATAACGGCCAGGGCCATTAAAGCGGCCAGGCAGCTTCCCATAATCCGCTCGGCTTCAGCGTTATTCCCCTCCCCCAGCTTAACCGAAGCCCTGGGCGCGCCGCCCATGCCTATGAGCGCAGCAAAAGCAGAAATAAACATAAGCACCGGAAAAGTGACGCCCACGCCCGTAAGCGCCGCGTCCCCTATTCCCTCCATATTGCCTATGTATATGCGGTCCACTATATTATACAGCATATTGACAAGCTGAGCCGTGACGGCCGGAATGGAAAGCTTCAACAGCAGCCTGCCCACGCCTTCCGTGCCCAGACGATTAGTCTGTTCCATTAAACGCCCCCTTTAAATATTCTACCGCAGACAAAACTCTTTGCGCAAAAAGTCCGTTAAGACAGGGATAAAAACAGGCCGTGATAATTTTTTAATCCGCGCGGCAAAACAGACGCGCCTTTTCCGCAAAACGCATTGTTATCTGATTGTATTGTCTAAAGTTTTAAAAACAAAACGCTTTTTAAGTTATTTTATCACAAAAAACATTTTGCGCAAACCTCCCTTTATAATAATATATTGACTTTTGCCCGCCGGTAAAATATAATTATTAAAATTTTATGGAGGCCGGGGCTATGACTGATTTGATTCTCAAAACTGCCGATGAAATAAGCCAGGAGGCGTTTGCAGCCATGGTAAACTCATATATGAAAAACGGGACTCCCTTTCTGGGGATGACTTCTCCAAACGATTACGAGGCGTTTCTGCGCATGTGCCGCGCGCATGAAAGCGGAAAAAGGCTGCCGCGCGGCAGCGTTCCCTATACCAGATATTTTATGTGCGACGCTCAGGGCGTTATATACGCCCAGGGAGACGTAAGGCATTACCCTTCCGAGAGTCTCACCCGATATGAAGGCTATCTGGGCTACGGCACAGTGCCCGATTACCGCGGCATGGGATTTGGAACGCAGATGTGCCGGCTTCTGCTGGAAAAAGCGCGGCAATGGGGCTATAGGGAAGTTATAATTACCTGCAATATAGAAAATCAGGCCAGCGCCCGGATAATTGAAAAAAACGGCGGACAGCTTCTTGAAATCTGCTATTGGCAGCAGCAGCGCTCCTTTATGAAAAGATACTGCTGTCAACTTGCATAATATTTTTGTGCAGAATTTTTTAATAAACCTACTGTTCAAATCATGTTATTTATAGTATAATTATTGTGTTATATTACGTTAAAGGCGGGAAAAGATTATGCCAGGAATTTTTACTCACTACATATCAGGCGAGAAAGTTTTGGAGAAAATAACCGATAAGGACACCCTTGAAATAATCAATAAAGACAGGCGCATATTTGATTTCGGGCTTCAGGGCCCCGACTTTTTCAAATATTACGGCGCGCCTTTTAAAACGGACGACGGCATAAACAGGCTTTATATGATGCTGCACGAGCGCACCATAGGCGAATGGTTTTCCACCATTTACCGCTACATAAAAGCCCAGGCTCCCGAAGACGCCGCAATCCTAAAGCCTTATTTTCTGGGCTATTACGTTCATTATATGGTGGACTGCGCTCTTAATCCCTATATCTCCTACCGCGTAGGATTTGCCACTCCCAACGCCGATTTAACCGAACGTTTCACCGTTTACCGCAACAAATTCGTTACGGCTATGGATGAGCTGATTCTTAAGCATTATAAAAATAAAACTCCGCAGGAGATGGAAATAGATAAAATTTTCTGGGTGGAATATAAAGAGCTGCTGGAAATAACCCGTATGTATCCGCTGCATCTTAAGCGCATATTAGGACGCGAAGTATCCAGAGAACAAGTCATAAAAGCCGCCCAAGACATGAACCGCATGTCTAAAAAGCGCATAAAGCCCGGATTTATGAGCATATCCGTTCCGGTATATGAATTATTTAATAAGGAAGTTTATAAGGGCACCTATTCTTCAACGCGGTACGGCAAAATGGATCCTTCCATTGATTATTTAAACGAGCAGCATACTGCCTGGACGCTTCCCTGGGATAACCGCAAATCATCCGAGGCGGACGTCATTCAGATGTATGAAGAGGCAATAGAAAAAGCCGCTCCGGTAGTGGAACAGATTGTTAAGGGATTCAACGGCGAAGGCAGCGATATTCAGCTTCTGGAGCTCATAGGCAATAATTCCATGATGACCGGCGTGGCCTGGAACGCGCCTTTCCTGCCCAGGCATTTCGACTGCGTATTCAAAAAGGATGAAGAAAAAATTGCCGGCAAGCTGGCTAAAATTCAGGCTGAAAGGCTTAAAAACGAATAATTTTCCGCTTTAAAAATCAATGAACGGCGCTTCCGCCCGGCTGTTAAGCCGCGCGCAGGCCTTAAATAAAAAGGAGAGCATAAAAAGGCTCTCCTTTTTGCTAACATCTTATAAACAAGTAATATAAGCATGAGACTGTCTCAACTTGGATGTTGCCCTTTCGCAACAGTCCCATGTTCTTGCCTTATATTAATTGTTCAAATTTTGAATATATCTACACTGGGGAAAGTTGGAACAGCCATAAAATGAATTACCTTTATTTTTACCGCGTTTGACTTCTCGCACGATGAGTGTTGCACCGCATTTAGGGCAAATATGTTTATTATTTTCATCTGCTTCTTCGGACTTTTCTCCATATGTAATTTCAATATCTATATTCTTATTAACTTCGGCTTGAGCGCAAATAGGTATATTATTAGCTTTTTTTCCGCTAATAATTCCGTTTTCTTTTATAACATGATTATTAAGGCTATTATTGATATCATCAATGTGCTGTTGCTTGACCAATTCGCTGACTTGTGTGCAAGGATAAAGTAAATTGTAAATTTCCGCTATTTCGTCATCACTCAATGAATTGGCAAATTGTTTTACATTTTTATTGATAATATTTATTGCTTCAAACCTATGTATAACATTATAATTTGCACTGCTAAGCTTCAAATTTTTGAAATTGCAACGTTCGGAAAATGCAATGATAGAATACATTGGTACATCCTTTTTGATATAATTTTTTAAACATTTTATATGTAATTCATTTTGAAAGATCGGATTTAAAAAATGCTCTTTTCGCGCCTTTCTCCCCTTACCCTGCGGTAACATCTGCGTCCAAGTTTTTGACCTTTAGCTTCCGAATATCCATCCACTGTAATTCTTACTTTCAAACACATAAATACCACTATGATGCAGTAACAGTACGTCTATTTCAGTAGTCGTTCCATTCTCGCGAGGAAGATAGCAGTTAAACAAAAACTTAGCGCCGTTCTTTTCGAAGCTTCTCAAATTTTTGTAGATATAGTACTCGCCAAAACTGCCAATATCAGTCCTGATTTGCAAATACGGTTTATGAGAAATCTGATAATAGGATGTTTTCTTATAATATAAATTAAATAAAAAATAGCATATTAAAACTAAGAAAATAACTATAAATAACAAAAGCATTATCTACACCTCACTAAAGTATTTTAGCATAATATATAAGTTCCGATTGTCGCTCTTTGATGCATATTTCATATTAACAACTTTTGATTTATTATATAATGCATACATTGTATTGTCCATACCTTTTCGCAGCAAGCATCAGATTTTGATTCACAAATTCAAGAAGGCATTACAGCCGTTTATCAGTTGCTTTACTGGCTTTTCAAAAGACTTTCTTATAAAGCATCAGCTTTACAGGACTTGCTCATTCCCACTCCCCTTTTTGCTTAAGGACGGCCGCCCTGAATTTCATTTTAAAAGATAAACTATTTTCCTGCTTTTAAGTTTATATCCGCCGTTTTATTCATAATAAAATTATAAATAATTGCCCGGTTTTTTGTTGACAATAAGAAAAGGTAGTGCTACAATTAAAGCCTAGTAAAATACTAGAGATTAAATTCAAAGGAGAAGTTGAGCTTTGAAGCTGACCACAAAAGGTACTTATGGTCTCAGAGCGGCTTTCGAGCTGGCACGGGCATACGGCGAGAATCCAATTCCATTAAAGGACATAGCCCAATCCCAGGAGCTTGCCGAAAAATACCTGGAGCAGCTTTTAGCCCTGCTGAAAAAGGCCGGCATTGTGCAAACCGTCCGAGGCGCCTCAGGCGGATACATTTTATCGGCCCCTCCAAACTGTATTACGGTAAACCAGGTGCTGACCGCCCTGGAAGGAGATATGAGCATAGTAGAATGCCAGAGAGGCAAAAAATGCAAGAATGAAGACACCTGCGCGACAAAAGCCGTCTGGCAAAGAATTTCCCAAAGCATAACCACCGCGCTGGAGGAAATTACCCTGCAAAACATGGTGGATGATTATAATGCAGGCCAAGCGGCCAAGGAGATGACAAAATGAGCAAGAGATATGTTTATATGGATTATGCCGCCACAACCTATACCAAGCCCGAAGTGCTTTCAGAAATGATGCCTTATTTCGGAAAGGATTTCGGCAATCCCAGCAGCGTGCATGAATACGGACGAGTAGCAAAAAAGGCTCAGGAACAGGCGCGGGCCCAGATTGCCTCGGCCATAAACGCCTCTCAGGAGCGGGAGATTTATTTCACAAGCGGCGGAACAGAAGCGGATAATATGGCCATAATGGGCGCGGCCTCGGCCAGCAAAAAGGGCAAGCATATTATAACCAGTTCCATAGAGCACCATGCCGTACTGCACACATGCCAGCATATGGAAAAGCTTGGATATGATATAACCTATCTGCCCGTAGATCAATACGGTATGGTTAATACTGAAGATCTAAAGGCGGCTATCCGCCCCGATACCTGTCTTATAAGCATAATGTTCGCCAATAATGAAATAGGCACTATTCAGCCCGTTTCCGAGATAGGCAAAATCGCGCGTGAGAATAATATAATTTTTCATACGGACGCCGTGCAGGCCGCGGGCCACGAGCCTATTGACGTGCAAGGCATGAATATAGATATGCTCTCTATGTCCGCGCATAAATTTTACGGCCCAAAAGGCATAGGCGCGCTTTATGTGCGCAAAGGCGTACGCTTTGATAATCTCATGTTTGGAGGCGCTCAGGAACGCAATAAGCGTCCGGGCACAGATAACGTCCCCGGCATTGTAGGAATGGCTAAGGCCCTGGAAATAGCGTGCGGGCATATGGAAGAGAATAATCTGCGCCTTTTGGAAATGCGCAGCCGGCTAAAAGAGGGAATTATGAATTCCATCAGCGACGTACGCCTCAACGGCCATGAATTAAAGCGGCTGTCAAATAATCTGAACTTCAGCTTCTCCTATATAGAGGGCGAGGCGCTGCTGTTAAGCCTGGATTTAAGAGGAATTGCCGCTTCCAGCGGCTCGGCCTGCACAAGCGGCTCGCTGGATCCCTCCCATGTGCTTCTGGCAATAGGGCTTAAGCACGAGACTGCCCACGGCTCTTTAAGGCTGACTATCGGAGACGCCACCACTGACGAGGATATAGACTACGTCCTGGCCGAGCTGCCGCCCATAGTTCAGCGGCTCAGGGATATGTCCCCATTATATAAAGAAACGGAGGAAAAAGAATATGTATAGCGAAAAAGTTATGGAGCATTTCAGCAACCCGCGCAATGTAGGCGAAATTGAAAACGCGGACGGCGTAGGCACTGTAGGCAACGCCAAATGCGGCGATATAATGAAAATGTTTCTGGAGGTAGAAGACGGCGTCATAAAGGATGTTAAATTCAAGACCTTCGGCTGCGGAGCCGCAATAGCAACCAGTTCCATGGCTACTGAAATGATAAAGGGCAAAACTCTTAAAGAAGCTCTTAAGCTGACTAATAAAGCCGTGGCCGAGGCTCTGGACGGCCTGCCCGAAGTTAAGATGCATTGCTCCCTGCTGGCCGAAGAAGCGGTCAAGGCAGCCATTGACGATTATCTTAAAAAGCATCCTGAGGTAAAAATCGATTAATCATACGTCCAGGATACAATGCGCCTCAGAAAGGGGAGATTTTTCGTTCCGCAGCGTTGCCGTAACGATATTTTTAACAGCGCGCATTAAATCCAACGCGCCAAACCCGCAAAAACGAAATGCAATCCGATTGTATCCCCTAAGGCCTGTAAAATATTATTGACAGATTCGCTCAGATAGGATATAATACATCCTGCTGTTATGGAATTTTGCGGAGCATCCGCTTTATCAGATTAGAGGTGAATGCAGATGAAAAAAGGAATACATCCTAATTATCAGAAGGCTATTGTAAAATGCGCCTGCGGGGAAACATTTGAAACCGGCTCGGTTAAAGGCGAGCTTAAGGTGGAAATATGCTCCAAATGCCATCCTTTCTATACCGGCAAGCAAAAGCTGGTTGATACCGGCGGCCGCGTAGACAAATTTAAGAAAAGATACGGCCTTTAAGCTGATAATATTAAAAGGAATTGATAAGAAGAGCGCGCGCTCTTCTTATTTTTATTCTTTTCCGGCCTTTTTTCCCTCTGAATCATCGTTTATTATAATAACGCCCAATTAAAAAGAGAGAAGCTTTTTAAGCTTCTCTCTTTTGGACGCGCGCCTCCGCGTTTTATTGTATTCCCGAGAATGCGCGCCTGGCCAGTACGCAGCCGCAATTAATTGTTATACTGGAAGCTGAGCCTGCCCATAGGCAGCGAGCTGCCCGACGTATAGTAATTCATAATATCCGAGGGGCCCTGCACGTCATCGGCAACCTTAAAATAGAAAGTGTTGCTGCTGGCTCCAAGCCCAAGCGCGCTGCGCGGAATTTTCACCTGGAGCACGCTGCCGTTCCGAGAAATCTGCGCCTGGCCCGTTACGGTGCCCGTATAATTGCTGTTAAGCTTTTCTACGTTGGAAACGCTTCCGTTGACCGAACGGTTTACAACATATTCATAGCCCTGCCATCCCTTGGAGGAAGGCGTGCCCGTGCCGATAAAGATATTCATCCAGCGTGAATCGGACGGAGAAGTAATATCTTCCTCGCAGCGAATATAGAAATAAATATAGCTGCTGTCCTTAGTCACCCGGACCTCCTGGATATTATTTCTGGGCGCGCTCTGAACATAAGTTTCAGTGCCGGCAGCATTAATATAATTTCTGCCGTAATTGGTTACGCCCATATCCCGGAATATTGCATTGACATTATCCCACTGGCTGGCGCTACCGTTTATATTAATGGTTTTGGAAATATATCCGGTCGCGCCCGCGGCGTTGCCTTTATAAGCGCGGATATTTTTAGCCAGCATCTGATAATAAAGATCGCCGTATCCGCCCTTCATCATTTCAATATCCGCGGAAAATTCCATGTTGGCCACGTCGCAGAACGTATATTCTCCGTCATACATCGTCTTGCTGGCCACCCATTGATTCCAGCCGTTAATTGTTACAATCTCAGGCTTGACCGAAGCATCAAGCACAGTATTCCAGGAGCTCTGGAAGAATGTCCCTGTGTTCAGGGCGTCCAGATAATTATTGGCGCCCGTGCTCACATTATAGCCGCGTCCCCAGTTGTTCAATCCCCGCGTAAGCGAGAAGGAGAAAGGCAGCATGGGGCTGGAAGCAGCCGAAACGTTCATGATATTTGTATGCATGGGCTGAGGATAAGTAAATTCAATCCAGGGCACTCCGTCGCTTCGATAAGCTTCATCCGGCCACTGAGGCATTTTAAAGGTAAAGAAATTCAGGATTTCCGAAGAGAGGGGCTGCGGATTATAGCTTGTATCGTTGCGTACGGCAGCCTCCGCCAAATCATCCGCAACTGTTATATATCCTATGATGACAGGCTTTCCGTTAATTCTATACCAGGTGTTGGGATAAAGCCCCTTCTTATAAATGTCATTATAAATGGATCGGATTGTATCCAGAGAATGCGAATGCGTATAGAATACAATCTTGGGCGGCGCCCAGCCTTCCCGCTGCATTTCGTCTATTACCTGCATAATATCTATTACCGCTTCGGCATAAGTCCAGGCGTTGGTTGTATCAAAGAACAGGAAATCCACGCCCGCCGTAGTAAGCAGCTCCAAATGCTTGCGGATAATATATGGATCTCTGGAATGATAATAGCCCCAAAGCGGCTCGCCCCAGTAATGCACTTCGTTTGCAGGGCTGTCATACGTATCCTGATGGAAAAGCTCGTTATATCCATTAGGTCTGGCCAATATCTTGGAGTTATCATATATTTCATTGAAGAAAGGCGCGCCCGTTCCAAACCACGGCCAATACATAACTCCTACCGAACGTCCGCTCTGATAGCCGCTGATGGGCGAAAAAGCGCGTCCGCTGGAATCTACGCCCACAATGCGGTTAGAATTATAACCCTCGCTGCTGTAGGAAGCGGATTCGCTCTTAGGCTCGGCCGAGGCCGTGCATAACGGGGTAGCATACCATATAGTGCCGTTCAGTATTCTATAAGCCACAACGTCATAATAATAAGTCTTATCTGAAGTCAGGCCGGTATCGGTATAGCTCCTGTTGGCGGTGGATATAAGATTCACAAACTCTCCGTTTGCGGAATCAGAACGTCTCAAAACATAGCCGTCCGCCATATCCCCCATATCCCAATGAATTGTGATTTCATTGCGTCCGGCCGAATAGGCCTTCATAGAGGGCGGGCCCGAAACAACAGGCGTGCTCGCCGTTACATTCGCGCTGGTGGCGCCGTAATGAGTGACTGTGCCCACAGCATAAGGAACTACCTGATAGCTGTAAGTGGTGTCTGTAGAAAGGTTTTTATTGGTGTATGTGGTTGAATTCGTCTGCGCAATGACGTCCCAGGCGCCCGTTGCGGAATTAAGGCGCTTGATCGCATAGCCCGTGGCGCCGGGAACGGCCGACCAGGAAAGAGTAATGGAAGTGGCGGCGGCTGAAATTTCAACCGAGGCCGGCGCTGAGCCGAAAGAGGGCGTTGTGACAGCCCCTTCAACGCTGACCGGCGCATAATGCCAGCTTCCGTCCGCATATCTATAAGCTACTATGTGATAGCGGTACTGCGTATTCGGAACGCAGGTATAATCCGTATAGTCCCTATCAGTAGTTTGCAGCAGAATGTCCCACGCCCCGCTCGAGGGGTTATATCGTTTAAGATAATAGCCGTCGGCATTGCTGCATTCCGACCATTTAATTTTTACCGAATACGCGCTTGTAGCGGTAGCCGTAACCTGATTGGGAGCATATACATACCGCGGCATAGTTACGGAGGCAGTAACGCTTGTGGGCGCAAATTGAATAGAACCGTTGACAAACGTATAGGCCACTACATGATAGCTGTAACTGCTTCCCGGGGTAAGGCCGCTGTCGGTAAATGAAAGGTTGTAGGTCTGGGCTATTATATCCCATGTGTCGGTAGCAGAATTATAGCGTTTGAGGAAATAAGCTTCCGCGCCCGCGGCGCTGGACCAGCTTATATTAGCAGTAGTCGGATTAGCCGCCGAAGCGTTGACAGACGAAGGCGCGTAAACATAACGCAGCGTTAAAGAAGCCTCAGCGCTGACCGGCGCAAAATGAATAGAACCGTCAAAGCTTGTATAAGCTACAACATGATATCTGTAAGTTGTGTTAGTCGTCAGATTGCTGTCGGTAAAAGACAGCCCATAAGTCTGCGCTATTATATCCCATTGCCCCGTTGAGGGATTATAGCGCTTGAGGAAATAAGCGTCGGCGCCGGCCGCCGCGGACCATGATATTTCAATGGACGTGCTGCTCTTGGGCGTCGCCGTCACTTGGGCAGGCGCATACGCATACTGCGGCGTAGTAGCAGAAGCCTCGGCGCTCGTGGGCGCAAAGGTTACAATACCGTCAATTATCTTATAAGCGACCACATGATAGCGGTATGTAGTATTGGATGAACAGCCGCTGTCTGTAAACGAAAGACCGGTGGTTTGAGCTATAATATCCCATTCGCCGGTAGAAGAATTATAGCGCTGCAAAAAATATGCTTCAGCATTAGAGGATTTGGACCATGAAACGACAATGGACGTCCGGCTCGCGGCCACAGCGCTTACCGAGCTGGGCGCGGCGACAACAGAATTGCTCGCAGCAAGAGCTGCGGACGAATCATTTTCCTGATCCGAATAATCAGTCTGCTGAATTTGCTCTGACAAGCTCGCCGGGGAGGCTCTGTCCGATGCGAAAAGCTCTGCGTTAGCCACAGAACAATCCAACAGCAAGAACAGAAGCAGGCAGGCAGTTACGCATTGCAGCCATTTTGGATAGTGTTTCATAAGCATTTCTTCTCCTTTAAAAAGTATTTTTTATCTGAAAGCTGCTAAGTATTTTTTGAAGCGATTTACAGCAATAATTGCATCACAAAGACATAATCCCAAAATCCGGCGCCTCCATGATATATATCGCGTAAAATGCCCAAAATACGGCAGCTGTCATTCATTTTTCGAGAGAGTTGCGCTTTTGCAAGCCTCAGAAATATATTAATAAAAATGCAAATGAACCTATTTAATCTTCATTCTTATTAGAGCGCGTCCGCATAAAAACAAAAGATGGGATTGAGTGCTATTTTTGCGCCTGACAAGGCGGAAAAGGAAAAGCGTAAAGATGATGATGAATCAGCCGGCGGCTATAAGGCCAGGCACGAAAAGAGCCAGCCGCCGCGGGCGCTCAAGCAGACGCGCCCTGAATCCAAAACGGCTATAAATATTTAAACAGTATAATTTATATTTTAACAGCTTCTGTAAACATACAGGCAGGATACTATGCGCCGTTGGAATAACGCCTCCGCTTTATCGCGGAACTTGAAAATACATTTGTATACATCTGCTTATTTAAATTAGCAACAGTTATTTAATATTTCTCATTTTTCCTTATTATACCTGTTTAATTTCCCTATGTCAAGCTTTAATTTCATATTTTGCTTTAATATAAAATATTTACAAATTATTATATAAAAAAGCATGCCGCAATTTTATTCGCGGCATGCTCTATAAAATCATTCTTCCTGAATCCCCGCCAGCCTCCTCAGGCATAGCCTGGGATAATTATAAATAATTATTGCGTCATACTCACAAAGCCCGAAAACACGCTATAAGGAGGGAAATATAATTTATATGGCCAGCACATTAGCTAAATTATACATACTCTCGTTTACCGTCTTTTCCATCTTAAGGGCGTCATGAATTTCCATATCAAAAACCTGATCATCCTTTATGCCCACAACGCGGCCTCCCACTCCCTTAACCAGGAGATTGACCGCATAGAAGCCAAACATGCTGGCAAGCTGAGTATCCCGCGCGCTGGGCGAGCCCCCGCGCTGAATATGCCCCAGAACGGTCGCGCGCGCCTGCATGCCCGTGCGCGCTTCTATAATCCTGCTTAATTCGTTGCCGTCCCCGGCGCCTTCGGCCAGAAGAATTATGCTGGCCATCTTGCCCTTTTCCTTGCCCCTGAGCAGCATGGAGCATACATGTTCTATATCCCATGCCTTTTCGGGAATAAGGATGCATTCAGCGCCTCCGTTCAGGCCTGAATAAAGCGCTAAATCTCCGCATTTATTGCCCATAACCTCCACTACGCTGACTCGGTCGTGGCTGGTCATGGTGTCCCTGATCTTTCTAATAGCGTCCAGAACCGTATTAAGAGCCGTATCAAAGCCAAGCGTATAATCGGTATAAGCCAGGTCGTTATCTATGGTGCCCGGTATGCCGATTGCAGGTATGCCGTAATCGGTAAGCACCTGGGCCCCCGCAAAAGAGCCGTCTCCTCCTATAACCACCAGTCCGTCAATTTCATTTTCTCTAAGGTGCTTAAGGGCTATAGCCTGCCCCTCCTTAGTTTTAAATTCAAGACACCGCGCTGTTTTGAGAATGGTGCCTCCGCGGTTGATAATATCTCCCACGCCGCGCAAATCCATCTCGCGCATTTTATTTTCAATAAGGCCCCAGTATCCGCGTTCAATGCCCGCAACCGTCATGCCGTGATAAATTGCAGTGCGCACAACGGCGCGTATGCACGCGTTCATGCCCGGCGCGTCTCCCCCGCTTGTCAGCACGCCTATTCTCTTTACTTCCATATACATCCTCGCCTTTCCGGTGGAAATTCTATATTAAGGCTTTTAGCCAATATCCCTGCTCAATTCAGGCTTTATATTATAGTATAACAGAAACCAAGCGCTGTGACTACTGAAAATCGCCTGAAAAAACACGAAATTATTTAATTTTGACGTGCTCCGCGCCAAACATCCGGCGCAGCCCGGCAATATTCTGCTCGCTGTCCGAGATTCTTTCATCCAGCTCCCGTTTGCCCCGCTCCTGCTCGTAATATAGAATTACTTTCGCCTCCCCGGGACAAGCCGCAATAAAGCCGTCCAAATCATCCAAAGCCTGCCTGTTTGAATTGGTAATTCTTATATATACGCGGCGCTCCTCCTGCCCGTCCGGCTGAGTTTCATAGGCCGCGTCCAAAATAATCTTGGGCTGCTCATCCTCCCTCATGGAGAGCCTGCCCTTTAATCTTACCACCTTTTCAACGGCCAGCTTCTCCCTGAAACGGGTATAAACATTGGGAAACACCAGACATTCCAAAGCTCCGTAATTATCCTCGGCAGTTATAAAGGCCATAAGGTTGTTATTCTTGGTTATTTTAGTGCGCACGGCTGAAATTACTCCCAAATATTCAACCTCTTTGCCGTCGTATATCCCGTTAAGCTTTAATTCCTCCTCGTCCATAAGCATAGCGGTAGTTAAATTAGCTTGTTTAAGCGCATTTTTATATCTTTCAAGAGGATGCCCTGAAACATATATGCCCAGCATCTCCTTTTCCAGAGAAAGCAGATAGGATTGCTCATATTCGGGCAGACGTGGAATATCCGCCTCCTGCTCGTTATCCATCTCCGCCTCCAATTCCTCAGTAAAAAATGAGAGCTGGCCTTCCACCATCCTCTTGGCGCCCGACTGCACCTGGTCTATAATGCCCTCATAGCTGGAAAGCAGGCTGCGCCGAGTAAAGCCCGAGCTGTCAAAGGCGCCCGCCTTAATCAGGCATTCAACCGCCCGCTTATTGATTTCCCCGCCCCCGCTCATGCATCGGCGCGCAAAATCATACACTCCCCTAAAAGGCCCGTTCTGTTCCCTCTCTTTAACAATGGCCTCCACGGCGTTTACGCCCACGTTTTTAACGGCAGCCATTCCAAAGCGGACCGCTCCTTTTTGAGTAACCGTAAAATAAGCGCCGCTTTCATTTATATCAGGAGGCAGAACGCTTATAAGATTATCCCGGCAGTATTGAATATACTGCGCGGCGCGGGCGCCGTCTCCCAAAAAGCTGTTAAGCATGGCGGCCATAAATTCCGAGGGATAATAATATTTTAAATACGCCGTTTCGTAAGCAACCACCGCATAAGCAGCCGCATGCGATTTATTAAAGGCATACTGAGCAAATGTGCGTATCTGCTCAAACAGCGCTTCGGCCACTTTTTCCGGAATGCCGTTGCGTACTGCTCCCGGCACGATAATTTCCCCGTTCTCTTCCAGGCCGTGTATAAAAATTTCATGCTCCCGCTCCATAACGGCCTTATCCTTTTTGGACATGGCCCGGCGCATAACGTCGCTGCGCCCCAGGGAATATCCGGCGACATCCCGGACAATCTGCATAACCTGCTCCTGATAGACTATGCATCCGTAAGTGACGTTAAGCACATGCTCCAAAACAGGATGCAGATATTCCACGCTTTCAGGCTCCTTTTTGCCCCGTACATAGCGCGGAATGCTTTCCATAGGGCCGGGACGATAAAGGGCTATGCCCGCTATAATGTCTTCAAATGTGGAAGGCTCCAATTCGCGCATAAAGTTGCGCATGCCCGTGCTTTCAAGCTGGAATACTCCGTCCGTATCCCCTTTGGAAAGCATGGCGTATACTTTGGGGTCGTCGTAGCTGATATTATATATATCAGGCATTTCCCCCGTCCTCTTTCGGACCATATCCAGCGTGTCCTTTATAACGGCCAGCGTTCTGAGCCCTAAAAAATCCATCTTTAAAAGGCCGAGCTGCTCAAGGGTTTTCATGGTAAACTGAGTGACGGGCACGTTATCGTTAAGCGCTAAAGGCACATAAGAATCAACGGGCTCCTTGGAAATCACCACACCGGCGGCGTGAGTAGAGCTATGCCTGGGCAGCCCCTCCAATTTCAAAGAATAATCGATTAGCTTGGCAATCTGCTCGGAGGCCAGCTCCTTTTTCAAATCAGGGCTGCGCTCCAAAGCGTCCGAAAGGGTTATATTCAATTCATGCGGAATTAATTTGGCTATCCTGTCGCATTCAGCATACGGAATATTCATAACCCGGCCCACATCCCGCACTACTGCGCGCGCGCCCATAGTACCGAAAGTAATAATCTGGGCCACATTTTCCGCGCCGTATTTCTGGGTAACGTATTCAATCACCCGGCCTCGGCCGTCGGGCGGGAAATCCACGTCAAAATCCGGCATACTTACTCGCTCGGGATTTAAAAAGCGTTCAAAGAGCAGATTGTATTTAATAGGATCCACAGTCGTTATATCCATAGCGTAAGCCACAATGCTGCCTGCGCCGCTGCCCCGGCCGGGGCCCACCATGATATCATGCGTCTTGGCAAAATTGATATAATCCCATACTATGAGGTAATAGTCCACATACCCCATTTTTTCAATCATGTTCATTTCATATTCATAGCGCTCCAGCACCTCCTCAGAGGGCCGGCCGTATTTCTTTATAAGCCCCTCCCGGCTTATATCCCGCATAAACTGCGCCGCCGTGCGCGAATCGGGAGTGTTGTAATAAGGAAGCTTCAATTCCCCGAAAACATAATCAAAATTGCAGCGCTCGGCTATTCTGGCCGTATTTTCCAGAGCCTCGGGCAATTCTGGAAAAAGCTCCCGCATCTCTTCTTCGCTTTTAAGATAAAAGCCGTCTCCGTTAAAGCGCATGCGGTTAGGATCGTCCAGCGTCTTGCCCGTCTGTATGCATAGCAAAACGTCGTGCGCGTCCGCGTCTTCCCGGCGCGTATAATGCGAATCGTTTGTGCAGACTATTCCCAGCTCCAGCTCCCGGGCTAATTTTATAAGCTGAGGATTAACCTGGCGCTCCTGACTTAGACCGTGATCCTGTATCTCTATAAAAAAATTCTCCGGGCCCAATATGTTTTTCAATCTCAAGGCCAGGGCCTTAGCCTCCTCTTCCATGCCGTTGAGCAGAAGCTGAGGTATATCCCCGCCTATGCATGCCGAAAGCCCGATCAAGCCCTCCGAATATTGCTCCAGCAGCTCATAATCTATGCGCGGCTTATAATAAAAGCCCTCGGTAAAACCCAAAGAAACCAGCTTGATAAGGTTATAATAGCCCTTTTCATTTTCAGCCAGCAGCACAAAATGGGCGTATTCCTTATCCGCCCTGCCCTCCTTTTCCTTATGCCCGCGGGGAGCCATATATACCTCGCAGCCAATAATGGGCTTGATTCCGTGCTTTTTGGCCGCTTTATAAAAATCCACCGCGCCGTACATGGCGCCGTGGTCAGTTATAGCCAGGCTGTCCATACCCAGCTCCTTGGCTCTCAGGACCAGCTCTTCTATGCGCGAAGCCCCGTCCAGCAGACTATATTCGGTATGCACATGCAAATGCGTAAAGCCAGCCATATATTGCCTCCTCTTTTGTATGATTATCCCTCTTGCCTTATTTCCTCGGCTATAGAATGCAATTTTCTCAGCCTGTTATTTAACGCGGAACGGCTTATGCCCAGCTCTGCGGCCAATTCCGCAAGAGAAGCTTCCGGCCTTTGAGCACGTATTTCAGCCGCCTCCAAAAGCGCTTCGGAAATTTTGCGGCCGTCCGAAAGAATTAATTCAATATCCTCCAAAGTGCGCAGAGAAGCAGAGATGCTTTTATCCATATTGGCGCTCTCGCAGTTGTTCTGCCTATTAATCCTATTTCGCACCTCCCGCGTCACCCGGACGTTTTCCACTTCCAGCATAAACGCGGGCGCGCCCATAAGTCCCAAAAGCTTGGATATGCTTCCCGCTTCCTTGATATAAAAAACCCTCTTGTCTCCGCGGAGATTTTCTCCGTAAACAATGTTAAACCTGTCCAGCATCAGCTTAATATAGTTCCCGCTCATATCTCCTGATGCGGAAAATTCCATTAAATACTGATTATTAGGATCAGCCAGCATGCCGCATCCCAAAAACGCGCCTCTTAATAAAGCGCGCAGACAGCATTCCCGCTCGGGCAATACCGCTTCTGAGAGCACTCCGGCGCATCCGAATTTTTCAAAAGCCGCCCTTGTCCCGGCTCCGTCCAATTGAATTGAATATAACGTCATCCTGCGCGGCTGGCTTTTTTTCAGCATAAGCATGCGGGGCTCGGCGGAAATTAATTCCCTGATAAGGCTAAGCGCCCGCCCGGCAAGCGGCTCTAATTCAGTTGTGAAAATAATGCCCGGCCCGCCGTTGGCCAGAATTAATTCCCCGCCTGTGCGCAAAAGCGCCTCCAATTCGCTCAGGCCGCAGCAATTTTTGGCGCTGACATGCAGAAGATGCAGTTTGAGTTCTTTTGTATAAGACATAATATTATTCTACCGGCTTATATTTAACGCCGATTTTCTCGTTCTCCAAATCCCTGTGCTCTGTAAAGACGTTAACTCCCTTTTCCCTGAAACGGGCGGCCAGCCATTCAACAGTGGCCACAGAGCGATGCATTCCTCCCGTGCAGCCTATGGCGATTATAAGGTCTCGTTTGGAAGAATGCGGATATAAGGGCAGCACAAAGCTGATTAAATCATACAGCTTATTATATAGCTCAAGCGTTTCAGGAGCCTTTTGAATATATTCCTGCACGTCCTTATTCAGGCCCGAATAATTTCTCAGCGCAGGTTCGTTATAAGGATTGGGCAAAAAGCGCACGTCGAAAACCATATCCGTATCAGAGGGAATTCCCCTCTTAAAACCAAAGGAAATAATGGTCAGACGTATTTTTTGAGTGTCCTCCTCAGAAAAATAGCGCCTCAGCATCTGGCCAAGCTGTTTGGGATGCAGCTTGGTGGTGTCTATATTATGGGTGGCCCGCTCTTTTAAATCGCTGAGGAGTTCCGCCTCCCTGCGTATCCCCTCAAGCAGCCGTCCGCCCACGGCCAGCGGATGCGCCCGGCGGGTTAAATTATAGCGGTTAACCAGCTCTTCCTCGTCCGCATAAAGAAAAATAACCTCAAAGACGTATCCATGCTCGTCCATATAATTCAAGGCCTCAAGCAGGCCTGAAAAAAATTCACGGCCCCTGATATCTATAACTACGGCCACCTTTTCCAAAGAGCCGTTGCCTTGAAAAAAGAGATCCGCAAATTTGCCCAGCAATACCGGCGGAAGATTATCCACACAGAAAAAACCCATATCCTCCATATATTTCAGCGCGTTGGTCTTGCCTGAGCCGGACAGACCGGTAATAATTACGAATCTCATTTGCCGTCACCTCTTATGTTCAATTATTCGCCTATTATGCGCACCTCCGGGCAAAGCATTATGCCCGTCCGTCCATAGACGATTTCCTGCGTTTTCTGCACTAATTCCAGCATCTGCTCGGCAGTGGCTCCGCCCAGATTTATAAAAAATCCCGCATGCTTTTCAGAAATGCAGGCGTCTCCCACCCGCATGCCTTTAAGCCCCGCCTGATCTATAAGCGCCGCGGCATAAGCCCCTTCCGGCCTTTTAAACATGCTTCCCGCGCTGGGATATTCCAAAGGCTGGCGCTCCTTTCGGCGGCGGGTGTAATCCCTTAGCATCTGCTCAATCTGCTTTGAATCTCCCTGCTCCAATTCAAGACAGGCTTCGGTTATAACAACCTCCCGCTCAGAAAGCGCGCAGTGCCTGTAAGAAAATTTCATCTCGGCCTGATTAAATTTAACCAGCCTTGACTGTTCGTCTATAAAAGAAACCTCTCTGACCAGATTTCCAATTTCCCCGTTATACGCGCCCGCGTTCATATATATTCCCCCGCCCAAACAGCCGGGAATCCCGCTGGCAAATTCAAATCCGGCCAAAGCTCCGGCCGCTAAAAACCGCGCCAAAGCGCTTAATGTAATCCCCGCCTGCGCGCGAACAATATTGCCTTCCGCCTTAACATTGCTCATAGCGGAATTTATCCTTATTACAAGGCCCCTAAAACCCTTATCCCGAACGAGCACATTAGAGCCGTTGCCCAACACTACAAAAGGCACGCCAGCTCCCCTGGCCGCCCGGATAAGGCATGCAATTTCCTCGCCGTTCTGCGCCTCGGCTACGACGTCGGCCGGGCCGCCTATTCTGAAAGTGGTCAGCCGCTTCATATCCACATCGCTGAGCAGCCTCTCATCGGGCAGCAGCCCTTTGAAAATATGTATAATATCTTTACCCGACATACATTTCTCCAAACATAATATAGCCATTCTGAAAGCAGAATACAGCCATATATTATTTTACATCATTTTTGCGTTTTAAACAAGCGCTTATCCTCTATTTTGATATATTGCTGAAAAATTGCTGCACCTGTTCTTTCTGCGCCCCCGTCCTGAGATATTCAAGCATCAGCTTATTCTCCTCGGCGATCTGTTCCTGAGAAGCAAAAACGCTGGGCACCAGCAGCCTCTGCTTCTTCAATTCCTCAAAAAGCCTGTTGAGCAGTTCCTCCTGATAGATTATATCCAAAGCAGAAACGGCCGCAGGAAAAAGTCCGATCAGATTAAGGGTGTTCTGCGTATCCGTCCGGCAAAGCAGCCTCAAAACATTATGCATAACGTCCAGTTTCTTTTCATCCTGGGTTTTTAAAATGCCTATGCAGGCCACTAAATCAGTATAGCCCGAAACAGGCAGCATTACGCTGGAACGCAATTTATTGTTTCCTGCGGCCGCGGCCATCCTGTAAATATCCCTCTGGGTGCCCAGCATTGCGCAGATGCTCTTGGAATAATTATAGCTGTCCCAGATGTTTTCGGTAGTATCCTCCTGATTGGAGCGCAGAGCATACTGCCCGTTGAGGCTGCCCGGTTCCAGCAGGCGGGCCAGAGACGCTCCCGGCACGCTCTTAACCGTGTTGGATATGCCCAGAGCATAAATATCCCGCGTGGTTTTTCCGTATTTGGCCGGCCCTCCCAGCTTGTTTAAAAATTGAGGCAAATCTGATATATTTTCGCCCAGACCATGCTTAGCCGCAAGCTCGCTGTCCGCAAAGACGGCATATCCTCCAAAAGCCCATGGAAGCGCATATCCCCCGCAGGCATCAATTAATTCAGGCATCAGGCCTGTAGTATATTCCTCAGAAATAGGCATAAGCAGTTCCTCAGGATTTTCTATAAGCCCGCGCCCAAAGCTCAGCATATCAGGCATGATGCTTTCATTGCCCGAAGCCAGAAGCGTTTTCGCCCGCTCGGGCGTCATGGAGCGCACAACAAAATAAACGCCGTTATACTGCTTTTCAAGAGAAGCAAGCAATCTATTGAGCCAGGCCGTCCTGGAGCCCGTGCCCCCTTCAAAAGTATCCACCTGCCAAACGGTAATAACGCCGGTATACATGCTCTCCCGTCTTTTCTGCACCTCCTCGGAAAATATATCCGAAGCCAGAATAGGATAAAGATAGCCCGGCGCCAGCCAAAGAAAAAGCACCAGCGCTACAAATAACACCAAAGCGGCCGGGGTAACCCTGCGGCCGCTCTTATCTTTCTTTCCCGACATACAGCGCACCTCACGATAATTTCGTATTAAAGCCTATGCTTCCTTTGGCTTTAATATGCGCAAGAGGCGCTTTTTCCCCGCACGCCTCCTCCAGTTTTAAAAAAGGAGGGCGTTTCATCCGGCTTATAAATCCGCGCCCGGCGCAATTATGCCCCCTGGGAAAGCTTTGCTTTCCCAGGGGGCATAATTGCGCCTGTTCCAGACGTCCAAAGCCGGAACCGGCGAAAAACGGAAAATCCGCAGCAAAAATCCTAATTCGTTCCCTCAAGCAGCGCCGCCCCTATAATGCCCGCGTCATTGCCCATCTGCGCGCAGACTATTTTCGCATGGGGCAGACTCTTATTGAGCACCAGCTCCGCCACTCGCTTTCTCAAAGGCTCCAGCAGAAAATCTCCCGCCTTGGATACTCCGCCTCCCAAAGCAATTATTTCAGGAGCCAGCAAATTGATTATGCTGGAGAGCAAATGCGCAAGATTCTCAACATAATTTGCAAAAAGCTCTGAAGCAAACTCATCCCCGGCCCGGGCCGCGTCCACTACGTCCTTAGCCTCCAGCCCGCTTTTCAAAACTGACTTTCTGCCCTGAAGCAGCCCTTCCTCAGCTTGGCGTATAAGCGCGGAAGCGGAGCAGTATGCTTCGGCGCAGCCCTCTTTGCCGCATGTGCAGCGCGCCCCCCCGGCAATGAGAGTAACATGCCCCAATTCTGCCCCGCCCAGCATTCCGCCTGAGAATAAACGTCCGTTTAAGACTAATCCGCCGCCTACGCCCGTTCCCAGCGTAATAGTAACGCAGCTTTTAGAACCCTTGCCGGCGCCCATGAGATATTCGGCCCATCCAGCCACATCTGCGTCATTGCCCACATGTACATGTATGTTAAAATGCTCCTTCAGCCTCTCGCCCAGCGGCTGATCATACCATTGAAAATTAGTGGAAAAAACAATTTTGCCCGTCTCTTCCTCGGCCACTCCCGGAGAACCGATTCCTATGCTGTCGCAGCAGGATATATTGGCGCCGTATTCCTCCAGAAGCCGCTCGACCGCTTTGATTATAGCTTTTACCGTCTCATCAAAATCACGGTTTTCGGGCGTGGGCACATAAAGCTTTTTTAACAGATTTCCGTTTGCGTCCACCAGCCCCGCTCCAATATGAGTCCCCCCAAGATCCACTCCCAGCTTATACCTCATTAATTCATCTCTCCTCTTTATTCTTTAAAAATGCAAACAGAGCGCCATGCGTCTTCACGGCCATAATCATTCCGGCTTCCGGAACAGCCCTGAACTCTTTCCAGAGAGGAAAACGCTCTCCGCGGCTCATCATGCCCTGCCGGCATTATCTTATCTAATCAAACTTTATATTGCTTCTGCGTTCCAGCAGCTCCTGAAGCGCGCTGTACCCCGTCGTCTTAAGGCGCTGATTGCGCGCCGCCACTTCAATTATTATAGCGAGATTGCGTCCGGGCCGGACGGGCACCAATATTTTAGGCACGCAGACGTCCAGAATCTCCATAAAATCCTCCTGGTCGCCCAGACGGTCATATTCCTTGGACTGCTGCCAGTTTTCCAGATGCACCACCAGATCCACCGATTTGCTGGATATGACCGAGCTGATGCCGTACATATATTCAACGTTAATTATGCCTATTCCCCTGATTTCCATAAGATGGCGGAGCAATTCAGGCGGCTCGCCCACCAGCCTCTGCTCGTTCACCCTTTTAATCTGCACTGCGTCGTCGGCAACCAGCCTATGCCCGCGTTTAACTAATTCCAGCGCCGTCTCGCTTTTGCCTATCCCCGATTCGCCCGTAAGCAGAATGCCTATGCCGTATACGTCCATAAGCACGCCGTGCACGGTTATGCAGGGAGCCAATTCAGCCACCAGATAATTTATAAGGGCATGCTCCAGCTTGCTTGTGGCCTGATTGGAGCGCATCAGCACTCTGCCGTGTTTTTTAAGCATGGACATCATTTCCCCCGAAGGCTCTAATTCCCTGCTTATAACGGCGCATGGAATTGTATATGAAAACAATCTGTCAAACGCTCTGAGCCTTTCGCCCGGAGACATTAAATCCACATATGCCGCCTCCACCTTTCCGAAAACCTGCACTCTGTTAAAAGCAAAATAATCAAAAAAGCCCGCCAGCTGAAGCCCCGGTCTGGTTATTTCGCTGGTCTCTATTTCCACAAAATCCTTGCCGCAGCTTTCCAGCACCTCTAAATTGAGCGCTCGCGTAAACTTCTCAAGAGATATCTTGGCCATAACCTTCTCCTTTAAGCGTTTTTTATAGGATATACCAAAAGGGGACGCGCTGTCAATGCGGATAAAGCTGAAATTCCTTGAAATGACATCCGCAGAGCAAAACTTGAAAAATAATATTTAATCATGACGGCGCAAAACCGGCTGAGCGCAGTCCTGCGCCAGTTCCCCGGCGCGCTTGAGCAGCAGTTCCCGGCTATTAGGCAGCCCGCCCTGCATAACCTCCTCTAAAAGCGCGTTTAAAAGGCTTCCTATTGCCGGCGCCCGAACAAATTCACGGAGATCGCCGCCCTTTACGGCCAGCTGCTTTAAGGATACGCACTGCCCTTTAGATAATATCTCTTCCGCCAGATTACGGGCATAAACTGAAGCCGGGCTCTCGCCCGCAGCTCTTTCATACGCCTCCCGCGCGGATAACAATTTAAAATAATATTCAGCGCCCAATTTATTCAGCATTTTTTTAACCTCCAGAGCCTCCGCCTCTCTTTTAAGAAGCTCCTGGGCTATTATTGCCGCTCCGCGTATGGTTTTATTATCATACCTAAGCCCTTTTAATACCCTTCGGGCCCATTCTCCGCTTTCAAACAGCAGCCCAAGGCGCATTTCCAAATCGTTGGGCGCCAGGGCCGCCGCTTTGAGACGAAATTGCCCGACCTCCGGCATATCAAGAGCATAATAAACTACCTCGGCATATTCCTGCATTATCGAATAAAAGCCGCGGCCCAGCAAAAATTTATTAAATTCAGAGCCGAGCCTTTCTGCTGAAATTTCTTTTAAATACGGAGCGCACGCACGGACGGCCAAGCCGGTATTCTTTTCTATTTGGAATCCATATACAGAAGCAAAGCGCAGCGCCCTCATAATGCGGAGAGCGTCCTCCCAAAAGCGTTCGGACGCTTCCCCCACGCATCTCAGCACGCCCGCCTTTAAATCCTCCTCGCCGCCAAAAAAATCATATAGCCCTCCCGAAGGATTATAAGCCATAGCGTTGAGAGTAAAATCCCGCCGCCGCAAATCTTCCTTAAGCTCGCTCACAAAATTGACTTTTTCCGGCCGCCTATGAGCTACATAGCGCCCCTCCGTTCTGAATGTGGTTATTTCAAAGGGCGTCCCCTCCATAATCACCGTTACCGT
The DNA here is from genome assembly GCA_003150515.1 of Selenomonadales bacterium. GTDB lineage: Bacteria > Bacillota > Clostridia > Christensenellales > QALW01 > Neochristensenella. The sequence goes on along the minus strand of QALW01000037.1, from coordinate 9,371 downwards.
ACCATGCTTTATGCCGGTAGGAATCACGCTGTATCCATTAAAGGCCTCCATTATATCCTGAGGCAGCGCGGACGAAGCTATATCCCAATCGGCGGGCGTCAGCCCCAGCAGCAAATCCCTGACGCAGCCTCCGACGGCATAAGCCTGATAACCTTTTTGCTCCAATATATTTATTATTCGTTCCGCCCCGCTTGACAATTTCAGCAATCTACTCATCCTTAAGCATATCCCCCGACTAAAATAAAACAAGCGGCGGCCGGCCCCGGCCGCCGCTTGTTTTAAAGGCCATAGCGGCATTTTATATATATTCAGGTTCTATAAGACCGTACCGGCCGTCCCTGCGTTTATAAACTACGTTTACCTGCTCGGTCTCGGCGTTCCTGAACACAAAGAAATCATGCCCTACCAATTCCATCTGCATAATGGCCTCTTCCGAATCCATAGGCTTGATAGCAAATCGCTTTACGCGGACTATTTCATAGCTGTTTTCAGGCTCATCATCCTCCTGGGGAATATAATCCGCAAAGGCGTTTTCGCGCACGCGGCGTTCCAGGCGAGTACGATGCTTGCGCATCTGCCGTTCCAGAGCGTTGACTATATCGTCAATAGCGCTGTAAAAATCCTCGCATACTTCCTCGCCTCTGAGCATCATATTATTAAAAGGAATGGTTATTTCCATAATATGACGCTTTCCTTCGCGCGTCAGGGTGACATATGCGTCCGTATCCTCGTCTATGAATTTGTTCAGCTTGACCAGCTTCTTTTCAATAATTCCTCTGAGCTTATCAGACGCCTCGCAGCCTCGTTCCGTATAATGTATTCTCATAAAGTCAACCCCTCCTTTGGATTTTTAGTTATTAATAATATTCGGCGGCTCTGCTCTTTTTCCTGCCATGATATTATTATTTTTCCTCTAACAAAGTATTGCCATACTGTTAAAACGAACTCTTTTATTATCTCAAAAGATTTTTCTTATTAAGCGGGGCGCTTGCCGGGCCGCTTGCTTAAAGCGCGCGAATTATCCGGAATAAAAGGGGGCGGCGCGGAATTTCGGCGCCCTGCGGGCGCCGAAATCAAGCGGCCATCACCCTTGAAGGAAAGCAAGCTTTCCTTCAAGGGCGATGGCCGCCGGCCCGGCTTCGCCGGGCTCCGCGCCGCCCCCATGCCATCAAAGAGACGCGCGCTGAAAATGCGCTGCATCGCGCCTTTGTTTATTTTATAATCATGCTTCCGCAATCCATCTCCGACGGTATCTCCAGCCCCATAAGCTCCAGAATTGTAGGCGCTATATTGCCCAATTTCCCATCCTGGCGCAAAACGGCGTTTTTATGCTCAGGAGAAGCCAAAATAAAAGGAACTTTGTTAGTAGTATGCGCCGTAAAAGGAATATCTGAACCGTAATACACCATCTGTTCGGCGTTGCCGTGGTCGGCCGTAATAATAGCGCTGCCGCCGGCGGCAAGAATCTCGTCCACTACTCTGCCCACGCATGAATCCACAGTCCTGACCGCCTGCTCCGCCGCCTGCATAACGCCCGTATGCCCCACCATATCGCAATTGGCAAAATTCATAATCAGCGCGTCGTATTTTCCGCTTCTAACCGCTTCAACCGCCTTATCCGCCACCTCCAAAGCGCTCATCTCCGGCTTTAAATCGTAAGTGGCCACCTTAGGCGAGGGAACCAGGATCCGATCCTCCCCATCGTTAGGAGCTTCCACTCCGCCATTAAAGAAAAAGGTAACGTGCGCATATTTTTCCGTCTCAGCCAGCCGCACCTGCGTTTTGCCGCAGGCCGCCAGATATTCGCCCAAATTATTTTTCAGCGAAACGTTGAGCTCATCTTGAGTATATCCGGTATAAAGGCCGGTAAAGGTCTCGTCATATTGCGTAAAGCCCAGAAAGCTAACAGGAATATAGCCGTTTTGGCGTTCAAATCCCGAAAAATCCTTTTCAATAAAGGTTCTGGTAATTTCCCTGGCGCGGTCAGGCCGGAAATTGAAGAAAAGCACGCCGTCTCCAGGCTGGATTTGAGCCACAGGCCTGTCCCCGTCCATAATAACGCTGGGGCGCACAAATTCGTCCGTTTCCCCTTTATTATAGGAATTGCGCATGGCTTCTTCCGCGCTGGAAGCTAATTCCCCTCTGCCCAGCGCCACGGCCTCATAGGCCTTTTGCACGCGCTCCCAGCGGTTATCCCTGTCCATAGCGTAATATCTGCCCGAAACAGAGGCTATTCTGCCCCATCCGTTCTGAGCGAGATGCGCTTCAAGCTGCTGGATATAATCCAGGCCGCTGGAGGGCGGAACATCCCGGCCGTCCATGAAGCAATGGATATAAACCTCTTTTAGATTTTCCCTCTTGGCCAATTCCAGCACGGCGTAAAGATGTTCAATATGACTGTGCACGCCGCCGTCTGAAAGCAGCCCCATAACGTGCAGCCTGCCCTCTCTGGCCTTTACTTCCTGCATAAAATCTTTAAAAGAGCTTTTTTGATAAAACTGCCCGTCCATAATGCTCTTGGTTATAAGAGTGAGCTTTTGATACACCACCCTGCCGGCGCCGATATTCAAATGGCCCACCTCGCTGTTGCCCATTTGTCCCTGAGGCAATCCCACGTCCATTCCGCTGGCCCCTATAAGGGTGTTGGGAAATTCTTTCTTGAAACGCTCAATATTAGGCGTGCCCGCCTCCAAAACGGCGTTTCCGTCCGTATTATCCGTATAACCAAAGCCGTCCATTATTATTAATGCCGTAAGCCTTTTGCCCATAATCTCAAATGCTCCCTTTCCAATCAGAAATTAACTACCGCGGCAAAATCCTCGGCTTTTAAGCTGGCGCCTCCTATAAGCCCGCCGTCTATATCAGACATGCCCATAAGCTCGGAAGCGTTCTTGGGATTCATGCTGCCGCCGTACTGTATGCGCGTCTTTTCCGCCGTTTCCTCTCCGAAAAGCTCTCTGACCACGCCGCGGATCTGCATTATAACCTCATTGGCCTGCTCACTTGTGGCCGTTTTGCCCGTGCCTATCGCCCAAATGGGCTCGTAGGCTATAACGGTATCGGCAGCGTTTTCCGCAGTGAAGCCCTTTAACGCCTCCCTGACCTGGCTGGAAACCACCTCCGCCGTAACTCCCTTTTCTCTCTGCTCCAGGCTCTCGCCTACGCAGATTATGGGAATTAACCCGTTGGAAAGCGCGAAAAGCGCACGCTTATTAACTCCTTCGTCTGTTTCTCCGAAATATTGCCGGCGCTCGCTGTGCCCCAGGATCACATATTCCACGTCCAGCGCCTTAAGCATGTCCGCCGAAATCTCTCCCGTAAAAGCCCCCGAACGCGCCCAATGCACATTCTGCGCGCCCAATTTTATATTGCTTCCCTTGAGCGCCTCGGCGGCGGCGGCCAGGCATACGGCCGGCGGGCATACCACCACTTCGCATTCAGCCTGGGCCACCAGCGGCTTAAGCTGATTTATAAGCTCGGCTGTCTCCTTAGGAGTTTTATTCATTTTCCAGTTTCCCGTTATAATAGGTTTTCTCATTTATAATTTCCTCCATATAATAAAATGCATAACGCGCCCAGACAAAAGCCCGAGCGCTTAAAACAGGGGCCGCGGATTACTCCGCGCCCCCAAAACAGTTTTTATTTATCGTTCAGCGCCGCCACGCCCGGCAGCTCCAGACCTTCTAAAAATTCAAGAGACGCGCCGCCGCCCGTTGAAATATGAGTGATTTTACTGGCAAAGCCAAGCTGCTCAACCGCCGCGGCGGAATCCCCTCCGCCTATGATGGTCGTGCCCGAGCATTCGCTCATGGCTTTGGCCACGGCCTTGGTGCCCTCGGCAAACCGGGGAAATTCAAAAACGCCCATAGGCCCGTTCCATATAACGGTTTTGGCCGGTTTAATTGCCTGAGCGTAAAGCTCGCGGGTCTTGGGCCCGATATCCATGCCCTCCCAGCCGTCGGGAATCTTATCATAATCCACAGTCAGCATTTCGGCCTGCGCGTTAAAATCATTAGCCAGCACGCAGTCCACGGGCAGAAGCATTTTAATGCCCTTAGCTTCAGCCTTGGCTAAAAGCTGCTTGGCTAAGCTAAGCTTATCCTCTTCCACAAGGCTGTTGCCTATATTAAGCCCCATAGCCTTAAAGAAAGTATAGCTCATAGCGCCGCCTATTATAAGGGTGTCCACCTTTTCAAGCAGATTGTTTATAACCCCTATTTTATCCGAAACCTTGCGCCCGCCTAAAATGGCCACAAAGGGACGTTCGGGATTATCCAGGGCCTTGCCCATTACGCTTAATTCCTTGCCTATGAGCTCTCCGGCGACGGCAGGCAGATAATCGGCCACTCCAGCCGTAGAGGCGTGAGCTCTGTGAGCAGTGCCAAAAGCGTCGTTTACATATATATCGGCATAGGCCGCCAGCGCCTTGGCAAAGGCAGGATCATTCTTTTCCTCCTCTTTATGAAAGCGCAGATTTTCCAAAAGCACGATATTGCCCGGCTTCAAAGACGCTACCGCCTGCTTGGCGCTCTCGCCTATAATATCCGAAGCGAACGTCACCCGATTCTCTCCGAAAATCTCCTTTAAGCGGCTGGCCACCGGAGCCAGGGAATATTTCATATTAAATTCTCCCTTGGGCCTGCCCAGATGAGAGCAGAGTATAACCGCCGCATTATGCTCAAGCAGATATTTGATGGTAGGAAGCGCCGCCTTAATACGGGTCTCGTCCGTTATGCGTCCGTTTTCATCCAGCGGAACGTTGAAATCCACTCTGACCAGTACCTTTTTGCCCGATACGTCTATATCCTCTATGGTCTTCTTATTCATTAAATAGCACCCCTCGCATTAATATTAGCCGTTCCAACAGCCTTACACAATAATATAATATCCTAAATAATCAGTCAACCAAATATTACCCCTTATACGCCCCTTTTAGACGGTTAATGTTAATAATTTAACAAAAAATTTTTATTTGCTCCTTATAAGCGCGCCAGCCGTAGTCTCGTCTGTAATTAAATGCATATTATTCAGCCTGCACGCCAGCGCGGAAATTGCGTCAACCGAGCCCGCGCCTCCGGCTATAAGCATAAATATCCTCGCCTCTCCCAATTCTTCAACCGCCGTGGAATGTATGGGAGGATTATTTATCTGCTTGCCGTCCTTTTTAAGGAAATTGCCCAGCAGCTCGCAGCAGGCGTCCTCTTGAAGCAGCGATTCCCTTGCGCACACGCTCATAGCGTTAAAAACCGGACTGCCGTTAAGCGAATTCACGCCCGATATAATCACATCCGCCCCCATTGCTCCGGCAACGGCCTCCATAACAGGAGCAGACTGATACTTTTTCTCAATCTCGTTTATGCTCAGCCCCTCGCCTAAATGAAGCAGCTTATAATTAGCGCCCATTTTGCGGGCCAGACGCGCGCAGTTATTATTGGCGTTATCATCCTCGCTGTTTAATTGAGCGGTCCTTACCGGATATATCGTAAGCTCCGAATGCCGTCCCGAAATAAAGCGGGAATTAGTCATATATTCAACAGTCTTATGCCCCGTAACCGCAGCCGAAGCAATGTCCGGAGCATATTTCTGAAAGCATTTGGCCGCTCTGGCCCCCATGTCTCTGAAAACCATGTTTTTCTGCTCGGCGTCTCCCGAAACTATAGAAACGTCCTTAATATTCAGCGCGCTTGCCAACGTGAGCTCCATCTCCCGCTTGTTGGAAATAGCGCTTATGCATTCATAAAGCTCCAGGAGCACTTTCATTCCCTCGGTGGTCAGCCGCATGCCGCAGGAATCCGATTGAACAAGCCCCTGCTTTTTAAGCTGTTCTGTTTCGCTCCGCGCCTCCCGCTCTGTCATATTGGTGTATTCGGCAAGCTGCCGCCTTCCCGCAGGCTGAATATAGCTCAGGCTCCTTAACGTGTTATATCTTCTTTCCAGCGCGCTCATAGCGTCAGGCGAAAGCTCGTTCATAAGAGTTATAATCCTATCCATCTTGTCACATCCCGGTAAAATCAAATTCTGGCACATATTCAGGGCTTTGGGAGGCTCGTTCCTGTATATAGCCGTTAGAAAAACCCTTGGACAGAAAATATTCGGCCGCAGCGTTATATTCCCGCGCGGTAATGCTTCTGTTAATTTCAGAATATTCTCCGGCCCGGCCCGCCGGAAAATACTGGCTCATAATGCTTATGGGCGTCTCGGGCGGCACGTTATCCCAAAGCCAGTCTATTATTTTCTTGGTTTGATCTAAATTGCAGGGCAGAACCAGATGACGTATAATAACTCCCTCTTGCAGCATTCCGTCCTGACCGTAAACAGGCCGGGGCCTCTGCCTGAGCATCTCCTTAATCGCCCTCTTTGCATGCGCGGCGTATTCCCCAAAGCCGAGATAGCGGCTGCACCTTGAAGCGTCCATAAGCTTAAAATCGGGAAGATAAATGTCTGCGTAGCTTTGGGCCGCCTTTAAGCTTTCGGGATTGTCAAATCCCCCCGAATTATATATTACCGGAATGCCCGGCTTCCATTTATTAAATATGCTCTCCAGCATTCGGGCGTAATGAGTGGGATTTATCAGGCTGATATTATGCACTCCCCGCCCTTTAAGCTCCTCCAGCGCTTTAATAAAATCACGCTCGCTTATTTCTCTGCCCAAACGTTCATGACTGATTGCATAATTCTGGCAGAACACACATTTCAACGAGCAGCCGCTGAAAAATACCGCGCCCGTCCCCTTTGAACCGCTGATTATCGGTTCCTCCCAAAAATGCGGAGCAATGCGCGCGGCCCGCAGCTTATCGCCTGCTCCACAAAATCCCGCGCTCTTAGAGCGTATAATCCCGCATTCTCTCGGGCATAGCCTGCATCCGTCCATAATCCGTTCCGTCCGCAATCTCCGTTTAACGCGCTGCCGTCTCCGGCGTTTTTTAAGCGCGCGCCTATATTATAGCACACTTATTCCGCATACAACAAATGTGAAAATCATTTTTTCAGCCGGCTTTAAAAATCATTGACAAACGCCGCCGCATATAATATAATAACACACGTCAAATAAATTGCGGGTGTAGCTCAATGGTAGAGCCCCAGCCTTCCAAGCTGGTTGTGTGGGTTCGATTCCCATCACCCGCTCCAAATAATAAGCCTCTTTTTTCCGTCAGGTTAAAAGAGGCTTTTATTATTTCTTGCAGTTAAAATTAAAACGGCGCTCGGCTTTTTGCGCCTGCAATTTCATTCCTCCGGCTTTAGAATCAAATAAAGCGAAATAAATAAACAATTCAATCAGAGCATAATGCGCCGCAAAGGAAAGCTTTCCCGCAAAAACGCGCTGTGCTCTGATCGCATTATCCAAGCGCCGCCCGATATTATTTTATTTTCCGTCTTTTCCCTCTTTGAAGGGCGGCCGCCGCGCCTCCTAAAAAGGCCGCGGGCGCAAGCATTATCATCCAGGCGCCGCCGTCGCCGGTGCCGCTTTCGGGGACATGTTCATCATCATCGTCATCGGGAACAGATTCATTCTCCCGCGGCGTTACATTCAGCGCAATTTCTTTAAAGGCGCTGGCATAATCGCTTTTCTTATCGCCGTTTGCCTGTTCGGAAAATATTTTTAAAATATATTCGCCCGTCTCCAGCCCGTCCGGAATCTGTATTAATGCGCTGCCCTCCGCGCTGTTCCGGGCAATATTCCCATAATAAAGCACGTTTTCATTCTTATCGCAGAGCAATACGGAGACATATTCGTTTATCCCCGTCCGGGCCCCCGAATAGTTTATGCTGAAACTGCCTCCCTGCGCCGCCTCAGCCCTTTGCAAGCCTTCAGCGTCCGCGTTAAAATCTCGGCTTGAATCCAAAAGAGTAAGCTTCCAGCTCGTGCCGTTGTAATCAAGGACCTCCCTTAAGGCGGAAGCTCCCGCAGAGCCCGAAATTTTGCCGTTTTCAGCGGCTGAAACAAACAAAATCGACTCCTGCTTTATATTAAAAGCCGGGCTCACCCCTGCATTTTCCGCCGTCACGCCCAAATTATAAAAATCCTCAGAATCCCCCACGGCGCCCGCCTGCGGGGCATCAGCCTGCGCTCCGGCATATGCCGAGCGCGTCCACCAATAGCGTCCGTCCTCAGTTTTCGCCCGCGCGTCCGCGTCCATATATAAATTCTCCGCTTCTTCCGCGCTTAAAAGAAATATATAATTCTCCGCCTCGTAATCAGTATATGTTCCTCCGCCCGCGCTGTAATTTTCCAACTGCTTCAGCGCGGTTACAGCAATAATGCTCCTCTCTAAAGCAGTAAACACATCCGGATTCCCATAATATTCTCCGCCGTTCAGCCATTCTTCCAAATCGCTGCCCGTCCATTGATTGGGACTGTTAAAAATCTGCCCGGAATTAGACAGGCCGTCCCCGTCAAATTTCATCTCCCTGAGCACTTCCCCGCAATCCAGCAAAATGCAGTTTTCAGACACGTCCTGCGTCCACGCGCTTCTGCCCAGCGCGCGGAAAACGCTCGGACGCCCGTTATACTCCCCAAAATACACCAAGGCCCCATCCTGAGCATTCCAGCCTCCTGAAGCATAAAGAGGATATGCTCCTAAAACAATAGCGTCTTGACTTGGGCGCAGCACAACATGGATAGTGCTGTCCTTCTGGATGGAATAATCCTGAAGCGTATTGCCGTCTTCAAGCCGCTTCCCTGCAAAAATCAGAATCTGTCTTTCGGGCGGGATGCCCTCTTTATCCTGAATTTTGGCTTTAACATCCTCTATTCGGTCGGTAGGCTCAACCTCCAGGGTTATATGCTTGCCCGTCAGGGTTTTAACAAATATCTGCATGGCGTGCGCGGGCACAGGCGCTATAAATACCGTAAGGCATATTGCCAGCATCAAAGATAAGAGCAGCTTTTTCAATTTCAATTTACACTCCCGCATTTAAATTTATAATGGCATTATACTCCCATTGCATTATTTATAAGTATACCACGAAAAACCGCTTTTTACAATGTATATTATAAAATCAACCGTTATAATAATTCCATTTTATATATTTAATTCAATATTTTATTGCATAAATAAAATAAACGCATCTTGACATTCTATTTTTGAAAGAGTATAATAAATTTTAGTCCTGACATAAAGGAAACGCTCCCGAGCAATTCCCGACTGAAAGGCGCCGCTGAAAAGTTCAATTAAATTCCGGCCGCGTCTTTGATTGTAAGGACGCGGTATTTTTATAGAAAAAGAGGTTGAAAATATGGAAACCAGAGTAGCTGTAATGGGCATAATTCTTGACACAAGGGAATCTGCCGAACAATTAAATTCAATTCTGCATGATTACGGAGACTTTATAATCGGCCGCATGGGAATCCCTTATAAGCCTAAAAATAT
>QALW01000027.1 GCA_003150515.1 Selenomonadales bacterium | reverse complement strand
CCCAGCCTTCCAAGCTGGTTGTGTGGGTTCGATTCCCATCACCCGCTCCAAATAATAAGCCTCTTTTTTCCGTCAGGTTAAAAGAGGCTTTTATTATTTCTTGCAGTTAAAATTAAAACGGCGCTCGGCTTTTTGCGCCTGCAATTTCATTCCTCCGGCTTTAGAATCAAATAAAGCGAAATAAATAAACAATTCAATCAGAGCATAATGCGCCGCAAAGGAAAGCTTTCCCGCAAAAACGCGCTGTGCTCTGATCGCATTATCCAAGCGCCGCCCGATATTATTTTATTTTCCGTCTTTTCCCTCTTTGAAGGGCGGCCGCCGCGCCTCCTAAAAAGGCCGCGGGCGCAAGCATTATCATCCAGGCGCCGCCGTCGCCGGTGCCGCTTTCGGGGACATGTTCATCATCATCGTCATCGGGAACAGATTCATTCTCCCGCGGCGTTACATTCAGCGCAATTTCTTTAAAGGCGCTGGCATAATCGCTTTTCTTATCGCCGTTTGCCTGTTCGGAAAATATTTTTAAAATATATTCGCCCGTCTCCAGCCCGTCCGGAATCTGTATTAATGCGCTGCCCTCCGCGCTGTTCCGGGCAATATTCCCATAATAAAGCACGTTTTCATTCTTATCGCAGAGCAATACGGAGACATATTCGTTTATCCCCGTCCGGGCCCCCGAATAGTTTATGCTGAAACTGCCTCCCTGCGCCGCCTCAGCCCTTTGCAAGCCTTCAGCGTCCGCGTTAAAATCTCGGCTTGAATCCAAAAGAGTAAGCTTCCAGCTCGTGCCGTTGTAATCAAGGACCTCCCTTAAGGCGGAAGCTCCCGCAGAGCCCGAAATTTTGCCGTTTTCAGCGGCTGAAACAAACAAAATCGACTCCTGCTTTATATTAAAAGCCGGGCTCACCCCTGCATTTTCCGCCGTCACGCCCAAATTATAAAAATCCTCAGAATCCCCCACGGCGCCCGCCTGCGGGGCATCAGCCTGCGCTCCGGCATATGCCGAGCGCGTCCACCAATAGCGTCCGTCCTCAGTTTTCGCCCGCGCGTCCGCGTCCATATATAAATTCTCCGCTTCTTCCGCGCTTAAAAGAAATATATAATTCTCCGCCTCGTAATCAGTATATGTTCCTCCGCCCGCGCTGTAATTTTCCAACTGCTTCAGCGCGGTTACAGCAATAATGCTCCTCTCTAAAGCAGTAAACACATCCGGATTCCCATAATATTCTCCGCCGTTCAGCCATTCTTCCAAATCGCTGCCCGTCCATTGATTGGGACTGTTAAAAATCTGCCCGGAATTAGACAGGCCGTCCCCGTCAAATTTCATCTCCCTGAGCACTTCCCCGCAATCCAGCAAAATGCAGTTTTCAGACACGTCCTGCGTCCACGCGCTTCTGCCCAGCGCGCGGAAAACGCTCGGACGCCCGTTATACTCCCCAAAATACACCAAGGCCCCATCCTGAGCATTCCAGCCTCCTGAAGCATAAAGAGGATATGCTCCTAAAACAATAGCGTCTTGACTTGGGCGCAGCACAACATGGATAGTGCTGTCCTTCTGGATGGAATAATCCTGAAGCGTATTGCCGTCTTCAAGCCGCTTCCCTGCAAAAATCAGAATCTGTCTTTCGGGCGGGATGCCCTCTTTATCCTGAATTTTGGCTTTAACATCCTCTATTCGGTCGGTAGGCTCAACCTCCAGGGTTATATGCTTGCCCGTCAGGGTTTTAACAAATATCTGCATGGCGTGCGCGGGCACAGGCGCTATAAATACCGTAAGGCATATTGCCAGCATCAAAGATAAGAGCAGCTTTTTCAATTTCAATTTACACTCCCGCATTTAAATTTATAATGGCATTATACTCCCATTGCATTATTTATAAGTATACCACGAAAAACCGCTTTTTACAATGTATATTATAAAATCAACCGTTATAATAATTCCATTTTATATATTTAATTCAATATTTTATTGCATAAATAAAATAAACGCATCTTGACATTCTATTTTTGAAAGAGTATAATAAATTTTAGTCCTGACATAAAGGAAACGCTCCCGAGCAATTCCCGACTGAAAGGCGCCGCTGAAAAGTTCAATTAAATTCCGGCCGCGTCTTTGATTGTAAGGACGCGGTATTTTTATAGAAAAAGAGGTTGAAAATATGGAAACCAGAGTAGCTGTAATGGGCATAATTCTTGACACAAGGGAATCTGCCGAACAATTAAATTCAATTCTGCATGATTACGGAGACTTTATAATCGGCCGCATGGGAATCCCTTATAAGCCTAAAAATATCAATATAGTTTCAATTGCCATAGACGCGCCCCAGGATACAATTTCCGCTCTGGCGGGGAAATTGGGCAACATTGAGGGAATAAGCGTTAAAACCGCCTATTCAAACGTAACGGGAAATGAATGAGCTATATTCGCTTATTGACGACCTGGCGCGGAAACATACGCTTGCGCTTGAGGAATATGAAGCTCTGATTAAAGGCCGGAACCCTTCCCTGGCAGCTTACGCCGCTCAAAAAGCCGTTCAGGCCCGGCAGGCGGTATATAATAACGACGTATATATCCGCGGCCTGATTGAAATAGGCAACGTTTGCCGCAACGACTGCTATTACTGCGGCATACGCCGAAGCAACAATAGCTGCCAGCGGTATATTTTAACAGATGAGCAGATATTAAATTGTTGCGCTCAGGGGTTTTCTCTCGGCTTTAGAACGTTTGTGCTTCAGGGAGGCGAGGGAGTTATAAGCGTTAGCCGAAGCTGCGGTTTAATTAAAAAAATTAAAGACAGCTTTCCGGACTGCGCCATAACATTATCTCTGGGCGAATACAGCGCCGAAGATTACCGCCGAATGTATGAATCGGGCGCAGACAGATATCTATTGAGGCATGAAACGGCGGACGAAGCTCATTACGGGCTGCTTCATCCAAAAGAAATGTCCTTCAGCCGACGCATTCAATGCCTGTACGATTTAAAAAGCATAGGCTATCAGGTGGGCTGCGGCTTTATGGTAGGCTCTCCCTATCAGGAGGCGCGCCATATAGCCGGGGATTTAAAATTCATAGAGGAATTCAAGCCGGATATGTGCGGAATAGGCCCTTTTATACCTCAAAAGAACACCCCCTTTAAGCAAATGCCGGCGGGTACGGCCGATTTAACCATATATCTGCTCTCCCTGATAAGGCTGCTTCAGCCCAATATTCTGCTTCCCGCCACCACGGCGCTCGGCTCCATTAAAAAAGACGGACGCTTAAAAGGCATTCTCGCCGGAGCAAACGTGGTTATGCCCAATTTATCCCCGCCGGACGTCCGAAGCAAATATGCGCTTTATGACAATAAATCGTCATGGGGAGCCGAATCTGCTCAGAATCTTCATCTGCTCAGGCAGGAAATTCATTCCATTGGCTATAACGTCGTGCAGGCGCGCGGCGATATAATAAAATAAACTAAATCTTTCCCAGCGCGGCCGGCCGCGCTCCCTGCGCATTATGCATTCCCGCCCTGCGGCTGCGCTCCTGCGCATTATGCGCTCCCGCCCCGCGGCCGCGCGTCAAATGAATCAAAAACACAAACTGAAAGGAAGTATTATTATGACGGCTTATAATCCCAGCTCCCTTAAAGCCGAGGAATTCATCAATCATGAAGAAATTCTTGAAACAATTAAATATGCCGAGGAAAACAAAAACAATATTCCTCTGATTGATTCCATACTGGAAAAAGCAAGGCCCGTAAAAAGCGCGGGCGGCGTGCGCTGCGCCGGATTATCCCACCGCGAAGCCTCGGTGCTGCTGGCCTGCGAAATTCCCGAAAAAATCGAGGAAATGTATAAATTGGCCGAGGAAATCAAATTGGCCTTTTACGGCAACAGAATAGTTATGTTCGCTCCCCTGTATCTCTCCAACTACTGCGTAAACGGCTGCGTATACTGTCCCTATCATATGAAGAATAAACATATAAAGCGCATAAAGCTGTCCCAGGAGGAGATTAAACGGGAGGTAATCGCCCTTCAGGATATGGGGCATAAGCGTCTGGCCATTGAAGCGGGCGAGGATCCTGTGAACAATCCCATAGAATACATTCTGGAATCCATCAAAACCATTTATTCCATTCAGCATAAAAACGGAGCCATACGCCGGGTAAACGTCAATATAGCGGCTACTACCGTAGAAAATTACCGCAGACTTAAAGAAGCGGGCATAGGCACATATATCCTCTTTCAGGAGACCTACAACAAAAAAAGCTATTTGGAGCTGCATCCCACAGGGCCAAAGCATGATTACGACTATCATACCGAGGCCATGGACAGAGCCATGCAGGGCGGCATAGACGACGTGGGGCTGGGAGTGCTTTTCGGGCTGGAAGGCTATAAATACGAATTTGCCGGGCTTTTAATGCACGCCGAGCATTTAGAAGCCGTGCACGGCGTGGGCCCTCATACTATAAGCGTTCCCAGAGTTAAGCATGCGGACGACATAGACCCCGACGCCTTTGACAACAGCCTCTCGGACGAAACCTTTGAAAAAATTGCCGCGTGCATCCGTATAGCGGTGCCTTATACGGGCATGATAATTTCCACGCGCGAAAGCCAGGCAGTAAGAGAAAAAATGCTTCATCTGGGAGTATCCCAGATAAGCGGCGCGTCCCGCACTTCAGTGGGAGGCTATTGCGAAGAAGAACGTCCTCACGATTCGGAGCAGTTTGACGTTTCAGACCAGCGCACATTGGACGAAGTGGTAAACTGGCTTATGCAGTTAGGCTTTATTCCCTCCTTCTGCACGGCCTGTTATAGAGAGGGACGAACGGGAGACCGGTTTATGGAGCTATGTAAGAACGGCCAGATACTCAACTGCTGCCATCCCAACGCGCTTATGACTCTGGCCGAATATCTGGTTGATTATGCAAGGGAGGATACTAAAAATATAGGTTTCGAGCTTATAAATAAAGAGCTGGAAAAAATCCCCAACGAAAAGACCCGTTCCCTCGCCCGGAAGCACATTGAGGATATCAAGGCCTCCAACCGCCGCGATTTCCGCTTTTAAGGAGGTATAATTATGAGTCTGAACGAGCAGGCGTCCGCTCAAAGGCCGCATATAGGATTTTTCGGGCTGCGCAACGCGGGCAAATCCAGCCTGGTAAACGCCGTTACCGGCCAGCAGCTCTCTTTGGTTTCGGAAATTAAGGGAACAACCACCGATCCCGTCCAGAAAGCCATGGAACTGCTGCCCATAGGGCCTGTGGTAATTATTGATACGCCGGGCATGGACGACCAAGGCGTATTAGGAGAAATGCGCGTAAAGCGCGCATTGGAAGTGCTTAACAAAACGGATATGGCCGTTTTAGTGGCTGACGCCCAAAAGGGCCTGCAAAATGCGGACAGGCAATTAATCGCTCTTTTTAAGGACAAGGAAATTCCCTATATAATCGCATACAATAAAGCCGATTTGCTGGATGAAACCCCCGAATGTTCCCAAAACGAGATATATGTCAGCGCTTTGAACAAAACAAACGTCCACCAGTTAAAAGAGCTTATAGGACGTTTAACCAAAACAGGGCAGGAAGAAAAACATATAGTATCAGATTTGCTCCAGCCGGGGGATATTGCCGTGCTGGTTACTCCAATAGATTCCGCCGCGCCTAAAGGAAGGCTTATACTCCCCCAGCAGCAGACTCTCCGGGATATTTTAGATGCGGGCGGAATTTCGGCGGTTTGTCAGGAGCGCGAATTAACCGGCGTTCTCCAGGCCCTCAAAAAAAAGCCCCGAATAGTTATAACTGATTCCCAGGCGTTTGAAAAGGTGAATAAGGACACCCCCGAAGATATACCTCTCACTTCCTTTTCCATTCTTTTTGCGCGCTATAAAGGCAATCTTAAAGAAGCGGCCAAAGGCGCAGCCCAGCTTGACCGGCTTAATAACGGGGACGCAATCCTGATTTCAGAAGGCTGCACCCATCACAGGCAATGCGAAGATATAGGCACTGTCAAACTGCCCCGTTGGATTGACAATTATACGGGCAAGCAATTAAAATATCAATTTACGTCCGGCGGAGAGTTCCCCGAGGATTTATCTCCATACGCCCTGGTAATCCATTGCGGAGGCTGCATGCTCAATCAAAGGGAAATGAAATCCCGTATCAGGCGCAGCATAGACTGCGGGGTGCCAATAACCAATTACGGCGTGGCCATAGCTCATATGCATGGAATTCTGCGGCGGGCTCTGACGCCCTTTCCGGATATCCTGAAAGCTATGGATGAAAGATAAATTAAAGGATAATAGCATTCCTGGCAAAGCGCAGCTAACAGTTATGAGCGCTTTTCAGACCGTCAGACGTTGATTAAAAAAGGCCGGTTGCAGGCAAAACAACCGGCCCAAAACGCATAATAGAATTGCATCAGGAATAATCAGCACAACTCTCTAATCCTCAAATTCTCTTTTATGCTCCTTAAAAAAATTATAGTACTCTTTAACATTTTCAAGCTGCGTCCAGGCTTTTACGTCCACCGGCTCTTCGTCCAAATCATAAATTTTCGCTCCCGGCATAGCCAGCACGAAAGGCGAATGCGTAGAAATGATAAACTGACAGCCGAAAAAGCGGGCTGAATCCTCTATATATTTAACCAATTCCCGCTGTCTGGCGGGCGAAAGGCTGTTTTCGGGCTCGTCCAGCAGAAACAGTCCGTTTTCGGTTATTTTTTCTGAAAAATAAAGGAATGCGCTCTCGCCGTTAGAACATTCGCGGATATTATCCATAAGCTCCGAGCGGACATATTTGGACTGCGTCATCCTTCTGGCCTTTGTTATCTTTTTGAGCGCTTCATAATCCTCCAGCGAGCGCACTTGAAATTTAGCATATTTTGAATCCAGATAATCCTCAAAAAGAGCTTCCTTTTTTAAATCTATTTCTTCATTCATGCTTCGTACTGTGAGCATATAATCAAAAACATCGTCGCTTGCAATAACGCGGCTGTTTTCGGGCAGAGCCCCCGCGGACGCAAAACTGCACAGCTTTAAATAATCCTCAAAGAAATTGGATTTATTGAATATGCTGTCTCTCTTCAGGCGCAGCTTTTCCGCAATAACGTTAAGCGCCGTAGTCTTGCCCGTGCCGTTGCCTCCGTATAAAATAGTAACCGGCTCGAAATCAATGCGGCGGAAAGCCCGCCTGGATAAAATCTGAAACGGATAATATGAATTATAGCATGTCCTTTTCTGGCTGAGAAAAAAGTCAAACTCCATATCGCTGTCGGGAAACGTAAAGCTGCTTAAATATATCACCCTTTAAATCCTCCGTTATCTTAAAAGGTTCCGTTTATTATATCATCCCGGCTGCATTTCAGCAATATTAAAAAAATCCGCCCCCCGCTTTAAACAGATATAACGGACAATACAGGCGGATACAATGTTCACGATTATAAATCCGCCCGGTTTTGCGCATAATTATATTTCGCGGACGTTTATTTATAAATTGTTAAAATATCTGATTGACTTATTGACGTAAAATTATTATAATAAATTCCGCAAGTAATATTTGCGGCGTTATAATACTGCTTGCGCCGATTTAAAAGCGCCTGTAGCTCAGTTGGATAGAGCAACGGCCTTCTAAGCCGTGGGCCAGGGGTTCGAATCCCTTCAGGCGCACCAAAAAACGACTTGTTTGAACAAGTCGTTTTTTATTCGCCTATTAATCCATCCCTCATTCATAGCTTCTCTCTTCTTCGTATGGATTATATATCTCAAGCCTCTCCTTGCTCTTATTATTCCCTTCATTCTTATCCTTCTTATATTTCCCTGAATCCGCCGCCAGCATTTCCGGCCCTCCTCCCCCTTCCGGTTCCTCTATCCCGCTTAAATATCCGCTCTTATTCAATCCCAGCGTTTCTTCTCCTCTCACCAGTATCTGATCCCATAGCCTTATATCTATTCCTCCCAGCACGTTCGCCACCTTCTGCGTCGCTCTTATTTCTCCCTCCCTCGGCTTCAGTTCTCCTCCCATATGGTTGTTCGCCAATATCACGCTGTGCGCCTGATATCTCATTGCCGCTTCCGCCACCTGCTGCCCGTCTATGCTCTCCTCGTCTATTCTCCCGCGCGCCAGCGTCGTAATCCCCTGCAGCCGGCACTGCGCGTTCAGACTCAGCATAACCAGCTTCTCCTCCCTCGCTCCTCCTAATAACCGCTTCGCCACGCTGGACGACGCTCCGTACGTCCCCAGCTTTATTCCCTTTTC
>QALW01000034.1 GCA_003150515.1 Selenomonadales bacterium | reverse complement strand
TCCGCCGCCGCTCCCGCCAGGCTCATAAAAAGCGCCGTCTTTTCTCCTATTCCACTCTTATTCTTCAGGCCGCTCTCCCCCAGCCTGCCTATTTCCCTTACTCCTTCTCCTCCCAGCAGCTCGTGCGCCGTTTGATTCACATTCCTCCGCCTTATCGGATAATACAACAGCAGTTCCAGCACCTCATGATCCGCCAATACCTCCAGTCCTCCCCGCACATATTTGCTTCTCATCCGCTCCCGGTGCCCCCCGTGTACTCCTCCTGCTCCCATGATTCTCACCCCTCTGCGCTCAACATAAAATTTCTTTACTCCGTATCCTCCCAGGCGGCCGAAAATTCCTCATTTGCAAAAAGCTCGGCCAGGCCGGTAATCTGCTTCAGGCGCAGTATTTCATCCGCATCCATGCCCAGATGCTTAGCTATCCAATCGTCAGAGCGGCCCAAATCATGCAGTTCTTTAACTATATTGCCCATAAGTTCTACTTCGTGAGTGCCTCTGGCGCGGTTATGCCGGATGGTGGAAGCCATGCGGTCGCTGCGGATGCGGTCAATCTGAGCAACCGGAAGATATCCTAGGGTATTATTCATTATATCCGCATGCTCGCCGGGAATAAGATATCGATGGAAGCCGTCTACTATTTCGTAGCCGTTATCCTCATGCATGCCGGTGACAATGGGCTGGGTATATCCATCGCATTTAATAGAGGTATAGAGCAATTCCATTTCAGGCGGAGCCACATGATTGGGGTTCCATTCGTTGGCGTGCACGTCGTCGCGCTTTACCCAAAGCACGCAGTCCACAGGATGCCGTTTTAACGGGGAAAGCTCGTGAAGCTGGCTGCGTATATCATTCAGGCAATCAATCAGCTCGTCCGTATCCTCTATTTTATTCAGCTCCTGGATAAGCTGGCCGCACAATCGGGCAATTTCAGGATTATTCATTTTTATGCTCCTCCCTGCGCATGAGTTCCATCATATAATTGGGCTTCGCCGTTTATCAGGCTTGCATATTTCTCCTTAAGCCAGCGTATATGTTCGCTTTGCTTTTTAGTAGGGCCGAAGCCCATAAAGCGGCATAAATGATCGTTTTTTAGAATGCAAAAGCACATACGCTTCCATGAGGGAATGTGAATAGTGGATTTTATATCGTCCGTATCGTCAGGAATGGCCTGATTAAATATCACCCTGCATTTGCCGTCCTTTGTATAGGCCGAAACGCCGTTGCGGGAAATATTATAGCCCTTTTCCTGGATTTCCTTAATGCATTCCTCCGAGAGCCCGCCGCCGATATTATGCCAAAAATCAGCCGACACCTTAAACTTCTCAAGATATATGCTGCGCGTGCTCTCAGGAAGGGTGGACAGCAAAAATTTAGTATATGATTCCCAGGTATGTCCCTGGGGCAGAGATATGTTCCTATAGCCCATAGCGCGGGTATTTGCATAAATGGAAGCAAAATTAGCCCCTCTTACCCGCCCCACCAGTTTGGCCCATGCCTGCGGTTCAATTACTCTATAGATATTAAGAGACTGCATAGCCCATTCATTAAAGGGTGAAGCCACGCGCATTTGATTTACAGGCACGCCGGCCTTATAGAAGAGGTCGTAGAGCTTATTATAAGGATATCCGAATTGCCCGTTGGCCTTCCAGACATCTTTAACCGTCCAGTCGTATAAAGGCGCGGCCGTATAAACGTCCCGGAAAATAGTAGTTATGTAGCAGGTATCCTTATATCTGTTCTTTTTATTAATTATTGAGGAATATCTCAATAATGATTCATTTGCCCTTATACCCAAGAGGCAGACTGTTTTCCCGCCTCCTTTATAATTCTTATACCACCTGTTAAACTGCTTAGCCAATTCCTCCTGAAGCATTTTATACTGATAAAAATTAAAAGGGTTATTATCCTGATTAATTACATAGCTCATTTGGGGCATTGGGCGCACCCATATATCTTTTTGCTTATCATCCCACGGATACCAATAGAGATCATAATTGGACATGGGAGTTTTGCTGGCCATGGGAAGGCATACCCAGAAAGGCTCGATATAATCCAGATTTTCCTCAAACATTTTGGTGACATATTCGGTTGTATACGAATACTGAGCTTCAAAATCCTGATGAAATACGCCTATGCGCCTGCCGGGACAGTTCTTTTTGATATAATCCAGCACTAGATTGAGCAGCAGACCGCTGTCTTTGCCCCCTGAGAAGGACACATATATATTGTCAAATTCGGAGAAAATATATTTTAGCCGCTGCATGAGCGCCTCATAGACATTCTCTTTCAGTTCACGCTTGGATATAGTTATCCCCCCTACCGAGTTTATTATTTATTTTAACCCAAATTGTTATATTTTACAAGGGATTTATTGGTTATTGTTTTGTATACGGGGGATTTTTGTTATATCGTCGCGCTGTATTTTGATGTTGTGAAATATACTTAGGCTAACGAAATATGTAAGAATAACTACCTAATGTGTAAGTAAAAAGCCGCTAAACAGCGGCAATCTGCGAAAAAATTCCAAAGCGCTCAGCCAAAAAAGGCAAATTTTATATTCCTCTATATTGATATTTCAATAAAACAGAAAAAAATTAAAGACGGAGAGAAAAATCAGCGGAGAATAAGGGGGGCGGCGCGGCGGCCGGCCGCAGGCCGGCCCGCGCGGCAGGCATGGTTTGGGTCAAGTAAACTTGACCCAAACCATGCCTGCCGCGGCTTTTGGCGCCCGAAGGGCGCCAAAAGACCGCGCCGCCCCCCATTTTGCTTTATCTCTCTCCGTCTTTAATTTTTTCTGTTTGCAGCCGTAAGCCCGTTCTGCCCAGCGTTAAACGGCCACAATATTAACCAGCTTTCCTTTAACTACGATTACCTTTTTAATGCTCTTGCCTTCCAGCCATACGGCTATTTCAGGGCAATTCAAAGCAGCCTCCTTTATTTCCTCTTCCTGCGCGTCCGCCTGCGCCTGAATGCGCGCCCGTATGCGCCCGCTGACCTGCACCGCATATTCAACGGTATCCTGTTTTATCAAAGAGGGGTTATATTCGGGCCACTTCTGCTTATAAACAGGCCCTTCTCCTAAATTAGCCTTCTCCCATATCTCTTCGGTAATATGCGGCGAAACAGGGTTAAGCAGAATAATAAGCAGCCTTAATTCTTCCCGCGTAACGCTCTCCAGCTGATACAGAAGATTAACAAAGCTCATCATGCAGGCTATGGCCGTATTATATTTCATGCGCTCATAATCCTCTGAAACCTTTTTAATCATGGCGTGCGCCGCTCCTTCTGTTTCAGGACGCAGGCCCTCTCCTGCAATCATCCCCTGAAGCCGCCATACTCTCTCTAAAAAACGCCGCGCTCCCCGCGCGCCCTGAGTGGACCAGGGCTTAGTCTGGTCAAAGGCGCCCATAAACATCTCATACAGCCTTAATGTATCCGCGCCCATCTCATTTATAATTTCATCCGGGTTAACCACATTCCCCCGGCTCTTGCTCATCTTTTCTCCGTTTTCGCCCAATATCATGCCGTGGCTGGTGCGTTTCTTATATGGCTCAATGGTGGGAACCACGCCTATATCATATAAGAATCTATACCAGAAACGCGAATAAAGCAGATGCAGAGTAGTATGCTCCATACCCCCGTTATACCAATCTACGGGCATCCAATATTTTAACGCTTCGGGGCTGGCCAGCGCCTGGTCATTATGCGGATCAGTATAGCGCAGGAAATACCAGGACGAACCCGCCCATTGGGGCATTGTATCCGTTTCGCGCTTGGCCGGGCCTCCGCATCGGGGGCAGCTGGTATTCACCCAATCGGTCGCATGCACCAGCGGGGATTCGCCCGTGCCGGACGGCTCGAATTTTTCAAGCTCAGGCAGGGTAAGGGGCAGCTCGCTCTCATCCAGCGGCTGCCAGCCGCATTTTTCGCAGTATACCAGGGGAATAGGCTCTCCCCAATAGCGTTGGCGGGAAAACACCCAATCCCTCAATTTATAATTAACCTTGCGGCGCGCTATGCCTTTCTGCTCCAATTCGTCAATAATAGCTTTTTTAGCTTGGGCTACGCTCATTCCGTCTAAAAAGCCTGAATTTATCATTATGCCGTCAGATATATCGGTATACGCTTCTTTATTTACGTCTCCGCCCTTAACCACCTCCACTATGGGCAGGCCGAATTTCTGCGCAAATTCCCAGTCTCTCGTATCATGAGCGGGAACGGCCATAATAGCCCCTGTGCCGTAAGACATAAGCACATAATCAGACACCCATACGGGAATCTGCATATTATTTACGGGATTTACTGCATATATGCCCTTGAGGGGCTGACCGCTCTTTTCCTTGGCCGTTTCGGTGCGCTCAAAATCGCTCTTGCGGGCCGCAGCCTCTCTATAGGCCAGCACGTCCTTTATATTCTCTATTTTGTCCCCCATTTCGTCTATAAGGGGATGCTCGGGAGAAATAACCATATAAGTCGCTCCGAAGAGGGTGTCGGGACGGGTAGTATAAACAGTTACGGGCTTGCCGGCGGCCGGAATAAGAAATTGCACCTCCGCCCCTTCGCTTCGTCCAATCCAGTTTTTCTGCTGGGCCTTAACCTTATCTATAAAATCAACGGTGTCCAGTCCGTCCAGCAGCTTTTGAGCATATTGGGTAATTCTAAGCATCCATTGGCTCTTAACCCGGCGCACTACCTCTCCGCCGCAGCGCTCGCAGACGCCGTCCACCACCTCTTCATTGGCCAGGCCCACTTTACAGCTTGTACACCAGTTTATGGGAATTTCAGCCTTATAGGCCAATCCCGCTTTAAAAAGCTGTATAAAAATCCACTGCGTCCATTTATAATATGAAGGCTCGGTGGTATTAACCTCCCGGCTGTAATCAAAGGAAAAGCCCATGCTCTTAAGCTGAGAACGGAAACGGTCGATATTGTTTTTAGTAACTATACTCGGATGCACGCCCGTTTTCATGGCGTAATTCTCAGTAGGCAGCCCGAAGGCGTCCCAGCCTATCGGATATAAGACGTTATAGCCCTCCATTCTCCGCTTGCGCGCTATTATATCCAGCGCCGTATTGGAAAGAGGATGTCCCACATGCAGGCCCGCGCCCGACGGATAGGGAAATTCTATAAGCGCATAAAATTTGGGCAGAGTATAATCGTCCAGCGCCTTAAAAGCCCCCTGCTCCTCCCAGCGCTGCTGCCACTTCTTTTCTATTTCCAAATGATTATAATTTTCCGCGGCCATATTAAAAACCTCCAAAAAATATAATAGGGCATTCCGTTCAGAGACGGAATGCCCGCGGTACCACTCTGCTTGCCGCTTTCTCAGCGGCCGCTCTTTAACGCCCTTAACGCGGGAAACGCAGCGCCCTAATTGCCTTAAGAGAAACGTTCAGGCGCCGAGCTCAGGGGAGAGACGGGAAATTCAAAGCCTCTGCCCCCTCGCACCATACCGGCGGCTCTCTTAAGAGACCATTCTGACACCCAAGCCCCATCACGGCTTTTATTCGGGGCTTGACGCAGCGTTATTCTCAAGCCCTGCTATTAAAATATAGAATAAATGATTTTAGGATAAAAGTCAAGAGCTTTCACTTAAGGCGCGGGAGAGGAGAGGCGGAGCTTTTGTAAATATAAAGGCGGCGCGGGCCTGCGCGCGCAGGCCCGCGGGCCAGGCGGCGTTTGCGGCCCGGCAGGGCCGCCCGGCCGGGGACGGCCGGGGCAGGCTAAAAGCCTGCCAAACGCCGCCTGGCC
>QALW01000054.1 GCA_003150515.1 Selenomonadales bacterium | reverse complement strand
TGGGCAGGCGCAAGCGCCTGCCCAAACGCCGCCTGGCTGCCCTCCCCCCTCAATTTTGTCTCCCCCTTTTTTAATAAAAAAAGGGGGAGACAAAGCATGCTTCGTATTCCTCTGCATTATCGCTGACATTTGGATGGACTAATAACCAATACAACGCCTCTGGCGGATTAAATTAAAGGAGAGGGTAATATGAAAGAGTATGATTTAGTCGAATTAATAAGAGAGAGGCCGGAATATACCAGAGAAGGAGTAAAGGCGGGAGATTTTGGAGCTGTAATGTCAGAAAAGGCTATAGACGGTTATTGGTATGTAATATTTTCTGAATTTCATACTGCTTTGGATATAGCGGATATAATGGTAAGGGAGGAAGATTTAAAGGTACACGAACATATGCCTAAAGACAGAATACCGCCTAAACCTGAAAATGCGCTGGAAAAAGCGCTGCGCATGGTTTCTGGAGAGGGATATATTCCGTCTGGAGGCGTGGAAGGGGATTTGCCGGAGGAGGATTAAAGGCGGGGGCTTGCGAGCGTTTTTTATTTGCAGGCGCAGATTTACGCCCCAGGCCGGGCCGGCCGCTTGCGGGCCGCAGGCCCGCCCGCGCCCCAGCTTTGCTGGGGCGCGGCCCCCGCTGCGCGGGGGAAGCGGCCGGCCCGGCCTGGGGCGTAAATCTGCGCCTGCAAAACTGCGAGTCTTCTCTTTTTCTTAAGCCAATTCCATGCCCAGCGTAAGTATGCCTATGTTGTCGTTATAGATTTCTTCAAATTGCGAAAGGGGCAGGGGGCTCTCTCCTATTCCGCATTCTATTGTATAGCCGGGCAGGTTAAAGCTTTGGATAAACCAATCCTTATATCCGGCGTAAGCCGAAAATTCAGGCGTGGTTTCCAGAGTATACCCGCTGGCGTCGGCCATCTGCCGCCCGATCTCATATGAATTTTCAGGCTGGTAATTTAAAAATTTCCAATATATAACCTGACCTTGCGTGTGATAGCTGAGGCTCAGCCGGGGGCGCAGCTCCATAGTAAGCTCGGCCATGGCCGAGCTTTCAGGCTCGCTCAGGGGAAAGGGTCCGACGTAATCCCTGGGCCCCGGCGCGATATAGCCCGCAGCAAATTTCTGCGCTCGGGCAAGCTCCCAGCCCGCGGGATAATTAACGTTAAGGTCTACTCCCCGGATATTGGCCTTCCAGCCCGAGGGGAAAGGCAGATTAAGGTAATTCATGCTCTGGGCCGTTTTATAGGCGGAGGATTCGCTTTTAAGCTGTCCTGTCACTAAATCCACCCCGTCCGGGTTGACCATGGGCACCAGGCTTAATGTAACCCGGTTATAAAGTGCGCGGGCGTCCCGGCCGTATATGCTCAGCCCCTCAAGGTAATTGCCCGCGTAATCCTCCAGAAATTTCATAAGTACCGGCGTGGTTATCCATTCGTTGGCATGATGGGAGGCGTTATATAATACGCTTATGTCTCCCTGTCCCAGCCGCGCGCCGTAAAGCTCCTGATTCATTGCGCTTCTGCCCGCGCTGAAGATTTCTATGAACGGATAGCGGATTTTCAGCGCCCGCAGGTTTAAGTACATAATGTCGTAGCAGTATTCTATATCCCAGTCTATAACGCTGGCGTCGGTGGGCACGATAAGCACGGTGCCGGGAATCAGATTCTCCGAATCTATTTCAGGATTGGCCGCGGCCAGCGCGCGCACGCTTATATCGTGGCTTTCGGCAATTTTAAAGAGCGTGTCCCCTGCCTGCACGGTGTATTTTGTGTAGCCCAGCAGCGCGGGCGCGAGAGCGTCCCAGGTCTGGGGCCAGACTATGCCCGTGGGGCTGATGCCGTTGTCCCGCTGAAACTGCTTTACAGCCTGTTCGGTCTGTTCTCCGAAAATTCCGTCCATCTCGCCCGCGTTGTAGCCAAGGCGGTTGAGAGTCTTTTGCAAAAGCTTGGTAAGCGGCCCTGTCGAGCCGTAGAATAATATCTCCATATGCGCCTCTGCTTTCTATATTTAATTTTTGATTTGCGCCGGGCGCGCGTCTTTTATATTCCTCTCAAAAGACGCGCGTTTAAGGAACGCCCCGGCTCAATTCATTATATGAATAAAATCATGCCCCTGTGAATAGGGTTATTAATGCGCGGGCGCATTAATTGGGCCTGAGGATATAAAGGGGGCGGGCGGATGGTCATATATATAAAAGGGGAAAAGCGGCGGATTGTGTTCGCTCTTGTGATGCTGGGAGTGCTTGTTTTCTGTTCGCTGCTGGGCGGGACGGCCCTGGGCGTGCTGGCTCCGGCCGGGGAAGAGGGAATTGTTCTGCCTATAATTATGTATCACAGCATTCTGCGGGATAACGCGCGTACGGGGCAGTATGTCATAACTCCGGCCAGGCTGGAGCAGGATATGCTCTATCTCAGGGAACGGGGATATACAACCGTAGGAGTGAACGATCTTATAGAATATGTGTATAACGGCGTGCCTTTGCCTGAAAAGCCCGTTATGCTTACGTTTGACGACGCATATTATAATAATCTTACATATCTTGAGCCTCTGCTTATTGAATACGATATGAAGGCGGTGGTGTCCGCCGTGGGCAGCTATGCGCAGCAATACAGCCAGAGCGGGGATAAAAATCCCAGCTACGCCTATCTTTCCTGGGAGGATTTAAAGGAATTAAACGAGCGGGGTTATATTGAGATTCAGAATCATTCCTATGATATGCATAAAAATTCCGGCCGCCTGGGCGCGGGGCGCAAGCAGGGGGAGAGCCTGGAAGTGTATTCCCAGGCTTTAAGCGACGACGTTATGCGAATGGACAAAAATTTAAGGGAGAAATGCGGAATCAGCGCCCTTTGCTTTACCTATCCCTTTGGGAAAATCAGCAGGGAATCGGAGGACATTTTAAAGGAACTGGGCTTTAAGGCTACCCTTTCCTGTTATGAACGCATGAATTATATAACCCGCGAGCCCCAATGTCTCTTCCAGCTTGGGCGTTATAACAGGCACGGAGCGCTTACTACTGCGGAATTTATGACAAAGGCGGGTATATAGGCGCAGGGGGCGGGCTCTTGGCGGGCGCCTTAAGGCGCCCGCCTGGGGCCGGGCCGGCAGGCCCGGCCCCGCGGCCTCGAGAGGCCGCCAAGAGCCCGCCCCCCTGCGCCTATATACCCGCCTTTGTCATGCAGGCTGACCGCTGGGCGCCGAGGCGCAATCCGGGGCCGCGCTCAGCCTCAGTTAGAGGCCTTTGAAGCAAGAATTTAAATAAATTTCCTTAAAACGCTTGTCAAAAATAAAATTTAAGGTACAATATAACATGCAACATTTTATTTTGAAAGGATGATTTTCACATGGCAGTTAAAGTAGCTATTAACGGCTTCGGTCGTATCGGACGCCTGGCTTTCCGTCAGATGTTCGGCGCCGAGGGCTACGAAATCGTAGCGATTAACGATCTTACCAATCCCAAAATGCTGGCGCATCTTCTCAAATACGATTCCGCGCAGGGCAGATATGCAAAGGCGGAAACGGTAGAAGCTAAGGAATCCTCCATAGTAGTGGACGGTAAGGAAATTAAAATCTATGCCGAGAAGGACGCCAAGGACCTTCCCTGGGGAAAGATAGGCGTAGACGTAGTGCTTGAATGCACCGGTTTTTACACCTCTAAGGCCAAGGCTCAGGCGCATATAGACGCCGGCGCCAAGAAGGTTGTTATTTCCGCGCCCGCGGGCAACGATCTGCCCACTATCGTTTACAGCGTTAACGAAAAGAGCCTTAAGCCTGAAGACACCATCATTTCGGCAGCTTCCTGCACCACCAACTGCCTGGCGCCCATGGCTGACACTCTTAATAAATTAGCTCCCATTGTTAAGGGCTTTATGACCACCATTCATGCTTATACCGGCGACCAGATGGTTCTGGACGGACCTCACCGCAAGGGAGATCTGCGCAGGGCCCGCGCTGCCGCTATCAATATCGTTCCCAATTCCACGGGCGCGGCCAAGGCTATCGGCCTGGTTATTCCCGAGCTTGCCGGCAAGCTGGACGGCGCCGCTCAGCGCGTTCCCGTCTGCACGGGCAGCGTTACCGAACTGGTGGCGGTTGTGGATAAAGCTGTTACGGCCGAGGAGATCAACGCGGCTATGAAGGCGGCTTCCAGCGCTTCGTTTGGTTATACCGAGGAAGAAATTGTTTCTTCTGACGTAATCGGCATCACCTACGGCTCTCTCTTTGACGGAACCCAGACTAAGGTTACCGATATGGGAGACGGCAAGACTTTGGTTAAGGTAGTTTCCTGGTATGATAACGAGAACTCCTACACCAGCCAGATGGTGCGTACCATCAAATATTTCGCCGAGCTGAAATAAGCCGGATTGAGCCGGAGCGGAGGCGTTTTGTTAAGCGCTTTCCCAAGCGCGGCATTAATAAAGGAATATTTTCGGGCGCCCTGCTCTCTGTTTTTTGGGGGGCGGCGCGGCGCGGGCAGGGCCGGAGGCCCTGCCCGCGGGCGGCCTGAGCAGCAGGGGGAAAGCTTTGCTTTCCCCCTGCTGCTCAGGCCGCTTCGTCCCGGCCTCTCCCGCGAAGCGGGGAGGCCGGGACACCGCGCCGCCCCCCTTTTTCCAACCTTTGGGGGCGCCCGAAAATATTCCTTTATTTAATGAGCCTTTTTCTGAAATTCTAAGCTGTCCTTGCGCAGATCCACGCCTGAAAGCCGATAAACCTGCGAAGAGCTTTTATCCAGCAGCCGGGAGGAGATGCGTTCGGTATACCGGGCCTTTATATCGTTAGGCGTAAGATTGGTAGTGATTAAAATTGCTTTTCTGCGGCGCAGCCTTTCATTAATTACGGCGAAAAGGCTCTCTATGGTCACGTTGTTGAGCATGGGCTCCATGCCCAGCTCGTCTATGAGCAGTAAATCAACTGAATAAAGCCGTTCCATATCTGAATTCTCTGAATACAGGCTTCTTTTAAGCAGCTCTATAAGGCGGGCGGAGGTCAGGGCCAGAACGGTATATCCTCTTTCCAGCACTTTTGCGGCCACGCAGGAGAGCATAAAAGTCTTGCCCGTACCCGTTTCGCCCGTTAAAATGACGTTGGGCGCAGGATTGTCGGGGAAGGCCCCGGCATATTCCTCCATGCGGGCCTTGAGGCGCAGTATGACGCTGCGCTGGGAATTTTCTCCGCCTGAATCGGGAAAGATTTCGGGCCGGAACTGCTCGAAGGTGTTTAAGGGGGCGCCCTGCTCTAAAGTGGCCTGGCCGTAGAGCTTTTCAAGCAGTTTCTGCTTAAAGCAGGGGCAATGCTCTCCGGGCGCGATCAGCCCGGTATCTTTGCATTTAGGGCATTGATAAACCGGTTCAAGCTCCTGGGGAGAGACGCCCAGAGCTTTTAATTCGGCGCTGAAGCGGGCTTCAAATTGGGTAATCTGCGCTTCCAGCTTTTCAGCTTCGGCGCTCTTTTGAGCGCGCCGGCAGCGGAATTTCTCCAGGACCGCTTCCCGGCGCTGAGCGTCTATTTCAGCCAGGGAGGGATATTTTTCAAAGAGCGCTCGGACGCGCTCTTCCTTTTGATAGCGCGCGCGCCGCGCTTTCTGCTCATATTCTTTTTCCAGCTCGCGTATAACAGCCGCGTCTTTCATATTTTTTATCTCCTGCCTTAATTATGCCGCATAACGCGCGCGCCGTACTCTTAAAAAAGGCGGCGCTGCCGGCGGGGCGCGCTTTGGCGCGCAGCTTTTATAAATCTATAATTACATCGTCGTAATCGCTCTTGGCGCGCTCGTCGTATTGATGCGCGCTGGTCTTTTTCTGCTGGGACGGCTTTTTGCTCTGTTTGAGATACTTTTTGACGCCCTCCGCGTCAAAGAGCTTCTGAGAGGCTAATTCATCCAAAAGCTGAATATATTTTTCCAGGCTGCGCACAGGCTTTCTGGCAATTTCGCGCGCGGCCAGCAGCAGAGCGTTGAATTCAAAGCCCATGGCCTTAAAGGCGGAAACGGCTTCAAGCAATTCGGGAGTTATGCCTTTGAGGCCCAGTTCGCGGAGCACTTCGCCGGCCTCGGCGCGCTGCTGTTCCTCCTGGCTCAGTCCTTGGCGCGCTTCCTCTCCGCTCAATTCTCCTTTATTATATAATTTCTCCACAATCTTATCCAGATAGCCGAAGGAGGGGGTGGCGGTTTTGACCGTCTGGGCGCAGGCCTGAAGAATGGCCTCTTTAGAAAGGCCCCATTCGCCCGTCCATTTCTGATAGAGCTTTAGTTCCTCAATAGAGGGCATGCGTTTTATGCCCAGATGCAGCATAACCTGGTTGACGTCGTGGTGCTCCAATTCGTAGATGGTTAAATAGCGCTCGGCGGCTTCCATGGTGGTTATGCGGTTTTCCGCCCAGGAATGAGCCACTTTGTCCATATAATTAAAGGGAGCGCGGGCGCTTTTGCCTTCCTTTTGAAGATTGTTCAGGCAATGGCTGGCCATTAAAACGGCCACGTCCTGGGGCAGGCAGTAGACTTCTATCCAATCCCGCGCTTTTTCCATTTCGGCAGGCTTGAGCTCCCGGCCCCCCAGGATTGCGCGCAGAGAGGCGAAATAATCGGCGTAATCCAGCATGCCGGCGGGGGCGGCGGCGGCCTTGAGGCGGGCCGCTTCCCGCACCGAGCGGATTTCTATGGAAAGGGGGCGTTCGCTTACCACTCTTAGGAGCATTTCGCCTGAAAAATATTCCAGAGCGCTTTTAACCTGTTCGACAGTCTGGCCCGTGCCCTTGGCCAAATCCTTTAAATTGGCGCAGGGACTGGAGGGAGAGAGGGAATACAGGCAGTAGAGATAGACCTTTACATAATCTGAGGGCGCTTCAGACAAAAAGGAGCGCACGAATTCGCCTTCTACGGCGAAGATATCCCCGAATGGATTTTCAGGGGAGCAAACGAATACGGGCATAAATTCAAACCCCTTGCTGAGCCGCGGTTCAGGCGGCGGAAATTTGTAT
Organism: Selenomonadales bacterium; assembly: GCA_003150515.1. Lineage (GTDB taxonomy): Bacteria > Bacillota > Clostridia > Christensenellales > QALW01 > Neochristensenella. The sequence goes on along the minus strand of QALW01000054.1, from coordinate 239 downwards.
TTTATAATTTATATAATTATTATAGCATAACAAAGGGAGGTTTGTCCTATTAATTATGGGGCCCTGATTAAAGGGGAGTATGCTTTCGGAGGATTCAGGGCAGCATATTTTTAAGAAAAGGGCGGGGAAAAACCGGGCGGCGGCGTTTGGCGGCAGGGGGGCGGCTCTTGGCGGCCGCAAGGCCGCCGGCCGGGCCAAAGGCCCGGCCGAGCAGGCGCAAGCCTGCCAAGAGCCGCCCC
>QALW01000045.1:44860-50389 GCA_003150515.1 Selenomonadales bacterium | reverse complement strand
CCCTTTTGAAAATAAATTTGCGGCAGTCAAAAAACACCTTTCATATATCCGTACATTTTTCAGGGGATTGTTGCATGGGTAAGTGAAAAAATTTTAGGAAAATAAAAAACGCCGCCATGATATGAAAATCATGACGGCATTTCTGCCTTTCACATTTCAAACTTATACCCAATCCCGTAGACACTTTTCACATAGTCTGGCAGATCAGGCGCAACCTTTAGCTTCTTTCGCAGATTGCTCACATGATTGTTGACCGCTTTACGGGAGTAGTAGGTGTAATCCTCATTCCATACCAAATCCATAAGCATCTCATAGGTAAATACCCGTTTGGGATTTAGGATAAGCAGGGAGAAGATTTCAAATTCCTTGACGGTTAGCTCGATCGCCTGCCCACGGACGGTTACAAGCCGCTGCTCTAAGCAGAAATACAAATCACCTTCCCGAACTTCTGTGAAAGGTTGATTGGCCTTCTTGGGGATTGAGTATTTGCCTCGAAAGATGGGGAGATATAGGTTGTCAGCCGAATTGACGCTGCCTGCCTCGCGCTCGAGGACAAACTGCGTCAGCTCCTTTTTTTGATCTACAGTAAGCAGGGCAAACAGTTTTTCACCAATCTGCCTGCCGGATTCGGCTAAATCAATCACAGCTAATTTCCCATATCACCACCACCTAACTGTACCTTAATAATTCCATCGTTCGCTCAAAATGGTTTCAAACCTCCCGCAGAAATAGGTCATTACATAAAAGCAAAGCGCATGGGATTAAAGATAATCTTCCCGAATTGGCGTAAAGACATCGATCATTTCGCCGCCCTCTATCACTTCAAAGGAGTGGGGCGTATTGCCGGGAATCGCATAGCTGTCACCGGGATTTAATATGTACTCCTTACCGTTTTCCGTCATGCGATACTTGCCGGAAATCACATACCCGCTTTGTTCATGCGGGTGTTGATGCTCCGTCGCAAAGTTCCCGACAACATAATTCATCTTGCATACGATGGATTTTTCGCCCACAGCCAAAGAGTCAAGAGAAACCCCTTTGAATGTTTTCTTTTTTGCTTCTTCTTTTTTCGTAACCATTTTTGAATCCTTTCGTTTTATTACACCTGAATTTCAGCAATGGAGTATAATGCCGCCTTTCCGGCCATTTTTACTCTCGGCCCGTCCATGCGGCAGTATAATGTCCCTCCGCGTTTCGATGCCTGATAAGCCACAATGCTGCACTTATCCAGTTTTTTCGCCCAATAGGGGACAATGTGACAATGGCCGGAACCACATACAGCGTCCTCAACCACGCCGCACTTTGGGGCGAAAGTGCGTGATATGCAGTCGCAGCTTGTACCTTTTGCAGTTACATGAAGCAAAAGGCCGTCAAGGGCATGGACTTTCTCTTGATCGGGATTAACGGATTTAACTGTTCTCTCATCGTCAAATACACATAAAAGATCACGCCCCATATACGCTTCACAAGGCACAGCGCCAATAGCGTCAATCATTTGCTGTGTTACGGGAACCGATTTGAGTTCATAGGCGGGAAAATCCATCTCATAAAGCTCTCCCTGTCTTTCTACTGTCAATTCACCGCTCAATGTCTGGAATACTACCCTGTCGGCCCCTTCTTCATAAAAACGCAGGATAACATAGGCACAAGCCAGTGTTGCGTGGCCGCATAGATCAATTTCACCACCGGGGGTGAACCATCTTAGATGGTAGCTTTCCCCCTCTTTCACAGCAAAGGCTGTCTCGGAGAAATTATTTTCAATGGTCATGTTCATCATCAATTCCTCACTGGGCCATTGCTCCAAAATGCAAATGGCGGCGGGATTTCCATGAAAAACCTGGTCGGTAAAAGCGTCAACTATATACTGTTTCATTCTCTTTTTTTCTTCATCTTTTTCCGTAACCATATTTGCAACTCCTTTGTGTGAATTTTCAATCTTTAATCTGATAGCTTGCTATCGCAGCGGTAATACACAGGCATAAATCTATAATCCAAATTGCGGTATAACCCAAGGATGTATTTACCAATACCCCGCCAAGTCCTGCGCTGACAAATGCGCCGATTTGATGTCCAATAAAAATAGAACCATAAACCACCGCCATTTTCGCCACACCTACCTTGCGGCTGATAATTCCCGTAGTTGGCGCTACGGTAGAATCTCCGGCAAGACCGAGCATGCCTGTTGCGATAAAGGCAAATGGCGCTGTAATAGGGATAAAGATAAATGCAAGGGAAATCAAAATACGAATCCCATATACCCCCGCAAGTACATTTTTCATGCGAAATTTCTGCCCTAAAAATCCGGTTACAACAGAACCGACCATAGTTGCAATGCCGTACACAGTTAATGCAAAAGACGCTGTGCTGCCGGACAGACCGTTTGAAATATACTGCGAAAACAAATGTGTTTCAATAATTGACATATGAAAACCGCAGGTCGTAAAGCCAATCAGCAGACGCCAATAGGTAGAATCAGACATAGCAGACCGAAGAATCGTAATCAGCTTTTCATTCTTTTCCGGTTTCTCTGTTAATACCGAAAGCTCACTTTTTGTTTGTCTGTTTTTCAGTCCGAGCCACATGACTATCGGCAGCATAAGAAGAATGGGAACACTAAAAGCCGGCATTGCAACGCTGATTCCTTTCCATTCTGTCAAATGCTGGAGTGCAGGCGACATTAGTGCGTCCCCGATTCCTGCGCTTGCCTGAATAATGCCAGAAGCTGTGGCGGATCTCTTTTCTCCAATGATTGGAGAAACTGCACCCATTACAATTCCAAAGCACAAAGCTCCTGTGCCTGTCGGCAATATGATTCCGAAAAACAGAAGCAAACTCCAAAATTCTCTACAAAAGGGAGTGGCTATTAGCCCTGCTGCCATAAAAACAATTCCAAGCAGCATAACAAAAGCGTTGGATTTTTTCAGCGCCAGCATACCGAAAAAAGGCTGTGTTGCTCCGTAAAGAATTTGCCCTACGGCAATAACAAGACTGACGGAAGAATAGGAAATATCTGTTTTGCTGATAATTCCGTTCATCATAATTCCGTAATTATCGTGAATCCCCTGCATAATCGCAAAGATAAGGCAGGCAGCAGACATAGCCAGCAAATAACTTAATATTCCTGTCTGTTTTCTTTTTGTATCAGAACACATTAGAAATTACCTCATTCGGTTCTTCGTTTATATACCAGCCTTTGCACACGTCAACCCATTCCACAGCGCCGGAATACTTCTCCAATTCCGCAACACTAACCCATAGTGTTGCCGTATCAATTCCTCCGGCAGTATGTACCTTTTCAAACCGTTTCATGGATATATCGAGATAAACGGGTACACCTTCATTGACAGCAAACGGGCATACGCCGCCCGGCTTGTGTCCAATCAACCGTTCCACATCTTCCCGAGGCACCATAGTAGGCTTTTGATGAAACCTTGCCTTAAACTTTGAACTGTTTACTCTTGCGTCTCCTGCCATGACTACCATGACAGGCTTTTCATTTACAAGAAAAGATAAGGCTTTGGCGATCTCGGCGGGAGTGCAACCGATAATCTCCGCTGCGTGTTCTACTGTATCGCCCGTCAACTCATGTTCCGTAATGCGATCAGATAAGCCGATCTTTTCAAAATAATTTTTTACTCTTTCATAAGACAATTTGATAAACCACCTTTCTCTTGAGCTTGCTTTTATTGTAGCGCGCATGTTATAATAAGTAAAACGAATATTTTTAATTCAAATATCAGGAAAGGCGATTTGTCAGATGAACAGATATATTGCTTTGCAAAAAATCATTGAATTAGGAAGTTTTACAAAAGCTGCCGATGCACTTGGATATACGCAATCCTCCATTAGCCAAATGATTGCCTCTTTGGAAAATGAACTTGCCATTAAACTTCTTACTCGTTCACGGGTAGGCGTTAAATTAACGATAGAAGGAGCAGAGTTATATCCCTATATAGAACGAAGCATTATCAGCTATCGTGCTATGCAGGAAAAAGCAAATGAGATCAAAGGCTTAGAAACCGGAATTATTCGGGTTGGGACAGTTTCAAGCGTCACTTGCCACTGGATGCCGGTATTGATTAGAGGCTTTCAGGAGTTGTATCCTCATGTGCAGTTTTTATTTCATCAGGGAGACTACACCACGATTCCCGAATGGATCAGGACGGGAGCGGTTGATTTCGGATTTATCACTCCGGCTGCCGCTCCCGACCTGAAAACTGTTTCCATCAAAAATGGAGAGATGTTGGCTGTTTTACCGAAAAACCATCCTCTTGCCGCTGGGAAAAGCGTACCGCTGAAAGAACTTACGAGAGATCCGTTTATCCTATTGGAAGAAGGACATTTCAGCGAGCCGCTCAATGCTTTTCACGAAGCTGGGTTGGAGCCGAATATCAAATATACCATTCATGACGATTATGCCATCATGACGATGGTGGAAGCAGGATTAGGCGTTAGTATTCTGGCAGAACTCATGTTACGGCGCACAAACTTTGATATTGCCTATTTGCCGATTGAGCCGCCTGTCTATCGTTCGCTTGCTGTTGGGTATAAAGATAAGGACAGCTTACCCATTGCAAGTAAATATTTTATCGAGTATTTGACAGAACATAAAGACTTATTGCCTTAAAGTTAAGGAGAACGATCATGTCCAATCCGTGGGAAACAATTAGTTTGAATGATTATGAAAATCATATGAAGCTAAAAACTGTTCAGCAGCTACAGGCCATGAATGTTATCATGCGCGACCAATTTTATCGCTATCCTATATCTTCTGTAATGATTTTGGGGATTGCCGGAGGAAACGGCTTAAATCACATTGATATTGACAGAATAAAAATGGTTTATGGTGTGGATGTAAACAGAGCGTATCTGGAGGCTTGTGCCAAGCGTTATCCACAGTTAGAAAATATATTTGTGCCAATACCGTGCGACCTGCAAGAGGACAATATAAAACTACCGTCAGCAGATATGGTGATTGCCAATTTACTCGTTGAGTATATCGGATATAGCAACTTCCAAAAAGTAGTCAAACAGGTGCGGCCACAGTTTGTTTCCTGCGTCATTCAGGTTAATGCAGACAGTAGTTTTGTTTCTTTTTCACCTTACCTGCCTGTGTTTGACTGCTTGCAGGAGATACACAAAGAAATAGACGAATACGGCATTATTCAAGCTATGCGCGAAATTGAGTATAATCTCATTTATCGAGAAGATACCGCATTACCTAATCAGAAGTCTTTATTGCGGTTAGATTTTACAGAATAAATATTACATGAATCCTACAGTCCGAGAAAAATGAAAAAACACAGATTGGCAAGCAATGCAAACATGTACATGTTTGCGATTTTGGCGGGTTAGAAAACCCGCCAAAACGCTTGTTGAGGGATAACCCCCACCCCCCAAGATCGCTACCTTCGGTAGCGGCTGCGCGCCCTGCGAACGCTGAAAAATTTTCAATAGGCAAAAGAAAAACCCTATGCAAATGGTTCGTCCATTCACATAGAGTTTTCTTATTTCCCGTTCACTTGGCAT
>QALW01000045.1:0-41441 GCA_003150515.1 Selenomonadales bacterium | reverse complement strand
CACAGATTGGCAAGCAATGCAAACATGTACATGTTTGCGATTTTGGCGGGTTAGAAAACCCGCCAAAACGCTTGTTGAGGGATAACCCCCACCCCCCAAGATCGCTACCTTCGGTAGCGGCTGCGCGCCCTGCGAACGCTGAAAAATTTTCAATAGGCAAAAGAAAAACCCTATGCAAATGGTTCGTCCATTCACATAGAGTTTTCTTATTTCCCGTTCACTTGGCATAGGTTAGTATTTTCGCAATACTTCTTTATGTTCCTCTGCCTTTTTTGGCCGGCCTTTTTGTTATTTAATTCTGAAGAGAAATATATGCGGCGTTTGCATAGCCTTCCAGCCCGTTGTAATTGACTGAATACCAATCTCCGCTTCGGCCCAGCACGGATATTGCATCGCCGTTATAGGCCCGGCCTATAATGGGCGCGCCTGCGGAAGGAGCGCTGCGGATATTTAAATGGCCGCTGCTTATTTTTACTCTGCCCTGGCGCGCCTGCTGCGGCTCTATTAACGGCAGTCCGAAATATTGGGTTATTGCGCGCGCTGTGGCACGGGCAATGGGGCCTATGTTATTTATTATCCATTCGGCGTCCTGAGGGTTGTCATGATATGCGTATTCAATAAGTACGGCCGGCGCTATGGTTTTGGTCACTTCGCTGATGGTGGCTGTGGGGCGGGCCTGCACTTTAAGCGGCTGCGGATAAACGGATTTAAGATTTTCTGCAAAAATTTCCGCGGCTCTCCGGCCGTTTGCGCTTCCGCGCGAATAATATACATCCGTGCCCGTAAGCTGGCCCGAAAGGGAGGGCGGAGCGGCGTTTGAATGCATTGCCACATATAAATCGTAATTGCCCCGGTTGGCTTCCCGCAGAGATGAGCCCGCGGTCATAGAGGGGGTGTTTCGGGAGTATTGTATGCCGCTTGCCGTTAAATAGGGCTCTACGGCGTCGGCTATCAGGTTCATATAATATTCTTCTGTGCCTCCGGTAATATAAGGATTATATTCTTGAGTGGACGGGCTTAAATATACGCTGGGCATTGTTTCCTCCGTTTTTCCGGCCTATTCTGACATACGCCGGCTGATAATTTATATTATGCGCCTGGGCGCAAAACGGACAGCGCCAAAATTATGCGCAGTCTAATCGCCGCGCAAATTTATATTTGACAAACTCCAAAGGGTATATTAAAATTATAAAAAACATAAGGATGTCTGCCGCCGGGCAGGGAGCGTTGGTTTCGTATCATTAGGCCGTTAGAAGATGCGAAGTTCAATGCTTTATTTTTTATTAAGGAGGGAAATTTAAAAAATGTTCAGGCAAATGCGGAGAAAAAATCAATCCCTTGAGCTTGAGGAATGCCAGGAGCTTCTAAAAAGAGGAAGCTCGGGAGTGCTGTCCGTATGGGGGGATGGGGGATATCCCTATGGCGTGCCTATGAGCTATGTGTATTTTAATTCGAGGCTGTATTTTCATTGCGCCAAAAGCGGGCATAAGCTGGACGCCGTAAAGAAGAATTCAAAAGCTTCTTTCTGCATAATAGCCCAGGATGATATAATGTCGGAGGAATATACAACCCTGTTTAAGAGCGTCATAGTCTTTGGGAATATAAAAGTAATGGAGAATGAAGAAGAAATTATGCGGGCGATTGACGCCTTGGGCAGAAAATACGTTCCGGACGACAGCGCGGTCAACAGAGAAAACGCCATTAAAAAGGATTGGGAGGCCTTATGCATGCTGGAAATGAGCGTTGAGCATCTTAGCGGCAAGCAGAGCCGGGCTTTGGCCGAGATGCGGCGGAAAGGCTTATAATATAATAAAGAATTAAGCCCGCCGGGGCTGGGAATTTGTGCGGCAGGCCTGTGGAGCACAACACGGGCCTTTTATTTTTGGAGGGTTATTATGATTAAATCGTTTTTTAAGGAATTTGCCAAATATTCCTCGCTGAATGTTTTGGGAATGCTGGGATTGTCCTGTTATATATTGGCGGATACGTTTTTTGTTGCCAAGGGGCTGGGCTCGGACGGCCTGGCGGCTCTGAATCTGGCTATACCCGTTTACAGCTTTATACATGGCGGCGGCCTTATGGCCGGGATAGGCGGGGGCGTGAAATACGCCGTAGAAAAGAGCCGGAATAATCATGACGCCGCCAACAGGGCTTTTATGAATACCCTTTATATCTGCCTCGTCCTGGCGCTGATTTTTGTGTTCGCCGGAGCGTTTTTTTCGGACGCGATTATCTCCTTTATGGGAGCGGAGGGCGCAGTTTACGATATGTCCCGCACCTATTTGCAGGTTATATTGCTTTTCGCGCCGGCATTTATTTTAAATAATGCGCTGTTATGCTTTATACGCAACGACGGAGCGCCGCAGCTTGCCATGGCCGCTATGATTGCGGGGAGCCTTTCCAATGTTGCTCTGGACTGGCTGTTTATTTTCCCATGCGGCATGGGGATTTTCGGAGCGGTGCTGGCCACAGGCATAGCGCCCGTTATCAGCATTATCATTCTCTCCGTTCATTTTATAAATAAAAGAAACCGATTCAGAATAATTAAAAGCAGGCCTGAACTCAAATTTATCAGAAGAATTATTGCCGGCGGGTTTCCTTCAATGGTTACAGAATGCTCTTCAGGCATTGTGATGATGGTGTTTAATTCCATTATTCTGAGTCTGGAGGGGAATACGGGAGTGGCGGCTTATGGGGTTATAGCCAATTTATCTCTTGTTGTGCTGGCGATTTATACCGGTATAGCGCAGGGAATCCAGCCTCTTATAAGCAGCGGGCACGGCGCGGGGAATATAAGAAAAATGCAAGCGGTTTTAAAATACGCCTTGTGGACGACGCTTATTATGTCGGCCGGAATATATGCCGTTGTATTTCTGGGTGCCGACGGCATAGCGGGCGTTTTTAACAGCGAGGGAAACATTCAGCTTCAGGCTATGGCCGTTAAAGGGCTGAAGCTCTATTTTACAGGCTGCCCGTTTGCCGGATTCAATATCATTATTTCCATGTATTTCGCTTCGTCCGGGCATGCTCTTCCGGCGCATATAATTTCTCTTATGAGAGGTTTTATTATTATAATACCGGCGGCGTACCTGCTTTCGGGGGCCGCCGGGCTGACGGGAATATGGTGCGCCTTTCCATCGGCCGAGGCCTCGGCGGCCGTTTTGGGAGGCATATTTTATATTGCGGCCCGCAGGAGGAAGGCGGGGGGCTTTTAACTGCGCGCGTTAAAAAACAGAGGCGGAGGGCGCCGGGGCGGATAATTTATGCGGCGTTCCCTCAAAAAAAGGAAACGCCGCCCGGCGGCGGAGCAAATGTGCTATAAAAAGCAAAACCTGAAAGGGAGGAAACATTCTGCAATGTCTCCTCCCTCTCAGGCTCTGTCAGTTTGCATAATTTGAAAAAGTCTTAATACCGGCCTGCCCGGAATAATATGAAAACCGGACAGAGAGGATATTTATAAATTATGCTTTCTTCTTTTTATTTTTTACAACGACAACTATAATGATTACCGCGACTACTGCAATGGCTAATACAATCCAAAGCCAAGTCATGGAGCTGGGACTCTCGTCCGAGGGAGAGGTTGTGGCAGTGGCTGCGTTGGCAGTGCCCGTTGCCTTAACGGTATTGGAGGGCGAAGCAGCGGCTGCGGCCGAATTGGTAATTTCAGGCGTAGCGGTGGGAGTGGGCTTGGGCGCGGGAGTGGGTTCGGGTATCGTATCCACGTCCGCAACCTGAGCGGTCAGTTCCTTTACTTCATCCTGGGTCAGGGCGCGGTCATATAAACGGAATTCGTCCAGCATGCCGTAAAAATAGCGCTGCGAATCCGCTTTCCATGAACCGATTTCAATGCCGCCCTTAAATAATTCTTCGCTTACTGAATCGGCAACGTCTTTACCTACTAAAGTGCCGTTAATATACAGGCAGCGGGTTTGGGTTTCTCCGTCCATAGTGAGCGCCATATGGAACCACTTCCCGGCCATATCGGGAGTATCGCTCCAATCCAGCGCATCCTCGCGCGTATGAGTATATTCCTCCTGCATGTAATCCGCGTTTTTCCATGAAGCCATGGAGCCGCGCAGTATCCCGCCCGTGATATGAGTGTGCACGGCGGAATTATCCCATGCTGTAGAGCAGACTATGGAATAGGGCACTTCGTCGTCCGTCCATACTTCAGTGGGATTAATCCAGATGGACATCGTAAAGCTGGGCATGCCTTCGGCCAGGGTGAATTCAATATTTGAATCCATCCCGTTAAAGACCGCGGCATTTCCAACCGCGCCTTCGGCGTAAGTGACGTTGTTGGCCTTTCCGTCCGCTTCGGCCGTTCCCCCGTTTGCAACCGTTTCCGAATCGCTGTCAAAACTGTAATAGACAATCAATCCCTCTTCGGTGGGCGCCGCTGTTGCTATTATGGTCATTCCAAGCATCAGAACAAGCGCCAGCAAAACTGCAAGCATTTTTTTCATCCAATCACTCCTTTTTAAATTTAAATTGCTAATATAAATTATAACAAATTAAAAATCCAATTTCAATAGCTATTTATGCCTATTTTTAACTTTTTTATTTTTCTACTTTTTCTAAAAAGTCTGATTGCATTATCCGATCTTTTGAGAGGGTTGTCTGAAAATAAAAACCTCCCGCGCCGGCCGGGGGCCGATATGCGGGAGGGGAATGCGCCTTATAATTATTATGAGCGCCCATTGATAACGGCGGTTCATTTAAGAAATTGGGCTTATCTGAGCTGGCGTTTTCTGCTCCCGGAGCCGTCCAGAGAGGTCATCTTGCTTTCGGTGCCCGAAAGCAGCCGCTTGATATTGGGAAGGTGAGATATGACTATCTGAATAAAAGCCACCCAGGCGAAAACTATGGTGGGAGCGTCGCCGTTTGCAAAAATGGTATAGCAAACGGCCGCAACCAGTATGCCGATTATGGATACCAGGGAATATATTTTAACTATAAGATTAGCCAGAATGCCCAGCACCAGAAGAATAATTCCCAATACTGGATTAAGCACCATAAGCACTCCGCATATTGCGGCTACGCCCTTTCCGCCTTTAAAATCCATATAGAAGGGGAAGGTATGCCCCAATACGGCGGCATAGCCTCCGATTGCGATGCCCCAGCGGCTGCCCATAATCAGCCAGCCGAGCAGCGCGGCCGCGGCGGCCTTGAGCATATCCAATAAAAGAGTGGGCGCGGCGTATTTTATGCCCATAGTGCGCAGCATGTTGGTAGTGCCCGCGTTGCCGCTTCCGTATTGGCGGATATCAATATGCCCGAATTTTTTGCCTATGAGATAGGCGGCTGAAATACAGCCTAAAAGATAGCCTATGATAACGGTTAAAATCACTTTGAAAAACATAAAAATCTACTCCTCTCCGTCTCGTTCGCGCAGTATTATTTTTATGGGCGTTCCTTTAAAACCAAAAGCCTTCCTAAAGCAGTTTTCCAGATATCTTTCATAGGAAAAGTGCATTAATTGAGCTTGATTTACGAAAATTATAAAGGTGGGAGGCTGTACGGCTACTTGAGTGCAGTAGAATATTTTCAGGCGCCGGCCCCCGGTTGAAGGAGGCTGATTGACGGCCACGGCGTCGTTGAGCACGTCGTTGAGAGCGCCCGTTTGGATTCGGCGGACGGCCTGGGCGTGCGCTTCAAGCACGGCGGGCAGCACGCGCTGCGTTCTCTGGCCGGTTTTAGCGGAGATGAATTGTATATCCACATAATCCATAAACGCCAAATCGCTGTAAAGCTGCTTTTTGAATTTTTCGCTGGTTTTAGCGTCTTTTTCAATTAAATCCCATTTATTTACCAATACCACCGCGGCTTTGCCCTGCTCGTGCACATATCCGGCGATTTTAACGTCCTGCTCTGTAATGCCGGCAGAGGCATCTATCAGAATAAGGGCTACATCGCATCTTCTAATCGCGCCCAAGGAGCGCATAACGCTGTAACGCTCTATGCTTCGGTCCTCTATGCTGCGCTTGCGCCTTATGCCCGCCGTGTCAATTATGGTCATGGGCTGAGAGTCAAATATAAATTTGGTGTCCAAAGCGTCTCTGGTTGTGCCGGGGATATCGCTCACTATGCTTCGTTCTTCGTTAAGCAGCTTATTTACGAGGGAGCTTTTGCCGGCGTTGGGCTTGCCCACTACCGCTATGGAAATTCCGCCTTCTTCCGCGGGCTCTCCTTTAGGCAGCCGGGAGATTATTTCATCCAGAAGCTCGCCCAGCCCCAGGCCCTGCTCTGCGCTTATGGCTATGGGCTCGCCCAGCCCCAATTCGTAAAAATCATAAAGAGCTTCTCTTTGCTTGGGGCTGTCCGTTTTGTTTACGACCAGCAATATATTATTATGCCGTCTGCGAAGATATTGAGCCACTTCCATATCGTCCGCCGTCAATCCCTCCCGCGCGTCTGTAAAAAATAATATTACGTCGGCGGTATCCACGGCCAGCTCGGCCTGGCGGCGCATATGGCTGAAAAATTCATCATCGCTGCTTAATTCTATTCCGCCCGTATCTATAAGAGTGAAAGTATGGCTGAGCCATTCCACATCGGCATAAAGCCTGTCCCTGGTCACTCCGGGAGTATCCTCAACTATGGAAAGCCGGCGGCCGGCCATTCTGTTGAAAAAGGTGGATTTGCCTACGTTGGGGCGTCCCACTACCGCTACAAGTCCGTTCATTCAATCTCTGCTTTCCGCCGTAAATGATTATGCTTACGGCTGATAAATTATATATGCTGATTTAGATGCTGTCCGCGTCCAGCCCCAGCACGGCCAGGGCGAACGCGGCGCCGTCGTTGTCAGTCGGAGTTATTTTATGGTTAATCCAGTTGGAGACGTCCTTTAGAGTGAGGTCGTCCAAAAAATGCTGCTCGTCGTCTTTTTCTCTCAGCATGCTTCTGGATATAAGCAGTTCGTCTCCTAAAGGCTGCCCGTCCAATTGCACGGCTATATCCCTGCCCGTTATCAGCCCGGTAACAGTAACGCTTTCGCCGAAGAAATGGTTGTGTATGGGATATATATATACATCCAGATTGTAATATTTTTCCTTAAGTATGCCGCAGAGCTTCTTCATAAAAGGAGCTACGGATACTCCGCAGGCTATAGAGACTTTTCTATCCAGAATCCATGGAGGAAGCATAGGCAGGATCTCAGTCATTTCCCTTTCAAATTTGGCCAGCATGCCCACTCCGTTTTCAATCTGGCAGAAGCCTTCATAGCTTTCGTAAGAGGGAAGCTCGCGGTTGGCGAGCATATACATTTCATCGGCGGCGAAAATAAAGCGGGTGCCTTTAAGCTCCAGGCATTTTTCCTGCCAGCGCTCCACATCGTCTATTATATGATTGGCGTTCTGCTCGTTTACGCGGTGCAGTTTATAAAGCCCGCGCCGGTGGTAGGTTAGCCCTACGGGAACAACTGCGAGGCTCAGGCAATGAGGATAAAGCACTAATAAATCCTCAAAGGTTTTTCTAAGCTGGAAACCGTCGTTGAGCCCCGGACAGAGCACAATCTGCGCATGGAAATCTATGCCGTTGCGGGCGAAGCGCTCCAAAAGAGGCATTAATTCTCCGGCCTTGGGATTGTTGAGCATTTTCCGGCGAAGCTCGGGATCGGTAGTATGCACGGAAATATATAACGGGCTGACTTTTCTGCTTATTATGCGCTGAATATCCTTCTCGGTAAGGTTGGTCAGAGTAATATAATTGCCCATTATAAAGGAAAGCCGCCAGTCGTCGTCCTTAACATAAAGAGTGCTTCTTAAATTGGGCGGAAGCTGATCCACAAAACAGAATACGCATTTATTATGGCAATGCTTAATTTTGAGCAGGTCGTCCTTAAAGCAAAGCCCTAAAAATTCGTCTTCATCCTGTTCTATATCAAAGATTATTGCTTCTCCGTTTTCCTTTTGAATGGTAACGCTGTATTTATTCAGAGAGGTGAAATATTTATAATCAATTAAATCCAATACCGGCTGGTCGTCCAGGGCCAGCAGACGGTCGCCCGGCTTTATCCCCAGCTCGTCTGCTATGGAGCCCTCTAAAACCTCGGTTATTATATGGCCGAGCATGCGTTCCCCCAATTCTGCCGATCAGCGCGCTTTGCGCGCTTTTTCGGTATAAAAATATAACCAGACAATACAATCAGAATACAACGCGCCTTATATGGGGAGACTATCCGTTTTGCCGCGTCGCCGTCCAAGCAAAAACGCATTATACTTTGATTATATTGTTCATACTTATTATGAATTATTATCGTTTAAATGTCAATAAAGCGGACGCTTTTTTAACTGAAATTTAAAATATTGTGGATAGAGAAGCGCTGACGGCGCGGCGGAATTCCTGCCGGAGAATGCGGCGCGTTCCCGTTTTGAACAAACGGGGAAAATTATTTTCCATCTTATTCATAAGAATAAAGGCATTAAGAGATTCCCAGCTCTTAATGCCTGCGTTTTTTTGATTGAGTTAAGCCGGCTGAATTAAGGACGGAAGAATGAGCATACGAAGCAAATAAAGATAAGTCCAAGGCATACGGGCGCAATATAGAGCGAGGCCTGGGCGCTGCCATCCGGCTGCATTGCTTCGTCAAAAAGGGCGCCGCCTATATCGGCCAGGGCTTTAAGGACCTGGCCGGAAGCTGCGTCCTGGCCTATTTCCAAAATAATGCGCGGCTGCGCCAGAGATTGGCCCGCCGGGGGATTCTGAATAATCAGGCAGTTTATACTGCCCTTATTCATAGCCCGACGCGCGATCAGCATGGAATCCTTCTGGCTGACTGTGCGCCACACTCTTAAGCGTATTTCCTTTCCCGGGGCGCTTGCGACGCCCAGCAAAAGGGCGGCGCCTGAATAAGAAAGCTTTTGGGCTTTCTCCTGGGCGCTCAGCTCCTTTTCATTATTAAGAGTTACCGCGCCGTATTCCTTCAGGGCCTGAGAGACGTCCTCAATTTCCCGGTTGATTCCGTAAACGCCTATGCGCTTATATCTGTACATCCGTCCAAGCGTGTCCTTCTCGGAAATTTCAGGCAGGATCTCATCCAGTCTGGCCGTCAATTCTTCCTTTTGAACCATTCTGTACATGCTTCCGTCGGGCAGAATGATTCTATCCCCCTCTTTAAGCCCGGAGGCTTCTGAAAGAGTTTGGCCGTCCTCGTTGATTACCAGGCCGTAAGAGCAGGGAAGAAGGAAAATAAGAGCCATAGCCAGGCTAATTATGCTTTTCTTCATCTTCCGGCCAATCATCGCCGCTGATTTTTTCCGAATGTTCATCATCTCGGCGCTCTTCCTGCTCTATATCCCCGATTTCAAACAGGCTGTATTTTTTATACATTTTTATACGCTTGTTCTGGCTGGCCTTGCGGCTTTCGCGCTCGGCGGTAAGAGAAGTGAGGAAAGCGCAGATTATAAACGCCAGGGCCAGAGTGTCCCCAAAGGAATACATGCCCAGCTCCACGGGCACGTTGAGAGCATAATAATATCTGTAGAGCAGGCCCAGAGCGACGTCCCAGAGCACCAGTCCCGAGAGCAGGCCGCCCAGGGCGCTGACGCTGTTAAAGCCGGCGATAAAGGCGGTTAATCCCGCTATAACTCCATAGAGCAGGCCGGGCTCGGCTATAATCCCTTCGGGTACGGGAGAAATGAAATAGGAAGCGGCCAGCATAACGGCGGCTACGGCCAGGGCGCATATAAGTCCGTGCCCGATTTGGCCGGGGCGCGCTTTTGCAAAAATGTAAACGGCCACTATAAGGGGGAAGAGAAAGCCTCCCAGATTAATTACAAGCGCGCTGCCTATGCGTATATCGGGAATTAATAATCCCGCGGCGGTAACGAGCAGCAGCAAAATAGCCAAAGTTTTATTCAGCGATAGCCGTTTGGCCGTTTTTTCGCCTACGCCGAACAGCAGCAGCACAGCCATGGCTGCGATAATAGAAATACCCCAAGGCATAAAAATTCTCCTTCTCCGGACGCATATCAAAAAGTCCGGCATTTTTTGTTGGGAGCGGCTTTGAAAAAACGGCCGCGTCCGTTTATAAAATTATTTCCATAACAGGCCTCTGTCATACTTAAAAATTCAAATTAAGCGTTTGCCGCTGGCATGTATTAATCACTTTTAAAACGCGGCCGTGTTTCAGAAGCATTCGCCCTCTCCTGATTTAATTTTCAAACTGAAAAAATGCATAAAAATACGGAAATATGAAAAAATCCGGCCGCTTGCCTTGACAAGTCGGAGCTGGGTGGATATACTTAAGTTAATTTTTATAGAGCAAAGGAGAGGAAAGACTTATGAAAAAGATTTTATTAGTGCTTGTTTGCCTGGTTATGTCGGCGTGCATGTTTGCAGGATGCGCTCAAAAAGATCCTGACGACGCTAACGGCGGCGATAAGAACGGCTACAGCGTAGGCGTTCAGAGCGGAACCACCGGTCAGTTTTATATTGAGGGAAGCGAAGATTTGGAATTTGATGGCTTCAGCAATATTACGCTGCGCAAATTTAATAACGCGGGCCTTGCCGTAAAGGATATGCTTAACGGCAACCTGGACGCGGTCGTAGTGGACGAAGGCCCGGCCGGAGAGCTGGTTAAGGCCAATAAAGGCGTTAAGCTTATAGATATCAGGCTGACTGATGAAGAATATGCTTTCGGCGTGGATAAGAATAACGACGAGCTGCTGAATAAAGTCAACGAGTTTATAACCAAGGCCATGTCGGACGGAACAATAGAAGGCATAATGAATAAATATTTTAACGAAGAGGGCGAGATAACCGGCATTGAAAGCGCCGCATTGGATAACAGCCGCGCCGACGAACAGCTCGTCGTGGCCACCAACGCCGCTTTTCCGCCCTTTGAATACACTCTGGGAGATAAATTTGCGGGCATTGATATGGAAATAGCCGCGGCGCTTGCCGATTATCTTGGCATGGAACTGGTTATTCAGAATATGGATTTTGAATCGGTTGTTACCAGCGTGGGCAAAAACGGCGTTGATATAGCTATGGCCGGCCTGACCGTAAGCGAAAAGCGCAAGCTGTCCGTTAATTTCTCCGAATCCTATTATGAGGCTTCGCAGATGGTGCTGGTTCTGGAAAACGACGATACTTTTGACGCCTGCAAGAGCGCAGAGGACGTGGAAAACATTCTGAAGTCCAAGTAATTGAACGGAGCGTTATAAAATATGGATTTTGCTAGCATGTGGTCGGTATTTTACGACCAGATGTTCACTTATAACGGCTATAAAAAGGTGCTGGACGGCCTGCTGGCTACGGCTGAAATAGCTGTTTTCGGATTGCTGATAGGGATAGTTATAGGAACTGTTCTGGCCATAGCCAAAGTAGTGCCCAAATATCATCTGTTTCCCAGAATCTGTTCGGGGATTGCAAGCGTTTATATAGCTCTGTTCCGGGGCACGCCTATGGTGGTGCAGCTTCTTATAGGATATTTTGTGCTTATGCCCGTTTTGGGCATTTCGGCGCAGCCTTTAAGCGTAGCCATATTGATTTTCGGCTTGAACAGCGGCGCGTATGTATCCGAAATAATGCGTTCGGGCATAAATTCCGTGGACAGAGGCCAGCTTGAGGCAGGGCGCGCCGTGGGCCTGAGCTATTCTGCCAGTATGTTTAAAATTGTGATACCCCAGGCAATTAAAAATATATTGCCTACGCTGGGAAACGAATTTATAGTATTGGTTAAGGAAACGTCGGTAGCCAGCTTTATAGCCGTTACTGATGTTACCAAGGCTTTCAGGGATATTGCGGACGCCAATTACGAATACATAATTCCTTATCTTACGCTGGCGGCGGTATATCTTATAATAGTGCTGTTGATTACTCTTTTGATAAAATTGATGGAAAGGCGGCTGGCCAAAAGTGATTGACGTAATCGGACTTTATAAAAGCTTCGGCAAGCTGCCGGTGCTTAAGGATATCAATCTTCATATAGACAAGGGAGAGAAAATAGCCATTATAGGCCCTTCGGGGAGCGGAAAATCCACATTCTTGCGCTGCTTGAACTGCATGGAGGATCCTTCGGGCGGCAAAATTATATTTGACGGGGTAAACATTGCGGATTTAAGCGTGGATATCAACGTGCACAGGCAGAAAATAGGAATGGTATTTCAGCATTTTAATCTGTTCAATAATTATACCATTCTGCATAATATAACTCTCGCGCCCATAAGCATAGGCCTTAAGAACCGCCGCAGAGAGCTGTGGAAACGCAGATTGGGCAAATCTAAAAGCGCTGAGCCGGTGCCGTCTAAAAAAGAAATAAAAAAGGCTGCGGAGGAGAACGCTATGCGTCTGCTTAAGCGCATAGGGCTGGAGGACAAGGCTGAGAATTATCCCTCCACGCTTTCCGGAGGGCAGAAGCAGCGCGTGGCCATTGTCCGGGCGCTGGCCATGAATCCGGAGGTTATGCTTTTTGACGAGCCTACTTCCGCCTTGGATCCGGAAATGGTGGGAGAAGTGCTTGAACTCATAAAGGAGCTGGCCGACGAGGGCATGACTATGGTTATAGTCACTCATGAAATGGGTTTTGCCCGGGAAGTGGCTACCCGCGTGCTTTTTATGGACGGCGGGCGGATTGCGGAGGACGCTCCTCCCAAACAGTTTTTTGCTTCTCCCATGAATCCTCGAAGCGCCGAATTTTTATCTAAGGTGCTTTAATCGGCTGAAAGAATTTAATAATTATAATCGGGCGCCGGCAAAGTTTTGCTCAACAAAAATTTGCCGGCGCTTAGCCTTATGGCGCTGGGAAATGCGGATTAATTGCGAGCAGCGCACGCTTGATTTCTATTAAATGTTGACAATCCCGGCTCAAGCTTATATAATAAATCGAATAAAGGTGCATAAAACGCAGGGCGGAGGTATGGTTTTAGAATGAGCGAACATCACGATAAGCAGAATTTTATGACTCAAGAGGGGTATGATAAGCTTAAGGAAAAGCTGGATTATTATCTTACTACCAAACGAATAGAGGTATCGGCGCGTATAGCCGCCGCCAGAGATTTCGGGGACCTTTCGGAAAACAGCGAGTATGACGAAGCCAAACGCGAGCAGGTAGAGGTGGAAAACGAAATCTACGCCATGCAGGAGCAATTGGCTCAGGCGGTAATTATTGACGAGAGCCTTACCAACCGGAATGAAGTGAGCGTAGGCTCCAAGGTTGTTCTGCTGGATACTGAATTGAACGAAACCTTGGAATTTGTGCTTATAGGCTCATACGAAGCGGATCCTCTCGCGGGCAAAATGTCTAATATAAGCCCGGTAGGCAGCGCTATACTGGGCAAGCGCAAGGGGGAGAGCGTGCGGGTTAATTCCCCGGACGGCGTTATAGAATATAAAATATTGGATATTCTGCCCAACAAATAAATTGAAATACGGTGTTTTGGCGCCCCGGCTGTCCGGCCGGGGCTTATTTAAATTACGAATGTGCTTATAGAGTATATTTTATTTCGGAGGAGTTGGGATAATGGCTGAAACTGAAAACCGCGAGGCTTTGGAGCTTACAGAAGTGCTGCGCGTGCGCCGGGAAAAGCTGGCCGGACTTATTGAAAAGGGAGAAAATCCTTATGAGCTTACTGTTTTTGATCAGCAGGCTCATTCGGAGGAAATCAAATCTGATTTTGAGAAATATGACGGGAAAGAAATAAGTATAGCGGGCAGGATGATGTCCAAGCGGGTTATGGGCAAAGCCAGCTTCGCTCATATAAGAGACGGGCAGGGCTTAATTCAGATATATGCGCGCCGGGACGTATTGGGCGAAGAGGAATATGCCGCCTTTAAGCAAATGGATATAGGGGATATTCTGGGCGTCAGCGGAACGGTTTTTAAAACTAATGCCGGCGAAGTGTCCGTTAAGGCGGAAAAAATAACCCTTTTGTCCAAATCTCTTCAGGTGCTTCCTGAAAAGTTTCATGGGCTTAAGGATATGGATATGCGTTACCGCCAGAGGTATGTCGATCTTATAGTCAATCCGGAAGTTAAGGATACTTTTATCAAGCGCTCGGCCATATTAAAGGAAATCCGGGATTATCTGGATTCCCGCGGCTTTCTGGAAGTGGATACGCCCGTTTTACATACTCTGGAAATAGGCGCGGCGGCCCGTCCTTTTGTTACTCATCATAATACGCTGGATATAGATATGTATCTCAGAATAGAGACCGAGTTATATTTAAAGCGGCTTATTGTAGGCGGCTTTGAAAAGGTTTACGAAGTGGGCAGGATTTTTAGGAACGAGGGCATGGATATCAAGCATAACCCTGAGTTTACTTCAGTCGAATTATATCAGGCCTATACCGATTATTTTGGAATGATGGATTTAATTGAGGATATGTATATAACCATAACCAGAAAAGTCTGCGGCGGCGATATAATCAATTATCAGGGCACAGAAATAAATATGGGCTCTCCCTGGAAGCGCATGACTATGGCTGAGGCGGTCAAGGAATATTCGGGCGCGGATTATTATTCCTGGGCGGACGCTCAGGAGGCGAGAGAGTGCGCCGCGCGTTTGGGCGTCGAGGTGAATTCAGATATGCAGAAGGGAGACGTGCTCTCGGCGCTGTTTGATGAATTTGTGGAGGACAAGCTTATTCAGCCCACCATAATATATGATTATCCGGTGGAGATTTCTCCTCTTGCCAAGCGCAAAAAGGACGCTCCGGATTTTACTGAGCGGTTTGAATATTTCATTTATGCAAGGGAGATGGGCAACGCTTTTTCCGAGCTTAACGATCCTATAGATCAGCGCGGACGTTTTGAAAAGCAGGTGGCCGCTAAGCGCGCGCTGGGCGAAAATGCCGAGGTGGACGAGGATTTCATTACGGCTCTTGAATATGGAATGCCTCCGACTGGCGGGCTGGGCTTTGGAGTGGATAGATTGGTTATGCTGCTGACGGATAATTATTCAATACGCGACGTGCTTCTTTTCCCCACTATGAAGAGCAAGGATTAATAATCTGATTTCAAGCTGACGGGCGGACTGCGCGCCGAATTTAATGGGGCGGTCATTGCGTAGTATGTATAATGGAAAAATTAATTTAAGAGAGGGTGTTTTATATGCTGAGAGGTATTCCTAAAATTCTTTCGGGAGATTTATTAAAAATTATAAGGGATATGGGACATGGCGATATGCTGGTTATCGCCGACGCTAATTTTCCGTCTTACGGATGCGGCAAACGGGTGGCCAGCGCTCTGGGAAGCAATGCCGTAGAAATACTGGACGCTATTCTTCAGCTTATGCCTCTGGATCAATATGTAGACGATCCCGTATCCCTTATGCCATTATGCGGCGACGATAAGGATACGCCGCCGATATGGGCTGAGATTCAGGAGGTTGTGAATAAATATAACGGCAAAACGGATATTAAATTTGTGGAGCGTTTTGAATTCTACGAGCGCACTAAAAACGCTTATGCGGTGGTGGCTACGGGGGAAGAAAGGCAATATGGCTGCATAATACTGAAAAAGGGAATATTGCGGGAAGGCGAGGCGGTATAATATTCCGCCTTGTATTGTCTGCGGAAGGGCGCTGAAAAATAAAATGGAGGAAATATTAGAGCGGCTGGGCGCGTTTTATGCCTGCCAGATTCTTAAAGATGGGAAATTCTTTCTTCTCAGCGCATATGGTTATAATCCGTTTTCTGAAATTCCTGATAACTGCATTAAAATAGACGCCTATTATCCTGCGTCCCATAGAGTGTATTTAACTTGCCGGGATTTTGCGGCTGAAATAGGGGGCAGGGTGACTAATGATATTTCATATAAGGCGGCTGCTTATTCAACGGGGGAATTTTTTAGAGGGCAGAACGATTTATTAATCCATAGGGCGTACGGGTCGTATTTTATTTTAAATATGATTGAATTGGAAAAGCCTTTGGAATGGCCGCCTGTAATATTTAAGGAGACGGGCGAAATAAACTGCGCGCGCTGCGGGCGCTGCCAAGCGAATTGCCCGTCGGGGGCTATAACTCCATTTGGCTTTAAGCGCGCAAGCTGTCTGCGGGATATGGCGGATAGAATGCCGGAGAAGGACAGTTTTGCGCTTTTGGGAGACAGTCTGCTTGGATGTGAAATTTGCAGAGAATGCTGCCCATATAACGCCGGAATTAAGAAAGTGCCGCCGCCTGAAGAATTAGTGCGGCTTGCGGCTTTGGATAGGATATTAAATTTTGAGCGGGAAACCAGAGAGGGGCTTTCGGCGCTCATAGGCTCGAATATGGCCAGAGCCTCGGTTTTGCTTCCTGCGGCAGTGGCGGGCGTATTAAGAAGACGGGCCTGGGAATATATTCCTTTGGTTGAACGGCTTTTGGAACATGGAAGCGAGAAAGTAAGAGAAGCCGCGAGGCTGGGAATGGAATTTTATAAAGAAAACGCCTGAAGGGCGCGGCGCCGTATTGAATTGCGGCCTCTGGGGTTTAAAAAGAGCTGGGAAATTTAAATTTTCCCAGCTCTTTTTTTATTTTCTCGCATAAAAAGGCATATGTCATTTTTCCGCAGGGCGCAATCCGCCCTGATTGTATTGTCTAATCAAATAAAGAAATAATTTGATTATCATATTTGTATGCTCAATTAAATATCATTAACAGAGGAAATAAATAATCTGGAAATGGGGGACGGGGTATGAAAATCTTTTATATGGATAAGAAAAGGATTTTTATTACTGGCGGAATAGCTCTGGCGATTATTGCGGTTATTTTGCTGACAAGCGTTTTATCGCGCAATCAGGGCACTACCGCGTTTGCAACTACGGGGGTTAAGCCCATATATAGAGTAGACACCAAGGAAAAGAAAGTGGCCATTAGCTTTGACGCCGCCTGGGGAGCTGATAAAACGGCCGG
The DNA here is from genome assembly GCA_003150515.1 of Selenomonadales bacterium. GTDB lineage: Bacteria > Bacillota > Clostridia > Christensenellales > QALW01 > Neochristensenella. The sequence continues at coordinate 24,606 of QALW01000045.1, read as the reverse complement.
CATTATGGATATCATGGATGAACATGGGGTAAAAGGCACCTTTTTCCTGGTTGGATTTTGGATAGATAAATATCCGGACGTAGTTAAAAGCATAGCTGAAAGAGGCTTTGAAATTGGCAATCATTCGGCCAATCATCCTCGTATGACTCAGTTGAGCAAGGAACAGCTAATTAAGGAATTAAATCAGGTCAACGAAAAAATAAAAGAGCTTACGGGCAATACTCCGAAAGTTTTCAGGCCGCCGTTTGGGGATTATAACGACTTGGTGGTTAATACTGTGCGCGAGCAGAATATGCATTGTATACAATGGGATGTTGACAGCCTTGACTGGAAGGATTTGAGCGCTCAGGAAATACTCAGCCGCGTGAATAAAAGCGTGCAGAACGGCTCCATTCTTCTATTTCATAATAATTCAAAGCATATTTTAGACGCGTTGCCGTTAGTTTTGGAGAGCCTGAAGAAAAAAGGCTACGAGGTGGTGCCCGTTTCGGAGCTTATTTACAGCGAGGGTTATACTGTTGACGATCAGGGGATTCAGCATAAAGGCTGAGGCATATATTAATAAACAAAGCGAGGTTATGACCGATGAATACCGATTTAAACAATATTGCTCATCTTTGCGGAACAGTGGAGAGCGAATTGAAATACAGCCATGATATTTTTGGGGAAAGCTTTTATGTTTTCAGGCTTAAGGTTGAAAGGCTGTCCGGCCAGGCGGACGTTCTGCCCATTACGGTTTCGGAGAGGCTTATGCATGAAGAAATTTCGGAGGGCCAAAGGCTGTGCGTAGACGGCCAGGTGAGGTCGTATAATATAGTGCATGAAAATAAGAGCAAGCTGGTGCTGCAATTATTCGCCAAAGAGGTATATCTGGCCGAGAGCGGGCTTCCTGACGAAAACAGCATATATTTGCAGGGCTTCGTTTGCAAAAAGCCCATTTACAGGGTGACGCCCTTTTCCAGGGAAATTACTGATTTGCTTCTGGCCGTAAACCGGGCCTATGGCAAAAGCGATTACATACCCTGCATATGCTGGGGGCGCAATGCGAGATACTGTGAGAATCTGGAGGTAGGGCAGTTTATGAGCATAACCGGCCGTTTGCAGAGCAGGCAGTATCAGAAAAAGCTGGAGGACGGCTCCCTGGAGGAGCGCACTGCGTATGAAGTGTCCGTCGCCAAGCTTTGCCTTACGCAGGAGGAAAATGATATTCTGGTTTAGAAAATGTTCCGGCCGTTTTATAAAGCTGATTATTAAAGCGCGCGGACGGACGATATAAGCTTCGGGCATAAATTTTCAGGGCGCAGAAATCAAGCCTCTCTTTATTAGAGCATAATTTCTCTAAGCGGGAGGATTGATTTTTGCGCCTCTTTTTTAAAGAGGCGGATTAATGCGTGCACTCGTTCTTATAATTCGGGCGTTTCAAACAGGCTTTGGATGGGGACGTTGAGCACCTGGGCCAGCCCGTACAGCTCAATATCGGTCACAGTGCGCTGTTTATCCTCAATGCGGGAAATGGAGCCCCGGCAGATATATACTGCCAACGTTTCCAGCTTGTCAGAAAGAGCCTGTTGGCTCAGCCCTTTTTGAACGCGCAGTTCTTTTATGCGGCTGCCCACGATATTCATTTTTTGCCCGTCTATTATTCTGGCCATACGCAACCTCCTTTTGTCTTGACATAAGACATATTTTATGGTATGATACGCCTGGTTATGTCCTGTAACAGGACAAAACTTGGGAAAAAAGAGGTCCTGTTAAATTGGATTTTCCGGCTTATTCTATAAAACTGAAGGAGGTATATTGTGAAAAGAGCATTTATTTATTTGATTGCGTTGCTGCTTTTGTTTGCGCTGACAGCATGCGGAGCGGAAAGCTCTGCGCCGGATGTTTCGTCCGGAGGCCAGCCGTCCCGTTCGGCGTGTTCTCACCAATCTGTAATCAAACCGGCGGCGGAGCCTGATTGTACTAAAACGGGGCTGACTGAGGGAGCCTATTGCGCTTTATGCGGCGAGTGCCTGATTGAACAGCGGGAAATTCCGGCATACGGACATAAGCCCGGTCAGGCTTCCGAGCGTGAAGCCACCTGCGATGAAGCGGGCGTTATCGGGCAGGTGAAATGCGAGGTTTGCGGCGCGGTGATTGAAGAGGAAAAGAACGTTCCTGCTCTTGGCCATACAACCGATAACGGCGTATGCGAGCGCTGCGGGCTATATATAGGGGGCATATGGGAAACGCGGTATTATGTTGATGAATTCGACCAGCCCACTAATGAATGGTATATCAGCAGCAAAGAGCTTTTTATAGGAAAATTCAGCAACAGCGCCACCACCAATTCAAAGCTGACGGTGAAAATGCTTATAGACAAAGACGATATTACTATTTTCTTATATGAATATGATATGTATCCGGTAAAAAATCCTTGGTCGAGCGCAGACGAATATGATATTACTATACGGACTTCATCGGGGGATAAATATTTAACCGGCACCATGTATTCGGACGGCGACCGCATATTCATTGATTCTCAGCATATAAGCTCTGTAATTCAGGCGCTGCGCGGAGGCGACGAAATTATGTTCCATATTGCATCTGAGAACATGGATACATATCTGTTTTCGGTTATGCCTGCCAACTTTGCGGATGAATATGATAGTATAATGGGAAATTCGAGATAACGGGGCAGGCTGCCGGCGCCCGCCGTGTAGGCGCGGGCCGGACGGCCTTGAAAAGCGCCGCAGAGGGAGATGTGCTCTGAGGGGATATAATAAAAATAATGCGTTTATAAGGCCGGAAAAAGGCTTTATAGACGCGTTGTTTCTTTTTTGGGGGTTGAGCGGATTTGGTCGTCTCCGCAAAAACGCTCTGCACTATAAACATATTGTCTGATTATGCATTTTACTATATTTATCCGATGTGTTATAATAACGGCTTGTAGGCGTATGCCCATAATAAAATGGTATGAAGAAGATGATTTAATTGAATAAAATGAATATACCTTTTTCCCCGCCCGATATTAATCAGGAAGATATAGATGAAGTTGTAAACGCGCTGCGTTCGGGCTGGATAACTACCGGCCCCCGCACAAAAGAATTTGAAAAGCAGATTGCGCGCTTTTGCGGCGCTCAAAGAGCCGTATGCCTTAATTCGGCCACGGCCGGGCTGGAGCTTACTCTGCGCCTTTTAGGCATAGGGGAGGGGGACGAGGTTATAACCACTGCGTATACCTATACCGCCTCGGCCAGCGTGATATGCCATGTGGGCGCAAAGCCTGTAATTATAGATACTGCTCCGGGCAGCTTCTTTATGGCGCCCGAACAGCTCGAGGGCGCGATCAACAGCAGGACTAAGGCTGTAATTCCGGTGGATTTAGCGGGAATTCCCGTCAATTATGAGCAGTTATATTCTCTGCTCGAGGGGCATAATTCCGTTTTTCAGCCCGCCAATAAATTGCAGGAGGCTCTTGGACGAATCGCAATTTTGGCTGACGCGGCTCATTCCTTCGGCGCTTCCCGCGGGGGAATTATGAGCGGCAGCCTGGCCGATTTCACAAGCTTTTCCTTTCATGCGGTCAAGAATCTGACCACTGCCGAGGGGGGCGCGGTCACCTGGAAGAATATTCCGGGCGTAGAGGATGAAGAGATATATAAAAATTATATGCTGCTGTCCCTGCATGGCCAGACTAAAGACGCCCTGAATAAAAATTCGCGCGGCGGCTGGGAATATGATATTCTGCTTCCGGGCTATAAATGCAATATGACTGATATGGCCGCGGCGCTGGGGCTGTCTCAGCTTAAGCGGTATGAAAGCATACTTTCCAGGCGCGCTCAGCTTATTGCTTTCTATGATGCTGCTTTTGCGGGCAGCCGGATTACGCCTATAAAGCATTTTGACAATGATTATAAATCAAGCGGTCATCTTTACATAACCCGCATAGAGGGCGTTGGCGAGCAGGAACGCAATCAGTTAATAGACCGCCTGGCTCAGAACGGAGTTGCGGCCAATGTGCATTATAAGCCTCTTCCCATGCTTACGGCATATAAAAATCTCGGGTTTGATATTAAGGATTATCCCAACGCATATAATATGTATAAAAATGAAATTACATTGCCTTTGAATACCGTTTTAACGGATGAGCAGGCGGAGTATACGGCGAAGCTTTTGTTAAGCCTTGTTTAGGAGGAGAAAAGGTGGTATTAAAAAAATGGGAGGAGCTTCCCGAGCAGTTTAGATGCGAAGAAGTGCGCCCCTATTATGATATGCTTAAAAAGCAAAGGGCATCTCTGGCCCTCAAAAGAGCGTTTGATATATTTGCGTCGTTGCTTTTGGCTGTTATACTGCTTCCGGTTATGCTGGTGATTGCGGTTATAATTAAATTGGATTCCAAAGGCCCGGTGTTTTTTATGCAGACGCGCGTTACTTCCCTGGGCAGAGAGTTCCGTATAATTAAATTCAGGACTATGGTTAAAGACGCGGAAAGCCTGGGCTCTAAGGTTACTACCAGCGGGGACTGCCGGGTTACCCGTTCGGGCAAATGGCTGCGCAAGCTGAAATTGGATGAATTTCCGCAGGTTTTTAATATTCTGGCCGGTCAGATGAGCTTTGTGGGAGCGCGTCCGGAGGTGCCCGAATATGTTTCGGCATATACTCCGCAGATGCTTTCTACGCTTTTGCTGCCCGCCGGGCTTACCAGTTTGGCCAGCATAAAATATAAGGATGAAAACGAGCTGATCAGTCAGGCGGATGATGCGGACAGCGTGTATATTAATATTATTCTGCCTGAAAAAATGAAATATAATTTGGAGTATCTTAAAAGGATTAGGCTGTTCGGGGATTTAAATATTATGTTTCGGACTGTGTTTTCGGTATTAAATTGATTTTCTCCGTTGTCACTAAGAGGGTTCTCGTGTATAATAAAAGCAGCTTTTAAACCCGTCCGGCTGAAGGGCGGAGCGAAAGGAGAAACATTATGGAGCAAAACGCTTGTCTTGAAAAATATATTGAGCTTACGGGCAGAGACGACGTTAAAGAAACGGTGTTTTTTGAAGATACTCCCGATATAATCGGCGTATATGCGCCCGGCTGGGATTTTTCAGTTGAGGAAGAGAATAAAGGCTTTGTCGGCAGAGCGCTCTGCACATCCTCCTTTTATACGGGCGGAGAGATTAAACTGGAAGAAAAAGAGCCGTGGGAGCTTCCCGCTCAATTGGAGCGGCGCGCAATAATTCAATGCCTGGAGAATGAAAAAAAGAGAGGAGAATTTATATTCTGCTTTTTGGTCGGAAGGCTCGTTCTCGTGGAGGAGAGCTTTTCTTTTGAGGGAGACGCGCGTGAAAATTGGAATTTGCTTCGGGATAATATAAGCATTTCTTTTGAAAGGGATGAAGCCGGACAGCGTTTCAGGATAACCGTGGACGGCCGGGAATATGCGGACTGCCGGCTGGAGAGCCGGCTGACCATGGAGCATGATTACATTGATTTTGCCGAGCTGCTTTTAAAATTCTCCGCGCCGGCCAAGACCTCTGTGGCGCAGGAAGAGCTTCTGCTCCGTCTGCTGGAAAAGTATCCGGAATTTGAAGGCCATCTTGTGAGGCGGCTCTCTCCGGATAATCATAACATATGCATATATCAGATGGCTATGCCGGCGGAAAATTCCAGGGAACGGCTCTGGCTGTATTTTGATAATGAAAGCGCCGGAGTAGGAATTTATCCCCATGTGCTCTGCGATGATATAGGGCTGCATATAGACGCCGTGAGCGGATATATAGATTCTATAATAAACGAAGAGATACTGCTGATTAAATATTATAAGAGCAGGGAAGCCTATGAGGAGGGGAACGCTGAAAAATACGAATGGGCGGCGCCTCCTAAAAGCGGGGACGCTAAGGAGCTTCAGGAAAAGCTGGTTAAAAAATCAAGCGGGCTTTCCCGGCTGTTTAATAAGCATGCTTATATAGAAGCGTTTTCCTATAGGGGGACGTATTCGTTTGCCGTTTCTTTTTGATGCCTGCGCCCGGCGGTAGTCCGGGCGCTTTATTATTTCTAAAAAGGCTCTAATTGAGCCCGCGCTTTTTAAATGCGCATGCCTGAAATATGCGCCCGGGCGCGGGGCGGCCATAGGCTTTTTTATGCAAAAAGCGTTTTAAAGGGGCGCTGTTATTTTAGAATAGCGGGAGAACAGGGAAAAATGGACGCTTACAGAAACAGATATACGGGAGATATATCCCAGGTGTTCAATGCAAAAACTTTCAGATACGAGACGGGCAGAGCCAGGGGAGTGCTGGCCAGCCAGATTAATAACGGAGGCGGGCTGGACGTTACCGTGCTGGCCGACCGTTGCATGGATATGGCGCATGTGCTCTATAAGGGAATCAATATAAGCTATATTAATTCCTGCGGAATAACTCATCCCGCTTATTATGAGGCGGAGGGAGAAAACTGGCTGCGCGGATTTTCCGCCGGGCTGCTTACCACCTGCGGCCTTACTCATTTCGGCGCGCCCAGCGTGGACGAGGGGAAGCCCTACGGTTTGCATGGACGCATTGCCTATATGCCGGCCGAGGAATACAGCCTCAAAACCGGAATGGAAAACGGCTTGTGCGTTGCCCGGCTGGAGGGAAAGATAAGGCAGAGCAAGCTTTTTGACGAGCATTTTCTGCTGCTTCGCAGATATGAATTCCGGCAGGGGGTTAATGAAATTCTTTTGGAGGATGAAATAGTCAACGAGAGCTATACCCCCTGCGAATATATGCAGCTCTACCATTTTAATTTCGGATATCCGTTTATAGATGAAAATGCCGAGATTTTTCTGCCCACGCTGGAAGTCAGGCCCAGGGATGAAATTTCCGCTCCCGGCAAAGATAATTGGATGCATATGGAAGCGCCTGCCGACGGAGTGCCTGAAGTATGCTATTTTCATACCATGCGCAGGGATGAAAATGGAGCTTCGCTTGCGGCGGTATATAATCATAAGCTTAATATTGGGATGGTTTATTATTATGACGCGGGCATGCTGGAATATTTCATTCAATGGAAGAACGCTAACAGCGGTGAATACGTTTTGGGCCTGGAGCCGGCCACTAATTATGTTTTGGGCCGGGCGGCGGCGCGGCGGGACGGTTCTTTAAAGCTTATGGAGCCGGGCGGGCGCAGGCTGCATAAATTCAGAATAAAATTCTTTGATTCCAGGGAGGAATTTGAAAAGATAAAAGGATGGGGAGGGGAACGGCTATTTTTGTAATACATACCATACCGCCCGTCTATAATTCCCGTTCGCGCGTGCTTATGCTGGGAAGCTTTCCTTCTCCCAAATCAAGAGAAGCCGGCTTCTTTTACGGGCATCCGCAGAACAGATTCTGGAAAGTTGTCTCAGGAGCGCTCGGGCAGGAGTGCCCGTTAAGCATAGAGGAAAAGAGAACGTTTCTGCTGAAAAATGGAATAGCGGTCTGGGACGTTTTATATAGCTGCGATATTGACGGGGCGAAAGATACCAGCATTAGCAATCCTGTGCCCAATAATTTGGAGGTTATTCTCTCAAGAGCTGATATTAAGGGAATATTTGCAACGGGAGGCAAGGCGTATGAGCTTTACTGCCGCTTGTGCGAGCCAGTTACGGGGATAAAGGCGGTTAAGCTGCCTTCAACCAGTCCGGCTAACGCCGCTTTTTCAGAGGCCAGGCTGATTGAGGCCTATTCGGTTATATTGGAGTATTTATAACCCTTTTAGACAGCGCTTTAATATGGGCGGACGCCGTTGTCCAATTCAAGCTTTTGTGAGACTGAGGGTTTTATGCCGGCGCAGGTTTTTGATGGTAAATTAAGTTAATAATTTTTTTAAATGCAGCCAGGAATGGCTGCTTTTTTTATTGCAAGTGTAACTTGGTGGGCAAAAACTCAAAAAAATCTATGAAAATAATAAAAAAGTGGTTGTAAGTGGGCAGAAAGTATTGTATAATACCCATACAAGACTGTATTAGGAGGTGAGATATATGCAAGGCTTTGGTTTTCTGGGCACTTATGACGCCACCATTGACGATAAAGGGCGCATAAGGCTGCCTGCCAAATTCCGCGCTTTGCTGGGCGAAAGCTTTATAATCGCTCAGGGTGCGGAAAACTGCCTCAGCGTATATCCCGCCGAAACCTGGGACAAGCTTACCGGCCAGGTCGCCGGCCTGGACAGCCTTGATATTGAAGTAATGGAATTCAGGCGCAGCCTTTTTTCTACGGCCAATGAAGGGAGCTTTGATGCGGCGGGCAGGGTGCTTATTCCTCAGCGCCAGCGCAATTATGCCGATTTGAAAAAAGAGCTTATAGTTATAGGCAATTTCGACTGCTTTGAAATCTGGGATAAGGACAACTGGGAGCAAAAGGATTATACGTCTTTGGAAAAGAGACGCTCGCTTCAGAAGGGCTTGAAGGCTCAGGAGGATGGAAGGAGTAACTAACGTGGATTTCAAACATATTCCCGTTATGCTGGAAGAAACGCTTGAACTGCTTTGCATAAAGGATAACGGATTATATATAGACGGAACATTGGGCGGAGCGGGGCATGCCCGCGGAATACTTTCGGCGGGCAAAGACGTCCGGCTGCTTGGAATAGACAGGGACGGCGAGGCGCTGGCAGCGGCGGCGCTGCGCCTGAAGGAATACGGAGACAGAGTAACTCTCGTACACGCGAATTTTTCAGAAATAAAAAGCATTTTGGCTCAAAGGGAAATAAAAGGAGCGGACGGTATACTTTTTGATTTGGGAGTAAGTTCATATCAATTGGATAATCCTGAAAGGGGCTTCAGCTATCAATATGACGCGCCTCTGGATATGAGGATGGATAAGAATCAGTATATTAACGCGGAGCATGTAGTCAACGAATACAGCGAGCGCGAGCTTTACAGAGTAATCAGGGATTACGGAGAGGAACAGTGGGCCTCCAGAATCGCTCAGTTTATAGTGGAGGAACGCCAGCGCAAGAGCATTGAAACCACCTTTGAATTGGTAGATGTTATTAAAAAGGCTATTCCCACGCGCGCGAGGCGGACGGGCCCTCATCCTGCCCGCAGAACTTTTCAGGCTCTCCGCATAGAGGTGAATAACGAGCTGGGCGGCCTGGAGCAGGCCATCCGGGACGCCGTGGACAGCCTTAATCCCGGAGGCAGGCTTTGCGTTATCACCTTTCACAGCCTGGAGGACAGAGTGGTTAAGAGGGTTATGCAGAATATGGAAAAGCCCTGTACATGTCCGCCCAAACTGCCGGTATGCGTTTGCGGGGCGGTGCCCAAGGGCAGAGTTGTGGGCAGATTTTTAATGCCTTCTGCTCAGGAGATGGAAAGCAATCCAAGAAGCAAGAGCGCAAAGCTGCGCTGTTTTGAGAGGGCCTGAACAAAAATTATTCTCTTCATTAACTGAAGGACAAAATATATGTAATATAGCTTAAGGCGGGTGAATAAAAATGGATACCAGAGGAAGAAGAAACAGAGAAAGGCTTTATGAACAGGAGCAGGTAAACGTACGTTACCGGCTTGATTCTAACGCCGCTCTGCAGCCTGACGTCTCCCCTTCCTATCCGCGTCCTGATAAGCGCGAGCAGCCCAGGGTAAAGCCGGATTTGCGGGTTGTGCCCGGCGGCCGGGAAAAGCGCAGGGGATTTAAACGGTTTTTGGGCGTAACTCTTACTCTGGGCTTTGCGGCGGCGGCATGTCTTCTGCTTATGGGCAATGCCGCGATATATGAAAACAATCGGAATATTCAGGCTATGGGCAAGCAAATCCAAAACAGCATAGTGGCGGTTAACAGCGCTAAAAAGGAGCTGGCCGAGACTGCTGATCTGGAGAGATATCTTGCGCTTGCCGAGGAATTAGGCATGCAATATCCTGATGCCAGCCAGATAATCAAGCTTGAGCTTGAGCCCGCCCAGGCAGAATATGAGGAGCTTACCGAAATACAAAAGAACGGAGGCTTTTTTGACGGGCTGCTGGATTGGCTGAATTCCCTTGAGAGGAGGAACTGAATTGGCGAATAATACCTATGCAAGGTATAAGGGCAGACTTTTTTGGATTCTCGGCGCGTTCATGATTTGCATTGTGCTGCTGGTGGTGCAGCTTTTCAGATGGCAGATAGTTAAATCGCAGGAGCTTCAGAGGCGGGCTTTAGGGCAGTGGACATCCTCTACTGTTGTATCCGCTTCCAGGGGCTCCATTTATGATAGGAACATGGAATTGCTGGCTGTGAGCGCCAGCAGCAAGAGCCTGGTGGTACAGCCGGCCCAGATTGCAAAAAAAGGGAACGCTAATACTACTGCCGACCAGCTTGCCGCCATATTGGATATGGACAGGGAAACTATATATACCCGCGTAACCAATACTAAATATGCCGAACAGAATATCAAGCGCCACCTAACGGACGAAGAAGCGCTGGCTATTGAGGCGCTGGATTTGCCCGGCGTGGTGCTGGTGGACGACAGAAAGAGATATTATCCCAAGGGAAGCACTTTAGCCCAGGTGCTGGGGCGCACCTCAAACGACGGCGTGGGCAAGGAGGGGCTGGAGCTTAAATATGATAAATATCTGCGGGGACTCACCGGGAGGATCTATTCTTCTACTGATATAGGAGGAATGCAGATTCCCGGAGGGGAGGAAAGATATATTGATCCTACCAACGGCTTGAATTTGGTGCTTACTATAGATTATGTAATACAGAAATTTGCCGAAAGCGCTATGAAGCAGTGCTATGAAGAGCAAAAAGCTAAAAAAGTGGAATGCGTGGTTATGAATCCCCAGACGGGAGAAGTGCTGGCCATGGTTAATATTCCCGATTATGATTTAAACAATCCGCCTTTGGACGATATGGAGGCATGGCAGGAATATTCGCGCAACAGCGCCATATTGGACGTATACGAGCCCGGTTCGGTATTTAAAATTATAACTCTGGCCAGCGCGCTGGAAGAGGGCAAGGTGAATCTGAACAGCACCTTTAACGATATAGGCTACGCGCTGGTGGACGGCCAGAAAATTAAATGCTGGCGGAATGTGCCTCACGGCCATCAGAGCCTGACCGAGGCCGTATGTAATTCGTGCAACCCGGCTTTTGTGGAAATGGGACTGCGCCTGGGAGTGGATACCTTTTATAAATATCTGCGCAGCTTCGGATTCGGAACGGAAACCAATATAGATTTTTCAGCCGACCAATCCGGTTTGGTGCTGGCGCAGAAATATGTGCAGAATGTGGATTTGGCGCGCATGGCCTTCGGGCAGGCGGTAGCCGTTACGCCTCTTCAGCTTATAACCGCGGTTTCAGCGGCTATAAACGGCGGCAAGCTTATGCAGCCTTATTTGGTTAAAGGCATGGTGGACGACGACGGCAACAGCGTTATGAACGTTGAGCCCACGGTAATACGCCAGGTTATATCAGAGGAGACCAGCGCTACTGTGCGTCAGATTCTTGAAGAGGTGGTGCGCGTCGGAGGAGGCAAGAACGCATATATTCCGGGCTACCGCGTCGGCGGGAAAACGGGTACGGCTCAGAAATACCGCGACGGGGTTATAGTGCGGGATAAGCATATCGCTTCCTTTTTGGGCTTTGCGCCGGCGGATGATCCGCAGATTGCCGTGCTGGTAGTTGTGGATGAGCCGGATGTGGCCATAGATTTCGGAAGCGTGGTGGCCGCGCCTTATGCCAAAATGATTCTGGAGAACGCGCTCAAATATATGAATATACAGCCTGAAAATACTGAGGAGGGCAGCGCCCTTATGGAGGCTAATATTGAAGTGCCCGACGTAAGAGGCATGGATTGCGCCGAGGCTGAAAAGGTTTTGAAAAAGGCCGGGCTGCGGATGCTGGTGCAGGGCGAGGGCAAGGTTATAGCCCAGGTGCCCGCCGCGGGAGCCATGGTATATTCCAATACTGAAATCATGATAACGGGCGAGGAGCCGGTGGACGCTTATACCGATATTTATGAGGATGATTAGCGGGGTGTGGTTATGAAGCTTGAAGAGCTCATTCATGGGCTGGACGGCCTGGAGGAATATGAGATCCGGGGAAATGCGGAGGCTGAAATAGGGCATTTATCTCTGGACAACCGAAAATGCGTTAAAAACTCCCTGTTTTTTGCAATCAGGGGTTTGGAAACGGACGGGCATAAATATATAGCGGGGGCTGCAAAAAACGGCGCGTCCGCCGCAGTAGTGGAGGAATTCACTCAGGATGAGATTACTCAGATAAAGGTGCCCGATTCGCGCCGGGCCATGAGCCTTATTGCGGCGCAGTTTTATAACAGGCCCGCCGAGGGCATGAGCTTTATAGGCGTTACGGGCACCAACGGAAAGACCAGCATAACCTTTATGATACGCCATGCGCTTAATAAAAAAGGCGTTTCCGTAGGGCTTATAGGCACGTCGGGCATATTTATAAACGGGGAGAGGCAGAATGTTAATTTAAAGACTTCCACCACGCCCGATCCGATTGAACTGCAATGCATCCTTCGCGCCATGCGGGACAGGGGAGTCAAAAGCGTGGTTATGGAAGTGACGGCGCAGGCGCTCTATCTGCGCAAGGTGGAGGGAATAGTCTTCGACGTGGGTGTATTTACAAATTTAACCCAGGACCATCTTGAATTTTTCGGAGATATGGAGACATATGCGGCCGCTAAATTAAAGCTGTTTGAACCGGGACGCTGCAAAAACGCCGTGGTAAATATTGACGACCAGCTTGGGCGCAGGGCCGCCGTCGGCGCAGTCAGCTACGCTCTGGAGCGCAGCGCGGATATCGCGGCTGAAAATATAATTTATTCGGGGCAGGGAAGCGTTTTTGATTTAGTATACAAGGGCCAGCGCTATCCGGCGTCCTTAAAAATATCCGGCCGTTTCAGCGTTTATAACGCTCTGGCGGCTTTCGGAGCCCTGACGGCCGTGGGCATGGACGCTCAATATGCGCTTAACGCTCTAAGCGAATTCCCCGGCGTTCCGGGGCGCTTTGAAACGCCTGATATGCAGGGGAGGCCGTATAGCGTGGTAATAGATTACGCGCATACTCCCGACGGCCTGGAGAATATTCTCAAGGCGGTCCGGGCTTATCATAAAGGCAGGATAATTACCGTCTTTGGATGCGGAGGCAACAGAGATTCGGCTAAACGCCCCATAATGGGGGAAATTGCCGCGCGATACAGTGATTTTTGCGTTATCACCTCGGATAATCCCAGATATGAGGAACCCATGAGCATTATGCGTCAGATTGAAAAGGGGCTTCCTGAAGGCTTCAGCCGTTATAAAATGCTGGAAAACAGGCGCTCCGCCATTCTTTTTGCCATGGAGAACGCCCGTGAGGGCGATATAATTGTAATAGCGGGCAAGGGAGACGAGGATTATCAGGAAATAGGCGGCGTCAAGCATCATTTCAGCGACAGGGAGACGGTTGCCAGCCTGCTTAATGAAAACGCCCATTTATGAACGGGGGAAGGAACAAATGGAGGAATTTAAGGATATAATACTGCCTGTGCTGGCTGCGTTTATAATATGCCTTTTTACAGGGCCCTTTATAATAAAGGCTATGCAGAAGCTGAAATTCGGCCAGCAGGTGAGGGACGATGGCCCCAAAAGCCATTTAAGCAAGCAGAATACGCCCACCATCGGCGGGCTGATTATTCTGGCGGGGATTTTAGTGCCCGCGCTGATTTTCAGGCTTAACGGCATGGCTATGATAGCCTGCCTTGTGGCTTTTGCCTATGGGATTGTGGGCTTTTTAGATGATTTTATTAAAATTGTCAAAAAGCGCTCCCTTGGCCTTAAAGCTTATCAGAAGATTATAGGCCAGTTCGGCATAGCGCTTATTACGGCGCTTTACGCCTATTATAGCCCTGAAATAGGCAGCAGCATATATCTGCCTTTTTCGGGAGGAGAATTTGATTTGGGCTGGGCGTATATTCCGGTAGCTATATTTGTTATTATAGCTTTAGTGAACGCCTCCAATTTAACCGACGGCCTGGACGGGCTGGATTCGGGAGTAAGCCTGATTATAATGAGCACCTTTACGATTATTATCACCTATCTCTCAGCCAGAGCCTTTTCGGCGGGAGATTCTGTTTACGGAGAGCAGCTCAAAATGCTGGCCACTTTCTGCGCCATAGCCGCCGGGGCCGCTTTAGGCTTTCTGCGCTTCAATATTTATCCGGCGCGCATTTTTATGGGGGATACCGGTTCGTTTATTCTGGGCGGAGCGCTGGCGGCGGCGACGCTGTTCTCCAGGCTTATGCTCTTAATTCCCATAATGGGAGGAGTGCTGGTCGCGTCCTGCGTTTCAGTCATTCTTCAGGTGGGCTCATATAAGCTGAGGAAAAAAAGGGTGTTCCTAATGGCTCCTCTGCATCATCATTTCGAGCTTAAGGGATATCCTGAAACAAAGGTTACCGGTATGTATATGATAGTTACTTTAGTGCTGTGCATGCTCTCCCTTTTAATGCTGGGATGAATAATACATATAGAGCGGGATGCGTTTTTGCGGAAATATCCGCCTGTCCGATTTACTGCGCGGGCATGGACGAAGCTTTTGACTAAACGGCGGTCAAACGAACCGGAAAAACATCCTCTTTGCGGCGCGCGGCGCTTTAACTGCATTGTCTATGCCCCCGTTTGCGGCGGGGGACAGGGAAAGGAGAACAAATGGAGCTTTTAAATAAAAAGGTGCTGGTAATAGGAATGGCGCGCAGCGGAATTGCTGCGGCAAAGCTGCTTAAAACTCTAGGCGCTAATGTTATTCTTAACGACAGCAAGGCCATAAACGATATAGAGGGACTGCCGCCCGGAGAATATATATATAAAACAGGTGTAAATCCGGACGGGCTTATTGACGGCTGCGATTTAATTGTTATCAGCCCCAGCGTGCCGCCCGGCCTGCCTGCGCTTCAGGAGGCGCGCAGGAGAGGAATAGAAGTGCTGACTGAAATAGAACTGGGCTACAGATTATGCAAAGGCCAGACGGTAGCCATTTCGGGCACCAACGGCAAAACTACCACCACTACTTTGACCGGCCGTATCTTTTCGGACGCAAACAGGAGTAATTTTGTGGTGGGAAATATAGGGGTTCCGTACAGCGCGCATGCTTTGGAGGCGCAGCCGAGGGATATAATGGTAACTGAAATAAGCAGCTATCAGTTGGAATGCATAGATACTTTTCATCCGCACGTTGCGGCTATGCTTAATATAACTCCCGACCATTTAAACAGGCATGGAGATATGAACGGCTATATAGCCGCTAAAAAGCGTCTTTTCCGCAATCAGACACATAAGGATTTCGCCGTGCTTAATTATGACGACGAGACGGTGCGGAGCATGGCGGAGGATATTGACGCGCGCGTGCTGTTCTTTTCCTATGAAAAAGAACTGGGCGAAGGAATTTTCATAGAGGACGGAATAATAACCTTCTGCCTGGGGGCGCTGAAGCAGCCCATATGCAAATGCTCGGAGGTTAATATAAAGGGCAGGCATAATATAGAAAACGCAATGGCCGCCGCGGCCATAGGCATGCTTATGGGGGTTTCGGCCGCCAATGTGGCCCAAACGCTTATGAGCTTTGAGGGCGTGGAGCATAGAATCGAGACTGTGCGCACTCTTAACGATATTACATTCATAAACGATTCTAAAGGCACTAATCCTGATTCCACCATCAAGGCGATTCAGACTATGACTAAGCCTACCGTTCTTATATTAGGGGGATATGATAAAGGCGGGGAATTTGACGGCCTTATCAAAGAATATACGGATAATATCAGGCATACAGTTGTTTTAGGGGAAACCTCTCAGAAAATTATAGCGGCCCTGGAGAGGGCGGGCATTAAGGAATATACATGCGCGGGCAGCTTTGAGGAGGGCGTGCGGCTTGCCGGCGAGGCGGCACGGCCGGGCTGGAATGTCCTTTTGTCTCCGGCGTGCGCCAGCTTTGATATGTTCGCGGATTTTGAAGAGCGGGGCAGGGTTTTTAAAGAGCTTGTTAATTCGCTTTAAGCCCGCGCGGGGCCTTTGATTAATTCAGCAATACAATCGCCCTTATATAGGGCGGATTTTAGAAAGAGGCGGCTTATGACGCATGAAAACGCAAAACAAAAGAAAAAAGCCAAGCGTGTAAGGCGGAGCGCAATCAGCTTTCCTCTCTTTTACGTTACCATAGTGCTTTTATGCATAGGCTGTATAATGGTGCTTTCCAGCACATACGCCGGCCAGATTCTGGACGGGGAAGATTCCATGAGCCTGTTTATTCAGCACGCCGCGGCTTCGGTAGTATGCGTGGTTATGATGTTTCTTATTTCCCGATTTGACTACCGGAATTTTAATAAAAAGCCGCTGGTTATATTGGCGCTTGTTATTTGCACGGCGCTTCTGGGCGCGGTATTCCTTTTCAGGGATAGAGGAGGCGCGCACCGCTGGATAGAATTGGGCTCCTTTACATTGCAGCCTTCAGAAATAGCTAAATTTGTGCTTGTATTTTTTCTGGCGTGGTATCTGGCGGGAAATGTAAACTGGTATAAGAGCTTTAAAACATGGGCTATACCTTTCGGCCCCATAATTCTCTTTGCCGCGTTAATCGTGATTGAGCCCAATCTTTCAACAACTGCAATTTGTATACTCATTCCCAGCATCCTGCTGCTCTTTATTGCGGGCATGCAGAAATGGCTGGTGGCTCTGGGGGGAGCCGCGGTAACGGCGGGCGCGATCTGTATGATGATGTTTGTGGGATGGCGGAGCGACCGCGTGCATGCCTGGCTGGATCCGTTTTTTGATCCGCAGGATAAATCCTATCAGATAGTTCAATCTCTTTATGCTCTGGGCGGCGGCAATCTTTGGGGAGTGGGCCTGGGCAACAGCCGCCAGAAGATCAGCAATCTGCCCATGGCGGATACTGATTACATATTTGCCATAATCGCTGAAGAATTCGGGTTTATAGGCGCTGTCGCCGTAATTCTGCTTTACGCCGCCTTCATTTTTATGGGGCTTCGCATAGCCATGAATGCGCCCGACCGCTTCGGCTGCTATTTAGCCAGCGGCATAACCATAATCGTCGCTATGCAGGTAATAGTAAATATAGGTGTGGTTACAAATCTGATTCCTTCTACGGGCGTAACCCTGCCCTTTATAAGCAGGGGAACGTCCTCGCTGTTGGCTTTCTCGGCGGCGACGGGCATATTATTAAGTATAAGCGCATATTCAACGCGAAGAGCGCCGCGCAAAAAACAAAAGGATGAAAACGGGGAGGATGTAATAAGGCGCATAAGATAAATCTATTTTTTAAAATTAATATTGTTTAAAGGGCTTTGCGCCGTTTCGGGCCGCTACTGGGCTCAGGCTTGTTTTAAAAGCAAAAAATTTTCGGGAAAGGGAGCCTGAAAAACGGCCGAAGGGCGCCGAAAGCGCGGACGCGCAATATAGCAAAAGCCGCCTTTTGGGCATATATTGCAGTATACAGAAAAAAACTGCTCCGGTTTTCCGGATTAGAACAAGTTCTCGTTTTGAGATTCTTTTGTTTTTACTGCAATGTATGACCTGGAGGTGCGTAAATGAAAAACATACTGCTGAGGGGAGGCAGGCGTTTAACGGGCACGCTTGGCATTCACGGGGCCAAAAACGCCATTCTTCCCATTTTATCAGCCTCGCTTTTGGCTGAGGAGCCGGTAATTTTAAATAATTGCCCTCGGCTTTCGGATATAGACAATATGCTGGAGATACTAAGGCGGCTGGGCTGCCGCGCAGAGCAGGAAGAAGACAGGATTTATATTGATTCTTCAGACGCGGACGGCTACAGGATAGACGAACAGCTTTCCCGCAGGCTGCGGGCTTCATTATTTATACTGGGCCCTCTTATAGGACGGTTTGGCAAGGCGGTTTTAAGCTATCCGGGCGGCTGCGATATAGGAATGCGGCCGGTGGATCTGCATCTCAAAGGGCTTAGGGCCATGGGAGCGCGGATTGACGAACAGTTCGGATACATAAGCTGCGAGGCGGTGCGCCTTAAAGGCTGCGAAATCTATTTGGATTATCCCAGCGTGGGCGCGACGGAAAATTTGATGATGGCGGCCGCAGCCGCCGAGGGAGAAACAGTTATAAATAATCCCGCCAAGGAGCCGGAAATAACGGAATTGGCTCGTTTTATCGAGACGCTGGGAGGCAGCGTCAGCTTTTTGGGAAACAGCGTGCAAATAAAGGGCGCTCATCTTTCTGGCGGCGAATTTTCGCCCATGGCGGATAGAATTGCGGCGGGCACTTATATGATAGCGGCCGCTATAACGGGGGGAGACGTCGCGGTTACGGGAATCAGCCCCGAATATCTGCGTTCCTTGATTAATAAGCTGTCCGAATGCGGCTGCGAGGTGGAATGCGGCGCGGACAGGATAAGGGTTTCGGCGCCCTGGCGCCTGAAAAGCCCGCGTATAATTGAAACTATGCCTTATCCCGGATTTCCGACCGATCTTCAGGCTCAGATAATGGCTTTGCAAACCGTATGCGAGGGAACGTGCATAATTGTAGAAAACATATTTGAAAACCGGCTTAAGCATGCCGCCGAACTTATTAAAATGGGAGCGGATATAACGGTAAAGGGCAGAACGGCAGTAATTAAAGGCGTTTATGAGCTTTACGGCGCTAATGTTACCGCCTTTGATCTGCGGGGCGGGGCGGCAATGGTGCTGGCTGGATTGAGAGCCCGGGGAGTAACGAGAGTTATGGACGCCGGATATATTAACAGAGGATATTATCGTCTTGAGGAGAATTTATCTAAATTAGGCGCTGATATAAAAACTGCGGAGGATTAGACTTGAAAGAGGAAAGAGCGGAAAAGCGGAAAAAGGTTTATGTTAAAAGCTACGGGCGGCTGGGTATCTTTTTGCTGCTTTTGCTTGTGTTAGCGGTTGTGCTGCTGGTCAACAGCAGCATATTCGAGATTTCCTCCATAACCATTATGGGCAATTCGCGTTTTTCCCGCGAGGAGCTTATAGAAAAATCGGGAGTAATTATAGGAGATAATATTTTCAGGCTCTCTGAAGGGGATATAAAGAAGCGCCTGGAGGAAAATCCTTATATTGCAGTAACCGATATAGTGCGCGAATTTCCCGATAAGCTTACAATTTATATAAGCGAGAGGGAAGCTTCAGTTCAATTTGAATATGCGGGCGTTTATTGCAACGCTGATTACGACGGGGTTGTGCTGGCTGCTACGCAGACTCACGATCCCGCCCTCCTGCTTATAAAGGGCTTGAATCTGACTGGCTATCAGCTGGGCCGGCGTATAATGGTGCAGGACGAGCAGGTTTTTAGTGATTATCTGGAGCTTATTAAGCAGCTTAAGGGCTATTCGCTTATAGAACAGATAAAAGAAGTGGATTTATCCGATAAGCAGGATTTTACTCTTAATATGCAGAACGGCTTAACGGTGCGGCTGGGCGCGCCCATTCAGCTTGCGGACAAGCTTGCCTATTACGAGCCGGCTTTAGATAGTCTCATAAAAAACGGCTATGCAGACGCCATGGGAAGGATTAACGGTATTTTGGATTTATCCGTTATAGATAATTTTGCCTTTTTGCCTCTTGAGGAGAATCCGGGCAGTTGATTATATTTGTCTGATGGAGGGCCTGAAACGGCATTCTACAGCGGCCAGGCCGCGTTTAAACAAGCTAAAACCCACGCGCGACAAGGTTTTTTGCCTCATTTAAAGAAAATATATAAAAAACGCTTTTAAAATGGATGAAAATCTGTTATTATATATAGAAGGATGTTCTATTTTGGAGGCGTGTACCTTTTAATAAGGCGTCCTTCCCTGGAAACGGGGCTTTTAAGGATTTTGTTTGCCCGGGAGGCAGAAGAGCGATGAGGCAGACCGCTGCTGCGATTGATATAGGGACAAGCAAGGTTGTCTGCATGATTGCCGAAAAGGGCGTTTACGATGGCTTCAACCTGCTTGGAATATCTGTAAATGAATATGCCGGATATGATCGTTCGGGCTGGTTAGAGCCGCGCGAGCTTAAGTATACCATAAGCTCGGTCCTCAGGGAGGCTGAAAAGCAGGCCGGGCGCAGGCTGCGCCGCGTTCATGTGGGCGTTCCCGGGGATTTTACTGAAGTCATATTGAAAAAGGCCAGCCTTTCCTTCGGCAAGGCCAGGCGGATCACTCAGGATGATGTGGAGCTGCTTTTCAAGCGCGGGGAGAATTTTTCCGCAATGCGCGATTATTCTGTGGCGCATCGCTGCCCGATTCATTTTTTAGTAAACGGCGAGCGCAAGACTATGGATCCGCTGAATATGATGGCCAGCGAGTTAAGCGCCATGGTGTCCTATGTTTTGGTGAATAAGGGCTTTATGCGTTCAGTGGGAGCTTTAATGGAAAGCGAGGGCTATGTTATAGATTCGGCCGTTGCTTCGCCGCTGGCTCAGGCGCTTGCGTTTATTCCCGCCGAGATGAGGGACCGCACTTCCATACTTGTGGATATTGGCAATCGTTCCACTTCCATCAGCGTGCTTAAGGGGGACGGAATGCTTTATCATAATTCCGTGCGCATAGGAGGCCTGCATATAACCAGGGATTTGGCTATGCTCATGCATGTGGATGACGAGATTGCAGAGCAGCTTAAGCGCAGAGCGGTATACGGCCTTTCGGTAAGCCGGGACGACGTATATGAGCTTTTGCCTAAGGGAAGCAGCCGCATTCAGAGCTTTTCGGCCATGAAAGTCCAGGAAATAATTAATGCGCGCGTGGATGAAATATGTGATATAATTAAAAAGGAATTGGAGCAATCGGGATGTATTCTGCCTGAATATGTGGAAATCTGGCTGACTGGCGGCACTTCGGGCATGCGGGGAATACGCGAATTTATGCAGAAGCGTCTTAACCGCGGCGTAAGCCTTATCCAGCCTAAGTCCACCCGTTTGAACAAGCCTGAATATTCCTCTGCGCTGGGCGTTATAGATCTGGCGCTGGATAACATAACTCAGGAGGAAGTTCCCCTTCTGGAGCAAATAAAACAAATTTTTAAGAAATAGCGGTGAGGAGGACATTAAGTATGATGGATTTTAATCTGGACGTCGGAGACTTTGCTCAAATAAAAGTAGTGGGAGTGGGCGGCGCCGGTAATAACGCTGTGGACCGCATGATAACCAGCGGCCTTACGGGCGTGGAATACATTGCCGTTAATACGGACAAGCAGGCCTTAAAGGTTTCTAAAGCCAATAAGAAAGTGCAGATAGGCGAAAAGATTACAAAGGGCCTGGGAGCGGGCGCCAATCCTGATATAGGCAAAAAGGCGGCTGAAGAGAGCCGGGACGAGATAGCCGAACAGGTTAAAGGCTCGGATATGGTGTTTGTTACCGCGGGCATGGGCGGCGGCACGGGCACGGGCGGCGCTTCAGTTGTGGCTGAAGTGGCTAAGGAAATGGGCATTCTTACCGTCGGCGTCGTAACAAAGCCTTTTATGTTTGAGGGCCGCATACGTTCGCTGAACGCCGATAAAGGCATTGCGGAGCTTAAGAATAAGGTGGACAGCCTTATTGTTATTCCTAATGATAAGCTGCTCCAGGTAGTGGGCAAAGGCACGTCTATTGTAGAAGCGTTCCGTCAGGCGGATGATGTTCTCAGGCAGGGCGTTTCGGGCATAAGCGATCTTATAACCAGGCACAGCATGATTAATCTGGACTTTGCCGACGTTAAAGCGGTAATGAAGGATAAGGGAGTAGCGCATATGGGCATAGGCGTGGGCACGGGTGAAAACCGCGCTGTTGACGCTGCCAAGAAGGCCATTGCTTCTCCGCTGCTGGATACTACCATAGAAGGCGCGCGCAGCGTTATTCTTAATGTTACCGGCGGTCCCAGTCTGTCCTTGACCGAAGTAAATGAAGCTGCTTTCCTTATTCAGGAGGCTGTGGATCCGGATTGCAACATCATATTCGGCGCAGGCATTGCCGACGAGCTGGATGACGAAATCCGCATCACTATTATTGCTACCGGGTTTGAACGCAATAATCCGCATTCTGCCCGCCGCGGCGAACGCCGGGATAACAGCGAGAGCCGCGTAGAATATGATGAGGATGACGACGGCCTGGAGATGACTCCTTTTAACGGCAGAGCCAATCAGAATCAGGCGCGCGTTCCCAATTACGATGAGGAAGAATATATAGAGCCGGTTAAGCCTGAGCCCAGATATCAGGAGCCCCCTCAGACTATGCGGGTAAGCCGCTATGAGGAGCCCGAGGAGCTTCCTGAGGAGGAAGTGCGTCCTCGCCGTCAGCAGAAGAGCAGCTTTTTCTCCTTTAAAAATGAAGAGGATGACGATATAGATTTTGATATGCCCGCTATTTCGCGCCGTCAGAGCAGGAATAATAAATAATGCGTCTGATTTCATCCATTCTGAAATAAAGTGCAGACAATATATCAAAAGACGTGAAAGAAATACAAAGATTCTTTCACGTCTTTTTTTCAAAAAAGCACATGTTTTTAGGCATGATAAGCTTGGAGCATCTATGCATTGCCATATTCCGTTTGACATTAGAACATTAATTGTTAATAGTTATTATTTTTTTATCATAATTGATATTAATTTTTATAGATGTTTTCATTAATTGAAAAGCACCTATTGTTGTAACAGAGTCTAATATAAATTCATTTTCGAGTGTTTTATAATAACGTGTTCCGCCCGGAGGAGGCGAAAAAAGATTTATATTTTTCCCCATTTCAATAAAAGAACATTCGGTCGTATTTAAAATATAGTTTTTGGCATTATAGATAACTTCAACTATGTCTGTGCTTTGCCAAAAAATTTCTGCACCGAGTGCGCTCATTATCGCAATAAAAGGTAATTCTGCATAATCTTCATTTATTTTGACGTAGTTCTTTTCAGTTATATCATTTCCGTTTACAATTAGAGTGCAATTGCTCACTTTATCACCTTTCGTATTTAGTATATTTTGTGTTGGAGATAATGATGACGTGAATCTATTATTGGTTAACGTAGGGGATGTATCGCTTGTGCACCCTATCATAGCGCATAGACTGATGCATAAGAATAAACAAATTAAACATTTAATTTTCATATAATGGCTCCTTATAATCAATTTACCAAGATACATGCAACGAAAGGTATAGTAGTAGGGCCTCCGGCAGAGGATTTTAAAAAATCTTCATATTTTTGGACGCCTGCAATTCCCCAAGGGTTATTTGTGTAGACTTCTCCTCGAAATAAATTTACCCCTGTGATAACTACTAGATGTGCGCTTTCTGTACCTGCGTAATATCCATACACAGGGCCATTTTGTAAAGCATAGTACAGGTCTCCCATATTGCTAGGATAAACCCAATCCCCCGAATTTGTTGGCCAACCACCCTGATTCCACTTTGCTGAACCGTGTACGGAAACGGCTATTTCTTTCGCCCTTTTATCTGCTTCCGTTTTAGTTTTGGTGGTTTTGTTTTGATAGTCTTCAACCATTGTTTGAGAATATGCCCAACATAAGCTTGTCGCGCCTTGATTATATAATGGTACGTCATGCTTTATAGTTAAGATATTATCTAATATGGTAGTTATGACACTTTTGACTACATTTGCGGCTTTAATGAAAATGTCGATAACTTGTTGCGGCCAATTTCCTGATGGATCACTTAAATTTATAGGATTATTAAAACAATAGACAAATAGATTATAACCTTGCGTAGAATTGCCATTTCGGGCTACAATGTTATCCGCATTAATAAACCTGCCGGTCTCTGGGTCGTAGTAGCGGCTGAGGAGGTAATAGAAGCCGGTTTCGGAATCGAAGAAGTAGCCGCGGTAGCGGAGGGGGTTGGCGTTGGCTATATGGGCTGAATCTGGGGAGATGGGATTGCCCTGGGCGTCCAGAACGGCGGGCACGCCCCAGGCGTCGTAACGATACTGATAGAGCAGATTGCCGCTGGCGTCAACGGCGCCGAGAATATCTCCCTGGAGATTCTTGAGATAGAAATAATAGGACGAATTGTATTTGTAGCCTATAACCGAATCATTATCATAGATAAAGGTCATGCCGCCGAGCGGAGTGTCCGCATAGAGGAGGCTGCCGTTATCGTAGATGTAATTGTAGCTGGAGCCGTTAATGGTTTTGGCCAGGCGCACGCCCGAAGCGTCGTAGGAATAGGTATAGGCGTTTGAGCCCTGAGAGACGGAGGCGAGCTGGCGGCCGTATTGCCATGCAAAAGCCATGCCGTCCCGATACTGAAGGGGATTGCCTATTTCATCATAGAGTATATCATCTCCGTTGAAATTAATCAAGAGGTCTTTCCATCCGGAGGAGGCATAGGAATAGGATTTTTCAGAGAGGGGAGAGCCGGAGAGCTCGCCCAGGGAATAGGGGTAGGTTTTGGCCGAGGTGATATTGCCGCCGGCGTCGTAGGAATAGAGGACGGTTTTATCTGCCTCCTGGTCGTTAACCCGGATTAACTGATCCAGGCCGTCGTATTGATAGGACAGAGCGGAAGTCTGGCCGTCTGCGAGCCTGGAGAGGGAGGAGATATTGCCGTTTGCGTCGTAGGAATAGGAATGAGTAAAGTAGGTCAGGGCGGAAGGGGAATCGTTCTGACTATAGCTCATGCTGTGGCTGCTGAGCATAGTGGTAGTGCGCTGGCC
>QALW01000006.1 GCA_003150515.1 Selenomonadales bacterium | reverse complement strand
GCGGGGGGTAGGCATTTAGGCCGTCCGCGCTTTCAGCGCGGACGGCCTAAATGCCTACCCCCCGCCGTTTTTCAAAACTGCTTTTTTGAATTAAGAGCGTTCTTAACCCTTTGCGCAGAATCGCACCTTCTGCATTTTCCCGCTTTAAAGGGAACGGAAAGCATTCCCCAAAGCGTGCCCAGCCCGTAAGCAACGTGCAGCATAAGAAAGAGCACGGGCAGGCATAATTCCAGCATATAAAAGGGCTTGCCCTTAACGGCCGTAACGCTCATCAATATATCAACGGCCAGATACGCGCCCCACATAGCCAAAACAGGCCATATCACGCCCAGCGCGGCCAAAACCGCCGTCAAAATTATTCCCAGCACAAACGCTGCGGGCACAAGATGAAAAAGAGAGACGCATCCGGGGCAAACGCCCAGCGTCAGGCCTATCCAGTAGCCGTTACCCGCCTTTTGCTTAAGCATGCCTTTCAGGGTGGGGCGAATGAGCTGATACGAACGGATTTGCGGATCACAGCAGATTTTATAGCCGTTCTGGCGCAGCCGGAAAGAAAATTCGTTATCCTCCGTACGCCTTAGCGCCTCGTTATATCCGCCTGTCTTTAAGAACACCTCGCGCCGGCACGCAATATGAAATATACTGCTTACATATCCGGGTTTATCGGCGCGCCGGTAGATAGCAAAGCCCGAGCCGAACATAGACGTTTCGGCCGTTAAGAGCAGCCTTCTGGCAGGCGAATCCGAATCGGTTATGCAGGGGCGCGGGCCGCCGCACACCGCCTCCTGCTCCAGTCTGCGCGCGCAGGCGGAAATAAAATCAGCGGGCAGAGAGGCGTGCGCGTCCACCTTTATAAGCGCGTCCCCTGTAAAATTCTCTATTATAAGATTGTGCGCAGAGGCCTGCCACACCTTTTTATTCTCCAATATCAATATGCGCCTGAAGCCGTTTTCCTCCTGCGCAAAGCTTTCAAGCATAGAGCGTGTTGCGTCTGAAGAGCACCCGTCCGCAAAAATAAGCTCTATCTCATTCTTGGGATAATCCTGGGCGCAAAGGTCTTTAAACAGGCGCGGCAGATGCTTTTCCTCATTATACGCCGCTATACCTATGGAAATCTGCATGTTTTCCCCCCGAAAGTTCTTTAAACCGCCCAAGTTTTGCCCCGGGCGGGCTTGTTGAGTTATTATATCATACGAGCGTTATTGCGGTCCAGGAAGGGGCGGGTGGGCGGGGGTGAACGGGGGCGGCTCTTTGGCGGCCGGGTTCCCCGGCCGCGGGGCGCGCCCGCGCGCCCCTGCAGGCGCTTTTAAAGCGCCTGCCAAAGAGCCGCCCCCAGCGCTTAATGCGCGTCCCCCCCCAATAAATTGGGCGGGGACGCGCATTAAGCCTCAGCGCGGGAGTGGTTTTGGGCCGCCTGCGCAAAAAGCGCAGGCGGCCCAAAACCACTCCCGCGCTGAATTCCTGAACTCTTGCAAGGTTGACAACCCTCCTATGCTATTGTAAAATATGTCTTAAGCGTCAAAAGCCGCCGCGCCCAGCCTTTGCGCGCCCTTAAAGCGCTTCCAGGGCTTATAAGCGTTGCCCGCGGGCCGCTCAATCATACGCCCCGCCTTTGCCGCCGGCCGAATTTATTCCCCCGCGCGCAGAAATCCATACGCATGCCGCGCCCCTCCGGAGCGCCCCGCGCCTCATAAAATTCTCCGCTTTAAGCGCCCGTCTGAAATTAATAAAGGAGTGCCCGTCTCAGGGCGTAATTTTTATATGGAAACTGTCTTAGAACTTTTAAAAGCCGTATTCCTCGGCATAATTCAGGGTATAACCGAATGGCTGCCCATAAGCAGCACCGGCCATATGATTCTGGCAAACGAAATAATAAATCTCTCGGTTTCAGCCGAATTTATGGAGATGTTCGAGGTGGTCATTCAGCTGGGCTCCATACTTGCCGTGGTCGTCCTCTTCTTTCATAAGCTCAATCCCTTTTCCCCTAAAAAAAGCTCCGAGGAAAAACGGGACACCTTTTCCCTCTGGGGCAAGGTGATAATAGGCATAATCCCCGCGGGCGTTATCGGCCTGCTCTTTGACAAACAAATAAACAGCCTCTTTTATAATTCCCTGACCATAGCCATAACCCTTATAATTTACGGCGTGCTCTTTATACTGGTGGAAAACCGCAATAAAAAGCTCCAGCCTAAAGTTGACTCTGTCAAACAAATAAGCTGGCAGCTCGCTCTGGCCATAGGCTGCGCGCAGGTGCTCGCCCTTATTCCCGGCACTTCCCGCTCAGGCGCGACCATCATAGGCGCCATGCTCTTCGGCCTTTCCCGCACCGCCGCGGCGGAATTTTCTTTCTTTCTGGCCGTGCCCGTTATGTTTGGAGCCAGCGCCTTAAAACTCTTAAAATTCGGCTTTGATTTTACAGGCATGGAGCTGGCCATACTCCTTATTGGCTGCGTCACCGCCTTTTTGGTCTCTCTCGCGGCCATCCGCTTCCTTATGAATTTTATTAAAAAGCATGATTTCAAACCCTTCGGCTATTACCGCATAGCCCTGGGCATTATTATATTAATAGTATTCGGGCTGCTGGGCAAGCTTTGATTTTTCCCGCCGGCCGGCGCGCGAAAAATTAAAAATCCCGAATAAAAGCTTGCCGGCCGCCCTTGCCGGGCCCGTTTTATGCGCGCCTCGCCTGAATAAAAGCAGGCTGGGCTTATAGGCGCGGCTCTCCGGAACCCGTTCCCAAAATAAATATGATTCGCTCGGCCCCCGCTTATCCGCCCGGGCCCGTTTTACGGAGGAAGTTAAATTATGGATTATAAAAAGGAAATCGCAAATCTGGCCGCTCAGGCTGCCGGCGTGCCGGCCGAAGAGCTGGAAGGCTTTCTGGAAATCCCCCCTCAGCCTGAAATGGGCGATTACGCCCTGCCCTGCTTTAAATTGGCCAAAATTATGCGCAAGCCTCCCCAGGCCATCTCGGCCCAATTGGCCGCAGATATTGAAAAACCGACCTTTATAAGCAGAATAGAAAGCGCCGGCGGCTATCTCAATTTTTATATAGAGCGATTGAGCCGCGCCCGGAGCGTTCTGGAATGCATAGCGGAACAGGGCGCGCGATACGGCGGCTCGGACGAGGGCGCAAATAAAACCATATGCATAGATTATTCCTCCATAAATATCGCGAAAAAATGCCATATCGGGCATCTCACCACCACCGCCCTGGGCCATTCCCTCTACAGGCTTTATAATTTCCTGGGCTATAAATGCGTAGGCATTAACCATCTGGGCGACTGGGGCACTCAGTTCGGCAAGCTCATCTGCGCTTATAAGCTTTGGGGCAGCCGCCAGGAGGTGGAGCGCGCCGGCATAGACGAATTGGTAAAGCTTTACGTCCGCTTCAATCAGGAGGCTGACCAGGCCCTGGAGGACGAGGCCCGCGCCTGGTTCAAGAAAATTGAGGACGACGATCAGGAGGCCGTGGAAATCTTCACATGGTTTAAGGAGATTACCCTGCGGGACGTAGCCCGCATATATTCCCTCCTGGGCATAACCTTTGATTCCTATGCCGGAGAAAGCTTTTATAAGGATAAATGGCAGGCGGTAGTGGCCGAATTGGAACAAAAGGGGCTGCTGGAAGAAAGCGAGGGCGCGCAGGTGGTAAAATTAGACGATTACTCCATGCCCCCCTGCATTATAATTAAAAAGGACGGCGCCAGCCTTTATTCCACGCGGGATATAGCCGCGGCCATATATCGCAAGCAGGAATATGATTTCTATAAATGCCTGTATGTGGTCGCCTATCAGCAAACCCTGCATTTTAAGCAGGTGTTTAAGGTGCTGGAGCTCATGGGCCGGCCCTGGGCTAAAGATTTAGTGCATGTGCCCTTCGGCATGGTCAGCTTTGAAGGGCAGACTCTTTCCACCCGCAAAGGGCAGGTGGTATATCTGGAGGAGTTTCTCAACAAGGCCATTAATAAGGCCCTTGCTCTTATAAACGAAAAAAATCCCAGCCTGGAAAATAAAGAGCAGATTGCCCGGCAGGTAGGAGTAGGCGCGGTCATATTCTATGATTTATATTCCAGCCGCATAAAGGATGTGGATTTCTGGTGGGACAGAGCTTTGAATTTCGACGGGGAAACCGGACCGTACGTGCAGTACACCCACGTTCGGTGCACAAGCGTTCTGGCCAAGGCCAATTTAAGCGAAAGCCAGGCCCTGGCTCCCGTTAACGCCGATTTCTCCGCGCTGGAAAATGACGAAGCGGGCAGCATAATCGCCCTTTTGGAATCGTTCCCCTCCGTTGTCCGGACGGCGGCCGAAAAATACGAGCCCTCCATACTGCTTCATCATGCAATCAGTCTGGCCCAGGCCTATAATAAATATTATTTCGAGCATAGAATCCTGGAAGGGGAGCCCGCCCAGACCGCGGCCAAATTAATGCTCACAGCGGCCGTGCGGCAGGTGCTGCGCACTGGCCTCAGCCTGGCCGGCATAGAAGCTCCCGACAGAATGTAAAGCCCCCCGGCGGCGCTCAAAAGGGGGCGCGGGCGGGGTTATATAAATGCGCCCGGGCGTAAGCCCGGGCGCCGGGCGCGGCCTGAAAAGAAAATATAGCTTTCCTGCCCCCCGTAAATCTCCAAAACGCCTAAGCTTGCTCTATACATTGCGCGCCCTCCGCTTAAGGGCGGGGCGCCCCCAAACTGCAACCTAAAAAATAAATCAGGAGGTAGCCAAAAATGAAAAAGAATACTTCTCCCGCGTCCTCCGCTTCAGGGCAGCCCCCGGAAAAAGCTCCCCGCAGGCGGAAGCTGGACGCCCAGCAGATTATAGGCCTTATTCTGTTCGCCTCCCTGCTGTTCTCCATTGTTTTTACAATACTCCGCTACATAAACGCTCCCGAAACCAGGCCCGAAGGGGACGAAAGCATTAAAATCAAAAGCGATTACCAGCTTATGCTGGTTCAATGCTGCCTGGGCATAGTGGTTATGTTCCTGCCCTCCTTGATAAAAAAGAAATTTAATCTGGCCATACCGGGCTATATGTTCGTGCTCTATTTCATATTTTTATACTGCGCAATCTATTTAGGCGAAGTGCGCAATTTTTATTACGCCGTCCCTCATTGGGACACCATGCTGCATACCTTCAGCGGAGCCATGCTGGGCGCTCTGGGCTTTACAATTGCCGAGCTGCTCAGCGATTCGCCTAATTCCAAAGTGGAATTAAGCCCGTTTTTCATAGCTTTTTTCGGATTCTGCTTCGCCGTGGCGGCGGGCGCCGTCTGGGAAATATACGAATACACCATAGACAGTATAATGAAGCTGAACATGCAGAAATACGCCTTTGAGGACGGAACCCTCAAATTGGGCCGGGCCGCGCTTAACGACACCATGAAGGATATAATAGTAGACGTGGTCGGCGCCCTGATTATGGCGGTCATAGGCTTTATCTTTAAAAAACACGGCAGGAAATTCAAGGCCGCCGTTCAGAAGGACAGCGCCTCCGATTCTCCGGCGATAGAAGAAAGGGATTAAATTATGGTAAGAGTTCGTTACGCGCCCAGCCCCACGGGCTATATGCACATAGGCAATCTGCGCACCGCCCTGTACGGCTATCTGTTCGCCCGCAGTCAGGGCGGCAGTTTCATTCTTCGCATAGAGGATACCGACCAGCAGCGTTATGTTCCCCAGGCGCTTTCAGTTATATATGACACGCTGGCTCAAACGGGCATAATCTATGATGAAGGGCCGGATAAGGACGGAGGGAGGGGCCCCTATATTCAATCTCAGCGCAGGGAGCTCTATATGAAATACGCGCTTCAATTAGTAGAGCAGGGCCATGCATACTATTGCTTCTGCTCTCAGGAGGAATTGGAAGCCCGGCGTCAGGAAGCGGAAGCGCATGGCCAGGTCTTTAAATACGATAAGCACTGCGCCAGCATACCTCTGGCCGAAGCTAAAAGGCGCGCCGCTTCGGGAGAGCCCTTTGTCATCCGTCAGAATACGCCCGTTTCAGGCACGGTCGGCTTTAAGGACGTAGTTTACGGAGATATAACCGTGGACTGCTCTACGCTGGACGATATGATTCTTATCAAGGCGGACGGGCTACCCACTTATAACTTTGCCAACGTAATAGACGACCATCTGATGGAAATCACTCATGTGCTCCGGGGCAGCGAATACCTTTCCAGCTCTCCGAAATACACCCTGCTCTATAACGCCTTTGGCTGGAAAGAACCTGTTTATGTGCATCTGCCCCTTATAATGAAGGACGCGCACAACAAGCTCTCCAAGCGCAACGGGGACGCGAGCTATCAGGATTTATGCGCCAAGGGCTTCCTGCCCCAGGCCATAATCAACTATATAGCCCTGTTGGGCTGGAATCCGGGCACCAATCAGGAAATTTTCTCCATGCCCGAGCTTATAGAGGCTTTTTCCCTGGAGAACATCTCTAAATCACCCGCTTTATTCGATCCGTTAAAGCTCAGATGGATGAACGGCGAATATATCAAGGCGCTTCCCTTTGAAGAATTCTCAGCGCTGGCCCGCCCCTGGTATGAAAAAAGCGCAGTTAAAGGCAAATACGATTATGACAAGCTGTCCCGGCTGATGCAGAGCAGGATTGAATGCTTCAGCGAAATCCCTGAAAAGGTGGATTTTCTGCCTCAGGTGGCGCCGCATTCCCCCGAGCTCTATGCGCATAAGAAATTCAAGCTGACTCCCGCGGACGCTATGCGCTCGCTGGAACTGGTTCTTCCGGCTCTTAAGAATCTGGAACCATTTAATGAGGAAAGCATACATGACTGTCTGATTAATCTTGCTCAGGACAATAACTTAAAAAACGGACAGGTGCTCTGGCCGGTGCGCGTAGCTCTTTCGGGGCTGCCCTCTACGCCCGGGGGCGCCGTAGAATTAGCGGCATTGCTGGGCCGGGAGGAGACTCTTAAGCGGCTTTTAAGCGGCATAGCCCTGCTTAAGGAAGCGCAATAATGCCGGCGGGGCGCGCCCGCCCTTTAAAGGAGGGCGCCCATAGGCCTGATTTTCCCCCCTGCTCTCTTAGGTTCCCTGTTCAGCCGTTCCCCCCTGTTTTTTCAGGGCGCCCATTAATATAAACCCACCCGCGCCGCATAGCCCCGGCTTAGGCGCAGGCTCCCGGCTTTAACTAGAGCTTTGGTATTAAAAGAGAGGTTATCAATAATGAATTACATTGCCCGCGCATGCGTTTATCCTGAACTGGAGCGGGGAGAAATTTGCCTTATAAACGTTCCGGACGCAGATGAAGCGCGCAAAAATTACGCGGCCGCCCTGGACGCCGGAGCGCTTCCCCTGCTGCTCACTTCGGGGCCGCTGGCCGATTCGGACAAATTAAAAAAGCTGCTCTCGGGCATGAACGGCGCGGGAGTTTGCTGGGATATAGCCCAAACTTTGAGCGCGGGCGAGCCGCCCAGAACCACCGTTAAGGCCATAGGCCGCTTTATCCGGGCCGTGCAGCTGACCGCCCCCGAACAGCTTCCCTCCTTAGAGCTCTTAAAGGCGCAGGGCTTTGACGGGGTAGTTATTTGTCCGCCCGGGCTCACGCTCTAGGCCTTTGCGGCGCACGCCCTTAAGCCTGTCGGATTTTGCTAACCTTGCGGCGGCGCTCAAAAGGGGGCGCGGGCGGGGTGATATAATTGCGCCCGGGCTCACGCCCGGGCGCCGGGCGCGCTTAGAATCCAGCCCGAATGATTAT
>QALW01000004.1 GCA_003150515.1 Selenomonadales bacterium | reverse complement strand
TAGGCTTTCTGGCTCGCTGCCGCAGGCAAAAGGCAAGTTTGCGGGAAAAATATGGCGGTATTTAAATTATGTTGGCGCAGAATTAGAATGCGCCTGAATATTTTTTAAGCTGAAAATGGATTATGGGTTAAAATAATCGGCATATCCGTCCGGGCATAAAGGGCCATTGCGCCCGCGCGGCGTTTGGCAGGCGCAGCCTGCCTGGGCCGGGCGCAGCCCGGGCCCGCGGCCGAAGGCCGCAAACGCCGCGCGGGCGCAATGGCCCTTTATGCCCGGACGAATATGCTATCTAAATATTAATCAATATTTTGCAGCCACAGGCGCATAAGTTTCAAAATGCTTTTCAAATATTTATAATTCGAGTATAATATTCAAATAGCAAATATAATATATTATGGGCAGTTAGATTTTAATGCGTTTTTGCGCGTGCCTGATTACTATGTTTTGGAGAAACTGCAATGAATATAACTCAGTTAAAAAAATGGGCGTCCGCGTTCGTTAAGATATATATTTCGGCTGTATTGCTTTATCAAACGCTATGGCAGATAGTGCCCGTCCGCGTGTTTTTATGCAATACCGGCCTGGATGCGATTTCTTCCGTCTTAGCCGTGCTGGGCTTTGCTTTCCTGGCTGTGGATATTTTTATTGAAAGAACGGCGGTAAAGAGCAAATACAGCGTTTTTTTAATTGCGGCCGTGGCGGTAATGGGGCTCTCTTCCCTCGTTTATATAAATTACGGCTGGGTGGATAACGCTAAAGTTATAGTCTGGCAGGTAGTGCAGATGTTTCTCATATATTCGTTCTATCTCAGAATGGACAGGGAACGCCTAAGGGCATATCTGCGCGATATGTTTATAATAGTTTCGGCGGTTTTTACAGTAGCTGTTATAGCATCGTTATATCAATATGTAATGCAGACGTCCTATGTTGTGCAGGTGGACGGAGGGAATTGCAGGCAGGGCTTCCAGGAAGGGCGTCTCTTCGGAGTGTTCGGAAGCATTTATTTTGCAAGCCTGTTAATCTCGCTGCTGGGCGTAGGTTCGGTTTACAGCGCGGTGAAATCCAGGAAAAAATGGCTCAAGGCGCTGTTTGCGCTTCAGGCCCTGCTGTTCTTTATATATGTCGTTTTAAGCGGCACCCGAAGCGTTCTGGTAGCCTTGATTATTGGAATTATACTTTGCGCGGCCGTATGCGCGCGCAATGTTATAAATTCCCGTAAAATAAATTTCAAAAAATGGGGAAAGGCGCTTTGCGCGGCCGCTGCGTCTGTTGCCTGCGCGGTGGTTTTTCTTGGCGCTTATGCCAGCGCCGAAAAGCTGCTGGTTAAAATCCCCTCATGGGCAGGAACGGTTCAAGATGAAACAAATCAGCCTCAGCCCGGATTGCCGGATGAGGATGTGTCGGATGCGGTCATAGACGATATACTAACAAGGCCGGATGTGCACGGAGACGTTTCAAATAATCGCTTCAGTATCTGGAAGGATTATTTCAACTGCGTGTTTTCGGGCGTTAAGCCGGCGCTGCTGGGTTTTTCGCCGGGCGCTTATATGAAAATAATCAAGCAGGAATTTCCCGATATATTTATCGTCAGCTATATACGGGATAAATATCCTCTTTCCTATTCGCTGGACCGCATATACGACACGCATAACGGATATGTGGCCTTGGCGGCGGGCACGGGCCTGCTTGGCCTTCTGGCTATGGGCGCTTTTCTGGCGCTTTATGCTTATACAACCCTCAGGCATTTTATACGCAGCAAGAAAACCGAGCTTTTTGAAGTGCTGCTCTTTACTCTGCTGGCCGTTATAGTGGTCTCTGTTTTCTTTGATTCGGATTTATTCTATAAATGCACCTGCACCTCCGTTATATTCTGGCTGCTTGCGGGCTTTATGATGAAAGAGATAGACTGCGCTTCCGTTCAGGGCGCGCCCGCTGCGGGCGAAGAGGCGGGCCTGGAGGAAAAAACGCCGGGCTTTTGTTCGGAGCTTGAGGAGAAAAAAGAGGATTCCGCCGCTGAGACGGATTAATTCTATGCAATGCGGGCTGAGGCGGGGCGAAGAAAATCTTTAATCAAAAAGCGCTTCAAACGCTTGCGTTATTAATTAAATTGTGTTATTATCTGCTTGAGACGGTAAACAAGGCTTATTCTGTGCCGTCAAGCGGTAGTTTCAGATATTTATCTGAGAGTGGGCTTATTTATCCCACTCTTGTTTTTTGAAGGGGGAATAATTTGCCCGATATTTTAAAAAAAGCGGAGAACTGCGCCCGTCCTGTTATTGAAAGCATGGGCTTTGAATGGGTGGGGGTGGATTACGGCCGGGAGGACGGCCTGATGTGCCTGACATATTATATATACAGCGAGCAGGGCGTGAATATAGACGACTGCGAACGCGTCAGCAGGGCGATTGAGCCTGTTTTGGATGAAAATGATCCGACGGGCGGCGCGCAGTATTGTCTTTGCGTTTCCTCTCCGGGAGAGAGGCCGTTTCAGAATCAAAGGGATTTTGAACGAAATATAGGCAGGCCTGTTCAGGCGGAATTAAATTCTCCCCAAAAGGGAAAAAAGAAAAAATTTACCGGTACCCTGCTTGCTTTTGACTCAAGTATGGTTATAATAGAGGGCAGGAAGGAAAAATATGAGCTTGCCCGTGCGGAGATAAAAACAATAAGGCCGTATATCGGTCCGTGAATATGGAGGATAAAAATGAACGCTGGTCTTATAGAAGCGCTGGAGGCGCTGGAAAAGGAAAAGGGAATAAGCGCCGAAATGCTTATAGAGTCCATAGAGCTGGCCATGGTTTCCGCCTATAAAAAGGCTAAAGGCTTTGAAGGAGAAATAATAGCCCGCATGGACAGGGAAACTGGAGACGTGCATATTTATATAGTTAAAACGGTGGTGGAAAGGCTGCACAATCTGGAAACTGAGCTTTCGCTGGAGGAGGCGCAGGAGATTGATCCGCGCTATGAAATCGGCGACCGCATACAGTTTGAGGATACTCCCAGGGATTTCGGCCGCATAGGGGCGCAGACCGCGCGCCAGGTTATCACTCAGCGCCTGCGCGAGGCGGAAAAGGGCGCCATATATGATGAATATGCGGATAAGCAGAACGAATTGCTGACTGCGTTTGTGCATAGAGTGGAAAATGATTATGTCTTTGTGGAATTGGGCAGGACGGAGGGCGTGCTTCCTCCCAAGGAACAGATTCCGGGCGAGACGTATAAGGTGGGAGAGCGCATAAAGGTATATGTTGTGGATGTGCGCCGGGGTCTTAAAGGGCTTCAGGTAACGGTTTCCCGTTCTCATCCCCAGCTTATTAAACGTCTCTTTGAATTGGAATCCCCTGAAATTCAAAGCGGCATTGTACGCATAGTTTCCATAGCCCGCGAGCCGGGCAGCCGCGCCAAAATCGCCGTAACCTCGGAAGATCCGGCAGTGGATCCTTTGGGCGCCTGCGTGGGCGCCAAGGGAGCGAGGGTGTCCCAGATTGTAAGCGAGCTCAATGATGAGAAAATAGACGTAATTAAATGGAGCCCCGATCCGGCGGAATATATAGCCAACGCTCTCAGTCCGGCCAGGGTTATAATGGTCAACGCCAACGAGCAGGAAAAGGTGGCGCGGGTGGTGGTGCCTGATAATCAGCTTTCTTTAGCCATTGGCAAGGAGGGCCAGAACGCCAGGCTTACCGCGCGGCTTACGGGCTGGAAAATAGATATAAAATGCCAGAGCCAGCTGGAAGAGCAGTTTGACGCTCAGGCGTTTGAATTGCCCGAGGAAAACGGTTATAACGAGCAGTTTGAAATTCCGGATATGCAAGAAAGGGCGGAGGAAGCGGCGGACGCTCAGCCTGATCCTGCGGAAATTTAACGCCCGGGGCTGAGCGGCATCTTGTTTTGAGGCGGCTTGTGCCGCGCGTTTTTAAAGGCTCGGAATTATTATTCGGAGGGAAAGCGTTTGAAGACTAAAAAAGTGCCCATGCGCATGTGCCTGGGATGCAGGGAAATGAAGCCTAAGCGCGAATTGGTAAGAATCGTGCGCAATAAGGAAGGCGTTGTAAATTTGGACAAGACGGGCAAGGCGCCCGGCAGAGGAGCATATATCTGCCCAAGGGAGGCCTGCCTGGAGGCGTGCATAAAAACCAAAGCGCTTACACGGGCCTTTGACGCGCCCGTTGAGGAGGAAACGCTGGCTTTAATCAAAGAGGAGCTGAATAAGGGTGATTAAAACAGATTCCAGGCTGCTTTCTCTTATAGGATTGGCCCGCGCGGCGGGCAAGGCGTCGGCAGGCTCCGTCGCAGTAAGCGAGGCGCTCAAAAAGAAGAAAGCCGTAATGGTGCTTTTGGCCGCCCGCAGCTCGGAAAACGCTCAAAAGGAATATATTGCCGCCGCGTCCAGGCTGGGAATAAGCTGCCTGATTCTGGATACCGATCAATTGGGCGAAGCCGTGGGCAAGCCCGCGTGCATAGCTGTTTCAATAAACGACGCCGGCTTTGCCGACGCTATAAATAAAAGAATTAATACCTTGAACAATTTTGGGGGTGCGTTATAATAATGAGTAAAAATCAGGCGCTTGCCGAGGATATTCAAAAAGCTGCGGGAAGCATAACCGCCAGGCTGGCCGATGCGCAGAGGGATATTCAATCTCTGCAGGTTTTAATGAACAATAACGAGGAGCTTTTGCGTCAGAAAATTATGCAGGCGCAGCGCGAACGCGCCGAGCAGAAGAGATTGCAGGCGGCTCGCGAGGAGCAGGAGAGGCTGGAAAAAGAAGCGCTCAGCAGGCAGGAGGAGGCCTCTGCCGCTCAGGAAGAGGCGCAGCCTGCTCAGGCAGCGCAATCGCAGAGTGAGCCTGCCGGCATGCAGGCTTCCATTAATCAAGCACAGTCTGATTTAAAGGAGGAAGGCGCGCGCCGGGAGGTTTCTTCGGAAGCTGTTAATCAGCATGAAGCCGCGGCCCAAGCCAATTCGGTTAAATCCGCTCAGGGGGAGGCTTCATTTCAGCAGGAGCCTGCCGCAGGCGGGACAATTCCTTCTCAGAGCGCCGAACTTTCGCAGGCAGCTCAAAGCGCTCCGCAAAATGCAGCCCAAAGCGCGGAGCAAACTCCTTCCGGCAGAGGGGCGCAAGCTTCTTCTGGCGAAGAGGCGCAAACTCCTTCTGGCGGCGCGTCGCAATCCCCCTCGGGCAGCGCGGCGCAGGCTCATCCGGGCAGCGCTTCGCAAAATATTGCCCGAAATGCGGCTCAAAATCCTGCCGGAGAGCGTTTTAAAAATGAAAACCAAGCGGAGCGCGGAGCGCGGGCTCCCATTCAGGGGCGCCGCCCCCAGGCTCCTCAAAACGCTCAGGGACGGCCTAATTTCCAGCGCCCGCTTCAAGGGCAGCAGGGGCAGGGGATTCGCCCTCAGGCTCCGGGCGGACGTCCCCAGGGTTATAATCGTCCCCAGTCCGCTCCGGGCGCAGACCGCGCTCAGGGCCAGAATAACGCTTCTTTCAACGGCCGTCCGCAGGGGCAGGGGATTCGCCCTCAGGGAGGCATGCGTCCTCCGGCTAAAGGGCAGGGCGGAGCCGGCGGGCTTAAAATTCCCTCCTTCGACGCTTCTCTGCCCACAGAAAAGGGCCGGGTGAGCAATTATGATCCCAATAAGAAGATGTATACCAGAGAACACGAGGAAAAGCGGCTTAATAAAAAAGAGGGCGCTCCCCGTCAGCGCGGCGCAGTATTTGAAGAGGACGAGCGCGTCCGCGGCCGCAAGCCCAAGCGCAAGGAAAGCGCTCAGCAGAAGATGGAGCCCATTAAAATCGAGCACGCCATAATGACGGCCGAGCTTATAAGCATTAAGGATTTGAGCGAGAAATTAGGCAAGCCTGCCTCGGCTATTATTAAGAAATTGTTCCTGCTGGGCATAATGGCTACGATAAACAACGAAATAGATTATGATACCGCCGCGCTGGTGGCGACTGATTTCGGCATAGAATTGGAACAGAAGATTGCCAAGACATTTGAGGAAACTTTAACGGACGCGGCCGTTCAGGGCTCGGAGGAGGATGTCTGCGAGCGGCCTCCGGTAGTTACCATTATGGGGCACGTTGACCACGGCAAGACTTCCCTTCTGGACGCGATTCGCTCCACTAACGTAACCGCGCATGAGGCGGGCGGAATAACTCAGCATATAGGCGCGTATACCGTCAGCCATAACGGCAAAACCATAACCTTCTTAGATACTCCCGGCCACGAGGCGTTCACTTCCATGCGCGCCAGGGGCGCTCAGGTGACGGATATCGCTATATTGGTGGTGGCTGCGGACGACGGCGTTATGCC
>QALW01000052.1 GCA_003150515.1 Selenomonadales bacterium | reverse complement strand
CCTGCCCGGGGCGGGGTTCCCCGCCCCGGCGGCCGCGCGCGGCCGCAAACGCCGCCCCCCGCCTGCATAAGCCGCAGTAAAAAGCAAATACAATTACTAATAATATATTGGCGCTCATATAGGATATAACCCGCTGAAAGGTTATTTGCGCTTATGCGGCATTATTTTCCGCGGCCAATTATGCTCTGCCCCAATTAAGGCTCTCCATGCAAATAAAACGCCGGCAGAAACCCTTTCAGGATTCCCGCCGGCTGCAAATTTTTCTAAACAACGAGCTGAACGAATCTAAATATGCCCATCTGCCGCGTCAGATTTAAGCGGCTTTTGGGCTCGCGCCCGCTACTGGGCTATAAACCATTGAGCCATTCCGGAATAAACCTTTAAATCCCTGTAAATTCCTTCAGGATATACGCCCGTCCTGTAAAGCATGGTATGCGTCTGGAAAAAGAGCCCTATATGAGGCAGTTCCTCAGCCATAGCGCGGTGCAGAGTATAAAGCGCGCTGAAAAATTCCTCCCGTCCCGCCGCGCTTTGAAGCGCCTGAAGCATGCTCTCCAATTGAACGCTGTTATATTTGGATATATTGCCTTCGCCCGCATACATAAATTCCATATCGGGTGTACCGCTTAAATAGGCCTGAGTGAGCAGTAAATCAAAATCCCGGGCCGCAACGCGCTTATCCAATTCCTCCCGTTCAAGCGCCAGCACGGTCACGCTGATGCCCGCCGCTCCCAGCTGGCCCGCTATGGCTTCGGCCGTATCCTTTCTAACCGGATTATCAGTATTTTCCAGAGTTATAATCTCTAAAGTCAGCGTCTTGCCGTCCTTAACGCGCAGCCCCTCTTCATTCTGAATCCAGCCCGCCTGTTCAAGCAGCTCCAAAGCCGTCCCAAGACTGTAATCATATCTTATCGCCGAAGCGTCGTTAAGCGCGGTTCCGGGCATAAAGGGCGTTTCAGAGAGCACGGCGTGATTAAGATATATATTGCTCACTATGCTTTTGCGGTCTATGGCGTAAGAAATAGCCTGGCGCACTCTCCTATCTCCCAGCGGCTCCCTTTCAAGATTAACAGCTAGAAAATCATAATAATAGGAGGGATATTCCCATGCCTGAACGTTTTCTTTCATGGCATAGACGTCCACCGTCAGCTTATCGCTGTTGACGCAATCCAGCTCTCCCCGCTCAAAGGCCGCTAAAACGCTGTCCTTATCCTTATATCCCTTTGCCCGTATAAGCTCTATATACGGCTGTTTTTTCCACCATTTTTCATTTATGCCCAGAGTCATATTTGAATTTTCATTGAAATTGGCCTCCAGAACAGCATAGGGCCCGCTGCCCACCGGCGGCGCGGACGTTTTCCCGTCCAGGCCCTGATAATAGCTTTGAGGAATTATGGGCACGTTCAGGCTGTAAAGCAAATTATAGCTGGCTATACGGGGAGTAATAACAACTGTATATAGATCGCTTACACTAACGCTCTGAATATATTTGGCTATTTGCTTGTTATATATGCTCTCCGTGGAATTCAGGATTTGCTGGAGGGTAAAAACCACGTCGTTGGCCGTAACCTCTCCCCGTTCGCCATGCCATTGCACGCCCGAACGGATTTTGATTATATACACTCCCTGCGCCTCGTCATATTCCCAGCTGTCCGCAAGGCAGCTTTGAGGCAGGTTGTCCTTGTCCAACGCTATAAGAGGCTCAAAAACCAGCCAGTATAAATTGAGCATGGAGGTTTCGTTCAGATAAAGCGGATGCACGCTCGCAGGAGAAGAAGGCATAGCCAAAGAAAGCTCCCCGCCCCTCTGAGCGGTAACCTTAACCGTAGCCGACGCCGTGCCCGCGGCGCTGCCGGTAGCGCTGGGCTGCGCCTCAGGAGCGCACGCCGAAAGGCTTAATATGGCCAGGGCGCTTAAAGCCGCGCCCAGTTTTTTAATTTTCACGGTAAAGCCGGACATACATATCATATGTATCCTGCACCCTCTCAACATAATTTTCCGTCTCGGGATAAGGTATAGCGTTCAGGTTTTCGCCGTCCGCGCTGTAAAGAGAGCTGTTCAGCCATTGGCGCACTATGCCCTCGCCGGCGTTATAAGCCGCCAGCACGCTGCCCATATTCCCGTCAAAGCGTCCTTTTAGATAATCCAGATACGCGCAGCCCAGGCGTATATTATATTCAGGCTCAAAAAGCATTTCCTCGCTGTATTCTATCTTGACCTTATTTTCGGCAAACCATTTGGCCGTGGCGGGCATAAGCTGCATTAAGCCGCAGGCGCCCGCGCGCGAGCGCGCGTCCGCCTCAAAAGAGCTTTCGCATTTTATAACCGAATACACCAGCAGCTTATCCAGGCCGTATTCATCAGAATATTTTTCCACATACTCCTGATATTTTAAAGGATAGCGCCATTCCAGCACGGTCGGACGCAGCAGAACGGCCGCTATAATCAGAACAGCAAGCAAGCCCGCGCAAATCCAAACGGCTTTTTTACTTTTTTTCTTTTTCTCCGAACTCATCTTCCACCCCCAGAAGCTCGTCGGCCAAAGGCTTTAATTT
The DNA here is from genome assembly GCA_003150515.1 of Selenomonadales bacterium. Lineage (GTDB taxonomy): Bacteria > Bacillota > Clostridia > Christensenellales > QALW01 > Neochristensenella. Next base: position 12,482 of record QALW01000052.1, on the reverse strand, counting down.
GGCCTCCAGCTCTTTTATGCTCCCGTTATTTTCTATTATTAAATTGCTGCGCGCCGCACGGCTTTGATCGCTTAGCTGCCTGCTGATGCGCGCCTGGGCCTCTTCCCGAGTCAGGCCCGAACGCAGGCGCGCGCGCTCCAGCCTGATTTCATAACTGGCCGTCACCAGCCAGATTTGAGCGCATATTTTATCCAGCCCGCTTTCAAAAAGCAGGGGGCAATCCAAAACCACGGCTCTTTGCCCCTCCCTTTCAAGCCTTTTGATTTCTTCCTCCAGACGGCTGATTACCAGCGGATGAATTATGGAATTTAATTTTTCAGTATTCTGGGGAGAGGCAAAAGCCCAGCGGGCGGTTTCGGCCCTGTCTAATTCTCCGCCGCTGAAAAACCGTTCTCCCAATTCCTCTTTTATGCGCCGCGCGCCCAGATTATTTCCGCGCGTTAGCTCCCTGGAAATTTCGTCGGCGTCCAGCACTGCTACGCCTCTGCTCTTTAAATACCGGGCGCACGCGCTTTTTCCAGAAGCCATGCCCCCCGTCAGCCCTATAACAATCATAAATCCCCGCCCTTGCTTCCATTTAAAGAATTTTAAAATTCATCGGCTTATTTAGTCTCATACCAGCTTTTCCCGGCTTTAACCTCCACTTTAAGGGGCACGCTGAGCCTTAGAACGTTCTCCATGCATTCCCTGAGCAGCCGGCCCGCCTCCTCCGCCTCCTTTTCAGGCGCCTCTATAATCAATTCGTCATGCACCTGCAATATCAAGCGGGATTTTAAATTTCTCTCTTTAAGCGCCCGCGCGGTTTTAATCATGGCCGCTTTTATTATATCGGCCGCGCTGCCCTGAACAGGCATATTCATAGCCGCCCGCTCCCCGAAGGTGCGCGTATTATAATTAGAGGAATTCAATTCGGGCATGGGCCTGCGGCGCCCCATTATGGTCTGGGCGTATCCCTTTTCCCTGGCCTTGCTTACGCATTCGTCCATGAATTCCTTAATTCTGGGATAGCTCTGAAAATATTCGTTTATATATTCCCCCGCCTGGCGCCGGCTCACTCCGATATTGGAAGCCAGCCCGAAATCGCTTATGCCGTAGATTATGCCGAAATTAACGGCCTTGGCCGCGCGGCGCATAGCGGCGTCCACTTCGTCAAGGGGCACGTTAAACACCCGTGCGGCGGTGCTGGTATGCACGTCCTCGTCCTCGTTAAAAGCCCTGATTAAATGCTCGTCTCCCGAGAGATGGGCCAAGACGCGCAGCTCAATCTGGGAATAATCCCCGTCCAGGAGCACGCAGCCCTCCGCCGGGATAAACGCCCTGCGGATATTCCGTCCCTCGTCCGTGCGCACGGGAATATTCTGGAGATTGGGCTCCACGCTGGAAATGCGCCCCGTGGCCGTAACCGTCTGCTTGAAGGTGGTATGAATCCGCCCTCCGGGCTGAATTAAAGCGAGCAGGCCGTCGGTATAGGTGCTTTTAATCTTTTGCAGCTGCCTGTATTCCATGAGCAGGGGAATAATCTCATGCTGCTCGCGCAGATTCTCCAATACGTCTATATCGGTTGAATAGCCCGTCTTGGTCTTGCGGCCGTGAGGAAGCCCCAATTTCTCAAAAAGCACGCCGCCCAGCTGTTTAGTGCTGTTTATATTGAAATTCTCTCCCGCCAGCAAAAAGATTCTCTCGCTTAAGGAATTAAGACGGGCCGTATACTGCACGCTTAATTCTCTGAGCACGTCCGCGTCCGCCCGGAAACCCTCCGTCTCCATATCAAAGAGCACCCTAAGCAGGGGCAGTTCGATTTCCCGGTAAAGCGCGTTCATGCCCTCCGCCTCCAGGCGGGCAGAAAATTCCTCAAAGGCGTTCCATACCGCGCACGCCTTGCCCGGAGAATATTTTTCCTCCAGCGCCTCTATGGGATAATCATTGCGCAGAGGCTCCAAGAGATACCACGCCAGAACGGCGTCCTCATAGCTTTTGGGAAGGGCAAGCTCAAATTCAAGCAGAGCGTGCATCAGCGCCTTAATATCAAAGCCTATTATTTTCCGGCCCTGCATAAGCGGGCAAAGCGCTTCCAGAGCGGCCTGAGGAGCAATTCCCTCGTCCAGCAGGCCGTCGCATACCTTTATATAATATTCTCTTTTTCCGTCGTCCGTTATATGCAGTCCGCCCGTTTCGCCCGCGCTCCAATATACGGCCAGCCTTTCGCCCAGCTCAGGCAATTTTTCAGGCGTTAATTCAATTATCTCGGTTTGTCTTCTGGTTTCCGGGCCAATTTCGGGCGCGGGCAGCTTTTTGAGCAGGGATTTAAATTCCAGCCGGGTAAAGAGAGCGCGCAGGATTTCAACATCCGCCTTTTTATATCTGAACTGCTCCGTTCCTCCCTCTATGGGCACCCTTCTGTCAATTAAGGCCAGCCTGCGGCTTAAAAGAGCGCTCTCCCGCCCCGCCGCAATTTTTTCACCCAGCTTGCCCTTTATTTCATCAGCATGAGCCAGGAGGTTATCCACATTCTTATATTCGCCCAGCAATTTAAGGGCCGTCTTTTCCCCTATGCCGGGAATGCCGGGGATATTGTCTGAATTATCCCCCATCAGCGCCTTAAGCTCCACAATCTGGTTTGGCTCCAGGCCCATTTTTTCGGCCAGAAATTCAGGCGTATACGTCTCCAATTCGCTTATGCCCTTTTTTGTCAGATAAACGGTGGTATGCTCCGAAACAAGCTGCAATACGTCCTTATCCCCCGAAAGCACGCAGCATTCCAGCCCGGAATTTTCCCCCATAAGAGAGAGGGTGCCCAAAAGATCGTCCGCCTCAAAGCCGGGCATCTCAATAAAGGGAATATTCGCCTCCTCCAGCGCGCTTTTGAGCAGGGGAAACTGAGGAATAAGTTCGTCCGGCATGGGCTTGCGCCCCGCTTTATACTCAAGATATTCCTTATGCCTGAAAGTGGGCTCCTTGCGGTCGAAGGCTACTGCCGCGTACTCAGGCTCCAATCTGTCCATCATATTAAAAAGCATATTGAAAAAGCCGTAAACGGCGTTTGTATATTCGCCTGAAGCCGTGCTCAGCACAGGCAGCGCATAAAACGCCCTGTTTAAAAGAGAATTACCGTCCACCAGCAAAAATTTTTCCATTGGCCGCTCCTTAAAGAATATAAATCAAAGATATTATAGCATAAATATCTGAACATTCCATTACATTTATATAACAAATTCAATTTGGCCCCGCCCGGACGGGCCCTGCCCCCATATTTATAAAAAAAGAGATTGCGCGGAGAGGATTTTTATGCTATTATACCTTAAGCGCGCAGGAAATACAATGGAGCGCAGTCTCATTTTTCGGGGATATCCGCTCCAGGATATTATGCCCCGCCGCGCTGAAAATAATATATGCGCCGGTGTGATGGAATTGGCAGACGTGACGGACTCAAAATCCGTTGATGGCAACATCGTGTGGGTTCGAGTCCCACCACCGGCACCACGTCGCGGCGAGTCCTTGTGGCTCGCCGCGATTTACTTTTGTAAATCACGGCTTCGCTTGACGGACTGCCGCTCCTTTTCCGCAAAAAGTCACGCTGCGCCTTTGCTGCTCGCTTGTAAACGCGCTCACGACGCGCCGGCTTGCTACCAACTTTTTGCGGGACGCGCCTGCGCCGCGGCATCTTTTTTATATCGTCATTACACGTCGGAACGGCTCGCGCTCGTTCCGATTTTTTAATTTAAAAAATCAGCCGCCCGCTCCGCCGTTCCTTCTTTTCGGCCGCCGTATATTTTAAACAGCGGCGCTTTTTTAAATATTCCGGCCCCTTTTTCAGCGCATACTTAACCCGTCCGGTCTTTTCCATGATGGAAAGCGGGCCCATGTCCAATTCCTGCTCCTATTTATCCTATGACGCAATAAAAGATCTCAGCAACGAAAAAAACCTTTCTCACATGAACGACAGCGTCCTGGAAAATTATGCAGAATATGCGCAGGAATCGGATTTTTGAAAAAGCTTTTTTATTTGCTCCGCTTAAAAACCGCGGCGGCCTTTGTCTTGCCAAGCCAAAGGCCGCTATTTTTTAATCGGGCGCCCAGCGGAATATAATTAGACTCTCTTTCAGCCCCAAAATAATCCTAAATCAATCTTCATCCATTTTAATCACACCATATTTTTCCTCATATGCTTTTATACTCTTTTTAAGATACAGTTCTATTTCCTTATTTACTGAACGGCCTTCCATTTCAGCTATGTATTTTATCTTATTATTTACTGAACTATCTATGCGTATAGTACGTTTTACTAAATTATCCATACATGCCGTCTCCTTTAGATAACATTATTATGACTTCATTATAACATAATTATTGCGTCAAAACGAAAGTGGTGGTATAATGACGTCATCATGATGTCAACTTTATGGTGGTACTTAAATTTAATGTTTATAGCGCCAAAGATATGGAGGGTAAGCTGATGAGAACACTAAAGCAAAAAATAAGCGTATCTCTTGATGAAGATATAATCACAAAAATAAAAGAATTATCTGAATTAGACGACCGCCCCCTGTCGCAATATATAAACATAGTTCTGAAAAAATATATTAAGCAATACGACCAAAATCATATTTATAATCCTAAAAAATAAGTATTCCACATATGCTTATTTTAAATAATTATCTGTTATAATACCCAATTAATCATTGGATATCTTTATTTTGCCATTTTCTTCTTCATAATCCGAAACAAATTTTTTTAGATATTGCTCTATAGCCTTATTTGTTGAGCGTCCTTCCCTGGCAGCTATTACCTGAACTTTTTTATAAACTACAGGATCTATACGCAATGTATATCGAATTAACTTATCATCCGCACTATTTTTCTTATCTATACTATTCTTTTTAGCCATACTATTTCTCCTTCGGAATAACATTATATTGACATCATTATTATATCAGAATATTTCCCACTATAAAAGGGAATTTATGTCATTTTGATGTCACAATGACATCAAAATCCTGTGAACTTTTTGTAAACTTTTAATATTTGTTGTTATTGGCTGCATTACGGCGCATTTTAACCCCTCTCCCGGCGGGGAAGAAAAGCCTGGACGGAGGCGCCGCCCCGGCAGGGAGCGGAAAGACCGCGCCGGCGGAATTTTCCGCGGGTAAGCGAAAGAAAAGCCGCCGCATAACGCCGCCGTCGTTATGGAGCGGAAAGAACGAGCCGGAAAAGTTGCCCGCGGCGCGTAAAAAAACTGCCGCATAACGCCGCCCCTTAACGGGGCGGCGTTATGCGGCAGGGGGGCGTTTTCGGGCAGGGGGCGGGAAGCTTTAAGGAATTTAAGAATAAAGCCGCGGAGGATAGGCAGGAGCGAAAAAAGCCGCGGAGGATAGGCAAGGCTCCCCAAAAAAGCCGCGGAGGATAGGCAAGGCTCCCCAAAAAAGCCGCGGCGCGTTGGGCAGGCTTTCGCCTGCCTGGCCGGGCCGGAGGCCCGGGCAGCGGCCGAGAATCGGCCGCCAACGCGCCGCGGCTTTTTTGGGGAGCAGCTCTGAAAAAAATAGAGATTAATCCAATTCCAGCGCGCCCGTATAGAGCTGGTAATAAGTGCCCTTGAGCTTTATAAGGTCGTCGTGAGAGCCCCGCTCTATTATTCGGCCGTGATCCAGCACCATAATCGCGTCCGCATTCTGCACAGTCGAAAGCCTGTGGGCGATAACAAAAGTGGTGCGGCCGGCCATAAGCGCGTCCATGCCGCGCTGCACAATGGCCTCGGTATGAGTGTCTATGGAGCTTGTGGCCTCGTCCAATATCATAACGGGCGGATCGGCCACGGCCGCCCGGGCTATGGCCAGAAGCTGGCGCTGGCCCTGGCTCAGATTGGAGCCGTTGCCCGTAAGCATAGTATCATAGCCCTCGGGCAGGCGGCGGATAAAATCATCAGCGCCCGCCAGTTGGGCAGCGGCGACGCATTCCTCGTCGTCCGCCTCCAGATTGCCATAACGGATATTCTCCATAACGGTGCCCGTAAAGAGATTGGTATCCTGAAGCACAACCCCCAGACTGCGCCTGAGATCCGCTTTTTTTATCTTGTTTATATTGATATCGTCATAGCGGATTTTACCGTCCGCAATATCGTAGAAACGATTTATCAGATTGGTAATAGTGGTCTTGCCCGCGCCGGTAGATCCTACAAAAGCCACCTTTTGCCCGGGCTTGGCGTAAAGGGTGACGTTATGCAGCACGGTTTTGCCCGGCTCATATTCAAAATCCACGTCATAAAAGCGCACGTCGCCGCGCAGGCGGGTATAAGTTACCGTACCGTCGTGATGGGGATGCTTCCATGCCCAGATGTTGGTGCGCTCGGAGCATTCTTCAAGAGAGCCGTCCTCCTTCTGGCGCGCGTTTACTAATGTTACATAGCCGTCGTCCGCTTCGGGCTCCTCATCCAGAAGCTCAAAGACGCGGTGAGCGCCCGCCAGGCCCATAACCACCATATTAACCTGATTGGATACCTGGCCGATAGCGCCGGCAAACTGCTTGGTCATATTCAGGAAGGGCACCACTATGCTTATGCTCAGCGCCAATCCTGAAAAGCTCAGATTGGAAGCGCCCGAGAGCAGCAGGCTGCCGCCTACAAGCGCCACCACCACATACATAACGTTGCCCACGTTGGCTAAAAGAGGCATGAGGATGTTGGCGTAACGGTTGGCCTTCTCGGAATTTTCGTAAAGCTCGTCGTTTACCTTGTCAAAATCCTCCTTGACGCCTTTTTCATGGCAGAAAACCTTGACCACCTTCTGGCCGTTCATCATTTCCTCCATGAAGCCCTCTGTGCGCGCTATGGTTATCTGCTGCTTCAAAAAATAGCGGGAGGAGCGGCCGCCCACATATTTGGCAATAAGGGTCATAACGATCACTCCGCACACCACCACCAGCGTCAGCCAGACGCTGTAATACAGCATTATGCCAAAGACGCTCAGCAGAGTGACGGCCGACATCAGCAATTGGGGCAGGCTCTGGCTGATCATCTGGCGCAGCGTATCTATATCGTTGGTATAAAAGCTCATTATATCCCCGTGATTATGAGTGTCAAAATATTTTATAGGCAGATCCTGCATATGCTCGAACATCTTTTTGCGCATTTTGGCCAGCGTGCCCTGGGTAATTACGGCCATAAGCTGAGTGAACAACACGCCCGCAAGCAGGCTTATTAAATACAGCGCTATAAGCACGGCCAGCAGGGAGAAAATGCGGCCGGACGCCGAAGCCCAATCGCCCGAGCGGAAAGTTTCTTCCACGACGGCTATGACGTTCTGCATAAAAATCGCGGGCACCGAGCTGACGACGGCGTTAACCAATATACAGGCAAGAGTTACGGGCATAAGCACCGGATAGAATTGAAATACAGTGCGCATCAGGCGCCTGAGCACGCCTTTGGGCGCGCGCTTTCCAAGCTTTGAAGGCTCCTTAGGCATTCTCCTTATCCCCCTCTCTGTTCTGAGTTTTATAAATCTCGCGGTATACCTGGCTGGATTGCATAAGCTCGTCATGGCTGCCAACGGCGCTTATGCAGCCGCCCTCCATAAGAATTATGCGGTCGGCGTCCTGAACGCTGGCGACGCGCTGAGCTATTATAATTTTAGTGGTCTCAGGGATAAATTCCCTAAAGCCCCTGCGGATGAGCGCGTCCGTGCGGGTATCCACGGCGCTGGTTGAATCGTCCAGAATTAATATCTTGGGCTTTTTAAGCAGCGCGCGGGCGATGCATAAACGCTGCTTCTGGCCGCCTGAAACGTTGGCGCCTCCCTGTTCTATCCAGGTGTCGTATTTATTGGGAAACTGCTGGATAAATTCATCCGCCTGAGCCAGACGGCAGGCCTGAAGCATTTCTTCGTCGGTTGCGTCGGGATTGCCCCAGCGGAGATTATCCTTGATCGTGCCCGAAAAGAGCACGTTCTTTTGCAGCACCACGGCCACCTGATTGCGCAGCGTTTCCAAATCGTATTCGCGCACATCCCGGCCGCCCACCTTAACGCAGCCCTGGGTAACGTCGTAAAGCCTAGGGATTAATTGGATTAAGGAGCTCTTGGAGGAGCCCGTTCCCCCTAAAACGCCTATAACCTCGCCCGAACGGATATGCAGATTAATATCCGAAAGGGCCATGCGCTCGGCCTTTTGAGAATATTTAAAGCTTACCCCCTCAAAATCCACAGAGCCGTCCCGCACCTCCCTTAAAGGGTTTTCAGGGCTTTGAAGCGCGCTTTTTTCATTGAGCACTTCCACTATGCGCTCGGCCGATTCGGCGGACATGGTGATCATAACGAACACCATAGAGAGCATCATAAGGCTCATAAGGATTTGAAAGCTGTATGTAAGCATAGCGGACATCTGGCCTACGTTCAAATCCAGCCCCTGGCTGGTTATAACGGCGTAGGAGCCGTAAGAGAGCACGAAAGCCATGCCCGCGTAAATGCAAAACTGCATTAAAGGGTTATTAATAGCCAGAATACGCTCGGCGCGGGTAAAATCCCTCTGAACATTTTCGGCCGCGGCGCCGAATTTCTTTTTCTCATAATCCTCGCGCACATAGGATTTAACCACGCGCATTGCCTGAACGTTTTCCTGCACTGAATCGTTAAGAGCGTCGTATTTGCGGAAAACGCGGCGGAAAAGGGGCATAACGGCGCGGATGACCAAAAACAGCCCCAGGCCCAGAATGGGTATGGTTATCAAAAAGATTACCGCCAGGCGGCCGCCCATATAAAAGCCCATAACGAAAGAAAAAATAAGCATAAGGGGGCAGCGTATGGCTATGCGGATAATCATCATATAGGCCATCTGCACGTTGGTTATATCGGTCGTGAGCCGCGTCACCAGGCTGGAAACTGAAAATTTATCTATGTTTTCAAAGGAATAATCCTGTATTTTATAAAACATATCCTTGCGCAGATTGCGCGCGAAGCCAGCCGAAGCCTTGGCGCAGGTGGCGCCCGCCGCTCCCCCGAAAACGAGGGAAAGCAGCGACATTATTATTAAAGCCGCGCCGTATTTGACTATGACATCCATAGTGCATCCGGCCTGCATTTGATTGACCAGATTGGCAATAACAAACGGAATTATGCATTCCAGAATAACCTCTACCGTCACCAGCAGGGGAGTTAATATGGAAGCCTTCTTATACTCGCGTATGCTGCGAGCCAGGGTTTTTATCATACTTAACAATTCCTCCTATTCCATTTCAGAAGCTTTGAACAGGCTGCCCGAAGCCTTGCTTTGAATTTCGGCGCCTGAATTTGTTTTGCTGCGAACTTATTTATTGCGGACTCCTATGGAAATTCAGCCTTCCCATTCGTCCAGATTGTTCAGCATCTGCGCCGCAGTTTCCTTAAAGAGCTGAATCTGGCCGCCCGAGAGCCCGCGGGTGAGCATACGGTCGGTCTCGCGCAGACAATTGCAGACCTCCGCGTCCAATTCAACGGCGCGCCGAGTGGGCACCAGGCTTTTGAGCCGGGCGTCGTTATCCACGCTTTCCCGCAGGATAATTCCGTTCTTTTCAAGAAGCTGCAATATGCCCGTAGCGGTTGAACGGCTTAATCCGAAAACATTTTCTATATCCTTCTGGAAGACGGGGCCGTCCTCGTAATGATTCAGAATATAATAGATTACGCGGCTCTGCACACCGGTAATTCCGATATCCTGAAGAGTGGCATCCAGCCGTTTTTTGACCTTATGCGCCAATATATTTATCCATGCGCCGCAGTCCTTTTCCACACAGAACCAGCTCCCTTCAAACGCCTGACGACAATATAAATTGTTCGGACACGAACTGTATATTACTCTTTTTTCCCTTTGCTGTCAAGCAAAAAGGTTCAGGCAAAATTCCCTTGCAAGCATAAAATATAACCGCGTTAAAAGGAAGGGTAAAAGGGCCCAAAGGGGGCGGCTCTTGCCGGCCCGAAGGCCGGCCCGGCCGGGATGGACCCGGCCGGGAGCAGGCTTAAGCCTGCCAAGAGCCGCCCCCTTTGGGCCCTTTTTTCCTTCCTTTTAACGCGCGGCCGAATAATATTCTCCGCATCCAAGGCGCTGCACTCATCATTCTCTCTAAGCCTTATAAAAACAGCCGTAAGCTCCGCCCGTTATTGCGTTTTCATCCCTTTTGCCAAGCACAAGCTGACAAAATCAAACATATAATGGAATCAGGGCTGACGCCCTATATCACTAAAGGAGAGAACATTATGGGTTTAAACAGTTCAAATAAGACTATTAACGCCAGCCAAATTGACTGCGGAGGCGCTCTGCGAGTCACCCTGGCATTATCCGCCTCGCCGGATATAAGCAGCAATCCCACCGATATCGTCCTGATTCTGGACAGATCAGGAAGCATGTCGGGCAGCCCTCTTGCCAATTTAAAAAGCGGGGCTAAAAAATTTATAGATATTATAGAAGAGGCCACCGACGGCACCCCGGACGGGCAGATTGGTTCGGGCAGCCGCATAGGAATAGTCAGCTTTTCCAATTCGGCCACTCAAAACACTCAGCTTATAACCTCCGTGGCCGATTTAAAGGCGGCCGTGGACAGCCTGACGGCAGGAGGCTCAACCAATCACGCCGACGCCTTTGCCAAAGCCTCGGCGTTATTCGATCCCTCTTCATCCAACGCTAAGGTTATGGTTATGTTCACCGACGGCAAAACCACTGCCGGACCTGATCCCAACCCGGTAGCCGCCGCTGCGCGCGCGGCAGGCGTAATCATATACTGCATCGGCCTGATTGGCTCAGACGGAATAGATCCCGCCGTTTTGGACGAATGGGCTACAGATCCGAGCGATTCCCATGTGGCCATTACCCCGGACGACGCGGATTTGGAGGAGTTATTCGCCGACCTGGCTCAGAATATCTCCAATCCCGGAGCGACCAATATCGTCATAGACGAAGTAATAAATTCCGACTTTGCCATAACCAGCATTTCCATGCCCACAAAGGGCGTTGCCAGCATGATAAATTCCACCACCCTTAAATGGACTATAGATCAGCTTGGCACGACAAACAACGAGGGAGCTACGCTGGAATTTGATATCGTTCACGTTGCGGACACGCCCGGAACAAAGAAAATCAATCAAAGCATCACTTATTCGGACAATGAAGGCAACGTAGCTGTATTCCCCGATCCTGAGGTGAACGTGCAGTGCAGCATAATAGTTCATCCGGAACCATGCCCGACGCCCGTGGACATCGCTATAACCGGCTGCGAAGATTCAGTAGTATTTGACGCCGGCGACACCTATCTGGAATCCATCGGACGTATTCTTCAGCTGGACATCAATCTCAAGAACGTCTGCCCTTTTAAAAGGGTGGCGCTGGGAGTAATCCTGACTGAAGTGGACTCGGAAGGAAACGAGCATGAGCGGGGCGTAAAGGCCATAACCGTGCCTGCGCACACTTATCCCACCTGCCGGGACGTTCTGGTAAGATGCATTAAATTCGTGCTTCCTGAGGATTTAAGCCTGGCGGATGAAAATTCTGGCTCCATGTGCGGCGTCAGGAATTTCAAGGCGCGTATAATAGCTCATAATATTGATTCTGATTTTGAATGCTGCGACCTTGTTCAATAAAGCTTCATTTTCAGAACGCCGCAAAGCATGATTAATCAAGCGGAGGCGTCCGGAAAATTCCGGACGCCTCCGCTTGAAATATTTAACCAACTAATAAAAGTAAGATAGCATGTTAATTATTTATCCTTTTTCTCAGGAAATAATTTCATCAGCGCGAACATAGCCAGCGCTATTACAATAGTAACTATAAAAATGCCCGCCATGCCTTTAAGCATTATCCAAAGAGAATCTATAAACGCCTGAACATTCATAATTATACCTCCTTATCCCGCAACCACAAAATTCAATATGAGGCCGCCCGCTATAACCGAAGCAATCTGCCCCGACACGTTCGCGCCTATTGAATGCATAAGCAGAAAATTCTGATTATCTTCCTTGAGCCCCATTTTATGAACTACGCGCGCAGACATGGGGAAAGCGGAAATTCCGGCCGCGCCCACCATGGGATTAACTTTTTTCTTGCAGAAAAGATTCATTAATTTAGCCAGCATAACGCCGCCCACCGTATCAAATATAAACGCGAACAGGCCCAGGCCCAGTATAATCAAAGTGTTGACGTCCAGGAAGGATTCGGCTTTCATCTTTGCGGCTACCGTAATGCCCAGCAGGAGTGTAACCAAATTGGGCAGCTCCTTCTGCGCGCTTTCAGAGAGTATTCTTAAAACGCCGCATTCCCTTATAAGATTGCCGAACATCAAAAAGCCTATGAGGGCAACCGAACGAGGCGCGACCAAGCCGACTACAACCGTTATGATTATGGGGAAAAGAATGCGAACGGTTTTGGAGATATTTTTCTGCTCGTATTCCATACGGATGAGCCGTTCTTTTTTGGTAGTTATAAGCTTTATAACGGGAGGCTGGATTATAGGCACCAGCGCCATATACGAATAT
>QALW01000032.1 GCA_003150515.1 Selenomonadales bacterium | reverse complement strand
GTGGCTTCTGTGGCTATGGCCAAATTGATGACGCGCCTGGGCGCCTCGGCGGTAATTGCCGAAGGCGGAGAAAGCGGCGGGCACGTCGGGGAGCTGACTGCTATGGCCCTCCTTCCGCAGGTGTGCGACGCGACCAATCTGCCCGTTATAGCGGCCGGAGGCATAGCGGACGGCAGGGGCTTTGCGGCGGCTTTAATGCTGGGCGCGTGCGGCGTTCAGATGGGCACGCGCTTTTTAAGCGCCTGCGAATGCAGCATACATCCCGTATATAAGGAAAAAATCTTAAAAGCCAACGACCTCTGCACAATGGTTACAGGCAAACGCCTGGGACATCCAGTGCGCAGCCTGCGCACTCAGTTTGCCAGGGATTATTTAGCGGCTGAATACGGCGGCATGCCCGACGACGAACTGGAGGCCATGGCCGTAGGGGCGCTGCGCCTGGCCGTTAAGGAGGGCGATTCTGAAAAGGGCTGCTTCCTGGCCGGACAAATTGCGGCTATGGTTAAAAAGGAGCAGCCTGCGCGGGAAATAATAAAGGAAGTGGTGGAGGAAGCGGAGCCGCTCCTCCTGAGGGCGCCGTCATGGGTAAAATAGCGTTCGTATTTTCAGGGCAGGGAGATCAATATCCGGGTATGGGCAAAGCGCTTTTTGAAAAATATCCCGCCGCGGCCCGGGTTTTTGAAATGTGCGATTCAATCCGTCCGGGCACTTCTCTGCAATGCTTTGAGGGCTCGGAGGAAGAATTAAAAGAGACGGCCAACACTCAGCCCTGTCTTTTTGCAGTAGAACTGGCTGCGGCGCGCGCTTTGATGTCTTTGGGAATTTTTCCGGCTGCGGCCGCGGGCTTTTCGCTGGGCGAAATGACGGCCGCGGCGGTATGCGGGGTGTTTGACGATGAGACGGGCTTTAAGCTGGTGTGCATGCGGGGCGCGCTTATGCAGCGGGAGGCAGAGAAATCGGATACGTCTATGGCCGCGGTTTTAAAATGCTCTCCTGAGAAGGTTGAGGAAATATGCGCCGGGCACAGCGGAGTTTATCCGGTTAATTATAACTGTCCCGGCCAGATTTCCGTTTCAGGGCTTTCGGAAGAAATGCCCGGGCTGATTAAGGACGTAAAGGAAGCGGGAGGAAGGGTTGTCCCTATTAAGGTAAAGGGCGCGTTTCATTCCCCTTTTATGCAAAGGGCCGCCGAGGATTTTTATAAAGAGCTGTCCAGGGCGGAATTAAAAGAGCCTGCGCTTCCTCTTTATTCGGATTATACGGCTCTGCCCTACCGGGAAGCTCCGGCCCGCCTGCTCTCCAAACAGATTTGCAGCCCCGTGCGCTGGGAAAGCCTAATCCGCAATATGGCGGCGGATGGAGCGGACATTTTCATTGAGATTGGGCCGGGCAGGACTTTAACCAATATGATTAAGAAGATTGATGCCCAGCTTAAAGCGTATTCGCTGGAGGAATATTTATCGGAGGTGGAATCATGCTGAGAGGGAAAACGGCCGTTATTACCGGCGCCTCCCGCGGCCTGGGGGAGGCTATAGCCTATAAATTTGCCTCTATGGGGGCGGATATTGCCGTTATTGATATAGGAAACGCCGCCCTGGCCGAAGGCGTGGCGGATAAATGCCGGACGGAATATAATGTGCGGGCCAAAAGCTATATGTGCGACGTATCTGATTTTGAGGCGGTTAAAAAAACTGTTTCCTGCATAAAAGAGGATTTTTCCACGGTGCATATATTGGTCAATAACGCGGGCATTACAAGGGACGGCTTGGCCGCCGTTATGAAGGAAGAGGATTTCGACCAGGTTATAGCCGTCAATCTTAAGGGAGCGTTTAATATGCTCAGGCATACCGCCGGGCTTTTCATCCGCAACCGCGGCGGATGCATTATCAATATAGCTTCGGTCGCGGGCATAATGGGCAATGCCGGGCAATGCAATTACGCCGCGTCCAAGGCGGGCATTATCGGCCTGACCAAGACAATAGCCAGAGAGCTGGCTCCCAAGGGAATCCGATGCAACGCCATCGCTCCCGGATTTATAGCTACTGATATGACCAGGCTCCAGACGGATAATCCAATGGTTAAGACAATACCTTTGGGCAGAATGGGCAAGGCGGAGGATGTAGCTCAGGCGGCGGGATATTTGGCGGTGGCCGAATATGTAACGGGCGAAGTGCTGCGCGTGGACGGCGGCATAGCCATGTGAGGAGAAATGATTTATGTTTAGAAGAGCGGTTATTACCGGCATGGGCGCCGTTACCCCCTTGGGCAACAGCGCCGGGCAAACCTGGGAAGGGCTCAAATCGGGCAGAAACGGCATAGCGCCCATTACTCTTTTTGATACGGCTGATTCCAAAGCCAAATTAGGGGCAGAAGTTAAAGATTTTGAGCCCAGGGATTATATGGAGGTAAATGAGATTCTGAGAACCGACCGCTATGCGCAGTTCGCGGCGGCCGCGGCGCAGCAGGCGGTGGAACAAAGCGGCATTGAGGGCCGGATAGATCCCGAACGCTTCAGCGTGCAGTTTGGCACGGGCATAGGCGGAATAGGCACTTTTGAAAAAGAGCATACAAAGCTTTTGGAGAGAGGGCCGAGGCGAGTTTCCTCCCTTTTCGTGCCTATGATGATAGCCAATATGGCCGCCGGCCTGATTGCCATAAGGCATGATTGCCGCGGTTCGGCCCAGCCTTCAGTTACTGCATGCGCTTCGGGCTCCAACGCCATAGGGGAGGCGCTGCGCATGATTCGCCATAATTATGCCGACGCCGTTATCACGGGCGGGACGGAGGCGGCAATCAATGCTTCGGCGGTGGCGGGCTTTGTCAATATGCAGGCGCTGTCCGTTTCAGAGGATGCAAACGCCGCGTCCCTGCCCTTTGACAGGCGCAGAGGCGGATTTGTAATAGGAGAAGGGGCGGCGGCTTTTGTGCTGGAGGAATATGAGCACGCCAGGGCCCGCGGCGCTGAAATATACGGTGAGGTCTGCGGCTACGGCTCCACCTGCGACGCATATCATATTACGGCGCCTCATCCTCAGGGCAGGGGCGGCGCCCGCGCTATGCAGGACGCTATGCGCGAGGCGGGTTATAATGCTCAGGACGTTGTTTATATAAACGCTCATGGAACGGGCACTCCCATTAACGACGCCGTGGAAACGGCCGTTATTAAGGCTGCTATGGGCCAGGAGGCGGCTTTTAAAGCGTATGTCAGCTCCACGAAATCCATGACGGGGCATATGCTGGGGGCGGCCGGAGCGATAGAGGCCCTGGCCTGCATTATGGCGCTTAGAGAGGGCGTTATTCCTCCTACTATTAATTTAAACGAGCAGGACGAGGCCTGCGACCTTAATTGCGTGCCCAATAAGGCGGTTAAGGCGAATCTTACCCTGGCTCTTTCCAATTCGCTGGGTTTTGGCGGCCATAACGCCTGTCTTGCTTTTAGAAAGGTGTAAGCCATGAACGAAACAGATATTAGAAAATATGCGGGCCTTATGCAGGAATTGGGCCTTACCGGCCTGGAGATTACCGAGGATAATAAGGTGGTGCGCTTAGAGCGCACGCTTCCGGCGCCCGTCCGGGAAATAACGGCCGTAAACGCCGGAGAAAACGGAGTTCTTCCAAAGAATCAGGAGGAAGGGGATTATATAAGCGTAAAATCGGGCATAGTGGGCGTGTTTTACGCCGCGCCCGCCGAGAACGCGCAGCCTTATGTGCTGCCTGGAAGCAGGGTTAAAAAGGGGCAGACTCTTTGCATTATAGAGGCTATGAAGCTTATGAATGAAATTACGGCCGAAAGCGACGGAATAATAGATCGCGTCTGCGTCCAGAACGGCCAGGTTGTGGAATTCGGAACGGAACTGTTCCGCATAAAGAGGTAAATTGGATGAATAGGGAAGAAATTGAAAAAATATTGCCTCACCGGGATAATATGCTGCTGCTGGACGAGGCGGAAATGAAGGATGAGGAGAGCATAGGGCGGTATAAAGTGCGCGGAGACGAATTCTTTTTGCAGGGGCATTTTCCGGGCAATCCCATAGTGCCGGGCGTAATCCTTCTGGAATTTCTGGCGCAGTCCGCCTGCGTGCTTATGCAGGACGTCTTAAAGCCGGGCGATATTCCTGTTTATACCGGGCTGAATAATGTCAAATTCCGTTCCCCCGTCCGGCCTGGAGATATAATTACGGCGAACTGCCGCATAACAAGGGTTAAGCATCCCTTTTATTTTGCGCAGGGAAAGGTAACGGCGGACGGCCGGCTTTGCGCTTCCGCCGAATTTTCTTTTGCAGTTACGGGAGCATAGCGTATGTTTTCTAAAATACTCATTGCCAACCGCGGAGAAATAGCCGTCAGGATAATACGGGCCTGCAAGGAGATGGGCGTTTCGACGGTAGCGGTATATTCGGAGGCGGATAAAAACGCTTTGCATGTGGCGCTGGCCGACCAGAGCTATTGCATAGGAGAGGCCGAGGCGTCCAAGAGCTATTTAAATGAAAATCAAATAATAAGCACCGCCATTCTGGCGGGCGCCCAGGCGGTTCATCCCGGATACGGCTTCCTTTCGGAAAACGCGCATTTTGCGCGGCTGTGCCGGAAAAACGGGCTGGTTTTTATAGGCCCCGAGCCTGAAAGCATGGAGCGATTAAGCGATAAGGCGGCCTTAAAGGAGCTGTTTTCAGAGGCGGGCCTCTCGGTTATTCCGGGGACTAAGGCGGTTTCTTCGGTTGAAGAGGCCAAATTGGCGGCCGGCAGCATAGGCTATCCGGTTATGCTCAAGGCCTGCGCGGGCGGAGGCGGCCGGGGCATACGTTTAATCAGAGAGGCTGAAGAATTGGAGGAGGCGTTTCTCCAGGCGGCCGCGGAAGCGGCCGGCGCCTTTGGAGACAGCTCCCTCTATCTTGAAAAATATATATTTCCCGCCCGGCATGTGGAATTGCAGATTCTGGCCGACGAATACGGAAACGCCGTATGCCTGGGGGATAGGGATTGTTCTTTGCAGCGGCGCAATCAAAAGCTGATTGAAGAATCCCCTTCTCCGGCGGTCAGCGGGGAGCAGAGGGAAAGCATTATTCGCGCCGTTCTGGAGGCGGTTAAGAAAATCGGATATGTAGGCGCGGGCACGCTGGAATTTCTGCTGGATGAAAAGGGCAATTTCTGGTTTATGGAAATGAACGTCCGGCTGCAGGTGGAGCACTGCGTAACCGAAATGCTGACGGGCGTAGATATCGTAAAATGGCAGATACGCGTTTCGGCGGGGATTCCGCTGAATTTCACACAGCAGGAAATACTTATGGCCGGTTCGGCTATAGAATGCCGCATCAACGCTCAAAGCTGCGGCGCGCTGAATATGCTGCATGTGCCCGGAGGGCCGTGCGTGCGCTTTGACACCTGCCTGATTCAGGGCGCGGAGGTATCCCCGTATTATGATTCCCTCGTGGGCAAATTAATTGTTTTTGCCTCCAGCAGGGATGAAGCCCTGCGCAAGCTGCGGGCCGCGCTGTGCGAATTGGTTATTGAGGGCATTCCCACCAATATTCAGGAGCAGCTCGCCATTGTGGAGGACGAACGTTTTGCCTCGGGCAATTATGATTTAACCTTTATGGGCAATAGGTGAAGGAAATGGCGTTTATAAATTTTTTAAAACCCAAAAACCAGCTTGAAGAGGGAGGGCGCAGCGCGGCACCCGTGCAGCAGGACGACGGAGAGCCTGAAAAGAACTGTCCCAACTGTCATAAGGATATTCCCCTGAGCCGTCTTTGGGCCAACGGCCTGGTATGCCCGTGCGGCTATCATTTCAGAATGACGGCCCGCCAGCGCGTCGCCGCGCTGGCCGATAAGGATTCCTTCCGCGAATTATATTCGGGCCTGCATGGGGGCAATCCGCTTAATTTTCCGGGATACGCGGATAAATTGGAGACGGTGCGCGCGGCCAGCGGCGAGGCGGAGGCGATTCTCTGCGGAACGGCGCGAATAGGCCGGCAGAATTGCTGCCTGTTTGTCATGGAGCCTTATTTTATGATGGGCTCTATGGGCAGCGCCGTGGGCGAAAGAATAACACGGCTGTTTGAATATGCGGCCGTGCATCGTCTGCCTGTAATAGGCTTTACCGTTTCGGGGGGCGCGCGCATGCAGGAGGGGCTGCTGTCTTTAATGCAGATGGCTAAGACCAGCGCGGCGGTTAAGAGGCACAGCGACGCCGGATTGCTTTATATCGCCGTTCTTACCGATCCGACGACGGGCGGCGTTACGGCCAGTTTCGCCATGGAGGCGGATATTATCCTGGCCGAGCCGGGAGCGGTAATCGGATTTGCCGGAGCGCGGGTGATTGAACAGACCACGAAAAAAGCTCTGCCTGAGGGCTTTCAGAAATCTGAATTTGTCATGGAGCACGGCTTTATAGATGAAATAGTGCCTCGTCCCAATCAGAAAAGATATTTAATTGAGCTTTTAAAAACACATAACGGAGGTTAATGCTTTGAGCCAGACGCCTTATGAAAGAGTAAAGCTTGCGCGTGCGAGCGGCAGGCCTACGGGGCTGGATTATATCAGAAATATTTTCAGCGGCTTTATGGAGATGCATGGGGACAGGCGGTTTGCAGACGATCCGGCCGTTGTGGGCGGTATAGCCCGTCTGTGCGGCAATCCCGTTACGGTTATAGCCATAGAAAAGGGGCATACGGCCAAGGAGAGAGTATACCGCAATTTCGGCGCGCCTAATCCTGAGGGGTACCGCAAGGCGCTCAGGCTTATGAAACAGGCGGAGAAATTCGGGCGGCCGGTGATTTGCTTTATAGATACCTCGGGCGCGTTTTGCGGCGTGGGCGCTGAAGAACGCGGCCAGGGACAGGCCATAGCGGAAAATTTAATGGAGATGACTACTCTCTGCGTCCCGGTTATTTCCATATTAATAGGAGAGGGAGGCAGCGGCGGCGCGCTGGCCCTTGCCGTGGCCGACCGTGTTTGGATGCTTGAGAACGCCGTATATTCGGTTATTTCGCCCGAAGGCTGCGCCAGCATTTTATGGAAGGACGCTTCTCAGGCCGAAAAAGCCGCCGCCAGCCTTAAGCTTACGGCCGAGGACGCCAAAAGCCTGGGAGTGGTCGAGAGAATCCTTTCAGAAGAGAATCTGGGCAAAAAGGAATTTTATGAGCGTATCCGCGCGCTTTTAAGCGATGAATTGGGAGAATTGGGCCGGGATATGGATTTAGTGGGCAAAAGATATGAGCGTTTCAGGCGCATAGGCGTCTGCGCGGAGACGGAATAAAGGAGTCGTATGAGCATATATCAGAGGTTTTGTATGAAGTTATAGGAGAGGGAGGCGAGTTAAAAAGCTTTACCCTTGATTATCCGGCAAATTTCAATTTCGGCTATGACGTTGTGGACGCAATAGCTGATGAAGAGCCTGATAAAAGGGCGCTGGTCTGGCTGAACGCTCAGAATGAGGAGCGTATATTCTCCTTTTCCGAAATAAAAAAATACAGCAATAAAATAGCCAATGTGTTTAAGGCCGCGTCCATAGGCAGGGGAGACAGAGTGCTCCTGGTGCTTAAACGGCATTATGAGTATTGGCTGGCAGTTGTGGCGCTGCATAAATTAGGAGCGGTAGCCGTTCCGGCCACTCATATGCTGACGCAGAGCGATTTTGCCTATCGTCTGGCGGCGGCCGGAATTAAAGCGGCCGTATGCACGCGAGAGGACGGCGTGCCTCAAACGCTCAGAGGCGCTCTTATGCAGGCGGGCCTGACGGCGCGGCTTTGGTGCGTGCAGGGAGAAGCGGAGGGATTTAATAATCTCACCGAGGAAATGCAGGCCGCTTCGGACGTCTTTGAAAGGGTGGAAACTCTTGCCGGGGACGATATGCTGATGTATTTTACATCGGGCACTACGGGTAATCCTAAGGGAGTAATTCATGATTACGCCTATCCTTTGGCGCATATAGTTACTGCAAAATATTGGCAGCAGGCGCAGGATAACGGCCTGCATTTTACAGTGGCCGAAACGGGATGGGCCAAGGCCTCATGGGGCAAAATTTACGGGCAGTGGCTGGTGGGCAGCGCGGTCATGGTATATGATTTTGATCATTTTGAGCCTAAGCAGCTAACCGCCGTTATAAACCGCTACGGCGTAACTTCTTTTTGCGCGCCTCCTACCGTATATCGCTATCTCGTCCGCAAAGGAATTGAATTTATGCCCTCTCTCAAGCATGCTTCTACTGCCGGCGAAATGCTCTCTCCCGAGGTATTCCGGAAATTTAAACTATATACGGGCATTTCTCTGAGCGAAGGCTACGGCCAGACAGAGACTACTCTGCTTATGGCTAATTTTAAGGGACAGGAGCCGGTCGAGGGCTCTATGGGCGTGCCCTCTCCTTTTTATAATATTGAGCTGCGGGATAAAAACGGAGAATTGGCAAGGCCCGGCGAAATAGGCGAAGTTGTTATTCTTCCGCCTGCAAGCGGAAAGCAGCCCGGCATATTCAAGGCTTATCTGGACAACAGCGGGCAGTATGCCCATGTCTGGCGCGGAGGGGTATATCATACGGGAGACGCCGCTTATATGGATAAGGAGGGGCGCTATTGGTTTCACGGGCGGTTTGACGATATTATCAAAACGGGCGGCTTCCGCATAGGCCCTTATGAAATTGAGAACGTGCTTTGCGAGCATCCGGCCGTGGCCGAGTGCGGCGTTATAGGCGTGCCCGACGCGCTGCGCGGCCAGGCCATTAAGGCGGTAGTCGTGCTGGGCTCGGGCTATGCGCCCTCTAAAAAGCTGGAGCTGGAAATAAAGGAATTCTGCAATAAAAAGCTGGCGGAATTTAAATGGATACGTTCTGTTGAATTTGTAGAGGAAATGCCTAGGACCATAAGCGGCAAAATCTGCAGAACTGTGCTGCGCGGCCAAATGGAGGGCGATTAAGCGTCTTAAGGACGCCTTTATTTCAATAGCCGCCCAATGAAAAAATTGCGCTGAGCGCGTTCTTATGATAAAATAATTCAAAAGGGCGCGCTTAAGCGGAAAAATTTTTCCAGCAGGGCCGCCGCGTGCAGACGGTTCTTTGCCTTTTATTATTCTGAGCCGTGCGCGCGGCTGTCCGGGCTATAAGGAGACGCTATGAAAAATATATTTGGAACTGCGGAGGAAATATTAAATTATAATATAAACGGTTTTCATGAGTATGTTTTAGACGAGCCCGTTCATTTATGCTTTGCCAGCGCAAATCTCTGCGCTCTTATGGGCGCGTCTCAGGATGAACTGCTGAGCGAAACGGAGGATTTATATTTGCGTTGGCTCCATCCGGCGGATAGGGAGCTCTATTCTGATTTCATACATGAGCTTCAGCAGGGAGAGCGCGCGCTTAAGGCGCAGTACCGCATTATAAAAAAGGACGGCGCCGTTATATATGTTGAGGACAGCATGACTTCCAGGCGCCTGGAGGACGGCCGCCTGGCCGGATATTCTGTTTTAACAGATATAACCGGGCTGAAAAATGAAAACGACAATCTGCGCTTTTTAAATGAGACCATTCCCTGCGGGTTTTTAAAATATACCTGCGAAAAGCAGCCCAGAATTACATATATTAATAATCAAATGCTTAAAATCCTGAGATTCCCCGAAATAAAAGAGGGCGAATTGGATTATCTGGAATTGTGCAAAGAAAATATTTTTCTCATGATTCCTATGGAGGAGCGGCGCAAATTTACTCTTTATCTGAACAGAGTTTATACTCACGGCGTGCCCATGGCCGGAGAAATGCCCGTTTTGCGCTGCGACGGCACAAGGGCGTATGTCTTCGGATGGGTGACTAAATGCATAAACGAACAGGGGCGCGAGGAATTCCAAAGCGTTTGCATGGATATTACCAAACGGCATTATGTTAAACGTGCCAACGAGGCCAGAAGGTATATAAAGGCGCTGAGCGACGTTTATGATAAAATATTTGAATATGATTTTTCCACCAATACGGTTAAATGCCTGTATGCGCAGGATTATTCGATGTTTAAATGGATTAAAAACATTCCGATGCAGATGGAAGAGGCGACTGAAAAATGGATAGCGGCCAATGTCGCGGAGGAGGAAAAGGCGAGCGTGGCCGAATTTTTCAGGGCCTTTTGCCAGAAACGGCTGAAGGAAACTTCCTCCATGCCTCCTCAAATTGAATATAGAGCTCTTTCCTCTAAGGGGGATGTGAAGCTTTATAGGGGCATCTTCCTCAAGATGGACGATTCAATCAGCCTTTATTGCTGCCG
>QALW01000013.1 GCA_003150515.1 Selenomonadales bacterium | reverse complement strand
CCCGCGCAATGGGGGCCTAAAGCCCCCCATTGCGCGGGCCGCCTGGCCCGGCCGAGCCTTTGGCTCGGCCGGGCGGCGCGCCGCCCCCCTGGCCCTATAATTGCTTAAGCGCTCCTAAAAAGCAAAAGGCCTGGAAAACAGCGCATAATTATTTATAAATTTAAATCAGCTCAAGAATGACCATCTCGGCCGCGTCGCCGCGGCGGGGGCCTTTCTTGATTATGCGGGTATATCCGCCTCCCGTGCCCTTCTCTTCCTTGCGCTGAGCGTATTTAGGCGCCAGCTCGCGGAAAAGCTTTTCTACCACGGGGTTATTGACTTCCTTGAGCCTCTGCTTATAAAGCAGCTTGCTCTCTCCCTCCATCCGCTTTTCAGGCACGTTATAAAGATATGCCATAAGCTGACGGCGGGTATGCAGCTTCTCGGGAGTATCCGTCTTAAAAGTCTCTTCCACAAGCTGCTTCTTTTCATTGCGGACCTGTTTGGTCACTTCCACCTCGCCGGCATAATCGCGCATGGCAAGGGTTATAAGCTTCTCAGTTATTTTACGGACCTCCTTGGCGCGGGCCTCGGTGGTCTCTATACGCCCGTTAGCAATCAGAGCGGTGCACAGCCCGCGAAGGACCGCGTTTCTCTGGTCGCTGGGACGGTTAAGCTTTCTGTTACCAGGCATTTTCTGCTCCTTTTCTCCGGCATATCTCCATATTCATACTGCCCTGCCGCCCATTGCCGGCTGAACGCCAGGAATTATAACCGCTTATTCGTCGCCCTTTTTCAGGGACAGGCCAAGGGAGGCAAGCCTCTGGCGCACTTCTTCAAGGGATTTTCTGCCCAGATTGCGCACCTTCATCATGTCCACCTCGTCCCGCTGTATAAGCTCGTCTACGGTATTGATACCGGCGCGCTTAAGACAGTTATATGACCTCACGGATAAATCCAGCTCGTCTATAGTCATCTCCAGGACTTTGGTTTTCTTCTCCTCTTCCTTTTCCACCATCATTTCCAGGCCGCCTACGTTGTCCACCAGATTAATGAACAGCGCCAGGTAGTCGTTCATGATTTTGGCAGCCAGGCTGACCGCTTCCTTGGGATTAATGGAGCCGTTAGTCCATACGTCCAATACAAGCCTGTCATAATCCGAGCTGCGGCCCACGCGCGCAGTCTCCACAGCGTAATTCACCTTTGTGATAGGCGTATAAATGGAGTCCACCGCAATTGTGTCTATGGTCATATCCTCCGTCTTGTTCTTATCCGCTCCCACATAGCCTATGCCTTTGGCAAACACCAAATCCATATTAAGGGAAGCGCCCTCGCTCAAAGTGGCGATATGATGCTCGGTATTTATAATCTCCAGGCTGGAATCTCCCGTTATGCTTCCCGCCGTAATCTCGCAGGGGCCTTTAGCGCGTATGCTGGCCGTAACGGGAGTATCCGAATGCAGCTTTGCCGAAATACCCTTGATATTGAGAACTATCTCGGTAACGTCCTCCGAGACTCCCTCTATTGTGGAGAATTCATGCAACACTCCGTCTATCCGCACGCTGGTAACGGCCACGCCGGGCAGAGAAGAAAGCAGGATACGGCGAAGAGAGTTGCCTATGGTATTGCCAAAGCCTCTCTGCAGGGGCTCCACTACAATCTGCGCATAGCGGTTGTCCGGGCTGAGCTGTCTGCATTCTATCATGGGCTTTTCTATTTCTATCATTTTTTACGGAACCCTCCTTTATGTTCAATGAGGGCGATGCCTCATTATTTAGAGTACAGCTCGACAATAAGGTGTTCGGCAATCTGCAGGTCGATTTCCTCGCGCTTGGGTATGCTGACCACCGTACCGGTAAGATTGGCGCTGTCCAGGCTCAGCCATTGGGGAATGAGCCTGCCCGTGCCCTCGCGGAGCACCTTGAACTGCTCTTTTTCCGCGCTCTTAGGACATATGCTTATAACGTCCCCCGCCTTAACTATATAGGAGGGAATGTCCACCCGCTTGCCGTTTACCTGAATGTGCCCGTGATTAACAACCTGACGGGCCTGAGGACGGCTTGCGCCGAATCCCAGACGGTATACGACGTTATCCAGCCTGCATTCAAGCAGAGCCAGCATATTTTCGCCCGTAACGCCCTTGGAATGCTCGGCCGCCTCAAAATATTTGCGGAACTGCCTCTCCAGCACCCCGTAAGTCCTCTTAGCCTTCTGCTTCTCGCGGAGCTGGAGGCCATATTCCCCTACCTTGCCGCGGCGGCCCGCGCCATGCTGGCCGGGTATGGTTCCGCGCTTGGTAACGGGGCATTTTTCACTATAACAGCGGCTGCCCTTCAGAAACAGCTTCTGATTCTCTCTGCGGCACTGACGGCAGACGGCGTCTGTATATCTAGCCATAATTTATATATCCTCCTATCCTTTATACTCTTCTGCGCTTGGGAGGACGGCAGCCGTTATGAGGGATGGGTGTAACATCCTTAATCATGCTGATTTCCAGTCCTGCGGCCTGCAGCGCTCTGATTGCAGCCTCGCGCCCCGAACCGGGGCCCTTAACATACACCTCTACCGTTCTGAGCCCGTGCTCCATAGCGGCCTTGGCCGCCGTCTCGGACGCCATCTGCGCCGCGAAGGGCGTGCTCTTCTTGGAGCCGCGGAATCCCAGGCCTCCGGCGCTCGCCCAGCTTATGGCGTTTCCGGCGGTATCGGTTATGGTGACTATAGTATTATTAAAGGACGAGCAGATATGGGCCGCGCCCCTCTCGATATTCTTCTTTTCAACGCGGCGGCGCACGCCTCTCTTAACATTAGGCTTTGCCATTTATTCAAACCTCCCCTTACTTTTTCTTCTTGCCCGCAACAATCTTCTTGGGGCCCTTGCGGGTACGCGCGTTCTGCTTTGTGCTCTGCCCGCGCACAGGCAAGCCCTTGCGGTGACGTATACCTCTGTAACAGCCTATTTCTATAAGCCGCTTAATATTAAGAGATACCTCGCGGCGCAAATCGCCTTCCACCTTGAGGTTCTTATCTATATAATCCCTGAGCCTGTTTACCTCGTCGTCGGTAAGATCGCGCACTCTTGTATCAGGATTCACTCCTGTAGCGGCGAGGATTTCCTTAGAACGGGCAGGCCCTATGCCATAAATGCTTCTGATTCCCACTTCTATGCGTTTCTCTCTGGGAAGGTCTATTCCGGCAATACGTGCCATTTAGGTTCCACCTCCGTAAAATTTTTAAAAATATATAAAATCCCTATGCGGGCAAGCGAAATAAACCGCTCAGCCGCGCCCGCGGGGGACCTGATTTTCTAAGCTGGGGGGAATTCCGGAATATATAACGCGCGCGCTGAAAAAGGCGCGCCCTTTCCGGGATATTCCCGCAGCGCCCCGCCCCTGAAACGGGGAATTTTATTCAGCCCTGTCTCTGCTTATGGCTCTTATCGGCAGGGCATATAACCATAACCTTGCCTTTTCTCTTTATAACCTTGCATTTGTCACACATGGGCTTAACGCTTGGCCTTACCTTCATCTTTAATTCCTCCTTAAAATTCCTGCCGAAAAGCCGCCGGCAGCATTCTGAATAAAAGCGGAAACCCGCTCAGCCTTTGCTTCTCCAAATTATGCGCCCTTTAGTCAGGTCATAGGGGGAGATTTCCACCGTAACATGGTCTCCGGGCAGCACCTGTATGTTATGCATACGCAATTTCCCGGCCAGATGGGCCTGTATGCAATGCCCGTTCTCCAGCTTAACCTGGAACACCGCGTTGCGCATGCTTTCCTCCACTACGCCCTCCAGCTCCATTACATCTTCCTTTGCCATCGGCTCACTCCTGTTTTTGTTTGATATTAAAGCCCAAGGCCTCAATAGCGCTCTTCAGCTCGCTGTCAAAGACCTTGCTGCCCGCCTGAAGCTTGGCCTTTACAGCCGGCAGTTCCTGCGGACACAGCTCTAAATGCTTTAACTTCTTCTTCTTGGGCGCGTTTAATTTGCGCACGGCTCCGTCCGAGATATAAACGTAATTCTCTTCAGGAAAGCCTGTTATTATAAAATACCGGCCCGCGTCGCGGCCCTGGCGGGAACGCACCAGCCGGCCAATCTGAAAATTCTCTTCCTTCAAAGCAACCTCCGCAAGCCTTAGATTGAAACGTCGGGAGCAGTCAGAATTACCGGAGCGCCGTCTATTATGGCTACGGTATTCTCATAGTGAGCGGCATAGGAGCCGTCCGAGGTCACAGTAGTCCATCCGTCCTCCAGAATTTTAACGTCTCCGCTGCCCAAAGTAATCATGGGCTCAATGGCCAGAGTCATGCCCTCCTGAATGCGCAGCCCTCTTCCCGGCCTGCCGTAATTGGGAATGGCCGGATCCTCATGCAGCTCAAACCCCACGCCGTGCCCGGTGAAATCCCGGACTATACCGTAACCAAAAGGCTTTATATATTCTTCCACAGCATGGGATATATCTGATATGCGCCTGCCCGCGCGCGCCTGAAGCATGCCCTCAAAAAAGGAACGTTCAGTCGCCTCAATAAGCGCCCGCGCCTGCGAGGAGGTCTCGCCCACAGCGTAAGTGCGGGCTGCGTCCGTATGAAAGCCTTTATAATATACGCCTGCGTCCAGGGAAACTATATCTCCCCTTTTAAGCACGCGGTCGGAGGGAATGCCGTGAATTACCTCTTGGTTAATGGATATGCATACTCCCGCCGGAAAGCCGCCGTAACCCTTAAAGCCGGGAACGGCGCCGTTTTTTATTATAAAGCATTCGGCCGATTTGTTCAAGTCTTTTGTGCTGATTCCGGGGCGGATTTCGCTCTTTAAAAGCTCTAAAGTCTCAAAAAGCAACCTGCCCCCCTCAGCCATAGCGCGAATATTGCTCAGGCTCTTGATATAAAGCATTATTCCTTTCTCAAACCCTCCACTATATCTCCGCAAACCTTTTCTATGGATTGATTGCCGTCAATGGTGAGCAGCTTGCCCAACTGCCCGTAAAAGGCTATTAAAGGAGCTGTCTGGCTGTTATATACCTCCAGGCGCTTGCGTATGGTCTCGGGCACGTCGTCCGGACGGACGGTCAGCTTTACTCCGCAGACCGGGCATAATTCTGAAGGAACGGCGGAAACATGATAGGTGCCCGCGCAATTGGGGCAGGCCCTGCGCCCCGCCAGCCTGCTGACTAATATATCCTGGTCTATATCCACGTTTACAGCCATATCAGGCGGAGCAACGCTCTCTAAGGATTCAGCCTGATAAAGATTGCGCGGAAAGCCGTCCAAAAGATAGCCTTTAAGGCAATCTTCCCGCTTAAGGCGCTCCTTAACAAGAGAAATGGTCAAATCGTCGGGCACAAGCGCGCCCGCGTCTATAATCAATTTAACTTCCTTGCCTATGGGCGTGCCTCTTTTTATGTTGTCCCGGAAAATGTCTCCCGTGGATATGTGGGGTATATCGTAGAGCCCGGCCAGCAGCGAGGCTTGAGTGCCCTTGCCCGCGCCGGGAGCTCCCAGCATAATAAGCTTCATAAACTATCCTTTCAGTCAGATTATAATTCCGCCCGCTTTCACGCGCGCGCCCAGCCTCCCGGCAAAACGTTCCAGGCCGCTCAGCAAAGCGTTCAAGCCTCCCGGCAAAGCGCCCAGCCACTCAACAAGGCAAAACGTTCCAAGCCGCCCGGCAAAGCGCCCAAGCCTTCGAGCAAAACGCCCAGCCGCTCAGCAAAGCGCCGCGGGGAATTCCAGGCGAAAACCGCATAAAGCCCGCGGACTCAAAAAGCGCCCCGCGCGCGCATGCGCGCGCACGCCTTTCGGGCCCGCAAGCGATTATTTATCCAAAAAACCCTTATAATGATTCATTACCAGCTGCGCCTCAAGCTGCTTGGTCACTTCTATGGAAACGCTGGTAAGTATTAATAATCCGGTGGAAGAGAAAGTCAGCGCCAGATTAAGTATGGGCGCGCTGTTCTCCATATTTCCCAGAATAGCGCTTATAATCATGGGCAGCACGGCTATTCCGGCCAGGAACAAGCCCGCAAAGAGAGTAAGCCGGCGGTTAATTTTCTTTAAGTAATCGCTGGTCGGCTTGCCCGGACGTATGCCCTGGATAAATCCGCCGTATTTCTGGATGTCGTTGGCCGTCTCCTCCGGATTAAAGGAAATGGAGGCGTAGAAATAGGCGAAGAATAATACCAGCACTACGCTCAGCACGGCGTAAAGAGGCGTGCCCGCGCCCAGCCAGTTATCATACCATACGACATGGGGCCAGAACATCTTAATGATTATGTTGGGGAAAGCCAGGAAGCTCATGGCGAAAATCAAGGGAAGCACGCCCGCGCCATTGGGCTTCATGGGAATGTATGTGCTCTGTCCGCCGTATACCTTGCGGCCTGAAATGCGCTTGGCATATTGAACGGGTATCCTTCTCTCGCCCAGGTCCACGCGCACTATGATTACCACCAGCGCCGCCACGGCCAGAATTATAACGGGCAGAATCCACCAAAGAGCGGCGTTTCCTTCCCTGGCCTGCGCGGCCGCCTGCTGAACGTAAGCAATAACAGTAGAGGGCAGGCGCGCGATAATGCCTATGAAAATCAACATGGATATACCGTTGCCTATGCCGTTTTCCGTTATGCGCTCGCCCATCCAAATGGCAAGAGCCGAGCCCGCCGTAAGAGTCAGGCCTATGATTACATAAACCAGGAACAGATTATCTCTGAAAGTGGAAACAATCGCGCTCGAGCCAAAGGACATGCATATGCCCACGGCCTGCACGAAGGCCAGAATTATGCCCAAATAACGGGTGTACTGAGTTATCTTCTTGCGTCCCTCAGGGCCTTCCTTGGAAAGCTGCTCCAAACGGGGAATAACCACCGTCAGAAGCTGAAGGATAATGGAAGCGTTAATATAAGGAGTGATGCCCATGGCCATAAAGGTATAGCCCGAAAGGGAACCGCCCGTAATTATATCTATAACGCCCCAGCCAGAATTGGCTCCCACCGCTTGCTTTATGGCCGACTGGTCAATAAAGGGAGTGGGGATGTAGGTGCATAGTCTGAAGAGCAGGAGCATCATTATGGTATAAAGCAGCTTCCTGCGCAAATCCTTAACCCGCCATGCGTTCCTGAGTACCTCAAACATTATTCAATCACCTCTGCCTTTCCTCCGTTAGCCTCTATTTTTGCTTGGGCTGTGGAGGTAAAGCCAGCAGCCTTGACCGTGAGGCTCTTAGTAAGCTCGCCGTTGCCAAGGATTTTAATGCCATCTTTTTCTACTTTACGCACAATACCTGCCGCCACCAATAATTCGGGAGTGACAGTCGTGCCGTTGTCAAACCCATCCAGGGCGCTTACGTTGATTTGAGTGTATACCTTCTTGAAGCGGTTGTTAAAGCCGCGCTTGGGAATGCGGCGAATCAGCGGATGCTGACCGCCCTCAAAGCCGGGGCGTACTCCGCCGCCGCTGCGGGCATTCTGCCCTTTATGGCCTTTGCCCGAGGTCTTGCCCAGGCCTGAACCAACACCGCGGCCCAAACGCTTGGGAGCCTTTACCGAACCGGGCTGTGGCTGCAACTCATGAAGCTTCATTTCATCTCATACCTTTCTGTCCGCCCTTACGGGCCTAGATTTTTAGGAGGATTAAATCAATCCTCTACTTCCTCCACGCCCACAAGATGCTTAACCTTGAAAATCATGCCGCGCATGGCGGGATTATCCTGCTTAACGACTGTGGAGCGGATTTTTCTGAGCCCAAGCGCCTTAACGGTCGCTACTTGGTCGGGCTTGCATCCAATAGTACTCTTTAAAAGGGTTACTTTCAGTTTCATAAAATCATACCTTTCCTTATGGAAATAGGGTTTAAATTCCTGCGCGCTCAGCGCGCCGCCTGCGGCCCTAATCAATTCAGGCTCAGACGCCTTCGGGGGCATACCCGCGGCCCATAACCGGGAAACGGGCCCTGCGCCCAAAATGCGTTTGCCTTAAAAACCGAAGCCCGCGCCTGAATTCAGCTTCGCACTCAAAAAATATCTTGCGCTGAAAAATTATCTTGCGCTGAAAAACATATCTCCCGCTGAAAAATCAGCCGGCACCTAAAACCGGCCCCGCGCTGAGAAAATCTGCGGACTTCTAAAGCCGGCCCCGGGCCCAAAGAATCTGCTGACTCCTAAAGACAGCCGCGCGCCCAAAAACATATCCCGCGCTGGGAAAATCAGCTCCGCGCCTGAAGCCGGCTTTGCGCTGAAAACGCATTCAGAACTGAAAACCAGCCGGCGCCGGGAAGCGCAATTGGCGCCCAAAACCCAAACTCACGCTGATAACCGGGCTTTGCTTTATAAATCAAACCGCCCGCTCAGCCCAAAATCTCTTCTACGGCCTTGCCGCGCAGGCGCGCATATTCCTCGGCCGTCTTAAGAGAAGCCAGGCCGGCCAAAGTGGCCTTAACGCAGTTGGCCGGATTGTTGGAGCCAAGGCTCTTGGTGCGGATATCCTTTACGCCGGCCAGCTCCAGCACGGCGCGCACGCTTCCGCCCGATATAACGCCCGTACCTTCAGGCGCGGGCATGAGAAGCACCTGTCCCCGTCCGAATTTGCCTATGGTCTCATGAGGAATGGTAGTGCCCACAACCGGAACGGTAATCAAATTCTTCTTGGCGTCCTCCGTGGCCTTGCGAATGGCCTCGGGCACTTCCAGCGCCTTGCCGCTGCCTACGCCAACATGTCCGTTGCCGTCCCCGACTACAACCAGCGCGGCCATGCGCATGTTGCGGCCGCCCTTAACAGTCTTGGCGACGCGGTTAATGCAAACCAGCTTTTCCTTTAAATCAAGCGTCTTGGGCTCAATTTTATTCTGCATTTTATAAAATCCTCCTTTTAGAACTCCAGGCCCGCTTCGCGCGCGCTCTCAGCCAGAGCCGCGACACGGCCGGTATAGAGGTAGCCCCCTCTGTCAAAAACAACCTGCTTGATGCCCTTTTCCTGGGCGCGCTGGGCGACGATCTTTCCTATAAGCTGCGCTGCCTGAGTCTTGGTCATATCCTGTACCTGAGAAGCGATTTCCTTCTCAACGGTGGAGGCGGCGGCAAGAGTATGTCCGGCGGCGTCGTCTATTACCTGAGTATAAATATGATTGAGGCTGCGATAAACATTCAGCCTGGGCCTGTCGGCCGTACCCGAAATCTTTTTGCGCACGCGCGCATGACGCGCAAGGCGGTCAAGATTCTTGTCCTTCTTGTTAATCATTTAACTTGCCTCTCCTTTCTTACTTCTTACCCGTCTTTCCTTCTTTAAGCGGGACATATTCGCCCTCATAGCGAATGCCCTTGCCATGATATACCTCAGGCTTGCGCACGCCGCGCACGTCGGCGGCGAACTGCCCGACCTTCTGCTTATTAATGCCCTTAATAACAATTTTATTCTGCGCGGGAACTTCTATGGTGATATCGGCGTTCTCCTCTATCTCCACAGGATGGGAATAGCCCACGCTGAGCACCAGCTTCTTGCCCTGCTTGGCGGCGCGGTAGCCCACGCCCTGAATTTCCAGCGTTTTTTCATAGCCGCTGGTTACGCCCGTAACCATGTTGTTTATAAGGGTGCGGCTGAGCCCGTGCAGAGAGCGCTGAAGCTTAGCGTCTCCCTTGCGCTCTATAAGAAGCTGTCCGTTCTCCTGCTTAATCTCTATTTCCTTGCTTATGCTCTCGGTAAGAGTGCCCTTGGGCCCCTTCACGGTTACGTTGTTGTCTGCGTCAACCGTTACGGTCACCCCGGCGGGAACAATTACAGGGAGCTTACCTATTCTTGACATAATAAATTACCTCCGAATTTTTCCGCCGTTACCAGACATAAGCGAGCACTTCGCCGCCTACGCCCAGCTTACGGGCTTGACTGTCCGTCATAACTCCCTTGCTGGTGGAAACAAGGGCTATGCCCATGCCGCCCAGCACTTTAGGAAGCTCCTCGCATCTGGCGTACACTCTCAAGCCGGGAGTGCTTATGCGCCTGAGGCCAGAAATAACCCGTTCCTTGCCGGCGCCGTATTTAAGAGTCAGCCTCAGAGTGCCCTGAACGCCGTTCTCTATAACCTCAACGCCTTTTATAAAGCCCTCGCTGAGCAGAATCTGCGCAACGGCCTTTTTCATATTGGAAGCGGGCACGTCTACCGTCTCGTGCTTTGCTACCAGAGCGTTCCTGATTCTGGTGAGCATATCCGCGATAGGATCTGTAACTACCATTTTAGATTTCCTCCTCTCAAATCATTAACGCTCTTACCAGCTCGCCTTGCGCACGCCGGGTATCTGGCCGCGGTAGGCCAATTCCCTGAAGCAGATGCGGCAGATGCCGTATTTGCGCAGCACAGCGTGAGGCCGTCCGCAGATGCGGCAGCGGGTATAGGCCCTGGTGGAATACTTGGGAGTCCTCTGCTGCTTGTTTATCATGCTTTTCTTAGCCATTATTTAAACTCCTCCCTCTCTTAAGCGCTGAAGGGCATGCCCATGAGGCGAAGGAGCTCCTTGGCTTCCTCGTCCGTCTCTGCCGTGGTGACAAAGATTATATCCATGCCTCTTATCTGGTCAATTTTATCATATTCTATTTCGGGGAATATAAGCTGCTCCTTTATGCCCAGAGCATAATTGCCCCTGCCGTCAAAGCCCTTGGGGGAAACTCCGTGGAAATCGCGGATGCGGGGTATGCATATATTAACCAGCTTATCGGCAAATTCATACATGCGCTCGCCGCGCAGCGTAACTTTGGCGCCTATATTCATGCCCTGGCGCACCTTAAAATTAGCTACCGACTTCTTAGCCTTGGTAATTAAAGGCTTCTGGCCCGCAATCAGCGCAAGCTCGGAAACGGCGGCTTCAAATTTCTTGGAATCATCCTTAACATTGCCCAGACCCATATTGATTACTATCTTATCCAGCTTAGGCACCTGCATGATGTTCTTATAGCCGAACTTCTGCTGCATGGCCCCGGCAATTTCGGATTTATAGCGATCCTTTAATCTTGCCATTTGAATCTAATCCTCCCTTTCCTTACTTATCCAGGGACGCGCCGCATACGGCGCCGTTCACCTTTTTCTTGCAGACGCGTACTTTTACGGCCTTGTCCCCCTGCTTTTCCACGCGGTAGCCAACCCTGGTGGGCTGTCCGCACTTGGGGCAGATAACCATTGCGTTTGAAGCGTCTATGGGAGCTTCCTTTTTAATTCTGCCCCCAGGCTGGCCCGCCTTGCGGGGCTTTGTATGACGGGTAACGACGTTTACGTCCTTAACAAGTATCCTGTTCTCCTTGGGATAGCAGGCGAGCACCTCATGCTCGTGAGTCTCTTTATTATCGGCGCGGTATTTGTCCTTGCCTGTGATAATCCTGACTTTATCGCCCTTTTTAATCTTCATCTTCTGGCGCCTCCTTATAAGACTTCGGGAGCCAGCGAGATAATCTTCATATAATCCTTATCGCGCAGCTCGCGGGCTATGGGCCCGAAAATACGGGTGCCCCTGGGCATTTTCTGGTCGTTTATAATAACGGCCGCGTTGTCGTCAAAACGAATGTACGTCCCGTCGGGGCGGCGCTTGGCCTTGGTCGTGCGCACTATAACCGCCTTGACCACGTCTCCCTTTTTGACTACGCCGCCCGGAGCGGCGCTTTTTACCGACGCGACAATGGTGTCTCCTATGCCGCCGTGACGCCTGAACGAGCCGCCCAGCACACGGATGCACATGATTTCCTTAGCGCCTGTGTTATCGGCAACCTGCAATCTTGTCTGAGGTTGAATCATAATTATTGCCTCCTTCCGGTAGCGGCTTATTTAGCCTTTTCGATTATTTCTACCAATCTCCATCTTTTATCTTTGCTCAGGGGCCTGGTCTCCATTATACGAACGGTGTCCCCTATGCCGCACTCGTTTTTCTCGTCATGCGCCTTTAAGCGGGTGGTGCGGTTGACAGTCTTGCCGTAAAGCGGATGCTTTACTTTAGTCTTTATAGCTACGACAATGGTTTTGTCCATCTTATCGCTGACTACTACGCCCGTCCTCTGCTTGCGGAAATTTCTCGTGTTTTCCATTTCTTAAGCTCCTCCCTTCTTATTCAGCCTGCGCCAGCTCGCGCTCGCGCAGCAAGGTTTTAACCCTGGCGATATCCTTTTTGCAAAGGCCAATCTGCATCGGGTTTTGGAGCTGACCGGTGGCGTTCTGGAAGCGCAGGTTGAACAGCTCGCTCTTGAGCTCCTTAAGCTTATCGTTGAGCTCGGCATCGGTCAGGTCGGAGAATTTTCTTACCTTCTTTTCTGATTTCATTCTGCGTCACCACCCTGTTCCGTTTCAAAATCTGTTTTCTTGACGAATTTCACCTTGAGGGGCAGCTTATGAGAGGCCAGACGCAGCGCCTCGCGCGCCGATTCCTCAGGAATCCCGCCCATCTCAAAGAGCACCCTGCCCGGCTTAACCACGGCCACCCAATATTCAGGGGAACCCTTACCGCTTCCCATTCGGGTCTCGGCAGGCTTGGCCGTTACCGGCTTATCGGGGAAAATTTTAGTCCAAACCTGGCCCTGACGCTTGACATAACGAGTCATAGCTATACGGGCCGCTTCTATCTGGTTGCTGGTAACCCAGGCGGGCTCCAGCGCCATAATGCCGTATTCGCCGTAAGCAATAAAATTGCCGCGCTGGGCCTTGCCCTTCATGCGCCCGCGGAATACGCGCCGTCTTTTTACTCTTTTAGGCATCAACATGATTATTTGCCCCCTTCCGCTGCTTTGTCGTCCTTCTTAACCTGGGGGAGCACCTCGCCCTTATACACCCAGACCTTAACGCCTATGCGTCCGTAAGTGGTATGCGCCTCGGCAAAGCCGTATTCTATATCCGCCCTCAATGTCTGAAGGGGAATGCTGCCCTCGTGATAGCCCTCGCTGCGGGCAATCTCGGCGCCGCCCAGACGGCCCGAAACGGCAGTTTTAATGCCCTTGGCTCCGCCCTTCATGGCGCGCTGAATGGCCTGCTTCATAGCGCGGCGGAAGCTTATGCGCTTCTCCAATTGAGCCGCGATATTCTCGGCAACCAGCTGCGCGTCCACATCCGGCTTTTTAATCTCCATAACGTTTACGTTTACAGGACGGCCGATAAAGGCGGAAATATCCTTGCGGAGCGCCTCTATTCCGGCGCCGCCTTTGCCTATAAGCGCGCCCGGCTTGGCCGTATAGAGATAAACGGTGGTGGAATTGGCCTTGCGCTCAATCTCTATTTTGGAGATGCCCACGCTGTACAGCTTTTTCTTGAGATATTTGCGGAGCCTGTCGTCCTCCGCTATATAGTTTGCAAATTCCTTTTTATCAGCAAACCAACGGGCGTCCCAGCCCTTTATAACGCCAACCCTGGCGCCGTGAGGATTAACTTTCTGACCCATTTGTATGCCTCCTTTACTTTATCTCGTCCAGAATCACGGTTATATGGCTGGTTCTCTTAAGAATCGGAGAAGCGCTGCCCTTTGCCCTGGGCATAAACCTCTTAAGGCTGGGGCCCTGATTGGCAAAGATTTCGGCCACATATAAGGTGTCTCTGGATAAGCCCATGTTGTGTTCCGCGTTGGCTATTGCCGAATTAAGCAGCTTTTCCACAACGGGGGAGGCGCTTTTGGGGGTGAAGCGGAGAATGGCCAGAGCCTCGTCCACCTTTTTGCCTCTTATAAGATTGATAACAATGCGTACCTTTCTGGAGGAGATGCGCACATATTTTACGGTTGCATGCGCGCGATGCTCGCGCTTTTCCTCATTGCGCGCCCTTTTAAGCGCTGATCTTTTTCCCATTTTCTATTGCTCCTCCTTACCTGCCTGAGGATTTCTCCGAGCCTGCGTGCCCTCTGAAGGTGCGGGTCGGAGCGAATTCGCCCAGCTTATGTCCTACCATATCTTCTGTAATATATACGGGTACATGCTTCCTGCCGTCATGAACGGCAATGGTGTGGCTGACCATGTCGGGGAAAATTGTGGAAGCTCTGCTCCAGGTTTTCAATACTTTCTTTTCGCCCGATTCATTCATGGCCACAATCTTCGCCAGCAGCTTTTCGTTGACATAAGGTCCTTTTTTAACCGATCTGCTCATGCTTAGACTCCTTCCTTAGCCGTTACGGCGCTTGATGATATATTTATCCGTCTTGTTCTTCTTGGCGCGTGTCTTATATCCCAACGTGGGCTTGCCCCAGGGAGTAACAGGGCCCGGACGGCCTATGGGGGATTTGCCTTCGCCGCCGCCGTGAGGATGGTCGCAGGGGTTCATAACCACGCCGCGGACGGTGGGACGGATGCCCATATGGCGCTTGCGGCCCGCCTTGCCGATTGAAATGTTTTCATAGTCCAGATTGCCCACCTGGCCGATAGTGGCGCGGCAGTTCATGGAAATCATGCGCACCTCGCCGCTGGGCAGGCGCACCTGAGCGTAAGCGCCCTCCTTGGCCATAAGCTGCGCGGCGTTGCCCGCCGAGCGGACGAGCTGGCCGCCCTTGCCGGGGGTAAGCTCGATATTATGAATCAGAGTACCTACCGGAATGGCCGATATGGGAAGAGCGTTGCCCACCTTAATATCGGCGTCCGCGCCTGAAAAGAGCGTATCGTTTACATTCAGGCCGTAGGGAGCCAGAATATAGCGCTTTTCGCCGTCTTTATAAACCAGCAGCGCGATATTGGCCGAGCGGTTGGGATCGTATTCAATGCTGGCCACGCGGGCGGGAATGCCGTCCTTAGTGCGCTTGAAATCGATAATTCTGTATTTGCGGGTGTTGCCGCCGCCCTGATGACGGACAGTCATGCGGCCCGCGTTATTGCGGCCGCCGTTTTTCTTAACTTTGCCCAGCAGCGAGCGCTCGGGGCTATTGGCCGTGATCTCCTCAAAAGCGGAGACGGACATAAAACGTCTGGCCGGGCTTGTAGGCTTATACTTTTTAATCGCCATTTTGCTTTTCCTCCTCTGCTTTTAATCAGCCATGCCTTCAAAGAACGCAATGGGCTTGGAATCCTTTTTAAGAATTACATACGCTTTCTTGGTGGTAGGGGTCCTGCCCTCCGAGCGGCCCATGCGCTTAATTTTGCCCATGGTGGTGACTGTGTTCACCTTGGCCACCTGCACGTCGAAAATGCTCTCCACCGCCTTTTTAATCTCCACCTTATTGGCGCGGCGGTCCACTACGAAGACGTATCTCTTATCCCCTATCATATCGTAGGTCTTTTCCGAAAGCACGGGCTTTCTGATTATATCCTCGTAAAACTTCATTACGCATACACCTCCTCGATGCGCTCGACGGCCTCTTTAGTGAGCAGCAGTTTATCCGCCTTGAGCATATCCACCACATTGAGGGTGTTTACCAATGTAACGGCCGCCGTGGGGATATTGCCCGCGGCCCGCTGAACAGTCTCGTCAGGAGCACTGAGCACGATAAGAGTCTTTCCGTCCATCTTAAGATTGGCCAGCACCTTAACCATCTCTTTAGTCTTGGGAGCGGCCAGATTTAAATCCTCTACAACAATAAAGCTGTCCGAGACTACTTTATCGGTAAGCACGCCCTTAAGCGCGAGGCGCTTAACCTTTTTGGGAACATTAATTCTGAAAGAACGGGGCTTGGGCGCAAATACTACGCCGCCCTTTGTGAACTGAGGAGCGCGGGTTGAACCCTGGCGGGCGCGGCCCGTGCCCTTCTGGCGGTAAGGCTTCTTGCCGCCGCCGCGGACTTCCGTGCGAGTCAGAGTGCTCTTTGTGCCCTGGCGCTTATTGGCAAGCTGGGCGCGCACTACTGAATGTATGACCGCCTTATTTATATCTGAGGCGAATATTTCGTCGCTCAGTGTCAGCTCGCCCGTCTGCGAGCCTTCGAGATTATAGACAGCTACTTTAGGCATTATTGATTACCTCCCTTGCTTATTTGCTCTTAACCGACTGGCGTATGGTCACTAACGCGCCGTCTGCTCCGGGAACTGCGCCCTTGAGCAGGATTACGCCTCTTTCGGCGTCTACGCGGGCCACCTCAAGATTGAGGATGGTTACCCTCTCGTTTCCCCAATGGCCGGGCATATGCTTATTCTTGAATACCCTGGAGGGGGAGGAATTGGCGCCCATGGAGCCTACTCCGCGATGATAGCCTGAACCATGAGCCATAGGGCCGGTATGCTGATTCCAGCGCTGAATAACGCCTGAAAAGCCGTGGCCCTTGCTCCTGGCGGTAACGTCCACGCGCTCGCCCTGAGCAAAAACGTCGCAGGTAATGGCCTGTCCTATTTCATAGCCCGAGCAATCGTCCAGGCGAAGCTCCTTAACATAGCGCATGGCGGGCACTCCCGCTTTTTTGAACTGTCCGGCGTCCGGCTTGTTGACCAATTTTTCGCGGATTTCTCCGAAGCCCACCTTTAAAGCGTCATAGCCGTCGTTTTCAACGGTTTTCTTCTGAATGACCGTGCAGGGCCCCGCCTGAATGACAGTAACGGGAACTACCGTGCCATCCTCTTTG
This sequence comes from Selenomonadales bacterium, assembly GCA_003150515.1. GTDB lineage: Bacteria > Bacillota > Clostridia > Christensenellales > QALW01 > Neochristensenella. The sequence goes on along the minus strand of QALW01000013.1, from coordinate 24,695 downwards.
AATATCTGGGTCATGCCCAGCTTTTTTCCTAATATAGCTTTTTTCATATTCCGTCACCTCCGCCCTTAGAGCTTTATCTTGATATCCACGCCTGCGGGGGGATCAAGCTTTGTAAGCGCTTCGACCGTCTTGCTTCCGGCGTTGTAGATGTCAATCAAGCGCTTATGAGTACGCATTTCAAATTGCTCCCGGCTGTCCTTATATTTATGAGGGGAGCGCAGGATAGTAACTATCTCTTTTTCAGTAGGCAGCGGTATGGGGCCTGAAACAGTTGCGCCTGTTCTGTTGGCGGTCTCCACTATCCTGGCCGCTGTCTGGTCCACCAAATTGTGGTCATACGACTTAAGATTGATTCTGATCTTTTGACTTGCCATTAAAATAAACCTCCTTGTAAGCTCAAATACACGTTTCCGTGTGTGCCGCTTTTAAATTTTTAAAGCGGCCATTTGGCCTGTCGTCCGATTATCGGACAATTGTCCGCGGAAATTACCCGGATAAATTCCGGCAACCTCCCGCTTCATACCATTCCGCCGCATCTTGGCGCGTTTTGCGGCTTTTTTATATTACAATAAAAATTCCGGCTTGGCAAGCGATTTTTTAAATTTTTCTTAAATTTTTTATTGCAGAGGGTTTTTGGGGGAAATTTAAGGGTTATTTAAGCCGAAACGGCTGAAAGAATTCTTTTCTAGAGAGAGTATGCCTCAACCGCGGGGACGCCCCGCCCTTTAAAGGAGGGCGCGCGCTTTGCGCGCGCCCGGGCGCCCCCTGCCGCCGCACGCTGCGCGGCGGCAGGGGGCGCCTTTTATATATCCCCGCCCGCTTTGCGCGTTCTAGCGGGGTTTGGCTTTTTGCGCATAGCCGGCTTCATTCCGCGCGGGGCCGGCGTTTGCGGCCGGAACGGCCGCAGGCCGGGCGCGGACGCGCCCGGCCCAGGCAGGCGCCTGCGGCGCCTGCCAAACGCCGGCCCGCCCCTTTTCGCGCGCAAATGTTAATAATTGGTTAATTTTTTGCCAGATATAATTATTGCATACACATATAATATATAATACTATATCGTCTAGGCGCGCCGTCAGGCGCATGGAAAGGATGAATATAATGAAATTCAGCGATTATCAATATCAGAGGGTGCCCCTTAATCCCATTCCGCCCGAAATCTCCTCTATTCCCGAAAAAATTGATTCCGCCCAAAGCCAGGAAGAATTTCTGGAGCTGCTCGGGCAGGCGGACGGCTTTAAGCGAAAACTGGCCACCATGTACAACATCTGCTATATCCGTCACACCATTAATACGCAGGATGAATTCTACAGCCGGGAAAACGACTATTACGACCAGAATCTGCCCGCCGCCGAACAGTTTTCCACCAGCCTCAGCCGGGCCGTAATGCAGTCTAAATGGCTGGACTGCGCGCGGGAAGAGCTGGGAGAAACCTGCCTGATCAACGCGCAGCTAGCCCAAAAAGCGTTTTCGCCGGAAATCGCGGCGGATATGGCTGAAGAAAACATGCTTCAAAGCGAATATCAAAAGCTGATTGCCTCGGCCAATATAGAATTTGACGGACAGCGCGTTAATTTAAGCCGGCTGACTCCGTTTAAGCAGGATGTGCAGCGGGATGTGCGCCGCCGCGCCTGGGAAGCCGAGAGCCGCTTTATGGAAGAAAACGGCTCAAAGCTGGACGATATATTCGATCGTCTGGTAAAGGTAAGAACGCGCATGGCTAAAAAGCTGGGCTTTGACAGCTTTACCGACATGGCTTACTGCCGCCTTAAGCGGGCGGACTACGGCCGAAATGAAACAAGCGCCTTCTGTGAGCAGGTGCGCAGAGAAATCGTCCCTCTCTCCACCCATTTTATACAGCTTCAGCACAAGCGCAATGAAATTGACGACCCCATGATCTGGGACCGCTCCCTGAGTTTCAAAGAGGGCAATCCCCGCCCGCAGGGAACGCCGGAAGAAATCTTTGATAAGGGAAGGAAGATGTATACCGAGCTCTCCCCCCTTACGGCTGAATTTATAGAATTCATGCTCTCCAGCGGGCTGTTTGACGTCCTGAGCAGGGACGGCAAGGCAAGCGGCGGCTACTGCACCAGCATTCCCGACTACAATTCTCCCTTTGTCTTTGCAAATTTTAACGGAACTGCGGGGGATGTGGAAGTCTTAACCCACGAATGCGGGCACGCGCTGAACAGCTATATATCCCTTAGAAAGGTAAAATACATCGAGCAGGAGGAGCCCTCCTATGATATAGCCGAAATTCATTCTATGGGCATGGAATTCATGACCTATCCCTATATGGGACTGTTTTTCGGAGAGCAAAAGGAAAAATTCATATATCAGCACCTGGCAGACGCAATAATATTCCTGCCCTACGGCTGCATGGTGGACAGATTCCAGCACATAGTCTACGACAACCCCGATCTGACTCCGCAGGAGCGGCATAAGGAATGGCTTAAGCTGGAAATGGCCTACCGGCCGGATATTGATTACGGAGATATTCAATATTTCGCCCATGGCGGCTGGTGGCAGCGGCAGCTTCATATATATATACATCCTTTCTATTATATAGATTACTGCCTGGCTCAATCAGCAGCCTTTATGCTGCTCAATATAATGAGGGAAGACGCTCAAAAGGGCTGGGATAAATATCTGGAGCTGCTTAAAAAGGGCGCGCAGCTCACTTACACCCGGCTTCTCGAGGAAATGGGCCTGGATTCCCCCTTTAAGGAGGGCGCGCTCAGGCGAATAGTAGGGCCGTCCTATATGGAGCTGCTCAGGCGGAACGCGCAGCTGGCTCAATAAGCCGCTTTTACCCGCAGCGTTTGTGCACCCGCGCAGCCCAAGGGGGGCGAGTCGGGGCGCGTTGTGCCCCGGCCGCCCCCCTTTTGGCTCCCTGTATTAATAATAAGGACGGCGCAGCCGTCCTTTTATTAATATGGGGAGCGCTCGCGGCACGCGGTGCAACTATTTATACGTCTAAACTCTGTTTTGTTCAGGCAGCCTCCCCCTTAATTATCCGAACCAATTATTATATTCTCCCTCCCTAAATAAATTCCGCTTTAAGCAGTCCCATACGCAATGCCCCGCATAAGCCTCTCAGACCTTTTTTCGCCGCATACATATGGTGGAGTATTTGCATTAGTAATATAAAACTCTCTAAAGGCCTAAAATCACCTTTAAAGCATATTAAATTAAGGATTTTTTCAAAAACTTCAAGACAGGAACGTCCAAATATGATATAATAAAATAAAGTAAGGCTGAACGGCGTAAAAATAAAAACGCCTGTCTCGGCTGTGGTTTGAACGCTCCGGCATCAACGCCGGGAGAGGAGAGATTAATGCTTGTTCATCTTGGCGGAGACGTCAGCGTGCTTCAGAAAAAAATTGTGGCCGTGCTGGAATTAAACGGCGAGCTGACTGAAGATACCCGCGATTTCATAAACATTTCCCGGGAGGAGGGCTTTCTCATAGAAATCGGCCCGCCTCCTTATAAATGCGGCGTGCTTACGGCGGATAAGCAGGGCTATATTTTCTATCTCTCCCCCATAACCGCGCAGACCATCATTCAGCGGGCGGGGATATAAAATTCAGGACGCAATAAGTAAGGAAGGGATTAATTACAATGCAGCAAAACAACTATGATGCTTCACAGATTCAGGTGCTGGAAGGGCTGGAGGCTGTACGCCGCAGGCCGGGCATGTATATAGGGTCCACCGACGAAAGGGGCCTGCATCATCTTGTCACCGAGCTGGTGGACAACAGTATCGACGAGGCGCTGGCAGGCTACTGCGACACGATAGAAGTAACCCTTCATGCGGACGGGACGGTCAGCGTGCGGGATAACGGGCGCGGCATTCCGGTAGACATGCATGAAAAATATAATAAGCCCGCAGTCGAAGTAGCTATGACAATACTGCACGCGGGCGGTAAATTCGGCGGCGGCGGATACAAGGTTTCAGGCGGTCTGCACGGGGTAGGCATGAGCGTGGTCAACGCCCTGAGCGAAGAGCTGCATGTAGAAGTCAGCCGGGACGGAAAAGTATACGCCCAGGACTACCGCAGGGGAGATCCCATAAATAAGCTGACTGTAATCGCCGAATGCCAAAGCACAGGCACATACGAGCGCTTCCGTCCGGATAGTGAAATTTTTGAGACCGTACAATTCAATTACGACACCATACGCGGCCGTCTGCGCGAATTGGCCTTTTTAAACAAAGGCATACGCATCCGCCTTAAGGACGAACGGGGCGAAGGCCGCCAGGACGAATTTCACTATGAGGGCGGCATAATAGAATTTGTCAAATATTTAAACAAGAATAAAAACGTGCTTACTCCCGAACCTCTTTACATGGAGGGCAATAAAGGCGCCTCCTTAGTGGAAGTGGCCATGCAGTATAACGACAATTACAACGAGCTGATTTATACCTATGCCAACAATATCGCAACTCACGAAGGAGGCACTCATCTCCAGGGCTTTAAAACCGCGCTGACCAGAGTGGTAAACGACTACGCCAAGCGCCATCACATGCTTAAAAGCGGAGAAGCCGCTCTTTCAGGCGAAGACGTGCGCGAAGGGCTGGTAGCGGTTATAAGCGTCAAATTGGAGGAGCCTCAATTTGAAGGGCAGACCAAGACCAAATTGGGCAATTCAGAATTTCGGTCGTTAGTGGACAACATCGCGGGCAACGCGCTGGACGCCTTTTTAGAAGAACATCCCGAAGAAGCCCGCGCAATAATAGACAAATGCCTGACCGCCAACCGCGCAAGAGAAGCCGCGCGCAAAGCTAGAGAGCTCACCCGCCGCAAAAACGTGCTGGAATCCAACGCGCTTCCCGGCAAATTGGCCGACTGTTCGGACAATCACCCGGAAAACTGCGAAATCTTTATAGTAGAGGGAGACAGCGCAGGCGGAAGCGCCAAGCAGGGCCGGGACAGCAAATTCCAGGCTATTCTTCCCCTCAGAGGCAAAATATTGAATGTTGAGCGCACCCGTCTGGACAAAATGCTTCAAAATGCGGAAATCCGAGCAATGATAACCGCTTTCGGAGCAGGCATAGACGTAGAATTCAATTCGGAAAAGCTGCGCTATCACAAAATCATCTGCATGACAGACGCGGACGTGGACGGCAGCCATATACGCACGCTGCTGCTCACCTTCTTTTTCCGGCATATGCCCAAGCTTATTGAAGAAGGATATGTCTATATCGCGCAGCCGCCTCTTTTTAAAGTAACGCTGACACGCACCAAACAAATCAGCTATTTCTATATTGATGCTGAATTAAATCAATATTTAGAATCAATAGACAGACAGAATTACGAAGTGCAGCGATATAAGGGATTAGGCGAAATGAACGCCGAGCAGCTTTGGGAAACTACAATGAACCCCGAAACCCGGACTCTGCTTAAAGTAACCCTGGACGACGCCATGGCGGCCGACCAGATTTTCACCATACTTATGGGGGACCAGGTGGAACCCAGAAGAGAATTTATAGAGCAGAACGCTTTGCTTGTGGCTGATTTGGACATCTAGCTATCTAAGCTATTGAGTTTCAGTAAAGGCCAGGGGCGGCTAAGAAAATGTCCTGCCCAAGCGGATGCTTCCAAGCGAAAGCGAATTAAAGAGGGGCGCCCCGCCCTCCAAAGAGCCCCCGCCCTGCGGGCGGGGACGGGGGCGCGCGGCCTAGACCGCCCGCGCACTCCCCTTTTATATTGCGCCCGCCCGCGCCCCTGCGCGTCCTAGAAGCTTTTAATAATATAGTTTTTTACTTATGCTTATATGCATTTAATGCAAAACGGGAGGTTCTGAAATTGGAAAACAATCTGCACAATCGTACAATAAACGTAGATATAGAAGACGAAATAAAAAAGTCTTTTATATCCTATGCCATGGCGGTAAATATCAGCCGCGCCCTGCCCGACGTGCGGGACGGCCTTAAGCCGGTGCACAGGCGCATACTCTATTCCATGCACGAAATGGGACTGTATAACGACAAGCCCACCCGCAAGAGCGCGCGTATCGTGGGCGACGTAATGGGTAAATACCACCCGCACGGCGACAGCTCAATATATGACGCGCTGGCCAGGCTGGCTCAGGATTTTTCCATCCGCTATATGCTGGTCCAGGGCCAGGGCAATTTCGGCACGGTAGACGGCGACCCCCCGGCAGCCTCTCGTTATACCGAAGCCAAGCTCTCAAAAATCTCGGCCGAAATGCTGGCCGATATTGATAAGGAGACGGTGGACTTCTATCCCAACTTTGACGAAACCGAGCTCCAGCCCAAAGTGCTGCCCTCCCGTTTCCCCAATCTTTTAGTAAACGGCTCGGACGGCATAGCAGTGGGCATGGCCACCAACATCCCCCCGCACAATCTGCGCGAAACCATAAACGGCCTTATAGCGCTTATAGATAACCCCGATATAACCGTAGAAGAGCTTATGGAGCATATAACCGGCCCCGATTTCCCCACGGGCGGCAGCATTCTCGGCCTCGCGGGCATAAGGGAAACCTATCTGACCGGCCGCGGCCGCATAGTAGTGCGCGCCAAGCATGAAATAGAACAGATGACGGCCGACCGCGCCCGCATTATCATCCGCGAGCTGCCTTATCAGGTTAATAAGGCGCGGGTAGTAGAAAAGATAGCCGAGCTTTATAAGGAAAAGCGCTTTGACGGCCTCAGCGCGCTCAGGGACGAATCCAACAAGGACGGCATGCGCATAGTCATGGAGCTGAAAAAGGACGTCAATCCTACGGTAGTGCTCAACTATCTCTATAAGCACACCCAGCTTCAGGAAACATTCGGCGCCATAATGCTGGCGCTGGTTGACGGCGAGCCCAGAGTGCTCAACCTCAAGCAGATGCTCTATTATTATCTGGAGCATCAAAAGGAGGTTATCCGCCGCCGCACCCAATACGATCTGGATAAAGCTTTGGCCCGCGCGCACATTTTAGAAGGGCTTATAAAGGCTCTGGACATAATAGAACAGGTTATAGCCCTGATCCGCTCCAGCCAGAACTATGAAATAGCCCGCGCCCGGCTGGTGGAAGAATTGGAATTTTCCAACGAGCAGGCCAAGAGCATATTGGATATGCGCCTGCATCGCCTGACCGGCCTTGAATTATCCCGCCTGACCGAGGAATTGGAGGATAAGCGCCGTTTTATCGCCTATTGCCAGGAAGTGCTGGCAGACGAATTAAAGGTGCTGGGCATTATAAAGGACGAGACCTCCGCCATTATGGAAAAATACGGAGACGAACGCCGCACAGAGATAACCGCTCTGAGCGACGAAATTGATTTGGAATCCCTGATTCAGGAAGAAGACATGGTGGTAACCATGACTCATTTCGGATATATAAAGCGCCTGCCCAGCAGCACCTACCGTTCGCAGCGCCGCGGCGGCAAGGGCATAACGGCTCTTACCACCCGCGAGGAAGATTTTGTGGAACAGGTTATGGTGGCCAGCACGCATACCGACCTATTATTCTTTACCAATCAGGGACGCGTGCATAAATTGCGCTGCTATCAGATTCCCGAAGCGGGCCGGACGGCCAAAGGCACGGCTGTGGTCAATCTGCTCAGCCTCTCGCCGGGCGAAAAGGTTACGGCCGTTATCCCGCTGCCCGAAATGCCTGAAGAACGGGAGGGACGCAGCCTTATAATGGCAACCCGCGCCGGCTTTATTAAGAAAACCAAGCTCAGCGAATTTGAAAACATCCGCGCCAACGGGCTTATAGCCGTAATTCTGCGCGAAGGGGACGAATTGGTGCAGGTGGCTCTCACTTCAGGCTCGGACGACATAATCCTGGGCACCCGCCTGGGCAAGGCCATTCGCTTTAACGAGAAAAACGTGCGCAATATGGGCCGGGCCACTCAGGGCGTCACCGCTATGGATCTCGCCCCAGAGGATATCGTTATAAATATGGCGGTAGTCCAGGACGGAGCCAGCGTATTAACCATAACCGAGAACGGCTACGGCAAGCGTTCCGAGCCGGACGAATACCGCGTAATCAACCGCGGCGGCAAAGGAATTATCACCCACGAACTGACTGAAAAGACGGGCGCGCTGGTAGAATTGAGAATGGTTAAGCCCGACGAGGACATAATGCTTATTACCTCGGACGGCGTAATTATCCGCACTCCCGTCGAGGATATAAGGCTGGCCGGACGCGCCACCCAGGGCGTCATAATTATGCGCGTGGCCGAAGATGTAAAAGTAGTGTGCGCCGCGCCCGTGCCCGCCGAAAACGACGAACTGCCCGAAGACGCTCCCGAGCAGGCCGACGGCCTCGCCTCCGAAATTGACGGCGGGGCTGAGGGCTGAATAAAGCCCGGATGAAAAATAAACCGCAAATTATCCGGGCGTAAAGCTCAGGCGCCGGGATGCCGCGGGGCGCGGGCGGGTTTATATAAATCCCCGCCTCCCGCCCGCCGGAATAACGGCGTCTCCCCGGCCGTTTCTGCCCCCGTAAAAGTCGTTGAAAATCTAAAAGCCGCGCGGGAGGCGGTCCTATTTAGGGCGGGGCGCCCCCCTGCGCGCTTGAAAACTAAATTCTAAGGAGAAAAACTGATGAAAAAAACTCTGGCTCTGATTGGAATAGGCTTTGGCTGCTTTAATCTGGGTATTGCGTCCATATTCTTCCCTGTATTTATGATATTCATTATGATGCTCTTCCCCGAAAATATAAACGCCGTGCTCATAGGCGATTCCGCTCTCTGCGGAGTTATCGCCGCCATAATATTCATATTTTACAGCGTCAGGCGCTCCAAAGCTGGCCAAACGCCCAATTCTTACGCCTGGAGCGCATTGGTCGGCTATGAGCTCGGAATAATAGTAATTTTGATTTATCTAATCAGCTCGGTTATATCCGACAGCTCGGGGCTGGGCATAATAACAGGCTATTAATGCCGCCGGCAAGGCTGAAGCCGCAAAATACATAATCGAAAGGATTTATTATATGGAGCAATTAAGAGCAAAAAAAGGGTTCATATGCGATATGGACGGCGTGATTTATCATGGCAACCGTCTGCTGCCCGGCGTAAAAGAATTTGTAAGCTGGCTGCAAAGGGAAAATAAGCAGTATCTGTTTCTCACAAACAGCTCGGAGCGCTCTCCGCGCGAATTATGTCAAAAACTCCGCCGTATGGAATTGGATGTGGACGAATCACATTTTTATACAAGCGCCCTTGCAACCGCCGCCTTTTTAAAGGAACAGGCTCCTCGCTGCCGGGTATTCGTAATAGGCGAGCCCGGCTTGTATAACGCCATATATGACGCTGATTTAACCATAGACGATGTAAATCCCGATTATGTGGTGGTAGGCGAAACCAGAAACTATAATTATGAAAGCATACTAAAAGCGGTAAAACTGGTGCTGGGCGGCGCCCGCCTAATAGGCACCAATTCGGATATGACCGCGCCCAGCGAAAACGGCATAATTCCCGCCTGCCGGGCATTAATGTCCCCCATAGAATTAGCCACGGGCAAAAGCGCTTATTATATAGGCAAGCCCAATCCTCTGATGATGCGCACGGGCATATCTCTCCTGGGCTGCTCCGCCGCCGATGCCGCTATAGTAGGCGACCGCATGGACACCGATATAATTTCAGGCATAGAATCAGAAATAGACACCGTGCTGGTGCTCTCAGGCGTCAGCAATAAAGATACTCCCCGCTCTTTCGCCTACCGTCCAAAATATGTGCTCAATGGTGTAGGCGATATCGTAAACGGCCAGAACTCGGATATTTCTCTTTGAATATGGATAATACAATCAGCGTATAATGCGTCAGGCGCGGCTTAATGCCGGCCGGCCGCTTGCCCCCTGGCGGGGGCCCGGCCCCAGCAAGGCTGGGGCCTCGGCGGGCAAAGCCCGCCAAGCGGCCGGCCGGCATTAAGCCGCGCCTGACGCCAAGCCAAAAAATGAAAGAATATTAGATAATAATCAATTTAATAATACGCTGCGCTTAATTCTACTACATTGCCGCCGTTTAAATCCATTTTATATAATCCGCCCTTTACAGTAATATTATTATAAATTAAACAATCAGCCGTTACCCCTATTACATCATGTTCTAAAGAAGAAATATTCGCAAGCTTTTCAAAATCTTCTCCGTTAGCAAGAATTCTGCAGTATTCATAGCGCCCGTTATTTTCTGTCTCAAAATAAATACAGCCATCCATATAATTCAAACCATACAATAAATTGCAATTATCATAAACTGTAATTTTTTGAGAACCGTCTAAACTCATTTTATATATTGCGTCGCCGTTCGCATCCAAATTATTAATGCTGTAATACAACCAGCCGTCAGCTATGAAAAACGTCACATACTGGCCTTTAAGATAATCCTCAGCATTGACTAATTTTTGAATATCGGCGCCGTTTATTCTGCATTTATACAGCCCATAATCCTCTCGCTCTACAGATGATACCATTCCGTCGTCGTTATCCATCGTATAGTATAACCAGCCCTCGTAAACCGCCATTCTACTAGTCCGAATAGACCTGTCGTTAAATATGGTTTCTCGTTCCCCCAGAGTGCCGTCGCTGTACAGTTTAAATCTCACCGGTATATTCCTATCATCATATTCCCTGTTATAAATAAACATGTCCGATATAGCGTATACATAACCGTCATAAATAAAAACGTTCCTCACTTGATGAGGCATCTCGCTCCTCGGCCCTTTCTGGGAACCATCAGGCTTTATGCGGCTGAAATATATTTCGTCGTCCTCCTCATGATAAGGATCCTCATGTTCACGCTCATAATATATATAATAAATCCAGCCGTCATGATATACCATATTTAACATCTGAACATCATTAAACTGCTCCGGCTTGCCTGTACGAACGTCCATACGATACGTTACGCCCTGGTCACGTTCCCGTTCTCCCGAAACATAATAAATATAATTGCCTAGTTGAATAATGTTTTCATTATTGATTCCATTCTGGGCCTCAAAAGCAACGGGCGTCGGCTCGCTGGAAACGGCCGGCTCCAATGTTGAAGCCGAGGTATTGCCGGACGTGGGGGCAGATTGCGTCTGCCCCTCCGTCTGAATGCTTTGCGTTTCATATCCGTCCGTAGGCCGGGCCGTAGCTTGAACCGTAGCGCCCGTCGTCCCTCCGGGAGCCGTAGCGGAATTATTAACTGTCTCCGTCCCGCACCCCGCCAGCGTTATCGCGATAATCAGAATGGATAAAAATCTAAATCTTTTCATATGCCTTGCCTCCGGAAAATCTGAATATGCCTGCAAAAATCTTAATAAAATGCTCTTTAATAATATCACCGACATTTTTACATGTCAACAGACAAAACTGTTACTTTTCGCAGAAGCTTTTATTACACCCTCAAAAAAACATCAGGCGCGGTATACACCGCGCCTGATGTCAAGCCAAAAAATGAAAGAAGATATTGTCTGGATTATTAATTATGGTTCCAGTTTTACCCTATCGCTTCCGTCAAGGTTCATTCTGTAAATATTATCATCCTTTGTTGTCCCATATATCGTTTCTCCATAAATAATATACTTCTCTGTGAGCGTCAGATTTATATTATTATATCCCGCTCCGCCTTCAAACAAAACCTCGTATCCGGTACCATCATTTTTCACCCGACAAAGCATATAAACAGATTTTGTTGCATTCCAAGAAGTAAAATATACCCAGCCATCCATATAGTTCAAACCGTCTCTTACGTCCAAACCATCACACAGAAGCATAATTCCCGTTCCGTCCAGACGCATTTTATATATTGCATCATTATTATCATTATCCAAATCTTCTATGCTGTAATAAATCCAGTCGTCATAGATAAAAAACCAATAATGGTCATTAATAAAATAGTTATGTTTTCCATTCAATATTTTACCTATCTTTATATTATCCGTTCCGTCCGGTTTACATTTATACAATCCAAAGTCATCATACTCTGTTTCAACATATCCGTAGCCGCTGTTTCTAGTATAATACAAGCTGCCGTTATAATAAAGCATATCCGCAGCGGCAATATTTTTATCATTAAATATATACTCCGGATTACCTAAACTGCCGTCGCTGTTCATTTTAAATCTTACGGGTCTTTGTATATCATCATTATATTCATAGTCATAACTGCTATATATATCAGTTATAGCGTATAAATATCCGTCTTGTATAAATGTATTTCTTATTGCGCATGGTAATTTGCATAAAAGATTCTTCTGAGAACCATCCGGTTTCATACGGCAGAATCCCAGCTCATTCCATTCCTCATGATAAGGATCGCCAAGATATGTAATATAATATGTATAGTATATCCACCCATTATTATACATCATATTATACATTGGCACGTCGTTAATCCGCTCGGAATGCCCAGACTGAATATCTATGCGATAAGTTTCTCCCTCGTCCGGTTTGTTATCGTTTGAAATTATATATGTATATATATAATTGTCTATCCGCAATAAATTATTTGCCGGACCGTTCTTAATCTCATTTTGTACTGGACTGGAAGAAGCCGTAGGCTTAGCCGTGGTTCCGGAGGTATTGCCGGACGTGGGGGCAGATTGCGTCTGCCCCTCCGTCTGAATGCTTTGAGTTTCATATCCGTCCGTAGGCCGGGCCGTAGCTTGAACCGTAGCGCCCGTCGTCCCTCCAGGAGCCGTAGCGGAATTATTAACTGTCTCCGTCCCGCACCCTGCCAGCATTATCGCGATAATCAGAATGGACAAAAATCTAAATCTTTTCATACTTCTTTTCTCCTTTCTTATCACGACATGCCGTTATTTCTTTCTATTATTTGCATGGCTGCTATTAATCCATCCGCATAACTAGAATCTCCATTATATGCTCTACCTACCACTTTCAACGCACTATTATTAAATGGATCATTCTTAAGAGTTTTTAGCGCCTGGCTTCTTTCAGTATTGCTGCTATTATTAAGCTTATGGTCCAAAAAACGAAACAGAAATTCCATCTGTTCTACATTTCCCGTAGACATACGGTCTAACACACTCTCGCCGGACATAGCCAACTTATAACCGCTCGCGCTATTGCCCATAAGCTGCATGCAGCCATAACTAGTAGCGTCAAAAACCACTTCTTTCTTTTCTCCCGCTAAATCCGCCAATTCATAAAGATATCCATATTTTCTAACCCCAATACTGCCAAATGTTGGCGAATTAATACTGGTTCCATTTTTGCGAAACGACCAAGATCCCGGCGGGTTATTATTTTCAACAATGTCTTTTAATTGTGCGTATGAAGTAATTTCCGTTGTGCCGGCTTTATAATTTGCATATAGAACATAGCCATTATTCCTAATAGTTTGCCAATATTCCGGCCCCAAGTTGTATAATAAATTTTTGCCTTCTATACGAATAAGGGGCATCCAATTATCAGTATAAGTAGGCATGCCCGAACATTCACATTGCAAAATCCCTGCCAGCACCAGATAATGGGTGCCTAAAGCGTCAGCCATTTCCTTTAAAACTTCCTTATATCCGTCCTGTAATACATGATCGGACATAATTTTGCCTGAATCTGATGAATGGCCGGCTAAAGGCCTAACGTAAAGGCTGGGTTTGAAAATATAACCTACTTGATTTGTGCTGTTGACTCTGACTTTTACATATGAATCGCTATAATCCGTCTGCTCCAGAATGGTAACGGCGGTATCGTTGGCCAGGGCAGCCACTACGCTTCCGCCGCTGGGCGCGCTTCTAAGATTCATAACGTCATTGGCGATATAAGTATATCTTACGGCGCCTACGGCATAATAATCGTCATGCTTAAGGAACATCGCGTCCTCAAAGCCCTCGGGAAGCTCGCCGCTGGAACCGCCGATATCATAAAGATAACTGGAGGAGCAATAGCCCGTGTTCCCCTGATACTCTATATGATACCACTTAGAATCGTTCATGTCAATAACGTTTACCTGCGCTCCCGCAGGAATTTCAAGAATTTCTTCATAACCCGTGCCCGGACCGGTGCGGAGATTGACCGCGTTCCTTACGGCCATGGTCTTTATATACTGGGAATCATTCTGGCGCACCTCCGAAATATATTCGTTATACATATAGCCTATATAATTGGAGCCGCGCACTATGGACCATTCGTCGTTAAAGTTTTTATATACCACCCTGACGTCCTGGCCCTTATTTACGGTGGTTATTATATTAGAGTCGTCGCTTGTATCCGGCTTTCTGCGTATGCGGACGCCGTTGCCGGAGGAATACATATTCTGATTATTCAGATTGTACCATGTCTGGCTGCCCTCGTCTACTGTAAAATACAAGCCGTCCTGCTTGAAAACATATCCCGCCATATCGTTAAGCGTGCTGTCCTGCGATATTACGCGCACGGCGTACCAGTATTTGCCGGTATTGAGCACATACACTTCCTCCAGCACTTCCAGGCTTTCAATATTACTGGGCGTAAGAGTTGCCAAAACAGGGGTTTCCTCCAGGCAGTTGCCCACAAGCTGAACGGACTGGTTTACGTCTATAACGGTCGGGCTGGGCGCGGTTGCCGCCGGAGCAAGGCCCAGGAACTGAGAATACACATAGCCCAGGCAGTCCACGCCGTAATCGGCGTACACCAGAGCCCACTGAGAATCGTAATCCAGCATGATAACGGTCACCGTCTCGTTTATATCAAAGGTGTAATCATAATCAGAATGCGCGTCGGGAACCATCCTGAAAGGAGTGGCCTCCTGAACGTAATAAGTCTGATAATTCTCCTGCCATTCGTCAAAGCGGTTATAATTAACCAGCTCCAAATCCGCTTTGTCTATAAAGCCCGCTCTGCCGCTGTGATTGTTGTCGCCGGGGATATATACTCCGTATTGAGTATCGCTTTCCCAAACAACATTTACATAAAGCCCCTTGGGCAGATAATAATCCGTGCTGATATTCACTTCGTTCGCAGACAGAATTACCTGATCCTTATTGGTCTTATATTCGGCCGGGCCGGGTTCCGCCGGCTGAATAAAGGAAAGGTAATCCTTATGTATATATCCGTAAGCGCCGTCTTGAGTTTTAACCAGATAATAATCTCCCCTTGAAGCGCCGGCCGCCGCCGAGACAGGCGAAGCCACGTTAAGCTCAGACGCAGTCTGGGCGCCCGAAGCGGGCTGTTTAAGAAGGGACGCGCTCTCAATGGTATACATAGTTACCCATAAATCCTCTGAAATGGCCGAGCTGCCGGCAAAATGCTGCGTGAGATTCAGCGAGCAGTAGCCGATCAGGCCGTCCAGCTGGGCGTCGTCGCTCTTCACTCTGACAAGGGCCCAGGGAGTATTTATTCCCTCTGATATAACCTCAACCAGGCTGTAAAGCGGAAGCTCGGCTATGAGATCGTAGCTCACGGCGGGACCACTTCTGAGATTCAGGCCGTCGGGATAGGTCACCTGCATTGTGAGGAAAACTGTCTCCTCCTGCACATCCGTCTTTTCATCGGCAAGCTTGTCCGTATCCAGCCAGCCTATATATCCGTTCTGCGTCATAACCACGGACTGGCCTATATCCTCAGCGGTAAATAAGACCGTTACCTCCTGATTGAAATCCAGCGCCATGCCGCTTATCTGGGGCTGAACGGACGACTGGGAAACAGAAGTAAGAAACAGGCCGGCTCCATTGACGTATTTAACGGGAAATTCTCTGGAATAATAGCTTTCCGAAGCGGTTTGGCTGCTTCTATACACTCTGCTTGCATTGCCCAGCACCCAGCCCACCGGCCGGGAAGCCGCGGAAATATTTGTTACATCGGGAATAGCCGCATATTTAACGCCCTCATCCGTCTCCAGAACATAAAGGACGTAAGCGGTCTGCGCCGTAAGCATAGGAATTTCCTGGACAGTTCCCGTTCCGTCCGGGGACATATAATATGCGTCCGGCTCATAGGGCGCCCAGATGTTAAGGATATCCATCTCCTTATAGGGAGAATCAACCGTCTGGATTTCAGACAGAACCGAATTGGGCACATAGCCCACATATCCGTCCGGATGCTTTACAATGCTCCAGCCTGAATTGTCCGCGTCATATTCATAAAGCTTAACCTGGACATTCAGATTAAGGGCCGCCACGCTGTCCGCTTCAACATTGGGCAGCTCATACAGCAGGCACGCCCGCATGATATACAGCATGCCGCCCTCCTCGGGATTTTCAGCGGGAGACGAAGGGGCGGGAGGCTGTGCAAAAGAAGTTATGTTTTTCACCTCATAGCATGCAACCGAGGAATATTCCCCTCCCCCGACGCTGCGCGCCTCTATGAGCGCGTTGGCATTTATCTCAAAGGGCTGAGCATATTCCTGCCATTCGCCCGAATCTATGCGGTATTGAGCTCCGTCCGCCTCCTCGGGCACAGTCAGGGTTATAATTACAGGCCCGGAAGTGACTTGCTCAAGAGAGGGGCTGGCCGATATTTGAGGCGCTTCAAGAGCCGAAGCCTCCTGGATTACCACCTGATATTCAGCCGTGGGAGAAACTTCGCCCGCGGCGTTATAGCATTTGGCGTAAACAGTCAGGCTCTGAGTTATAACCAGGCTGCCCGTATAATCCAGCCATTGGCCGCTTTGGCCTAACCGATACTGCTTTACCACGGCCGAATCGGGATAATTTATAGTAATGGTATAGCTGTCGCTGGCCACCGAGCCGTCGGGCTGACTGATAAAGACGGGCGCCGCCGGCGGAAGAGAAATTTCATACGAAGCCAAATCGGACGCATTGCCCGCCTGGTCGTAGCAGCGCGCCGTTACCGTGCCGCCCTGGAAAAGGGTAAAGCTTTGAGTATAATCCTGCCAGGCCCCGTTATCTATGCGATATTGCTTTACCGCCGCGTCCGAAGGATAGCTTATGCTTATAATTGCGCCCTCCTCCTGAACTGAAGCCGATATTTCGGGCGCCGTGGGCGGCGTTTTATCTATATTGGAAATAGTATAGGTCGCGCTTGGCGAAATTAAGCCCTGAGCGTCATAATACCGGGCGGAAACCGTGCTGTTTAGCTGCACGCTGAAAGGCGCGGTATAATTCTGCCAGGCCCCGTTATCTATGCTGTATTGCTTTACTGAAGCCTGACTGGGAAAAGCAATGGTAACAGTAACGTCCTGATTGGTAAGAGTTTCAGGCTCTATGGAAATGACGGGCGGCGAAAGAGACGGCTCGCTCAGCGCCCAATATTGATTATTGCCGCTGCTGTTGGCCTGCTGAATCAGCACAGAGCCCGAGCTGCTGTTCTGGCTGGCCGCCGAATAATTCCTATCGCTGCTCTTTGAGCGGAATATATAATAATTGCCCTGCTTTATTATATTCCAGCGCTTATTGGCGGCGTCGCTGTCGCTCGCAAGCGTAAGGTTCTGCTGGCCTTCTCCGCTTGAGGCCGCCGCAAGCACCATATTGCTGTCCAGAGCCGAAACTATCTTATAATAGCCGTCGCTCAGCAAAACGAATTTCCAGCGGCAATTGCCCGTCTGCTCAAGAGCGCTTTGGGTAATATTGCCGCCCGAGGTGCCCGAAGAATACATATACAGCCCGCTTGAAACGTTTTGGATGTTATAGATTGTATTTTCCTCTATGCCGGCGGCGGCAGAAGGATAATTTACTCCCGTGCTGGTATCGTATTGAACGGCCACCGAATCGTGCACATAATACCAGGCCTGCTCATAAGCGTTATACACCTTATAATAGCGGCCGGATTTAGTGCCGTCCCATTCCATATAGGCGCCCGAGGCATATTCGGTTATGCTGCCTCCCCCTGCGGTTGAACGCACGTTCACGCAGTAGTCGTCCTCTTCATACACCAATTTGAGCAGCTTTGCGCCCGTCTGGAGAATGGTTACATAATCAGCCGAGCAATAGCCCACTTCATTGCGGTAATTAACTCCGCCTGTTCTATACGAATACTTCACCTTATG
Organism: Selenomonadales bacterium; assembly: GCA_003150515.1. GTDB lineage: Bacteria > Bacillota > Clostridia > Christensenellales > QALW01 > Neochristensenella. The sequence goes on along the minus strand of QALW01000013.1, from coordinate 6,811 downwards.
CCAGCCCTGAATATAATTAGGAGTTATAATTTCCACTATATATCCCTTGGGCAGCAATCGGATTGAGCCGTAATTCGTGCCCGGCCCTGAGCGGATGGTCAAATTGCTGCTGGCAGTGGCAACCTTGCCAAAAGCAATGTCTCCTGCCGCCATGGAAGGCACGGCGAATATATTTTTCACCAATCCTCCCGCAAGAGAGGCGCAGAGACACACGCACAATAAGACGCTGAGTACCTTTTTACACAATTTAGTCACCCCCAATATATTAATTATCTATTATTATAGAATATAAAGGGTTAATGTCAATACTAACCATGTAAATTGTGGAAAATTATTTTAAATATATGATTTTTATATATATCTTTAATTAATTTGTATATTATTTTGATATATTGCGCTTCAGGCCTTTAAAGCCCCTGGGGGAAGCTCCGCGCCCGGCCGGCCGCTTGGCGGGCGAAGCCCGCCGAGGCCCCGGCTGGAGCCGGGGCCGGGCCCCCGCCAGGGGGCGAGCGGCCGGCCGGGCGCGGAGCTTCCCCCAGGGGCTTTAAAGGAAAATACAATCAAAAACATATTGCGCGCCGCAGTATTTTGGAGTAAAATAATATATCAGGCAGCGCTCTGCATTTTTTGCCCTGCCGGAAATGAGGATGCTTTAATGAAATATTGCGATATAGGCGGCCAGGCGGTTCTGGAAGGAGTTATGATGAAATCCAAGGCCGGAGTGGCCCTGGCCGTAAGAACGCCCGACGGCAAAATAAGTCTGGAAAAACAAAAAAAATCCCCCTCCGAGAAAGCCAGGCGCATCAGCCGCATTCCCATAGTGCGGGGCGCGGTAAATTTAGTGCTCACTATGATAGAGGGAGTCAAAATTCTTATGCATTCGGCCGAACTGGCCGGCGAGGAAGAGGATTATCAGCCCTCCAAATTTGAAAAATGGCTCAGCGACAAACTGCACGTCAAAATTATGGACGTTGTGGCGTTTGTGGCCGTGCTGCTCGCGCTCGTGCTCTTTATAGGCCTGTTTATTCTGCTGCCCACCTTGGTTGCGGGCCTGCTTCCCAAGGGTATGAATACATATCTCCGCTCTCTGCTCGAAGGCACGCTGCGCATTATAATTTTTATATGCTATCTTATGGCCGTTTCCTGCATGAAGGATATCAAAAGAACGTTTATGTATCATGGCGCCGAGCATAAAACCATCGCCTGCTATGAGCATGAAATGGAGCTCACGCCTCAGAACGCGGCTCAATGCTCCCGCCTGCATCCAAGATGCGGCACCTCCTTTATGCTCATAGTTATGATTATCGCTATACTGATTTACGGCCTGTTCCCCATAGAAATCTGGTGGCAGAGAATGCTTGTGCGCATTATCATGCTGCCCGTGGTGGCGGGCGTATCCTATGAGGTGCTTAAATTGCTGGCCAAGAGCGAAAATGTGTTTGTGCGAGCCTTAAGGGCTCCCGGCCTGGCTCTTCAGCGGCTTACCACCAAGGAGCCCACTGAAGATATGCTGGAAGTGGCCATAGCCTCCTTTAAGGGAGTGCTGGTCATGGAAGGCCTTCTGCCTGAAGGCTCGGAAATTCCGCCCGAACAGGCCTGCGAGCAGCCGCCGGAGGAAGAAGAGCAGCCCCTGGGCGCCGTTTCTTCCAGCCCCGAAAGCGCCCGGGCCGCCTCTCCATTGCAGCCTTCTTTTAACTGCCTTTCTCCCCAGGAAAATTCCTCCCCTTTAGGCGCGGACGGCACGGAGGAAAAAGCATGACGCTGCATGAAGTTATGCTGGCGGGGCGCAATAAGCTGCGGGAGGCGGGCGTAAACAGCCCCGAAGCGGATATACAATGGATAGTCTGCGCCGTAACCCATTTTAACAGAGTGCAGCTGGCCATAAATAAAGAACAGCTCCTCACTCCCGCCCAGGTGGAAAAAATAAAGGAATGGGTGAAACGGCGGTGCGCACGCGAACCCCTGCAATATATTCTGGGCAATCAGAGCTTTATGAATATAAAGGTAATGACGGATAAGCGCGCGCTTATTCCCCGGCCTGAGACGGAAATTCTGGCCGAGCGCGCCATAAATTTAATCCGCAAGGATTATCCCCGCTTTGAAAGATTTGAATTGCTCGACCTTTGCACGGGCACGGGCGTGCTGGCTCTGGCCATAGCCAAAAAATGCACAAACGTTTATGCCACGGCCAGCGATATCAGCCCCGAAGCCCTGAGCCTGGCTAAGGAAAACATAGCCCTCTGCCAGCTTGAAGAGAGGGTTTCCCTTGCCCAGGGAGACCTCTTTGAAGCGGTTCAGGGGCGCAGATTCCATGGAATTGTCAGCAATCCGCCCTATATAGCCTCCAATGTTATTGATACGCTTATGCCCGAGGTATCTCAATTTGAACCGCGCATAGCCCTGGACGGCGGACAATACGGCTTTGATTTTTATCAGCGCATCCTCACTCAGGCGGGCGATTATCTCTTTCCGGGCGGTTTTCTGGCCCTGGAAGCGGAGCATTTTCAATTTTTCCCCATTCGCGACCTGCTGGAAAAGCTTAAGCTCTTTAGCGAGCCTGTATTTATTACTGATTATGAGGGCATGCATAGAGTATGCTATGTTAAAAAGCTGTAAATATTCGGGATTGACCAAAGAAGAAGCTAAATGGCATGCATAGGGTATGTTAAAAAGCTGCAAAAGGCTTGAAAACATATGCCGGGCACGACCTGCGTGGAATATTGCCGGGCGTTTGATTGGATATGTCCGCGTTTAAGGGCCGCAAGAAACGCAAAAAGCCGCAAAAGCTGCAAGAGATGCAAGAACTGCAATGGCCGCAAAAGGCCGCCGTTATATTTTAAGGAGCGAATATGCGTAAAAGAATAGAAGAACTGTTAATAAGATATGAGGAGCTTTCCCACAGCCTCAGCGAGCCCGAAACCATAGCGCAGACCGCTCTCTGGCAGAATCTGGCCAAGGAATACGCCGCTCTGGAAGAAGCCGCGGCGGCCGGAAAGGAATATCTTTTGCTGCTGGAGGCGCGCGCGCACGCGGAAGAATTGCTGAACGATCCGGAATACGCCCCTCTGGCTCAGGAGGAATTAGCCGGGCTGGATGAAAAAAAAGCCGAGCTGGAAAGCCGTCTTAACCGTCTCTTAGCGCCCAAGGATCCGGACGACGACAAAAACGTGGTGCTGGAAATCCGCGCGGGTACGGGCGGCGAAGAGGCCGCTCTTTTCGGCATGGATTTATTGAGAATGTATACCCGCTACTGCGAGCGCAAGGGCTGGAATCTCTCCCTTATGTCCCTGAGCGAAACGGATATAGGCGGAATCAAGGAGGCGCAGTGCCTGATTACCGGAGCGGGCTGTTACCGCTATCTCAAATATGAGAGCGGCGCGCACAGAGTGCAGAGGGTGCCCCTCACCGAATCGGGCGGCCGCATACACACTTCGGCCGCTACTGTGGCCGTGCTGCCTGAAATTGAGGATATAGTTCTGGATATAGCGCCGGGCGATTTGAAAATAGAGACGCACAGAAGCAGCGGCTCGGGCGGCCAGCATGTCAATAAGACCGAATCGGCCGTGCGCATGGTGCATCTGCCCACGGGCATAGTAGTCACCTGTCAGGATGAAAAAAGCCAGATTAAAAACAGGGAAAAAGCCATGCGGGTTATGAAAGCCAGAGTGGCCGATTATTACCGCTCTCAGGCGGAAAAGGAATATTCCGATTCCCGTTCCAAACAGGTGGGCAGCGGGGACCGCTCTGAAAGAATACGCACTTACAATTTCCCTCAGGGACGAGTAACCGACCATCGGATAAACGTGACCATCTATAAATTAGAGGCTTTCCTGGACGGAGATATGGATGAATTACTGGAAAAGCTGATTCTTGCCGGCGCCTCGGGCGAATTGCCCCAGCCGGGCGCGTTTGACGCCGATTAAGCCGCGCGGGGCGGCTCTTGGCATGCGCGCAGAAGCGCGCCTGCCCGGGGCCTGCGGCCCCGGCGGCCGGCCAAAGGCCGGCCGCAAGAGCCGCCCCCCTGCCCCCGCCCTGGGCCTTTTTAGGCCCAAGGCGGGGGCGCGCGGCTTAAGGCGCAAAAATTCCGGCCCGGCGCCCAATTTTAAAAGGCCCGCCCGCAGCCTTTGGCTGCGGGCGGGCCTTTTAAAAAAATACATCAGACGTTAAAGCGGAACAGAGTCACATCCCCGTCCTGCATAACGTAATCCTTGCCCTCCGAACGCACAAGCCCCTTCTCCCTGGCCGCGTTATACGAGCCGCACCTGATTAAATCGTCAAAGGCGACAATCTCCGCCCGGATAAAGCCCCGCTCAAAATCACTATGGATTTTTCCGGCCGCCTGGGGCGCCTTGGTGCCCTTAACAATAGTCCAGGCGCGCACCTCTTTAGGCCCCGCGGTTAAAAAGCTGATAAGCCCCAGCAGGGAATAGCTGGCCTTAATCAGGCGCTCCAGCCCGGAGCTCTCCAGCCCCAGCTCCGCCAGAAACAGCTCCCGTTCTCCGCTCTCCAATTGGGATAATTCCTCTTCTATGCGCGCGCTGACCACCATAACCGAAGCCCCCTCCTTCCGGGCGCGCTCCTTGAGCGCCAGCACGGCGGGCAGCTCTTCGCCGGGCAAAGCGTCCTCCGCAACGTTGGCCGCGTATATCACGGGCTTGGCGGTGAGCAGAAACATATTCTTCATAAGCGCCCGCTCCCCCTCGTCCATTTCCATGGCCCGGACGGGCTTTTCCTGAGAAAGCCAGGCCTGCATCCTTTCCAGCAGCGCGCTTTCGGCCGCAGCCGTTTTATCCCCGCTCCTAACCTGCTTCACGCCCTTGAGCAGACGTTTTTCCACCCATTCCAAATCGGCCAGAATGAGCTCCAAATCTATTATATCCACGTCCCTGACCGGATCTATGGAACCCTCTACATGTATAATATCGCCGTTTTCAAAGCAGCGCACCACATGCACAACGGCGTCCACCTCCCGTATATGGGATAAAAATTTATTGCCCAGCCCTTCTCCCCGGCTGGCGCCCTTAACCAGCCCGGCTATATCCACAAATTCAATAACGGCGGGCGTATACTTTTCGGGCGAATACATCTCGCTCAAACGGTCCAGCCTGGAATCGGGCACGGCCACAACTCCCACGTTGGGCTCTATGGTGCAGAAGGGATAATTGGCCGCCTCCGCCCCGGCCCTGGTTATGGCGTTGAATAACGTGCTCTTGCCCACGTTGGGCAATCCTACCACTCCTAATTTCATATCTGTTCAGTTCTCCTTTATCCGCAATGGCTCCGGACATTCTCCGCGGCGTCCGTTCAGCCTTTTTCTCCAGCGCCCGCGCCTGAAAACACAATCAGGACGCATCGCGCCGCTGCAATTTTTATATTATACCGCAAAGCCGTTCTTTTTTCAACACCTATAACTCATATTCTCCGCTTAACCCTTAGCAGGCTTCCCGATTTAATATTTATAAGCAAACGCCCCTTATTCTCCTGAATAAAATTCTAAAAGGCCGAAGCGGCGCAAAAAAACGGGACGGCCTCTTGCCGTCCCGCCCAAAACTCATCTTCTCTCCCTGCATTTTTTACGGCGAACCAGGGCGCACGTCAGCGCGCAGCCTAATATAAGCGGAAAAATCCAGAGAAGCACGTCAGCTTCCTCCCCTGAATCAGGTATAATCTCCTTGGGGATATCGTCGTTAATTATAATAAAGCAGCCGCCTTGCCGCTCAATTTCAACAGTAAATCCGTCGGGAACATTTAATTCCCTTACGCTCCAATCGCCCTGCTCCAAATTGCTCCATTCATGCCGCCAGCCGTTCTCCTGATTTAAAACTGCCCGGGCATATTCCTCTCCGCCGCGCATAAGAACGGTAGTTATCTGCCCGGCGGCTGTTCCGCCGTCATCCAGCTTCCAGCGCTTTTCCACCGTTATGCTTATATAATCCGGGGCGCTTTGCCAGAGGGCGTTCAGCACAATATCCCCCTCCACTGCAACGGCGTCTCCAGGCTGATATATTTTCCCGCCGCTTTCCCAGCCGGCAAAAACATAGCCCTCCTTAACAGGCGCGGCCGCAGCCGCAACCGAGCCGCCCGGCTCCGCCGCCTGAGGGCTGTAATCGGCGCCCTCGGCGCCCGAACCGCCGTTAAGCTCATATGAAACGGTAAATTTTTTAGGGGAATAGACGGCTGCCCAGTTGCCGTTAAGATTTTCAGCCGTTCTGAATTCCGAGCCGTCAATATATACCCTGCCGGCCGAATAATCCCAATCAAACGTTTCGACCGTTTGGGCGTCTCCATATGTCAGATATCCTTTGGCCGCCTCATTTGGATCCACAGTCTCAGATTCTCTGGAAAAATGCTCATAAGCTATTAAAGGCGTATCCTCACTAAGATATACAACCGGATTGGGCTCATAGGGCGTAGGCATAACCAGCGCCGGCTGATAGCAGTCGGCATTCTGCGCCCACAGCCGCACGGTATCGTCTAATTCCAGGCGGATTCCGTAACCCGTAAAATCCTCCGGGCGATAGCCGTAGCCTATAGCCTGAGCATGCTCGCCCCCGTAAGCCTCCACTTCCGCGCCGTCAGTAATGGAAATATCAAAGGCCACGCTCCTGTTATTATTCCCAACAGGATAGCCCGAGCCTATGCCCGCGCCCGCGTATATTCCGCTGTAGCCCTGAGCTGTGCCGCCCCAGGCTTTTACCAAAGCGTCCCGTCCCGATATGCTTATGCTGCCCACCTTGCCCTCCGTGCGGCTGCCGTTCATATCCCCGTAATGAAAGCCATAGCTGGTGTTTGTGCCGCCGCCTATGCCCGC
>QALW01000035.1 GCA_003150515.1 Selenomonadales bacterium | reverse complement strand
TCAAAGTATATGAAATCTATCCCCGCTATGGTTAATAATTCCATCTGCTTGCGTATTACATATTCGTCGTCCGAACGGTAGTATCCCCAAAGCGGTTCCCCCCACCAGTGCGCCTGCCCGTTGGGGCTGATTGCATTCCCTGCTTCATCCTTGGGATTCTCTTCCATGAATACTGTCTCCCGGCCGTATTCCTCTATAATCTTGCTCGCGTCGTATACTCCTGCAAATCGGCCGTATCCTCCTCCGTGGCTTTCCACTCCCAGCCACAGCCAGAAAAACATCCCTACCTGCTTGTTCTCCCTCTCTCCTCCTATGCTCTCAAACGTCCTCCCGTACCTGTCCACTCCCACTATGTTGTTTGCAGTATAACCCAAATATTCAGGCTCGTTGGGCGTGGGCGTAGCCGTGGAAGATGGAGTCGTGGGCTCGGTTGTAGCGTCTGAAGTCTGCTCCAGGGACGCCCCGGGCGTGAGCGCGTCTTTAGTGGGCCCGGCCGATTCAGACGGATTCTGAGCGCAGGCCGCGCATGTTCCCGCCATGACCAGAGCCATTAAAACAATAAACAGCTTTTTCATATCTTCTCTCCATACACATAGATTTAGCAATATTCTAACATACTTTTTTAAAAAATCAATAGGATTTATCAATTATTTTCAATAGCGTTTCATAATCAGGGCAGGCGCAAAACGCTTATTTCAGCCTATTAATGCCCCCAATAAATAAAGGCTGCGCGGGCCGTTGGAAGCCGCCGTTTTGCACGCGCTTTTCTTAAAGCCGCTTTAAAGCCCTGAACGCAGTCTTTTCCAAGGGAAAAGCGCTCCCTTCAATCCCTTTTAAGCTTTTAAATATAAAAATAACAATTAACACAAAATTCAAGTGTATTTTTTCCTCAATAATGATATAATATCTCCAAGCATATGCGCCCCTGAGGGAGGAAACGCACGCTCGGCATAATGAGCGGCGCCCGCGGGGCGGCTTTCTCGGCGTGGAGCCGGATATTTTAAGGATTTAAAAGCCCCGTCTTTAAAGTTAATCGGAGCGGGCAAAAAAGGGGAGAATGGTTATGGAAGTGTCAGTAAAAGAGATTTTCGCGCGTCCGGAGGATTATACGGACAAGCAGCTTACGGTCGGGGGCTGGGTGCGCACGGTCAGGGATAGCAAGCAGTTCGGCTTTATGGAATTGAATGACGGCGGCTGCTTTAAAAATATACAAATCGTCCTGGTGAGGGATGCTCTGGAGAATTTTGAACAGTGCGTAAAGCTGAACGCGGGCAGCGCGGTAAAGGTGACAGGCCTGCTCAAGGCTACGCCCGGCGCGCGTCAGCCTTTTGAAATTCAGGCGGAAAAGGTGTGCCTTATGGGGGAATGCGCACCCGATTACCCCTTGCAGAAAAAGAGGCATACTATGGAATTTCTGCGCACGCTGCCTCATCTCCGCCAGCGCACCAACACCCTTTCGGCGGTATTCCGCATCCGTTCTCTGGCCGCCTTTGCCATACATCGTTTTTTTAACGAGAACGGCTTTGTATATGTGCATACTCCCATAATTACTGGCAGCGACTGCGAGGGCGCGGGAGAGATGTTCCAGGTTACTACTCTGCCTATTGAGAATCTTCCCATGACTCCGGACGGGCAGGTGGATTACGCCCAGGATTTCTTTGGGCATAAAGTAGGGCTTACGGTCAGCGGGCAGCTAATGGGAGAGGCCTATGCGCTGGCTTTTAAAAATATTTACACCTTCGGCCCCACTTTCAGGGCGGAAAACAGCAATACCACCCGCCATGCGGCGGAGTTTTGGATGATAGAGCCTGAAATGGCCTTCTGCGACCTGGAAGGGGATATGCTTACGGCGGAGGCTATGATTAAATATGTTATAAATTACTGCATGCAGCAGGCGCCCGACGAATTGGAGTTCTTTAATAAGTTTATAGACGGCGGCCTGCTTCAAAGGCTGAATAACGTGGTCAGCACTCCTCATTTCAAGCGCATAAGCTATACCGAAGCCATTAAACTGCTGGAAGAATCGGGCCGCAAATTCAATTATCCCGTTAAATGGGGAGAGGATATAGCCACCGAGCACGAGAGATATATAACTGAAGAGGTGTACGGCTGCCCGGTATTTATTACTGATTATCCCAAAGAAATCAAGGCCTTTTATATGAAGCAGAACCCGGACGGCAAAACTGTCGCGGCCATGGATCTTTTAGTGCCCGGAATAGGGGAAATCATAGGAGGCTCGGAGCGCGAAACAGATTATGATTTGCTTGTTGCGCGCATGCGGGAGCTGAATATGGAGCTTGAGGGTTATAAATGGTATACCGATCTCCGGCGTTACGGCGGAGTGACTCATTCGGGCTACGGATTGGGCTTTGAAAGGCTGATTATGTATCTTACGGGCGTCCAGAATATCCGGGACGTGCTGCCTTTCCCGCGCACGTCGGGCAGCGCCGAGCTGTAAAGCGGGCGCACGGGCTGCGCCGCGCTTTTGAGGGAGCGCGGGCCTGCGCGCTTTTAATGCGGGAAAAATTTTCATAGAGGAGCAAAACGGCTATGCGAATTCCTATAAAAAAATTATGCACCGCGGCTGTATTGATGGCCCTGACGGTATGCGCTACTGCTTTTATGTCCTTTCCGGTGCCTAATATGCAGGGCGCCTATGTCCATCCGGGCGATATAATCATATTTTTGTCAGTGCTGTTAATCGGGCCGTATGCCGCCGTTGTCGGAGGCCTGGGAGGCTTTGCGGCCGATTTGATTGTGGGTGCGGGCGTTTACGCTCCCGCCACTCTGGTAATTAAAGCGCTCATGGCGCTTGCCTGTTATTTTATAGTGCGCATGAAGCCTGATTCCTTCTGGCTTCGTTTATCGGGTATGGCCGCGGGCGCGCTGGTTATGGTAGCCGGATATTTTTTATACGAATGGGTTCTTACCGGCCAGCTTGCCGCCGCCGCGCTCAGCTCTCTTTTCAATCTTGTTCAGGCCGTGGTGGGGGTAGTGCCCGCCTGGTTAATTTCTCCTGCTGTGGAAAAGCTGCATTTAGTCTGAAACGCGGGATTAAGGCGTTTTTCCGGCGCGCTTTGCAGGCTGATAAATTTTAATCAATCTGAAACCGGGCTGAAGGAAGAGAGCAGTCCGAAAAAATCAGCTTTTTTCCGGAGGATTCTCCGGGCTGAAAGGAGCAAATATTCATGAATTTCAAACGCTCGCTGGTATTATTAAGCCTCTGCGGAGTGCTTGCCCTTACCGGCTGCATGACCAGCATACTCCCCCTGGAAAAACCGTATTCGGGCAATTCTTCCCGCCCGGGCAATACCGCCTCGGCTACGGGCGGAGCGGCCAGCCGCATGCCTTCTCAAAATAACAGTCCGGATACTCTCAGCGGCGTGCGCGTCTATTATTCGGGGGAGGGCAGTCTGCTCACGTTTGAAACGGCCAATCAATACGAATTCAGATATAAAATCTTTGATTCCAAGCCCCAGCTAAGCGCGGGGCAGGACGTCTCCGACTGGCTCCACATCAATAACGGGGAGAATTTTGACGGAGGCCAGTGCAGGAATATAGCTGTGGCCGCGGTGGATAATGATAAGCTGACGGCCTACGCCATATATGAATATGTTCCGGGCGTGGTCTATTATCCTCTTTCGGAGGGAATAAACGAGCAGTATAAATATCTTGCCCAAAGCCTGAGCAATTGGGTTAAGGAGGATTATTCCCAGGGCAATGCTTCCATAATGGAGAGTTATCAAGAGCAGGAAGAAAATGTTTTCTGCGCCGGCATAACCATGCGCATGAGCGCCGGCCAGCCCGTTTATTCGCCTATTGGGGGCGAAATAATATACTGCGGCACAGCTCAGGATATGAATATGGTGGCCGTTTATAACTATGAAATGGATATGACCATGCTGCTTCTGCATATGCAGGATATCTCTCCTGCGCGGGAGGCGCTGGAAAAGGGATACGCCTTTGAAGCCGGATATTTGCTGGGCTATGCCGGAAAGGCGGGCGCTCAGAGGGACAGTCTCTATATAGAGCTTTTTGACGGCGCTTCTTTTAACAGCATATATAAGACGGAAGATATTTCCCTGCTGCGCCGCCAGACGCTGGATCCGCTTATTCTCTCCTCAGGCGGCCCCGTGCTTTCTGAGGATAAGCCGGGCTATATTCCCGTAAGCAATAAGGACGGCAATATGAATAATCAGGGCATGGCGGCCATGGAGGACGATTGGATCTATTTTATAAACGACGGAGAAAATTACGCGATATATAAAATGCGCCTGGACGGGACGGAGATGCAGGAGGTATGCTCGGATAAAGCGGCCTGCCTGACGGTCAGCGAGGGATGGATATATTACTGCAAGGAGGATTCGGACAATAATATCTATAAAGTGCGGGTGGACGGGACGGAGCGCGTTAAGCTTAACAGCTATCATTCCAATTGCCTGACGGTCGTAGGGGACTGGATATATTTCAGGAATTTCAGGTATTATTCGCGCATGTACCGCATGAAAACGGACGGCTCGGAGGTGCAGAGGCTGACTTCCAACGCCGCATGGGGATATTTCTGGCATGACGGCAGCATATATCATATTGAGTCCCGTTCGGGAGAAGTTATTTACAGGGCGGATTTTAATCAGGAGGGCGCGGAGGTTACAAAGCTTAATTCCAGCGCGTCCGATTATATATGCATTGCGGACGGCTGGCTCTATTACGTCAACAGAGGAAAGCAGAATTATATTTATAAGATGCGGCTGGACGGCAGCGAGAATCAGCAGGCTCTGGACGTGCGCGCGCGCCGCCTCAATTATGCGGACGGCTGGCTGTATTTTACCGATATGGATGAAAATCAGAAGATGTACCGCGCGCGTGCCGACGGCTCGGAGATATCTCTGGTGGCGGATATAGAATTATGTATTGATATTAATATCAGCGGAAACTGGCTGTTCTTCCGGGTGGAGGGCTCGGAGGTAAAGCAGTATATGATGAATCTGAACACAAGCGAAGTGCGCGAATTGGCCTGAGCGTGCCGGACGCCCCGTTTCTGTCCGGGGTTATGGGCAATCCGCCTGCCGGGCAGTTATTTTTCTGAAACGCCTCCGCGGCATGCAGCGGGGGCGTTTTGGCAGGGATGAAATATTATCATGGACGCTTGAAAATTGTTCCGGGCAAATGGGACGGCGCCGCTCTTAAAAAGCGCATTGCGATCCGCTGCGTTGTTTGCGCGCTTAATTAAAAATTCTTTAAGGAGTATGAATGAAAAAAGGGCAGATTTTAGAAGGAGTTATAAAAAAGGTCAGGTTCCCCAATGAAGGCATTATGGAAATTCCCGGCGAGGAACGGCGCGTTATTGTTAAAAATACCGTCCAGGGGCAGAGGGTGCGGGTTATGGTGCAGAAGCTCCGTAAGTCAAGAGCGCAGGGCAGGCTTTTGGAGGTAATAGAGAAGGCGCCCGGCGAAATAGAGCCGGCCTGCCCCCATTTTGGATTTTGCGGCGGCTGTACATATCAGAATCTTCCGTATGCCCGGCAGCTGGAGATTAAAGCGGCTCAGATCAGGGAAATTATGCAGGAGGCTTTTAATGACGGCTGCGCGTGGGAGGGAATCATTCCCAGTCCCGTGCAGGAGGGATACCGCAACAAGATGGAATTTACCTTTGGGGATGAATATAAAGACGGTCCGCTGGCTCTTGGCCTGCATAAGCGGGACGGCTTTTACGATATAGTAAGCGTTTCAAACTGCTGGATAGCGGACGGGGATTTTATGAGCATTCTTGCCTGCACGCTGGAATGGGCGGCTCAAAGCGGCCTGCCCTATTATCATCGTTCCAGCCATAAGGGATATTTCAGGCATCTTTTAGTGCGCAAGGCGGCAAAAACGGGAGAAATTCTGGCGGCTCTGGTTACTGCTTCGGGAGGAGCGGAGACGCGATGCGTTGAAGCGGAGAGGGAAGCGGAGATTTTAAAGCAATGGACGGAGCGGCTGCTTGCGCTTAAGCTGAATGGGAAAATATCGGGAATCCTGCATACGGTAAATAACAGCGCGGCTGACGCGGTCAAGGATGAGGGAACGGCCGTTTTATACGGTCAGGCTTATTTTTACGAGGAGCTGCTGGGCCTGAAATTCAAGATTACACCTTTTTCCTTTTTCCAGACCAATTCTTTAGGCGCGGAGCTTCTTTATGAAAAGACGCGGGAATATGCGGGAGATACAAGGGATAAGGCGATATTTGATTTATACAGCGGCACTGGGACCATAGCCCAAGTGCTGGCGCCGGTAGCCAAGCGGGTTACGGGAGTGGAAATTGTGCCAGAGGCGGTGCAAGCGGCCAGGCAGAACGCCATGCAGAACGGGCTGGAGAATTGCTTTTTCCATGCCGGGGACGTTTTAAAGGCCGTGGACGACTTAAAGGAGAGAGCGGATTTAATAGTTCTGGATCCGCCCAGGGAGGGAGTGCATCCTAAAGCCTTGGAGAAAATCATGGCTTTTGACGCGGAAAGGATAGTATATATATCCTGCAAGCCCACCAGCCTGGCCCGGGATTATGAAATAATGCGGGCAGGCGGCTATATTGCGGAACGGCTGGCATGCGTGGATTTATTTCCGGGGACGGCGCATGTGGAAACTATATGCCAGTTCAACAGGAAAAAGGGAACGGGCGGCTAAAGCCTATTTAAAAAAAGGGGGGCGGCGCCTGAATTTTCCGCCCTTTAGGGCGGAAAATTCAGGCTCTGTTTTGAGGCCAATGAAAGCTTGCTTTCATTGGCCTCAAAACAGAGCGGGCCCGGCCTTTGGCCGGGCCGCGCCGCCCCCCTTTTTTAAATAGGTTTTAGCCGCCCGTTTTTTAGAACTAATTCACATACGGCTCAGCCGTTAATCAGGCGCAATGAAAAAACCGAAATCAGCATAGAAGCAACGGAGAGCGCGCAGCCTACGGCTAATTCCCTGACCGTATGCCGCTTCATATTAAGGCTGGCCCACCAGGCCGCCGCCAGCAGAAGAGAGCCTGCCAGAGCCCAGGGGCTGATATAATACGCCAGAATGGCAATAGGGCCCGCAATTCCGCAGGCATGTCCGCTGGCCCGTATTTTAAACACCTTATTAAAAAGCACAATAAGCAGTCCGGAGAGAAAATAAGTGAGAAAAATTATAAGCAGCTCCTGAGGCGTATGGGCAATAAGAGCGTAAATAATTCCGGCGATATATCCTATATTTGCCGATATTATGGCCAGATTGCGCTGTCCCTCCCGGCCCTGATGCTTAAAATGAGGGATGACGGGCTGAAGGGGGTATGAGAGAATGGGCAGCAGGGTTAAGAAAACGAGAGACATTATAAAATTCATAGCGCCGCCGATTTGTTCAGGTCGGGCCGCATAGATTACGGCGAGCATAACCGCTGCCATAATGGGGGCTATGGTTAATATCCGAATTATTTTGCTTAGCTTCTTGTTCATTTTTACGCCTTTCGGATGACATTTACATATATTATAGGTGAAATATTGAAAGCTATTCAATATAATAAGGCGGAGCCTTAAAGGCTCCGCCGCTGATTTTTAAGGCTTTTAATCTGCGCTGTCAATAAAGCTCTTTAACGGCGCCGTATCCAGCTTGTCGTATTTTTTAATAACCTCGTAAAGCTTACGGGCAATTATTTTTACTCCTCCGGCGCTGTCTGATTCGATATTCAGGGGCATTAAAGGATCATGCAGTGAAAGTCTGAGCAGGAACCAGCCGTCGCCGTCAGTTTTATTGAAAGCAACCCGTATTCCCTCGTAATTGTCCTCGGCGGGAATCCAGCCCGGCTCTTTGGCGGCAAAGGCGGCAAGCTCGTCTATAATTTGCTGGCCGTAGGGTTTAAAATCGTCTAAAAGCAGATTCATGCGAATTTCCTTGCTTTCTGCGGGCTCGGCCAGGCCGTCCAGCAGATTGTCCAGCTTTTTGCCCTCTTCTTTAAGCTGAGCCATTTTTATAAGCAGTTTTGTTACCAGATAAGCGCCGTCGTCCAGGAAATAATTTTCCTTTAAGGCTGCGTGGCCGCTGGTTTCTATCGCCAGGGGGCAGTAAATTCCTTCGCCGTTCAGGCGTATAGCTTCGTTTATAACATTTTTATAGCCTCTTTTAAAGCGGTGATGTTTGCCGCCCAGCTTATTTTGGATAAACAGCTTGAGCCCGCTGGAGGTTATTGAATCGGTGACAATGGTCGCTCCGGGGGTTTCTTCAAGCAGGATTGCCGAGATAAGGGCGATCAGGCGGTTGCGGTTGATTTCCCGTCCGGTTGAATCCACGGCTCCGGCCCGGTCCACGTCCGTATCGAATATCAAGCCTATATCCGCCTTGCTGTTAAGAACCGCGCGGGTAATAGCATGCATCGCTTCTTCATTCTCAGGATTTGGAATATGATTGGGGAAAGAGCCGTCCGGCTCCAGGAACTGGCTGCCCGACGTATCCGCGCCCAGCGGCTCGAGCACTTTCTGCACATAGAAGCCTCCCGCTCCGTTGCCTGCGTCTACAACCACCTTAAAGCCGCTCAGGGGCTTATCATAAGAAGTTTTGGAATTAACTCCCTTGCGTACCGTTTCCACCAGGCCGGCGGCGTATACCGAAAGGAAATCATAAGGAATCACTTTGCCTTCTTTTTCAGGCAGAGAAGCGTTATCCTGAGCATAGGCGAGTATCTCTGTGATATCTTTTCCCTCCAGGCCCCCGTCTTTAGTAAAGAATTTAAGGCCGTTGCGATTAAAGGGATGATGGCTGGCCGTGAGCTGAATAGCTCCGTCGCAGGAAAGCTCTTTGTTTACGCAGGACATAAACATGCCGGGCGTGCTCATGAGAGAGAAATCATAGCAGGTAAAGCCGGCGCGGGTGAGCGCCCGGATTACTGCCGCTTTCATGCGGGGGCCGGACAGCCGGGAATCGTGGCCTACCGAGATTTTAAGCTGTTCCGCCGGCCTGTCCAGCTTTTCAACCAGCCATACGCCGAAACCGGCAGCCATTCTTTCTACAACTTCGTCGGTAAGGTCGACGGGCATATCCTTTACGCCCTCCAGCGCAACTCCTCTGATATCGCTTCCGCTTTTGAATTTAGACCATTCTTTGCTGAGCATAACATACCTCCAAAAAATTAATTGCTTCAGCGGCCTGTGCTGAAGAAAAGAGCGCAATCCCGATAGGGGCGCGCCCGCCCTTTAAAGGAGGGCGCCGCCAAAGCGCGCTTGCTTTCCCGTTTTGACAGTTCGCCGTAATTTATTTGCTTTTTCCAGCCTTTTAAACAGGCGCCCGGCCGCGGGCGCAGGCCCGCGGCCAATATAACCCCGCCCGCGCGCCGCGGGAGCCGGGGCTTTTGTCCGCCGACCATATTATAAACGGTTTTCGCATTATAATCAAGCGGAAAAGCCCGGCTTTTAAACGTTTTGCCGTCTGTTATTGCTTTACGGAGAAAAAACAATTGCTTGGGAGGGTAAAGGCTGATATAATAACTGCGCTGGCGTTAATTCCGCGCCGCATAATTATTTGAACCGAACATAGGGGAGATATTAAAATGGTTTTTGATTTTGAATTAGTGGGGAAGATAGGCTCCATGGCGCTTATACGCAAGGAGGATATGGATATAGACTATAATATCTTTTCGCGGCTGGGCGCGCAGCTCAGGCCGGGATATATCTGGGTAAGTTCAGGGGCGACGGAAATAGGCAGGCTGGATTTTATAAAACGAGCGGGCTATGAACTGGCAGAAGATGACGATACACGCAAAACTGATTATGCCGCTCAGGGGCAGGTTATTCTTATGGAGAATTACCGCCGCTTTATACCTCAGCAGTACGGTGTGCGCCAGCTTTTAGTGGAGCATCAGCATTTTAACGATCCCCAAAAGCGCGAATATATATTGGGTTTGCTTAAGCGCGCGGCATTTCAGGGCGCGGTGCCCATAGTTAATTATAACGACGCCGTAAGCGCTAAAGAAAACCGCAATTATGAGCTGGCGGGCCTGAAGAAGCACGGCGGACATGTGGTGGAATGCGTGGATAATGATGAAACTGCTTCGGTTATAGCGGATATAGCCAAGGCCCGGCTGCTGATTATATTGACTACCACAGAAGGAATATATGCTGATCCTGCTGATCAATCAACTCTTATACGCGAACTTGCGGGAGCTAATATAGACGAGGTGCTTCAGGCGGTTAAAGAGGCGCAGAAGCATTGCGTGGGTGCGTCCCGCGTTGGCGCCAACGGAGCCTGGGCCAAATTGGAATATATAACTCAGCCCCTTAAGAACGGCACGCAGGTTATTATAGGCAACGCGCGGTATAGGCTTTCTCAGCTTATAGACGGCAGTGTTCCGAGGACGTGGATAGGAGTACGTTAATTAAGAGTTTTAAGCGTCTTTAATAAGCATAAAAAACAGCGGCTCAAAGGCGGTTGACTTTGAGCCGCTGTTTTATATTGCATTTTAAGTGTTTAGTAACGCGGCTGTGAACGATGTCAGCGCTGTAAAATAAATGTATATAACATAGAGTGGCCGAAGATAAAGCGAGGGGTTTTAATGCTGCGCGCCTAAGTGTGTAAGCATACTTTTTTTATTTTGTTTATGATAATTAGTTGGGGGTTGATAAAGACGCTAGGACGCCGCGAGGGGGCGGGAAAGATAAGAGGCCTGCGGCGCGGCGGGCAAGGGCCGCGCCGCAGGCCGGCCGGCCCACTAGGGCCGGCCACATTATTGTTTGCCCCGCGAAGCGGGGCAAACGGGCGGGCGACCCGTCCCGCTTAAAGCAGAAAGGAAATTAAAGAGCTGATAAATATGATAGGAGAGGCGCGCCCCGCCCTTTAAAGGAGGGCGCAGCCAGGTATTCATGCTTCTATTTTATTCTTATTTATACCTGCTAAATGTGTTTCTATTGTCCGATCAATGCGCCCTTGCCGCGGGCGCAGGCCCGCGGCGAATATAACCCCGCCCGCGCGCCGCGGCCGCCCGAGCTTTAGTCATGAAGACGTGCCGTTCTAAACGCGGCCGCCCTCAGAACGGCTTTTGGCCAAGCGCATGCGTATTATTTCTCAGATATGCGTTTTCTAAGAATATCGTTTTTGCTGAGGGGCAGGGCGCAGGGAAGTTTTATTATTTGCTGCACCTTATCAGCGCATTCCAGCTCGTTGTTCTCCATATCCAATATCCGTTCCGCTTTTACAGTACTCTGAAAATAATTGTTAGGGGAGAGGATTTCCAAAATATCTCCCTTTTCTATTCTGTTGCGCTGCTCTAAAATGGCGTGAGCGCCGTCCCATCCTAAACAGAGCGCGGAAAATTCATAGCTCTGCACGCATTTCCCGCTCTGCGGCCGCTGCCCTTCTGAAAGCGGATTGCCGAAATAAAAGCCTGTGGTAAAATCCCGGTTGGAAGCCTTAAGCAGCTCTTCCTTGAGCGCAGGCTCAAACGGCTTCCCCTGCTCCATTAAATTAAGCGCGCGGCGGTAAGCGTTGGTTACAACAGCCGTGTAATAAGCGGTCTTCATGCGTCCTTCAATTTTAATTGAATTTATACCGGCCGAGGAGAGCTGAGATAAATGCTCTATCATGCAGAGGTCCCGGCTGTTAAGAATATATGTACCCCGCGCGTCTTCGGTTATGGGCATATATTCGCCGGGACGCTGTTTTTCCATTAAATAATATTCCCAGCGGCAGGGCTGTGCGCATTCGCCGCGGTTGGCCTGGCGTCCCGTTAAAAAACTGCTTAGCAGACAGCGTCCTGAATAAGCCATGCACATCGCTCCGTGCACAAAGCATTCCAATTCCAGAGAGTCTGGAATATTATCTCTGATTCTTTTAATTTCGTCCAAAGAAAGCTCCCGCGCCAATATTATGCGGGAGGCTCCCAAATCGCGGAGCGTAAGGGCCGTGAGATGATTCATGGCGTTGAATTGAGTGCTGATATGCAGAGGCAGTTCAGGGCAGAGAGTCTTTGCCAGCCGGGCCCCTCCCAAATCTGCAATAATAATTCCATCAGCCTTGATTTGAGCAAGAAAATTCAGGTATTCCTTAAAAGGAGCAATGTCCCCCTCCCGCATAAAAATGTTTGAAGCTATGTATGCCTTCTTGCCCAAAGAATGAGCCCGGGAAACAGCAGTTTCCAGCCCCTGAGCGTCAAAATTGTCCGCAAATGCGCGCAGCCCAAAACTGCGTCCCGCAAGATATACGGCGTCCGCTCCGTAATAAAAAGCAGTTTCCAGTCTCTCCATATTTCCGGCGGGAGATAAAAGTTCCATAATATGCTCCTTTCTGAATTGAGGCCCGTCTGCACGGCCTTAAAAGAAAAGCCGGTTTGTCTGCGGCGCTATGGCGAAATATGCGCGCTTTGGCGCTGCGTCCGTGGATTTAATACTTTATTCCAGCTTCAGGCTCACGCTTATACCGTCGCCTATGGGCAGTATGGAAGTCATAAGCCGGGAATCGGCGCTTAAATCGCGCAGAAACATATCCAGCTTTTTAACTAACGTGCGTTTGCGCGGCCTTACCCGCCTGTCTCCTGAAAGCATGCCCCGAAAAAGCACGTTGTCGCATATAAGCAGACCGCCCCGGGCTAAAACGGGGAGGAGCATGGAGGCGAAAGAGGCGTATTGCCCCTTGGGGCCGTCCAGCAGGATAATTTGATAGCTTCCCGTTATGTAGGGCAGAATATCCTCCGCTCTGCCCAGATAAATTTCTGCTCTGTCCGCCATTCCCGCTGCGGCGAAATTCCTGCGGGCTGTCTGCGCCTTAAGCTCGTCCATTTCAATAGTATAAAGCCGCGCCTCAGGCGCGGCTTTGAGGAGCTCTATGCCCGAGCTCCCGATATTTGTGCCTATTTCCAATATTCTTTCAGGCTGCAAAATACGAGCCAGCAGCTTTAAAAGCTGCGCGCTTTCCGGCGGAAGGCATGGCTCCTGAGGACTGCGCTCAAATTTTGATTTTTGCCCAATCAATTCTCTTAAATATTGGGTGGTCCGGCGGGATGTCACCATTTTTTATCAGCTCCCGTGCTCGCTGTCGTATTTTTCCCAAAGCTCCCGGTATTGGGCTACAACCCGATTATGCTCCTCCAGCGTCTTGGAATAATGTATAACTCCGGTAGCCGGGTCGGTCAGAGTGAAATAGAGGTATCCGCCGTTTAATATATCTTCATCCGGATAAAGCGCCGCCTCAATGGCCTTGCGGCCGGGCGCGCATATGGGGCCGGGAGTCAGTCCCTTGTTTTTATAAAGATTGTAGGGAGAATCCACGCTCAGCTCATCCTGAGTCAGCACAAGCCGGTTTACGCCCAGAACGTATTGCACGGTAACGTCCGACTGAAGCTCCATGTTTTTCTTAAGACGGTTGTGCAGTACGGCCGAAATGCTGGCGAAATCATCAGTGCGCCCTTCTTTCTCAATTATGGCGGCCAGGGATATAATCTCATTCATGCTCATGCCCAGCTTTTCAGCCTGCAGAGTGTATTCAGGCTTGTAAATGTTTGAAAAGCGGTTCAGCAGTTTCTCTATGACCGATTTAGCCGAGCTTTCAACGTAAAATTCATAGGTGTCGGGGAAAAGAAAGCCCTCCAGCATGTATTTAACGTCTTTTCTCGCCAGCAGTTCCTCAAGGAAATAATAATCCTCAATATCCAGTCCTTCGCCCGTGCGCGCCATATTCAGGAATTCCTCGTCTGAGGCGAGCACCCCGCGTTCAACTAAGGCTGCGGCGAAATCTTCTATTGTATCCCCCTCGTATAGAGTGATGGTCACGGTTCTGCTCATGGGCTTGGGCTGGGTAATCAGGTCGAGAATCTCTTCGGCGCTCATGGTTTTATCCAATATGTATTCTCCCGCCTTAACCTTGCTGGAGCGGTTGGTGAAATCGGCCAGCAGCTTTATGCCCCAGGTGGATTTAATCAGTCCCAGCTCTTTAAGCTGAGAGGCCACTCTGGCCATGGAAGCGCCTGAATTTATAGTTAAAAGAATAGGGCTGTCGTCGTGAGGGTCGGCCGCTTCAAAAAAGAAGCCCGATATGCCGCCTGCAAAAATGCTGACGGTTATAATGACTATTATGAGACTGACGGCGCAGAGGGAAACTGGACGCAGCCAGCTCCGCCATGCGCGCTTGAGCCGGCTGTCTTTAACGTCCTTGGCCTTAAAGGCTTTAATTTTGCTTATAAGCTCTGAACAAAAGCGTTTAATCTGTTTGCAGGCCGAATTAATCTTTTCCCGGCATTTTTGCAGCAGCTGCTTCATACTTGGCTTTCAGAGCCCGCCGCGCGGCGGGCCGCTCCTTTTTTAAAATTCCCCGCGCCCAGGACGGGCGCCTGCTCCTAAAATTATACCTCTATTAAAATGGGCAGTATCATGGGCGTGCGCTTTGTCTTGGTGTAAAGGAAATCCTTCAGCTTTGAGCGCAGCCCGTTTTTAATAAGCCCCCAGTCGCTGTGCCGGGAGGGCTCGCAGCCCGAAATATAATCCAGCACAACCTTTTTCGCCTCTTCTATAAGCTGGTCTGATTCCCGAACATATACGAATCCGCGTGAAATAATATCCGGCCCGGAAATCAATTCGCCCGTCTTTGAATCGAATGTGACGCAGACCACCATTAAGCCGTCCTGGCTGAGCAAACGGCGGTCGCGCATAACTATATTGCCCACGTCTCCTATGCCCAGGCCGTCTATAAGCAGGCTGCCCGCGGGAATGCCTCCCGTCATATGCGCGCTGCGACGGGTGATTTCAAGGGCGTTGCCCAGCTCGGGAATGAATATGTTTTCTTCGGGCATGCCCATGCTCGCGGCAAGCATGGCGTGCTGCACCAAATGCCGGTATTCGCCGTGCACGGGCATAAAATATTTGGGCTTGGTGAGGCTGTGAATCAGCTTGAGCTCGCCCTTGCAGGCGTGGCCTGATACATGCACTTCATAAAGCGCTTCATATATAACTATTACCCCTTTGCGGAAGAGGTTGTTGATTACTCTTGAAACCATCAGTTCGTTGCCCGGTATGGCGCTGGCTGAAATTATAACCGTATCCCTCTGGCAAAGCTTGATTTTGGTGTGGTCGTTGCTGGCCATGCGCGCCAGCCCGCTCATGGGCTCTCCCTGGCTGCCCGTGGTTATAACCACCATCTCTTCATAAGGCACCTTTTCCAGGCGTTCGGGTTCTATAAGCATGCCCTCGGGAACGTTCATTTCTCCTATATCCATAGCTATGGAGGCTACGTTTTCCATGCTTCTGCCTAAAAAGCATACTTTTCGGCCCCGTGCCGCGGCCAGGTCCACAATCTGCTGGATGCGGTGAATATTAGAGGCGAAAGTGGCCACGATTATGCGCCTGTCCTCGCTTTCGTCAAAAAAACGCTCCAGCGCCCGCCCCACAGAGCGCTCGCTCATTGTGAAGCCCTCTCTTTCGACGTTTGTGCTGTCCGCCATCAGCAGCAGCACTCCCTTAGAGCCCAATTCGGCAAATTTCGCCAGGTCTATGGGCTCGCCGTCCACGGGCGTAAAATCCACCTTGAAATCGCCTGTATGCACAATCACCCCCATGGGAGTATGAATGGCCAGCGCTACCGCGCCCGCAATGGAGTGGTTGGTTTTGATAAACTCCACTTCAAATTTGCCTATTCTTACCTTATCCTTGGGATGGATGGTGTTTATAACCGCGCCGTTGATTTTATGCTCCTTGAATTTATATTCTATAAGAGCCCTTGTAAGGCTGGTGCAGTATATAGGAGCGTCTATTCTTTTGAGCACATAGGGCAGAGCGCCGATATGATCCTCGTGCCCGTGGGTAATAAGGAACGCCTTAACCTTGTCGCGGTTGCGCTCCAGATAGGAGAAATCGGGTATAACCAAATCTATCCCGTACATATCCTCCTTGGGGAAAATAGAGCCGCAGTCTATTATAACTATATCCTCCCCGTATTCTATGGCAGTCATATTCTTGCCTATTTCGTCCACGCCTCCCAGGGGAATAACGCGCAGTTTTTTCGTTTGCTTATTTGCCACTAAAATGAACCTCCTCATAAATTTGGCAAACATAATATAAGAGCCTTTGAAACTCTCTTTTTGAAAGAGGCGATTCAACGCCGGCCGCCTTTATGAGTCCGCATACGTCTTAAAATTATAATAAGCCGTAAAACAAAAAAGGAACAAAGCCGGATGCGCCGCAGTAAAACGGAGATTCAAAAACCAGTCAAATATGCGTTTACCTTAATTCCGTACAAACATATCAAGCTTATTGTATTGCACTTTTTAGTTTTAGGCAAGCGTTTTTTGCGCCGCGGGAATTTAAGGGGAGCTCTTTAATGCGCGGAACGGAATTATAAACGGGGAGCTCCCCTTAAAGGCGCGCGCCGCTTAAATAAAGCGGAGATTTGCGGGGGGCGCGCTTTTAAAAACGCCTTGGGCGCGGGCTTTAATCCTTTTCAGAAGGCGCGTTCTCTTCTAAAAGCCGGGCTAAATCTATGCTTAATTCGCGCGCGTATTCCTCGTTAAGCGCGCTTATATAAAATTTCAGCACGGGACGCTCGTTATCGGGGATTACGGTAATATATCCCGAATCCCTTTTAATGCCGAAGGGCTCTCCGAAATCGGGACGGGAGCTTATTTTTTGCATTATTCGGCCCTTGTCCGAATGGGCGCATCTTATTTCTCCCGAAGCCACTACGGTATTTATATTGCATAAATCGCTCAGCATAGCCTTTTCGTTCTCAAGATATCTGCTTAAAGCTGCCGCGAAGCAGGTTCCGTCAAAATATATATCAAACGCGGCCCGGCTGTTATCATTTTCGCTGAGCACGGCCTTCATAAAAACGCCGGCGTCGGGCCGGCAGCGCACGCAGGGCGCGTACGGCTCCATAAGACGGATAAGCGAATCCGAGGCAAAGGGCGGGAGCACGGCCTTTTTCGCGCCCCAGGCGGCGGCCAGCCGCGCCCGCAGGAGCATATATTGTTCATATGAAAGCCTTTCCCCGTTTTGATTATAAAGCTCGGTGATTTCTCCGAAGCGGTTGAGGCATATGCCCAGGCAGGCGGCGGAGGAAATTACTTCCTGGCTTATGCCGCGCGAAGCTTCCTTTGCGCGGAAGCCCAGCTTGGATAAAATCTCCCTGGCGGCCGCGGCGCATTTTTTATTGCCCCCTATTATTATTGCCTTGCCGTCGTTATGTCCCCGTATTATTGAGAAAAGACGCTTTTCGTATACCGCCGCGGCGTCGCTGAAGATTCTTAATTCTCCAATTTCATGGGCGGGGACGCTTTTAAATTCGCCCGAATTGAGCATGCGTTCCAGTTCTCTGGCCTTTTCAGAGGGCAGATTCGCGCCGTCGCCGTCCAGAATTGTAACTATAATTTCTTTATCCGCCTGAATAAATATTCCGCAGGGGGCTTTTTCTTCTAAAAGAGCGGCCCGCGCCCAGGGCAGCACGCAGCCGCAGGCGAGGGAGGCGCTGGAGCCGGCCAGGCATATGCCCGAGGCGCTGAGGCGGGCAAGCGTCTGGCCCGCTTTTGTGCCGTCCGAGGCCACCAGCACGTTGGGATATTTCTGCCCCAGCGCCTGGCCCAGATATAGGAGAGTCCTTGGAAAAATATCTTCCGAGAGAATTCCGTGCAGGCCGTATTCTCCCAGAACGAGCTTTTCGCCGGCGCTGTAAAGCAAATCCTCCTTGATATTGCTTTCAGGAGGCACGACGGCGTTGGCCCACACCCGCACGTTGGCGTTTACCGTCGCATACTGGCCGACGCGCGCGCCCCGGCCGATAACGGCGCGTTCGCAAATGCGCGCGTTTTGCCTTAATATGACGTTGTCGCATATAATCGCCTGGCGGAGAATTCCTCCCGGCTTAACGACGCAGTTATCCCAGAGTATGCTGCCCTGAAGCTCGGCGTTTTCTATATGGCAGTTTTCGCCTATGACCGAATATGCGCCTATGCGGGAGCCTGATTCTATGCGCGAATGCCTGCCTATATATACCGGCCCGTTAAGCAGCTCTATATCCTGAACGGACGCATCCTCCTCCAGAAATATTCCGTTTCCGTAATCATGCGCAGGAGTCTCCAGCTTTAAATTTCCTGATAAAAAGGCCGTGTGCGCGTTAAAATAAGCGGAGGAATCTCCTATATCGCACCAATAATCTTCGGTTATATAGCCGTACATGGGCACGCCGCGGCGCAGCAGTTCGGGAAAGAGCTCTTTGCCGAAATCCATTGCGCGTTCGCTCGGAATATAATCCAGGATTTCAGGCTCCAGTATATATATTCCCGTATTGACCGTATTAGCCGTAACCTCCGACCAGGAGGGCTTTTCTACAAAGCGGCAGACGCGGCCTTCTGAATCCAAAAGCACTACGCCGTAGCTGAGAGGGGAGGGCTCGCGTTTAAGCACCATGGTTACTCCTCCGCCCTTTTGCTTATGAAAGCGCATGCACGCGCTTATATCCAGGTCGGTCACGGCGTCTCCCGAAAGAATTATAAAAGGCTCGTTTAAAAATTCAGAAGCGTTTTTGACCGAGCCGGCCGTTCCCAGCGGAGTTTCTTCTATAAAATAATTTAAATTAACTCTGAAATCCCGGCCGTCCTTAAAATAATTCTTTATAACTCCGGGCATATACATAAGAGTGGCCGCTATATCCTTTATGCCGTGCTTTCTCAAAAGCTCTATGCCGTGCTGCATAGCCGGCTTGCCTATAATGGGCACCATGGGCTTGGGCAAATCGCATGTAAGCGGACGCAGGCGGGAGCCTATACCGCCCGCCATAATAACTGCTTTCATATCCTGCTCCTTTTCAAAATAGCATTTTATCTATTTTTACTCAATTCAGGATATTATATGCGGATGAGGGCGCTCCGATAATATAATGGGCACGTTTTGGAAGCGTTTTGAAATGATGATTTGCAGAATTAAAGCCTTGGGAGATTTAAGCGGCGTATTTTACGAGCGGCTTTAAAAAGCCACTCGCGCGTTTGCCTTTATTAATTGCGAAAGCAAATCATTTTTTAATTTTTGCCGCGCTTGCAGGGAGTTAGGGCGAATCTTGAGGCTTTGTTTTTGCTTTCGCAATTAATAAGGGCAAACGCGGCCCCGCCCCCCGCCCCCTCCGCCCAAGCGGGGCCGGCTGTTTCCAGGCGCAAGCGGGGCCCAATTGCCTGGGAGCGTTAAAAATAACGCGTTTCCAGGCTTTGAGCTTAAGAGAAAAGTTTGAGCGGCGCTGCGCAGTCGGGAATTCCAGGAGCCTTTCATCCCGGCAAGAATGAGGCCTGCCGCTGCGTATTAAAAGATAGCCGTATCCGTTTAGGCGCATGCCTGAATATATCGTCTAATGTAAACAAAAAGCAAACGCCGTATCAACATAAGTTAAATACTGTGGATAACCTGTATATAATCGTAAAAACGAGTGGGAAACCCGGAAAAGTTATCCACATTGCCCACATAGTTATCCCCAAACTGCCTATAAAACGCTCATATGCATACAGACTAATTCTCCACAATATCCACAATCCCGTTTAAATAAAAAGGCCGCGGCCTTTTGAAGCCGCGGCGGGTTATATCATGGATTGGACGAATATATTTAAGGCGCCTGCTCTCGGGAAACGCTTATTTTTGGAGGTATATATAAAATACTGCGCATATCCAGGAAGCGCATAGCAATACGCAGCCGGGGCGGGGAGCGCATTCAGCCGGCGCTGGGATTATGCCAAATCCAATGAATCCTTTATAAAATTAAGCACCTCAAAATATTCCTCGCTCATTTCTTCAGTAGTGGTAAGCGTTAGGCTGTAGGAGGCGCTTCCTGTCAGCCAGGTATATTGATACCAGCGATAGAGCCCCGTGGGGCCGAGCTCTTCGTCCGAGGCTTCTCCGCCGAATATGTATAGCAGGCCGTCATATTGGCCTATTTGGACATCCTGAGTGCTGATTATCTCAATATCCTCAAACACCTCCTTGACTCCTTCAAAGGAGGCCTGAGCTATTTGAGCCAGGGAAAGCTTGTCTGAATTGGCCTCTCCTCCTACGGCTATATATTCCCGGAAATCAGGCGTCCGGTCGTCCGCGGGAGAGATAAACATGGCCAAAGCCGTCTGGTCGGCCGAAAGATACCATGTGTGAGGATAGGAAAGATTTATTTCAAAATTGGTGGACGACCACGTTTTATCTCCATTTTGCGGAGTCCCGGCAGTAAGCTGGGAAGAAGGGGAAATCGGGCTTGAGGCGCAGGCTGCCAGGCTGAGCGCACAGGCGGCCGTTAAAAACGCCGCTGTTAAAATGCGGAAAGCTTTCATATCTTAATTCGGGCTTTAAAGGGCCCCTCTTTCTTAATATTTATCTTATTATACTATAACGGCGCGGAAATTTCAAATGTACTTTACATAATTTAAATTTTATCAGATAATAGATTTGAAAACAACAGGCGCGGCGCAGGCCTTTAATCTGACGCGCTTATAAATACCAATTTTATTAAAAGGAATGATAAAAATGCAGGAGCAGGCGAATAAATCGGAATTTATTGAATTTATGGTCAGAGCGGGCGTGCTTACATTCGGAGATTTTATAACTAAAAGCGGCAGAAGAACCCCTTATTTTATCAATACGGGCAATTATACTAAGGGCAGCCAGTTAAGCCGCCTGGGGCGTTTTTATGCCCGTTGCCTGGAGGAAAACGGGGCGGCTCCGGATGTGCTTTACGGCCCGGCGTATAAAGGCATACCTCTGGCGGCCCTTACCGCCTCGGCCCTGTTTGAAATGTACGGCAGGGACGTCAGATACTGTTTTAACCGCAAAGAGCAGAAAGATCATGGGGAAGGCGGCTCTATAGTGGGCTATAAGCCGGGCGAGGGGCAAAACGTATGCATAATTGAGGACGTAGTGACGGCGGGCACGTCGGTCAGTGAATCGGTTCCAATAATAAAAGGCTGCGGCGCAAACGCAAGTTCGCTGATTGTTTCGGTGGACAGATGTGAAAAAGGGCGGCAAGGTCAAAGCGCTTTAAATGAAGTCAAGGCTGTGTACGGCCTTAATGTATACGCAATATGCAATGTTCTGGATATAATCGAATATCTCTATATGAAGCCTGTGGACGGCGTCGTTTATATTGACGGCGCGCAAAAAGCGGCGATGGAGAGATATCTTAAAGAGTACGGCGCGTTTTGAACGGCGAATAAATGAGGGTTGAAAAAGGCATAGCGCGTTTGAATAAGCGAATCAAATGCGTCTGAAAGAGGGGCGCGTTTGAACGGGCAAATAAATTTTAACAGCTTTTGCCGAGTAAACGAATTGAATTTTTATAATATATCGAATTTTTAAAATTTCTGAACAATGCTTAGAGGTTCGAAAATCACGCAGAATGAGCCCAGCGTTATATATGGTCCCAGCCGCCCGGCGTAATATTGGGCGGCTCCTTTTATAAATTCGGGAGTAACTCCGGCATAATTGGCTATCCCCTCAATATCCGAGGCTCCCGCGGCGAACGCCTGCGTGAATATTTCAACTGGCGCAAGCTTGGAATACGCCCATTCTTCGGCCCGGCTCCGTTTTTCTTCCTTTGCGAGCTGCTTTTGACCGCGTAAAAAGTAATATCCCAGACAAAGCGCCAGTTCAATTTTTATCTGAGGGGCGCTGAGAGACTGTTCTAAACAAATAATGGCGGGACATTCCTTAAGCTCCGTATAGATACTGTTAATCCCAAACGGAAGCCGGCAGGTCTCAATTTTTATTCGGTTATTTTCGGCTAATTTAAGAAGGTCCGCTAGCTCAAACATTTTGTGACATCTCCTTTAATTTAACAGAACATTTGTTCGATTAAATTATAGCATAACGTCAACTTAAATGCAAGCGGTTTTGTAAAAAAATGTTATTTTTTTTTATTCTTATATTTTTCGCGCAGTTCTTTTATGAAGTTTTCCAGTTCCTGCACGGCTTCGGGCGGCAAATCAGAAATATTTGTATCCTTATTTATTATAACGGTTTCGTCTTTATCGCGCACGGGGGATTCGCCTATTAAATAATCAACGCTTACTCCGAAATAATCGCTGAGCTTTTTCAGCATTTCCATATCGGGCTTCCTATGGCCCGTCTCATATTTTGAAAGGGTGGAATGGCTCATATTAAAGTGCTTGGCAAGCTGCATAAGAGTGAGCCCGCGTTCCTTTCTCAATTCGCGCAGTCGGCTTTGAAACATTAAATCACATCCTACAAATAGTTGGCTAACCATGTTCAACTTATACTATTATATCCTTTTTAGACAAAATGTCAATGCCAGCTAATGTAAAAATAAGGTCTCCGCCCAAAGACGGAGACCAAAATTTTATTTCAATTCAAAGGAACGGCAGTCGGTGCATTCAGTTTTGGTGGGATTGGCTTCGTGAGTGCCAATTTCTATATAATCCAAAGTGCAGTTGTCCGCATGCCCGCAGTGATATTTGCATTGTTCAACCGTGCAGCCTATGCTGCGGTTAATTTTATTGCTGTTGTTCATAATATAAATACCTCGCGTTTTTTAATGATTTATTTGTCCTTTATGCAATATACATATATATAAAAGCAAAACCGGTTTAGATTTTACTGTAATTATAGTATGCGCTCTGCCAATGCGTTTTATCCGGGGAAATTTTGAACGTATCATTAATGATATTTATACATAAATAGTTATTATAAGTCGTTTTTTGTCTATATTATATTGGCGGAAAGCTCTCTGGGCCTCCGGATTAATTATTTTTTTAATATTTAAAAAATATTTTTAAAAAACCTT
>QALW01000005.1 GCA_003150515.1 Selenomonadales bacterium | reverse complement strand
TCAGCCTCCCCTAATGGCGGATATCAGGCGGCCGTCTCCGTAATGTCGGCCAATCCATGCGCGGATAACGGTTTTGAATAATTTAATTTGCTTGGAAAGGATTATTTATATGAATATGAAATCTTGGCTGGCAAATCTGCCGGCAAGCAGAAAGCCTATGCCTATTTTATCCTTCCCCTCCTCCCAGCTTCTGGGCGTGAGCGTATACGATTTGACGCACAGCGCTCAATTGCAGTCGGAGGGCATGAAAAAAATAGCCGAGCGCACAGACGCCGCCGCGGCGGTAAGCATGATGGATTTATCCGTAGAAGCCGAAGCCTTCGGATGTGAAATTATGGCCGCGGAAAATGAGATTCCTACCGTCATAGGAGCGCTCATAACAGATCAGGAGGAAGCTGAAGCGCTGGAGATTCCACCGGTCGGAGCGGCGCGCACAGGCATATATATAAAAGCGGCCCAGGGCGCAAAGCAAATGCTTCAGGATAGGCCCGTGCTGGCAGGCATAATAGGGCCCTTCTCTTTAGCGGGCAGATTGATGGACGTTTCCGAAGCCCTGGTCAACTGCATAGCCGAGCCCGATTTGGTCCATACAGCGCTGAAGAAAACCACCGCTTTTCTTATAGAATACGCCAAAGCCTATAAAGCCGCGGGAATTGACGGCATAGTTATGGCCGAGCCTCTTTCCGGCCTGCTTTCTCCCGAATTGGAAGAGGAATTTTCCGCGCCCTATGTAAGCGAAATTATCAGCGCCGTACAGGATGATGAATTTATCGTTATTTATCACAACTGCGGCCCCAATACTCCGCATATGACTCAATCCATATCAAATAACGGCGCGTCCGCATTTCATTTCGGAGACGCAGTGGATTTATCCCTCATGCTGGAAAAAATGCCCAAGGATAAACCCGTTTGCGGCAATATATCCCCCTCCGCTGAATTTTTGAACGGCACGCCCAAAAGCATATACAGCGCGACATCCCAGCTGCTTGAAAAATGCGGAAAATACGAGAATTTCGTGCTTTCCTCCGGTTGCGATATTCCGCCCGCTTCCTCCTGGGATAATATTGATGCGTTTTTCAAAGCGGCCGCGGATTTTAATAAAAAATAATATCAATAATTCAAAGCGAAAGGCAGGGTGACGGCTTTTATGAACAGCAAGCAGAGAGTGATGGGCACGTTCAATCATGAAAAAGTGGATCGGGTGCCCGTGGATTACGCCACCAATCCAACCATTCACGCCAAAGTCAAAGCCGCGCTGGGCGTAACGGACGCCGGGCTTTACGAGGCCTTCGGCATTGATTTTCGGGGCACCCTCGTGCCCTATAAGGGAGAAAATCATTTCAGGCAGATTGAAGGGACGCAGGTGGATCCTGTATACGGCTTTTATACCAAATGGGTGGAAAACGAATTCGGCGGATATATGGATTTCTGCAATTTCCCCCTTCAGGACGCCAGCGAGGAGGAGATATACAATTTTTACGTGCCCTCTCCCGACGATTTTGATTATTCGTTTATAGAGGAATACTGCAAGGCAAATAAGGAATACGCCATTTATTGCGGGCACGCCGGAATGGCCGACGTCATCAACGCCACAGGCAGAGTTATGGGAATGGAAGACACCCTTGTTAATCTGCTCACAGGCGACCAGGCGACGCTGGATTACATAAACCGGCGCACTGAAATGGAATTGGGCCAGCTTGAACGCATAATATGGGCGGCCAAGGGGCAGATTGACTTCCTGTGGATGGGAGAGGATTTGGGCACGCAGCATTCGCCCATGATAAGCCTGGAGCTTTACAGGGAAGTACTGCGCCCCATACATCAGAGATATATCGATTTGGCCAAGAGCTATAATCTGCCCGTAATGGTGCATACCTGCGGTTCTTCAAGCTGGGTATACGACGATTTTATAGAAATGGGAGTCAACGCCGTGGACACCCTTCAGCCCGAAGCGGACAATATGTCTCCCCAATATCTCGCCCAGCATTTTGGAACAAAGCTCGCGTTTCACGGCTGCATTTCCACCGCCGGGCCTCTTGCTTACGGCACCGTGGAAGAGCTTAAGGCTCAGCTTTTAAATACGCTGGAAATAATGAAGCCCTACAGAGGCTATATGATGTCCCCGACGCACGCCATTCAGGATAACACTCCTGTTGAAAACGTTATAGCCTTATATAAAATGGCGCGCGAATACGGAACCTATTAACATTTGTTTTTTTTGAAAGGAGTAACTAATTATTATGACTGCTTCAGAACGTTTTGCCGCATATTTGGCCGGAAAACCCGTAGACCGGGTGCCCGTTGTGGAATGGGCGCCCTGGTGGCCTTTAACAGTGGAGCGCTGGCTCGGAGAAGGGCTCCCTCCCGAATATGCCCCTGTAAATATGCTTCAGGAATATTATGGATTAGACAAATGCATTTGGACCATGATTACCTGCCGGACCGCCCAGACTCCCGAGCCGCCAGAATACGGCGCGGGCATAATGGAGGATGAAAAGGATTACGAAAAGCTAAAGCCCACTCTTTTCCCCGAGCCTTCGTCCGTGCTTTCAGAACAGATGTACGAATGGATTCAATCCACGCATGACCGGGGAGACTATCTGCATTATCTCTCAGCCGAAGGCTTCTTCTGGTATCCCCGCAATATGTTCGGAATAGAAAATCATCTTTACAGCTTTTACGACTATCCGGAGCTTTATAAGCGTATGTGCGACGAATACACCGACTGGCTGGAGGAAGTATTCAAATATATTCTGTCCCGTTTTCATTTTGACTACGTCAGCTTTAACGAGGACATGAGCTATAACAGCGGCCCCATGATATCCAAAGAACAGTTTGACGAATTTCTGGCGCCGTATTACCGCCGGCTGATTCCCCTTATACATTCTTACGGCATTCCGGTATTTGTGGATTCAGACGGAGATATAACTATGGCCGTGGATTGGTATGCCTCTGTAGGCGTGGACGGAATGTATCCGCTTGAGCGCCAGGCGGGCGCCGACGTGGCCACCTATATTCAAAAGCAGCCTCAGATGGCCTTTTTAGGGCATTTCGACAAGATGTGCATGAAGCACGGCGAAGAGGCCATGCGCGCGGAATTTGAAAGAATCCTGCCCAGCATGCAGAAGGGCAAGGTAATTCCCGCTACCGACCATCAGACTCCCCCCGACGTTTCCATGGAGAATTATAAAATCTACGTCCGGCTGCTCAAGGAATACGCCGCAAAAGTTACTCATAATGACGGAAATATAACGCCCTGCCCTGTTTTTAAAAAATAACGAAAGAGGTTAAATGTCATGCTCAACAGAGAACGAGCTTATAATCTGCTTCATTACAAAAATGTAGACAGGCTGCCCGCAGTACATTTCGGCTATTGGGGCGAACTGCTTAACGAATGGGCGGATCAGGGAAAGATTCCCAAGGAATTGGCCTGGGGCTGGTATGACGGAAGCCCTCAGGATATGGAGCTGGATAAATTAATCGGATGGGATTTCAATTGGTATCATGTCTTCAGCGCCAATATGTGGCTGCTTCCTCCGTTTGAAACTAAGATAATAGAGGAGCTGCCCGATGGTTCGCAGCGCGTTTTAAACGCCAACGGAATTATTGAAAAGGTCCATCCCGGCGTGGTTTCCATTCCTGCCGAGGATGATTATCTGCTTAAAGACAGAGCCGCCTTTGAAGAATTATTCCTGCCCAAAATGCAGTTCTCCAAGGAACGGATTAACTATGATTTCTTCAATAGCTTCAATGAAAATATATATTCCAAGCTGGATATGCCCCTGGGAATTTTATTAGGCTCGGTTATGGGAGAAATCCGCAATATGACTTCGGTTATAGGCATGAGCTATTTAATATACGACGAGGACGAGGAGCTCTTTGCGGATATCGTGGACGCTTATGCCGAAATGCAGTATAAATGCGTAGACGAAATTTTAAGCACGGGCGCAAAATTTGATTTCGGCCATTATTGGGAGGATATCTGCTTTAACAGCGGGCCTCTGATTGCGCCCGAGCTCTTTAATGAGCTCTGCGCCAGGCATTATAAGAGGCGCAACGAGCTCTGCCGCAAGCACGGCATAGACATTATTTCTCTTGACTGCGACGGAGTAACTGAAAAATTGCTGCCCACCTGGTTTGAAAGCGGAGTAAACGTGATGTTCCCCATTGAAATAGGCACCTGGGGCGATCAATTCGAGCCCGCGCGCCGAAAATTCGGAGAGGGCATGCTGGGCGTAGGCGGCATGGATAAAACTGCGCTGCGCAAGGATAAAGCGGCGGTAGACGCCGAGCTGGAGAGAATACGCCGCCTGGTTGACCTAGGCGGATATATTCCCTGCCCCGACCACCGCTTAATGCCGGGCACTAAATTTGAATTGGTGCAGTATTACGCGGAAGAAATTAAGAAAATCACCCCCTGACCCTTTTCCGGGGCGGGATAAAAGGAGCCCTGATATTCATATGCCTCAAAAAATCTCTATTCCCCTTTCAGCCCACGGCAAAAAGCTGTCCGACTATCTTGCCGAAGAGGGATATTCCCTTTCAGCCGCCTGCGGAGGAAGAGGCGTCTGCGGGAAATGCCGGGTGAAAATAATTAAAGGCGCTTTCCGGGATATAAAAGCGCCCGAAAATATTTTGAAGCCCGACGGGGAAGGTTATATTCTGGCCTGCCGCGCGCTTTGCGATTCTTCCCTTAAGGATGCTGAGATCCTGCTTAACGATACGGACGGAAACGGCCTTACCCATTTTTCCAGCGGCATAACCGTCAACGGCCGGGAGGGATATGGAATAGCGCTGGATATAGGCACGACCACGCTGGCCGCGGCCCTCGTGGACATGAATTCAGGCCGCGTAATTTCCTCTGTTTCCCGCCTTAACCCGCAGAGAAGCTACGGAGCGGACGTAATCAGCCGTATCTCCGCCTGCGCCGACGGCCGTTTGCAGGAGCTCAACCGCATAATTTTGCAGGCCGCGGCCCGGATTATAGAGCAATTCGCCCTTCAGGAGCCGGATATTCATCCTCAGCATATGACCGTTTCGGGCAACACTACCATGCTGCACTTATTTTGCGGCGTCTCTCCGGAGAAAATGGGAAGCTATCCCTTTACTCCGGAATTTACCCAAACTAAAATTATCCCCGGAAAGCAGCTCATGCTGCCCGTCCAAACCGTTATACTGCTGCCCTCCGCCTCCGCCTTTATAGGCAGCGATATCACGGGCGGCGCCGCCGTAACCGGCATGCTGCAGGCAGAGCGGCCGTCTGTTTTAATAGATATCGGCACTAACGGAGAAATGGTGCTCAATGCCGGAGAGCACGGCGGAGGCCGGATATATACGGCTTCCGCCGCCGCAGGGCCGGCGCTGGAGGGCGCAAAAATCTCCTGCGGAATGGGCGGCGTTGACGGAGCCCTCTGCCGCGCCTCCTTTTCTTCCCAAACCAGAAAAATTTCCTACCGCACCATTAACGACAAGCCCATACGGGGCATATGCGGATGCGGCCTGGTGGACGTCGTCTCCATAATGCTGGAAACGGGCGTTATAGATGAAACGGGATATATGGAGGAAGAGGAATATTTTATTGAAGGCGTTCATATCTCTGAAAACGGAAAACTCCTTGCTCAGACAGGCCGGGAAACTAAAATCAGCATAACCCAGCAGGACATCCGGGAATTTCAGCTTGCCAAAAGCGCGATTGCGGCCGGATTGGAAGCGCTTGCGTCTCACGCCTCTCTTAAAATGGAGGAAATAAGCCAGGTATTTATCGCCGGAGGCCTTGGTTATTATATTGATACGGCAAACGCCAAAAAAACCGGTCTGCTGCCCAGAGAACTTTGCTGCCCTATAAAAAGCGTGGGCAACGCCTCCCTGCTGGGAGCGATCGCCTGTCTCTGCGACCAGCAATGGATGGAAAAAACAAGCCGGTTCGCGCTGCAATGTGAAAATTTTGAGCTCAACAAATCGGCGGTATTTAACCAGGCTTTTATTGAACGCATGCTTTTTATGGAGGAAGAATAGAGAATAAAAGGCTTAAGCAGCGAAAAAGGAGAGTGTTTTAATGTCAGTTTCAGACATATTGAATAATTTTATCAATGCTCCTGCAAATCAGCCCTATCCAATTCATCAATACGCGTTTATCAGCCCAATTGACATTCCCTTTACCAAAGAGGTAAGGGCCGCCTGCGAGGCGAATTTATGCGGACGATACGGCAAGAGCTGGGCATGTCCTCCGGGCGCCGGAGACTGGGAAGAGCTGCGCGACCACTACAAAAACTATAAAAACGCCTTAGTTTATACAACTAAACACGATTTAGAGGATTCCTTTGATATTGAAGGCATGGACGAAGGCAGAATCCAGCATGAAAAGCTGGACCAAACTGTTCTTGGCCTGCTTGAAAATGAAAAAGAGCCCTTCGAGCTTTTGGGAGCCGGAAGCTGCTCTCTCTGCGAAAAATGCACATATCCCGACGCGCCCTGCCGCTTCCCCCAAAAAGCCAAGCGTTCCATGGAAGCGTGCGGCATTGACGTCGTCTCCCTCTCTAAAAGCTGCGGCATAAATTATACTAACGGAGCAAATACTGTTACATATTTCTCCGTAATCTATTTTTAGCATAGTTAAATCCCTTTAAATATCCAATTCCCGGCCGGAGCCAGCGTTATACAGCGCGCCCCGGCTGATTTCTTTATATCTGGAGCAATGCGCGCAGGGCTCAAGGCGCTATGAAAACAAATCATTTATTTTTCTTTGTTATCATTCTTAAAATGCCCGGGTATTTCTGTATCCCGCCGCTTTGCAGGACGGATAAATCTCTTTCCTCTGCAACCAAATATGTTTTTAGAAAACACTCCAGGAACGACAGCAAATCGCATGCGCATAAAAAATATACCGTGGTGTTTGGGGATCTGCACAACAAAACGAACAAGTCAGTCCCGCAATATACATTGTTTCTGAACATATTGAACTTTTATTATACTATACTTACAAGAAAAGATTTTACAATGAGATTCCAATTATGTTTGCAAGCCCGAATTTGACAATTAATAAATTCCTATCAAAACAATAAACATCGAATAGCTAAAGAATGTTACTCCGGCTTACCCGAATCCAAAACGAAACCGCAATATTTACACTTTGAATAATAACCTATCATTACTTCAGTAACGGCTCCGCAATTCGGACAATATATCGTCTTCAAAGCTCCGTGTGCATTATAATTGGGAAATAATAAAAGTCCATTCTCTTCATCAATATAAGCATCTGAAAACATTCCATAGCTCATTGCTCTGCGTAAATTTTTAATAGCTCTTTCTTGACTGCAATTCATTTTATCTGCCAGCCATTTTATCGGTATACTCTTTTGATTTCCTATCAGAGCAGCATAATTATTAAACTTCTGATCGCGCCTGTTTATTAAAAAAAGCTTTATAAAGCAGAAAAGACTGACTACGATACATATTGAGCCAAATATTACCCCGGGCCATCGGCTTGCACCTTCAACCATAGAACCGAACAGACAAGCCGGCAACATAATGCCGCCAAAAAACAATGAAATACCGCCGCACATACCAAGCGCAATTTTCAGATATTTCTTATTTACAGCCATTTTATCGGTATACTCTTTTGATTTCCTATCAGAGCAGCATAATTATTAAACTTCTGATCGCGCCTGTTTATTAAAAAAAGCTTTATAAAGCAG
>QALW01000049.1 GCA_003150515.1 Selenomonadales bacterium | reverse complement strand
GCTCGGCCTGGCCGGGGCTATGCCCCGGCCAAACGCCGCCGTTTTGGGGCGCGGCCTATTTTGGCGCCCTTCGGGCGCCAAAATAGGCCGCGCCGCCCCCGCCCGGGCCTTGCTTTTTTATTCCCCCTGCCCTTTGGGCTGAAAAGCCCCCCTAAGCCTTACGGGCTCCCTTTTTAAGGGAGCCCGTAAGGCTTAGGGGGGCTTAGAAGAATTCGTCCGTATTCTAATAGCCTAATAACTGTCTGCGGATTTCCAGCGCCCTTAAGGGCCGCTTAGTGGTTATATTAACAAGCCCCAGGCTCATCATGCGCTTCAAATCCTCATCCTCGTCCACCGTCCAAACTGTAAAATTATATCCGTTCTGACGCACATAATTCAGCAGCTCGTCATTAACCATATGATACTCCACGCATATGATTCTGTCCCGGTTATATCCATTTAAATACGCGACCGCCTCTCTCAGCCTGCAATAATTATCCGCCGAAGGAAAGACGCTGTTCCACCAGCCGGAAATTTCGCCCGATTCCTTAAGCAGCTGAGCGTCCTCATTATTAACCTGACCGGTAAAATGAATTCTGTCCGCCACACCCATGCTTTTGGCAAGCGCCAGGACGGGCCCGACCAACCCGAAATGCTTGACGTCGCAGTTAATAAGCACATTCTCATGAGGGCGCACCATTTCAAAGCAGGTATTTAACGTGGGCCTGCTCTGGGGATTTTCAACAGGATCATGCGAAAGATAGAGCAGTTCTCCGTCATTCTGAATATCTATTTCTACTGTTTCCGCTCCGCTTGAAAGCGCGGCCTCAATATGCTCTATGCTGTTCCAGGGCGTGCCCTCACAGCCAGTATGGGCGGTTATATATGTATAACCCTCTTTAAGCTTGCGCGCAAGATATTTATCCGTCTGTTCCATCCTGATCCTATTCCTCCTTTTTATTTACCGTAAAGCAATAGCAGCCGCTGCCCAGCCTGCTCATTTCGCCGTATTCAATATCCGCGCCGCTGTCCGAATAAGCCGTTGGCAGCTCAAGCTGCGCCCCCACTCCGAAGGGAATATTGAGATATATATGAAACGCTCCGTACTTTCTTACCCAGCGCACTCCTATATCCCCCTTAATAGTGTTAATCCGGCATTGCGCGCTTAAAAGTCCGGCGGGGAAATACGGCTTTATTTTAATTTCAGAGCAGCCCGGCTCCAGAACGGATACTCCGCATATATAGCCGTAAAGCCATTTATCTACAGAAGCGTACATCGGGTGGCTGTGAGAATTCATAGTGGGATTCTTTTTAAGCTCAAAGCGCTCCCAGATAGTAGTCCCCTCGTTTTGAATGGAATAACCGTAGGAGGGATATCTATCCAAAGTCATAAGCGTATAGGCCTGGTCCGCATAGCCGTACCGGGTGAGCATTTCCACCATATACCGCGTGCATATGCTGCCCGTAGTAAAGCGGTAGTTATTGGCCTCGAGCTGCTCTTTCATCACGCGCGCGGCCTTAGATCGGCTTTCCTCAGGCAGTATATCCAGCCAGAGCGCAAAAGCCTGGCAGGCGTCCGAGCCCGTCGCCACAATTCCCGTCTGAGCGTCAAACCATTTATTCAGGAACGCCTCGCGCACCTTCAGCGCAGTTTCAGAATATTTTTCGCTCTCCTGCGTCCTGCCCAGTCTCTGAGCAAAATCAGCCAGAAGCAGGCAATTATAATAGGAATACCCCGTGGAAAGCAGTTCGCCGGGCGTAACGGCCGAATAGCATCTCTCCTCGTCAATGCAGGCATAGGCCGGCGACGCCCAGTCTCCGTTAAGCGTATAATTCAGAATGTAATCCTCCGAGCGGCCGAGCAGATAATCCTCCCAGGCCTTGAAATGTTCATAGCCCTCGCGCAGAATCCCGTCGTTTCCCGCAAATTTCAGGCTTTCCATGCCCGCTATAAGGAAGGAGGAGCATACCGGATCGGCCGGGCGGGCGCTGTATATATAGGGATTGGTATAGGCTATCATGCCGTCCTGCTGATCGTTGATTATATCCCGGACGGTCTTTGTGAACAGCCGGCTGACGTTAAAATTATACGGAAGCGCCTCAAAGCGGGGAGTAAGATCGTTAATCCAGGCCATGCGCTCGTTGCGCTGGGGGCAGTCGGTGAAAATGCTGTGAGTATTGGATTTTTCCGTCTGCACGCAATTCTTATGTATTCTGTTGAGCATGGGGCTGCCGCATTCAAAAAAGCTTCCGCTGGCCATATCGCTATATAAGGCCACGGCCTCTATATCCTCCAGGGTTATATCCTCATATCCGCTGATTTGCGCGTATCTGAAGCCGTGATAAGTAAAGGCGGGCACAAAATATTCGTTATTATATTTCCTGCCCGAGGAAATAAATTCGTCCCTGGCCTTAACTCCGCGCAGAGGCGCCATATAAAGAGTGCCGTCCTCATCCAGCATTTCAGCATGCTCAATAACCACTTTCTGCCCTTCATTCATTTGACAGGGCAGGCGCAGACGGCATACTCCCGCTATATTCTGGCCGAAATCCACAACGGCCAGGCCCGGCTTGGGCCAAAATATGCTTACAGGCTTATAAACCTCATGCATGGTTATAGGCTCGGCCGCGTCCGCGCGCATAGCTCCCAGCGGCGGCGCCTCAATAACGCTCAGGGGCTCGTTGCGCCCCTCCAGGCGCTCGTCATAGACATAGCCGTCGTAGAGATTGGCTTCAACTATGGGAGTGCGCCGGGCTTTCCAGGAAGCTTTATCAGTATGTATCCATTTAACGCTTCCGTCCTTCATGCTCAGCTTTATGGAAGCGCTAAGCTGAGGGATTCCGAAAAATTCAATTTCCCTGCGTATATGATCGAAAATAAACTGACTGTCCATTCTCCGCCAGCCGTCGGCTACCGTTACGGCCACAGTGTTTTCCCCCTCCCGGAGCAGGGAATCCGCCCGGAGCACCTCATAGCAGCACAGCTTGGCAAAATTAGTATAGGAAGGAGCTAATTCCCCTCCTATAAGGGGCGCGCCGTTTACGCTCACTCTATGCTCCCCCACGCCGCAGACAAAAATTACGCAGCCCGCTATATCCCCTTTATTTTCAAAACAGGTATAAAATTGGGCGGGCACGCGCACTTTATCCTCCTTGACGGCTATCCAGCCCGCCTGCCATTGCATGCTGCCCGAAACAAATTCCTTGGGCTCCGACCAATTACTCAGCCGCCCGTGATTATCCTTAATGCGGACGCTTGCGCAATAGCTCTCGCCCGCCTCCAAAGGCTCTCCGGCATAGACTGCCTTCTGCTCCCTGGAAAGCATGGAAGCATTCCATACCTCCCGCCCGCTTTTCTTATGAAATACTCTCAGCTCCCAGCCCGTCTGCTCCGAATTATTCAATTCCGAGCTTGCGCTCCAGGAAAATACGGGAGCGTCGTTGTCAATAAGCTCATACTCCGAATAATCCACATATACCTTTTTAACCCTAAGCATATTTTTCTCCTTCCTGCTCGCTAAAATACGCCTTACCGCCGGCAGGCTTTTTAAGAATGCCCGCCGGCGGTTTTTTATATCCCAAATCTACGCCTTATTCTATAATTCAGGCGGATTTCTTTTTATTCTTTATAATTATATACGCCGTTACGCCCGCTATAACCGCGACGGCCGCGGCGGCAATCACTATTATCAGAGTATAATTATTTTCCTCTTCGGGCCTGACAGGCGCATTTGATTCCTCAGCGGAGGGCTCGTTTGTCCGCCCGGACGAAGCTGTATTTTCACCCGCAGGCTCAGAAGCCCCTTCAGTTGCAGGAGCGGCTTCAGTTTCGGGAGCAGGAGTGGCCTGAATTGTTGCCTGGGGAGTAGGCTCAGGCTCGTTTGAAGTATAAACGGCTAAATTATCAAATTCAAAGGCCGAGCCCCTTTCGGCCAGCGCTATAACGTTGCGCGCCGAAAGCCGCGAATTTTCCACGCTTAAAAGCTCTTTGCCCGCTGCGTCCTTAATTTTTACGTTCTTATAAAATGCATACTGCTGAGTATCGTCCGTATCCAGCGGATATGTAACCGTTTCGCTGTATTCTACGGTTGCAAACAGCTGGTTATTAATATAGCAGCTTACTTTCCCGGCGTTATCATCCCTGAAAGCATAGGTGTTCATCTCGCTTTTGATATTGAAACTAACCCCAACGGCGCAGTTGCGGTGAGAAACAAAAATGCCGTCCTCCTCAAAGACCGCCACGTCAATGCGAAGCGTATTCTCATCCTTTGCCGTAACGCAGAAGCCGCTTCCGCCCATTCCGTTCCAGCTTACCGATTTGCCCCCGTTCTGAACGTAATAGGTGGAGCTGCAAAAGAGCATTTCCGAATCCTTATATGCCGGATTGACTCTATAGATGGGCTCGCAGCCCTTTATAAATATGCCGTCCTGGACCCCTGAAAGCTTTGCCTCCACGCTGAAGGCGTATTCCATATCCTCCAAATCATTGGCGTACTGCATTTGAAATTCGTGATGATTGCCCGCCGGATCGGGAATGGATATATAATTGCCCTCGTTTCCGCGGGTTATAAAGGCTATGGACGCGCCGTGCAAAAGCCAGTCCATGGTATCATCGCTGAAATCAACGGTATTGCCCGCCTCGTCTGCGTCGAAATTAGCTTCAGACTGGAGAAACAGCCCGCTGAACAGCTGGTTTTCATCAGCCAGGCCGGCAGGCGCGGCGGCAAGCATCAGCAGGCATATCGTCAACGCTAACAGGCCTTTAGCCTTTAAAAACAGTTTCCTCATTTTCATTACCTCCCATCCGCTTAAACGCGGCGTTATTTATTCGTTCTCTCTCCGCTTCCAATGGCGCAGAATAATTTCCTGAGCTCGGGAATGCACTACGCCGTTGGTGGCTAATAGGGAGGTTATATCCTCATAATTCAGCCCGCGCCCATAAAAATCAGTCGCTTTTCCGCCCGCCTCCAGCAGAATAAGCTGCGCGGCGGCATAATCCCAGGGATAGAGGCGCATCTCATAAAAAACTTCCGCCCGCCCGCAGGCCACGTTGCATATATCCAGCGCGGCCGAACCGCTCCGGCGCACGTCCTCCGCCCCGTTAAACATATCCCGCGCAATCAGAAAGGTGTCGTTCAGCAGGCCGTAATCATGCGAGGCCGTCCCTATGCAGACGAGGGAGCGTTCCAGCCCGTTATTGCTCACGCGGACGCCGCGGCCGTTAAGATAAGCCCCGCAGCCCGCGGCCGCATAGAATAACTCATCGTCAGCCAGAGAATATACCGCCCCGAAAAGCGTCTCTCCGCCCGAAACATAGGCCACGCATACCGCGCAGCTCGCATAATTATGAAGGCAGTTGGTCGTGCCGTCAATAGGATCTATTATAAAAAAATCGTCCCGGCAGTTAAATTTTTCTGAAGGCCCGTTATTCTCCTCCGCTATAAATTTAGCCGAGGGATACAATTTGCCCAGACGTTCGCACAAGAAGCTTTGAATGCTCAAATCCATATTAGTAACGTAATTGCATTTGCCCTGCTTGGACGAAACGCACGTCACTTCATTCCTGCCCTGCATAAAAAGCGTTCTGGCCTGTTTTACAATGGACAGGACGCCGTCGAATTCCTCCAGGCTTCCTGCGTATTTTAAAGAATTAGTGCTCATAAAATCAATAGCCCCTTTAAAAAAGGTAATTAAAAGCAAGGGGGCGTTTAAAATCAATCCGGCCTTTTTTAAACACCCGCGCCCCGAATATTCCCCCGTCCGCTTTATATCGGCAAACGGACAGGGAAGAAAATATATTTTTATCTATGCGCGCGCCTCTTTATGCAGCGCATGGCCGCGGCGCCCAGAAGCAGAAATATGCCCGCCGAGAGCAGAAGCACAACGCTTAAATCGCCGCTGCTGCCCGAACCGTCCGTATCCTGCATCCACACCA
The DNA here is from genome assembly GCA_003150515.1 of Selenomonadales bacterium. GTDB lineage: Bacteria > Bacillota > Clostridia > Christensenellales > QALW01 > Neochristensenella. The sequence continues at coordinate 4,246 of QALW01000049.1, read as the reverse complement.
TAAAGTTATCAAAATAAACCGTCCCGTATTCGCCGTCGGCGCGCAGATTGCCGCCTATAAACGCATAGGGGGAGAAGCCCTCCATTTCCTTAAGAGGCGTGGGAATCAGCACATAGCCCTCAAATTTCTCGGGCAGGAGAAAATCTCCCGACGCTCTCATAACCCCCTTAACAGGCTCGCCGCCGTCAGCGGGAACAAGTATATATTCGCTCTCCCCCGCCGGAGTCACCACCTTATTGCTTTGGGAGATGTAGGTATAGGGCCGGATCCACTGCCCGCTTCCGTTATTCTTTATATAAAAGCCGTAGCCCTCGGCGGCGTTATATACGTCCTGGCTGATTTGCTTGCCCTGCTGTTCAATTTTGGCCTGAGTCCAGGCGCCGCCTGAAGCCCTGCTGACGCTTAGCTGGCCGCCGGCTACCTTATACTGGTTGTAATCGTCGCTTTGCCAGATTGTAAGCTCCGAATTGGAGAAATCCTCATATACAAACGCCCTATATCCCTTTAAGCCGCTCAATTTTACCATATCGGATAAATCGGGAGTGGGCTCAGCGCTGGATGAAGCCGTTTGAGGGGCGTCAGTCTGCGCAGGCGCCGCCGTCGTCGCAATGTCCGCAGTTGCAGTCCCTGTCGCGGCTGTAGCTGTAGCCGTAGTCGTGGCCGTATCTGTGGCCGTAGTCGTAGCCGTAGTCGTGGCCGTAGCTGTGGCCGTGACCGCGGGAGCCGCAGCCCAAAGCAGGAAATTATCAAAATATACAGGGGCGTCCTGGCTGACATTCAGATTGCCGCCTATTGCCGCATAAGGCGAAAAGCCTGCCAGCCCACTCAGAGGCAGTTTGATTAAAACATATCCCTCAAATTCGCCTGAAAGGAGGAAATCGCCCGACGCTCTCATAGCGCCCTCAACCGGCTCGCCGCCGTCGGCGGGAATCAGAATATATTCTGTTTCGCCCGGAGGGGTGACTATGGAATTGCTGCTCTGGATATAATACAGCGGGCGAATCCATTGGCTTTGGGTTTGCTTTATATAAAATCCGTAGCCCTCGGCGGCGTTGATTTCCTCAGCATTAATGCTTTTTCCCGCCTGTTCCACTTTCCCCTGCGTCCAGGCCGCCCAATTGGTAACGCTTAATTTGCCCTCGGCTATTGAATAGGCGTTGCCGGCGTTATTAACCCACATGCTTAAATTTTCCGCCGAAAAATCCTGATAAACATAGGCCTTATAGCCATCCAGCCCGCTAAGAGCCTGAAATGTATCGGGCAGTTGGTCTGAAGCGGCGGCGGGCGCGGCGAACGCGGCGCTCAGCATAAGCAAACAAGCGCTCAGCGCGGCAGCTAAAACTCTTTTCATATAATCTACTCTCCTTTATTTTTAATACCCGAAGCATGCTCGGCCTGCCCGGGCTGAAAGCCTGAATTTTCTCAAACGCGGCCGGGAGGGAGCGCGAAATCAAACGCTTTTTCCGGGCTCCCTTTTATTTCCGGCCTGTGAAAAGCTATTATTTCTTCATGCTGTAGACATGCTCCAGCAGCGCCTGATTGACCATTTCGGCCACTGAATCAAAATACTGCTGAGGGCTTTTGCCGCCGTCAAAGAATTCCCGTCTTCCGGAATACCAGATAACGGTGGCGCAGTTGCTCGAGCCGTCCTCTCCCACGGGCACGCGCTGATATAACCGGTAATTAGCGGGCACGGCGTAATCCGCTACTGTTTCCAGAGTGTTGATCGAGCCCTCGTCCAGGGCGATTGCGCTTATCTCCACAGCTATTTCCGCCTTGATTTCTTCTGAATCCTTAGCGTAATAGGGGCGTACAAATTGATTAAGCAGCTTAACGCAGCCTTCGGGATTGGCATGCCCTTTATATATTCCGAAGGGATTATATTCTATAACCGCCGAAGAATAATCCTCGGCCTGTGGGCCCTTGGGGATATAAAGAATGCCGTAATCCAGGCCCTTAGTGTCCTGATCGGCTGCGCGGGCGGCCCAGGTGCACATCATGGCCAGTTCCCCGCGGAAAAACGCCGCCGAAAGATAATTATCCCCCTGATAGAGCTCTGTATTTACCCAGCCTTCGCCGGCCATATTCAGCAGAAATTCCCAGGCTTCCACAGCGTTGCGTTTATTGCCGGCAAACTGCTCTATAATTGTTCCGTCATAATCAACCTTTTCAAAAAACGCGGCGTCGTTGGCATATACGAAGTTTTCTATGGTCTGGCCAAAGGCCGTGCCGTATATGCCCTTATCCAGATCGGTAGCTGCCGACGCTATTTCGCGGAATTTATCCCAATTCCATTTCCCGTCGGCCTGAAGCTGATAAAGAGTATCGTCGTTATAGCCCGCGTCGGCCAGCACCTGCCTGTTAAAGAAAGTAACCTGATAATTGCCCACGCTGGCGTTATAGGGCACTGCAAAATAAAGCTGGCCGTTATATACGCAGCTTTGCTGGGAAATCTGATCCCAGTATTGTTCGTCTGTAAAATCGGCCACATTGTCGTACGCGCCTATAGGAACAAACAAGCCGCCGGCCGTGCTCTGATAATTAAATATACCAACCTGCGTCCAGGAAGCTCCGAAATCCAGGATATCCGTCATAGGCTTGCCCGCATAAGCTGAAGCGCCCACCTCGGTTGTCCAGGTGCTTTCTGATTCGGGGCCGATATATTTAATAGTTATGCCGTATGTACTTTCCAGTTTTTCTTTCATTTCCGCCTTTTGGCGCTTATAGAGCTCAGTATTATTGGGAAATGGATCCTCCTCGCTGATAGCCCAGGCAAAATACCGATATTCCTCTCCCGCCTTAAAAATTCCTTCTTCAGCGCCCGGAGAAGTTTGGGCGCTATCTGTTGAATTTGATAGGGTAGGAGCGGGCGTTGCGCTGGGGCCGCCGGTTTGCTCACTGCATCCGGCAGCCGTTCCTATGAGCATGATCAGCGCTGCAAAGCTGATTAAGGCTCGTTTAAATAGTTTCATCAATTCAACCTCCTTATCTTCAATTTATTATATTGGATAGAAAAGCGGATTACAAGACATGCTTTTTTAGGGAACCATAAAAAATATTTATAATAAAAAAGGGGCGCGCGGCCTGCGCGCTGAATGCATAAAAACGCAGTTTCAGGCCCGCACAGGGCAATAAAGGGGCGGAGCGCGCTGTGTTTAATCGCGCGCTCCGCCCCGGAGATAATATAACAAAAATATAATATGGATTTAATATATTCGCTAAGTATATAAAATAATATTTACTTTAATCCAGAATCCGGCCGGCCCGGCCGTTTCCTTTTAAATCATGCCGGCAGAAGCTCAGGGCCCGGATTACTCCTCATCCTCCCTGTCGGCGCGCTTTACAGCCTTTGTAGCCATTATAACTGAATCCTGCATATTCCAATCCCTGAGGACTGTTGCAAGAATCAGGCCGCGTGGCAGCTTAAGAGTATATCTATGCCTGAATATGCGGCTGCCATTTTCGTCCGTCTCTTCCTTATTGCCCAGATATTCTATCCCTACCACCTGAATAAGCCGCGTGTCGCAGTATTCAAATATAAATTCCGTCATTTCCTTATGATTTATAAAAGTCACGTCCACGTCAATAATGCCTTTAAGCGCGCTCATCTTCTGCTCAATATATTTAAAGCTGATAGTAACAATCAGGGAAGCGGCCAGCACGGCCAGGCTTATTTTAAAATAGCCCATGCCTATGGAGAGGCCCAGGCAGGCAGTCACCCAGAGGGTAGCGGCGGTAGTAAGCCCGACAACAACCGAATTGCGGCGCATCTTTATTATAGTTCCGGCGCCCAAAAAGCCCACGGCGCCCACCACTCCGGCCGCTATGCGCGATATATCCACTCTGACCTGCTCTTCATGCAGCGCGGCGATTTCCAGCCCCATCTGACAGGTTATTATAGAGCAAAGCGCAGCTCCTATGCAAACCAGCGCATGAGTGCGCATACCGGCGGGATGATTGGAGAGCTCTCGTTCCAATCCTACTATTGTGCCGGCCAGAAGGGCAAAGCCCACTCTCAGAAATATTTCCAGCCAGGATAAAGAAGCGTCTGTAAGCATTAAAATAAAAAACCTCCCAAGCAATTTATGTACTATATTATATTTATTCCGTCAGCGCAATGCAATATGATATGCTGTGGTGCGCCGTGCGGTACGGCGCAGGGTATTATGACTACACCATGTTCGGCTTTTACAACATGACCGGCGCCCAGCGGGACACCTACCTCACCCGGGTGCGCAACAAGAAG
>QALW01000008.1 GCA_003150515.1 Selenomonadales bacterium | reverse complement strand
CCAGTATTTCTGCGTCCTGCCGCCTTGAAAAGACGAAAAATCTCCCGCCTCTGCGGTCGAAGATTTTTGCGGAGAATGCCCGTCGATGGCCGCGAGGCGCACAGTCGAAAACATACCGGGGGTATTTTGAGGACTGGGCAACAAAGCGGACGCGGCGGGCATTCCCGCAAAAACGCATTATACTTTGATTGTATTGTCTAAGCTCTATTTATGCATAATTTAAGCGGGATTTAACAGGAACGAAGCCAAACCTATCGCTGGAATGCAAAAACAGGCCGAGAAAGCAATTAAGCAGCTTGTCGGCGCGGCAAATGCGTTTAAACGCGGAGCCCCGCTATATGACATAAAGGGTAATGTATAATTTAGCGGGGATTATTTATCCAGCAGGCAGGTTAACAGCTCCTGAGCGTTGGTATCCGGCTTAGCTTTGGGTATGATTTTTTCAATATTGCCCTCTTCGTCAATTAAAAAGGTGCTGCGCGTAACCCCCATGCTGATTTTGCCGTACAGTTTCTTTTCCTGCCATACGCCGTAGGCCTGGATTGCCTCCAGCTCGGGATCTGAAAGCAAAATAAAAGGAAGAGAGTATTTATCGGCAAATTTTTGATGCGAAAGGGCGCTGTCCCTGCTTACGCCTATTATTTGGACATTCAGATTTTTGAATTGCTCATATAAGGCGGCGAAAGCCTGCGCCTGCCGGCTGCATCCGGGAGTGTTGTCCTTGGGATAAAAATATAATACTACTTTCTTTCCCCTGAAATCCGAAAGGGAAACATTGTTGCCGTCCTTATCCTTTAAATTAAAATCCGGAGCCTTATTACCTGCCTGGAGCATTATTTTTTTCTCCTTCTTAATTTTATTCCGGCTTTGCGGCAAATTAGTGCCGCGTGCTTTATAGCCGCATATTACAGCTCTATGCCGTTTGCTAATTATTATTATATCATACGGACAATAAATCGGCGCGTTATATTTTGATTGCATTATCTATAAATCACAATTAATATTAATAGCGGCTATATGTTCGGGCGTTATTTTATTGGGCGTTTTAAATCATATTAAGCCTCAGCAGCGATTTTGTTTAAAAATACAAAATAATGTAATATTATAGTTTAATAATAAATAATTCATAGATAGGGTATACAATATTTATTTTTAAAAATCTTTCTTTAATACATTAAATTTGGCGTTTATGCTTTTGATATACAGCCATTATAAGTGGTGAACGCCGATATTGCGGAATAACGGGAATAAATAGTAAATAAACCAATAATATATCGTAATAAAGGCTTGCTTTTTTTGAAAAGATGATGTATCATTCTCTAAGTAAGGATGTTCTATATAGAGGAATTTCAAGCGGATTTTTAATAATAACATCCGATAAAATCAGGCTGAAGCAATCGGATATAGAACGTTCGACATAAATTCCGGGACGGCGCTTTGCCGTCGTCAGGATAAATGATGAAAAGAGGTTTTAATTATGGAAGCGTGCAGAAAGAAAAGGAAGGGCAAACTGATGTTCATGGCTCTGGCGGTGGCCGTAGCCGCGATATTGGTTCCTACTATTGTTTTTGCTCAGGGTACGGCCGATTCTGCTGAGTCGGGAGCGGTTGCCGAGATTTACGGCTCGGCTAACGGCTGGAACAATAACGCGGCCTGGGTGGGCTTTGCGCTCGCTCAGGAATTGGATTTATCCAGTGAAAAGGCCGATGTTAAAATCAGCTATGAATACATTGAGAACGGCGAGATCAAGACGGTAACTTCTGTGAGCAGCGGAAGCGTTTATCAGAAGAATAAGTTTTGGGACGGATATCTTACTGATATAAATCAGGTTAAATATTCCGCGCTGGACGAGAACAAGGTTTTGCCGGCCAATACTATTATTCAGAGCAATCTTTCCGCGTCCGCTAAAAACGGCCTGGATGTTACCGCTAAAATTCAGAGCGGGGACGTGCAGCAGGTGCGCACGGTAGTAGAAGTTATAGACGCTCAGGGCGTTTCAACAATCGCTAAATCCAACTGGGTGACTTACAGCACTGATTTAGACTATTCGGCGCCCAAAGGCATAAGCAAGGAAGTTGTGGTTGCCTATGAGCAGAATAATCCCGGCATCCGCTTTGACGCTGCCGCGCTTATAGGAGAGCGTGAGTTTGTTTCTCTTCAGAGCGCCCTTGCCGCCGCTCAGGACGGAGATACCATTCTCCTGAAGAACGGCACGCATGAAGGCAACATTGTTATTGAAAAGAATATTAAAATTCAGGGAGAATCCAAGGAAGGCACGATTATAGCGGCTAATGAAAATACGGGCATCAACGGCCATACGGGCTACATTATTCATGCCAAGGTAAATGTGGAATTAGAGAATCTTACCGTTGACGGCAAAAAATTAGATTTGGCTCCCGTTCACAGACTGGAAACCGGCGTATATGCCGAAAAGGGCCTGAAAGTAAACAATGTGGATATAATTAACATCGGCTGCGGCGCGGAAAGGCCTCTCTGCGGCGTTCAGACGGGCATAGGCATTTATGCAGACACTCCTGCGGCCAGCCCCAATACGGAGGACGTGCTCATCCAAAACGTCACTCTTTCGGATTTCCAGAAGGCCGGTCTTGTAATTAAGACCACCGGCGACGTTTTAATTGAAAACACCGTTATTACCGGCTCGGGAGCTACTGATATAATTGCTCAGAACGGCATCCAGATTAATAATACCGAGAACGCCGTAATCAATAATTCGGTTGTATCCGATATTAATTATACCGGAGATGTAAATGCCTGCGGCGTGCTGCTGGTGGGCGGCGCTCAGGCTCAAGTGAACGACTGCACATTTGAGGATGTTAAGCAGAACGTAAGCTGCTACGACGATGAATGCGCCGCTTATGTTAAAGACGGAGATGAGGTAACGGTAATCACTACTCAGCATCAGGCCGTTATGACTCCCGAAAAGGCGCCCGGCTGTACTGAGGACGGCAACAAGGCCTATTGGTACTGCGCTCATTGCGATAAATATTTCGGCGACGCGGAGTTAACTGCTGAAATTAATCTGGAAGACACAATCCTGAAAGCCACGGGGCATAATTATAAGGACGGCGTATGCACCGTTTGCGGAGATAAGGATGCAACGTATGTTCCTCCTCAGAATGAGGGAGATTTCAGCACCGTACTCTTTGGCGTATTAGCTGCTGTTCTGCTTGCCGGAGCTATAGGAGCGGCCGCTTATATAAAAAGGTTAAGGCCGGAAGATAATCCGTTTATAAACGGCTTTTCATTAACGGGGAGGGCTTAAGGCTCTTCCCGTTTATTTATATCTTTAAGCTCCGAACCCAATCAAAACCAATGACGTCAGACGCTTGTTTGAGGGGCGCCGCCGTGATATAATTGGTTTAAGCTGCGGAAATCCGCACAGGGGGCGGGGCTTTGGCCGGGCTTGAATTTGGGGGAGCTGAGGGGATAATATGCGCGCAAAACATTCAAAGGATATCAGCATAAATCGGTTTGCGTATAACGGCCGTGAATTTGAATATGAGCTGGAGCGCAAACATGTGAAGAATATCAACGTGCGCATAAAGCCGGAGAGGATTTATGTTTCGGCTGATTATACTGTGCCTTTGGAATATATAGAACGCTTTCTTCTTTCAAAGGGAGATTATATTTTCAGGGCTCTGGAGAAATATAACGAGGGGAAATATCCTCCTATGAGAGGAACGTATGAGGACGGCGACATTATATATATTTTGGGGCAAAGATATGTTTTAAATCTGGAGAAGGGGAAGAACGGCGCGCGCATAGAGGCAGAAAAGATTATTTTATCCTGTTTATCGCCCGGCGAGCATGCGCTCAGGCGGAGAATTATGGAAAAATGGCTCAGGCAAAGCTGCGAGCGTATATTTCCGAGGGTTATGGAGGCAATTTATCCTGCTTTTGAGATTTACGGCGTGCGTTTTCCGCAGATATATCTGAGGAAGATGAAAGCAAGGTGGGGAAGCTGCCGGCCGGCGCGGGGCGCGGTTACTTTTAATACGGCGCTTATACATGTGCCTGAAAAATGCATGCAATATGTTGCCGCTCATGAACTGACGCATTTTTTGCAGCCCGATCATTCCAAACGCTTTTATGAAAAGCTTGAGGCTGTTATGCCCGATTGGAAGGAACGCAGGGCGCTCCTGGAGGAATACGGGCGCGCGGTGATTGTTAAATAACGGGTTTTGGGCAGGAGAATTGAGCGCGCGGGAATAATAGCATAAGGGGGGGCGGACGTTCGGCAGGCTAAGCCTGCCTGGGCCGGGCGTGCCGCCCGGCCCGCGGCCTTCGGCCGCGAACGTCCGCCCCCCCCTTATGCTATTATTCCCGCGCGCTTGACATCAGTCCGGCCAAAGCCTTATAATTCTTACAGAAGAAAAGCGCAGCCGTTGAGCGCGGTTATAAAAGGGAGGAAGAAAATATGTATTTAGGCGAGAATATTAAAAAGCTGGGCTTTGGGCTTATGCGCCTGCCTCAGAAAGAGGGCGGCGGCATTGATATTGAGCAGGTAAAGCTTATGGTGTCTCGGTTTTTAGAGGCTGGTTTTACATATTTTGATACCGCCTGGGCCTATGCCGGAAGCGAGGAGGCCATTAACGAGGCGCTTATTAAACGCTATCCCAGAGAAAGCTTTCAGCTGGCTACTAAGAACGCCGCCTGGATTAACTGCAAAACGCGCCTTGAAGCCGCGGAGCAGTTAAATGTATCCCTTGAGCGGACGGGCACCGGATATTTTGATTTTTATCTTTTGCACAATCTGGGCGAAAGCCGAACGGCCGCTTTTGACAGGCTGGATATGTGGAGCTTTGTTCAGGAGAAGAAAAAGGAGGGCGTTTTAAAGCATGTAGGCTTCTCTTTTCATTCAACGGCCGAGGAATTGGACGCTATCCTGACGGCGCATCCTGAAATGGAATTTGTGCAGCTTCAGATTAATTATGCGGACTGGGACAGCCCCTCTATACAGTCCAGAGCCTGCTATGAGACGGCGCGCAGGCACGGCAAGCCGGTTATAATTATGGAGCCTGTAAAGGGCGGCATGCTGGCCACTCCGCCTCAGCCCGTTATGGATATCTTTAAAAAGGCCGATTCCAAAGCTTCCGCCGCGTCCTGGGCAATAAGGTATGCTGCCGATTTAGAGGGAGTTATAACCGTGCTTTCGGGCATGAGCAATATGGAGCAAATGGAGGACAATATTTCCTTTATGAAGGATTTTGTTTCTTTGACAGCCGGAGAGCGGCAGGTTATAGCTAAGGCGCAGGAGGCTATGAAAAACATACCTTTGATTCCTTGCACCGCCTGCAATTACTGCGCAAAGGTATGTCCTAAGAATATAGGCATTTCAGGCACCTTTACGGCCATGAACTACCTGACTCTGTACGATAATGTTTCCTCCGCCAAGCATCAGGAGGAATGGCTCGTGGGCGGGCATGGCATGAATAACGCCGCAAAGTGCATAAAATGCGGAAAATGCGAGCAGGTATGTCCGCAGCATATTGCTATACGCTCGGAACTCTCCAAAGCCGTTAAGACGCTTGGCCTTAATTGAAAACGTCCGCCGGCGCAATGCTATTATTTAAGAGGAACGCGCTTTTCCAGGCCTGTTAGTTTTGGAGCTCCTGGAATATTAAGAAATAAAAGAAAGCTCTATGCCTATTTGCGGGCATAGAGCTTTTTATGATTTAGACGTCTCAATTATATAATTTATATTATTGAAAGCTGTAAATTTTCACAGCCGCAGATATTTGATAAGCCCTGGGGATTGGCGTCGCTGATGAATTTCTGCGCTCAGGCAGGCTCAATAATTCTTGGCCTGAAGCTGGAAATAAGCCTGGGGATGCTCGCAGACCGGGCATACTCCGGGAGCCTCCTTGCCAATGTGTATATGTCCGCAGTTGGAACATTGCCAAACTGATTCGCCCGGCTTAACGAAGACCTGGTTGTTCTGAATATTGTTAATGAGCGCGCGGTATCTCTCCTCGTGCTCTTTTTCAATTTTGCCCACCGCTTCAAAAAGCCAGGCGATATGGTCAAAGCCTTCTTCCTTGGCCTCCTTGGCAAACTGGGCGTACATTTCCGTCCATTCGTAATTTTCCCCTCCGGCGGCGTCCAGCAGATTTTCGGGGGTGCCGGGCATGCCGTCGTGCAGCAGCTTAAACCATATTTTAGCGTGCTCTTTTTCGTTGTCGGCTGTTTCCAGGAATATGCGGGCTATTTGTTCGTATCCGTCTTTTTTGGCCTTGGAGGCGTAAAAGGTGTATTTGTTCCGGGCCTGGGATTCGCCTGCAAAGGCGGCCATTAAATTAGCTTCTGTTCTGGAGCCTTTTAAATCTTTCATAATTAAGTCATCCTTTCGTATTTTTCCATATTATACACTATTGATTTTATAAAAGCAATATCAATGTGCTTGTTCGGGGACTCGGGCAAGTATGGCCGCCCAGCCGTCCGCCATGCGCGTATCCAATATCTCAAAGCCCAGGCTGGACAGTTTCGTCTGCACTTCTGACAGGCGTTCGTCAATTATCCCGGAGGATATAAATAGCCCGTTGGGCGCGAGCAGGGGAGGAAGCTGGGGCGCGAGCCGGATTATAATGTCCGCTACTATATTGGCTAAAATTAAATTGTATTGCCCGGTTATCCCTGCCGCCAAATTATTCTGTATAAATGTGCATGCGTGAAGATTATTCAAAGCAGCCGTAGAACGGGCAATGTTTACCGAATTCTCATCTATATCCGTTCCTAAAGCGCTTTGAGCGCCCAGCAGGACAGAGGCTGCCGCTAGTATGCCGCTGCCCGTTCCCACGTCCAGCACCTGCTCGCCTCCTTTAATTATTTCGTCCAGAAATTCAAGGCAGAGGCGGGTAGTCGCGTGGTCGCCCGTTCCAAACGCGCTGCCCGGATCAATTTTAAGTATTTTTCTCTCCGGGTTAGCGTAATTCTCCCATTGAGGACATATGCATAAGCGCTTTCCTATTTCAAGAGGCTTAAAATATTTTTTCCAGTTATTTGCCCAATCCTCTTCGTTTACGCTGCCCGTGGACATGCTCAGGCCCGCGCTTTGATAAGCCTGAAGGGCTGTTTTAAGATTAAGCAGCATATCCCGTCCCTGCGGATTATCGGGAAGATAGATTTTTATAAGGGTTTCTTTGCGCTCAAGCAGGGATTGGTCTACATAATCCCATAATTCCTTATTACGCTGAAGAAAATCCTCCAAATCGCTTTTATCCTCTATAGCCCAGCTATTAATGCCGCACATGCATATAGCTCCTTCAATTTCGCTTACGTCGGCGCTGCCGGGATTTATAATAAGCTCAAACCATTCCATTATTATATCCTCTGTATTTATTTTTAAACGCGCGTACAATCTTTTATTATTTTAACAGCATCTGCGTCTTTAGCGCAAGCGGATTTGCATTGTACGTTGCCGGGCGTGAAAATTTTGTTGTAAAAAAAGTATTAAAATTTTGCTGCGGGGACAAAATATAAAATCGAAAGGGAGTAAAAATATGAAAAAATGGGAGACAGCTTTTATATTTTTGAGCGGTGCCGGCGGATATTACGCAATTGAACTGGCGTGGAGGGGACGTTCGCATTGGACTATGGCTCTTACGGGCGGAACCTGTTTCTGCCTTTTGTATCGATTAAATACGCGCATGGACAAGCGCCCGGTTATGTTAAAAGCTGTTGCGGGAGCGGGCATTATTACGGCTGTGGAATTCCTGGTGGGATGTATAGTTAATCTGGGGCTTAAATGGGACGTGTGGGATTATTCTAAAATGCGTTTTAATCTGCTGGGACAAATATGCCCGTTATATTTCTTTTTATGGACGCTTTTATGCGTGCCCCTTTCTCCTTTGTGCAAGGCGATTAATAAGCATATATTTAATCAAGGGCGCTGATTTGAAATTAATTGCAGGCTGCCTTGCAAAAATACATGTGGACAATTTTTACCCACAGCTGTGGATAAACCATCTCATTTTTGTGGACAAAGTGACTTGCCGCGTAATTCGGGAGGAATAATCTGTGGATAAAATCCTTCCTGCTTTAAACATTTCCACAAGCAAATTGTTTACAAGCCAGTATTCCCGAAGAAACGGGGATTTTGCCGAGGGGCAAATTATCCACAAACTTTTTTTCAGATTGTTTCAAAAGAGGATAAAATGCAGGATTGATATTGATATATTGCGTAAATATATACTGCGTTTTAAGCATATATATTTATAGTGATTTAATAGAGATATTTGGGAGTGATAGATTTATGAAAGGAAAACTGACGGCGATTGTTTTAACGGCTGTTATAATAGGCGTTTTATTTTTGAGCAGGACGGGAGAAATCAGAGCGGCCGGCACTGAAACGGAGAACAACGCTCTATTTGACGGCCTGAAGATAGTGCTGGACGCCGGGCACGGCGGTATAGACGGAGGCGTTGTGGGAATTGTTACTAAGACAAAGGAAGCTGAAGTTAATTTGTCCGTTACATATAAATTGAAAAAGCTATTGGAGAGCGTGGGAGTGCAGGTGTTTCTGACGCGCACGGACGAGCGCGCGCTGTGCGCTGACGATATTTATACCAAGAAACTGGATATGCGGCTCAGAGGGGAGCTTATAGCTGGGGTTAAGCCGGATATAATCGTCAGTATACATATGAATTCCTATCCGGATCCAAGCGTCAAAGGAGCGCAGACATTTTATTATCCTGATTCGGAATCGGGGGAACAGCTTGCGACGATGGTACAAAACAGGCTGAAGGAATTTCTGGATCCCACTAATAAGAGAATAGCCAAAGGAGAGGATTTTTTTCTGTTGAGAACATATTCCAGCCCGAGCGTGCTGGTGGAATGCGGATTTATGACTTGTCCGGAAGAAGAAGCGCTTCTTTTAACGGACGAATATCAGGATATGGCGGCATATGCGGTATTCTGCGGCTTGGTTGATTATATAGCGGCGGTTAGCTGAATTTATTTTGATAATTAAAGAAGAGTTTCTGGAATCAAAGACAGAGGCAAATGGGGGCGGCGCGCGGCCGAGCGGAGCTCGGCCCGACGAATTTTATGCTTTGGCGATTCCAACACATATGGCTATATCCCCGGCGGCAATGGAAGGCGCTACGGGCCCGATGTGCGATGGACAGGACTGTTGAGCGCATGGTTAAAGCCGGAGTGT
>QALW01000038.1 GCA_003150515.1 Selenomonadales bacterium | reverse complement strand
CCCCTTAATATTTGACGCTGAGACTTTGGCTTAAAGGTAAGCCCCCAGGCGAGCAAAGCTCGCCTGGGGGCTTACCTTTAAGCCAAAGTCTCAGCCTATGTCTCCCTCTAAGGGCATACCCTTGCGCTTTTGCGCAAGGGTATGCCCTTAGAGGGAGACATAGGCTGAGAAAAAATTTATTCAAAATCATAGCTGTCCGGACGAGCCTTGGCTATGTAACGGTATTCGCTGGGCGAAAAGCCCGTTTTGCGCTTAAACAGCCGGGAAAAATAATTGGAGCTTTCAAAACCTACGCTGTAAGCTATAACCTGCACAGGATCGTTTTGAGTCTGCAGCATCTTTTTTGCCCGGTTTATACGAAGATTGTTGATAAATTCTATGGGCGGATAACCCGTCTTTTCCTTAAAATAACGAATAAAATAATTGGGATGCAAGTAAAATATGCTGCATAGCTCGCTGACCGTTATATCCTTGCTTAAATTTTCTTCTATGTATGTAAGTATGCTGGAAAGCTTGGTGTCTTTAAATATATTCTTGCGGGTTATGCTGGAATTCTCGGTATAATAGGCCAGAAGCTGAAGTATATATGCCTTGCGCCGGAGAATCTCATGCAGGGAAAGATGATTATTGGTAATTATTGATTTAAATAAATCGGCCACATAATCGGGCTCCTTGACGTCTATATAATGAGGCAGCGTTATTTGTTCAAGCAAATCCTTGTTATTGCACATAGTAGTAAAATACAGCCAGTATTTGGAGATGCAGTTGTCTGAAATATGATGATATGTCTGCGTGCTGTTGCAGGGCAGCAGAAAAAGCTGTCCCTTTTTGGCAGTATATTCGCTGTCGTCAATTTTTATGTAGCATTCTCCGCCCATTATGTAATAAAATTTATTGTAGCTGGGCGTTATGTTGGTGCTTCCCCAGGAACGCCAGCGCCTCGCAAAATCTCCCGTAAGATATTCAAGCTGAATATTTTCTAACTGCTGGCTGAAAACAATATTGTCTTTCATCTGAATAAGACCTCCGTCTATGGCTTTTTAAGCCTCTTCGCTAAAGGTTTATGTACAAAATTAATGTTATTCAGCAATGTATATTAATTTTGTGCTTATTTATGTTAGAATCATACATTTATATTATACTCATTTTGAGATATAATATCAACAATAATTTTTTAAAATAAGGGCGTTTTTATTAAACGCGCAAACGGCAGCTGCGCAAATTTATATAAAAACGCCCCTCATTATGCAAATCTAAGAAAGGAAATATAATATATGATTAAAACAGTTTATGATTTAAGATGTGAAAATCTCATCAATCCAATAGGTATTGACGCGCCCTCTCCCCGCTTAAGCTGGAGAGTTGTTTCCCAGGATAGAGGAGCTTTTCAAAAAGCCTTCAGAATTTTAATCAGCTCTTCAATTCAAAACGCGCAGGCTGAAAAGGCGGATGTTTTAGATACCGGCTTTATTCAGAGTTCGGATTTTTATTACGACTGCGTTAAAACGGAATTTGCAAGCCGCAGCGAATATTTCTGGACCGTGCAAATCCTGGATGAAAAGGACAATTTAATCAAAAGCGATATGGCTCAGTTTGAAACGGCATTCTATGAGCCTTCTCTCTGGCAGGGCAAATATATAGGCCTGGCCATAGCCAGCGCCGGAGTAATTCAATTCAGACGGCGCGTTTTTATTAAAAAGAACGTTTTAAAGGCAAGAGTATATCTGGCCGCGGGCGGCTTTGCCGAGCTTTGGCTCAACGGCCGGAGAATCACCCAAAATGTGCTGGAGCCGGCCAATACCGATTATAATAAGCATGTATATTATAATACCTACGACGTTACCGACGCGCTCCTTAATGGAGAATACAACGCTTTGGGCGTGCGTCTCAGCGGCGGCTGGGCCGGGCACGGACGCTTTTTATTCCAGGCATACATAAATTACGAGGACGGAAGCGAAGAATCAATATTTTCAGAATTCGGCCCCTGGCTGGCCAGCCTGAGCGAAATCACTCTTGCTGCGCTCTATGCGGGCGAATATGTAAATCCTATATATGAAATGCCCGAATGGAATCAGCCGGGCGACGAGTTTGAGAAAAAATATCCTGTTAAGCCGCTGGGGCTGTATTCCTTTGGCCAGCCTGAAAAATTAAGCCAGATGGGCAAGAATTTTAAAGATTATTATAAGGTGTGCTATCAGGCCATGGAATTGCCCGCCCTTGGAGGCAAAATTATGGCTCAGCCTCTGGAACCAATAAGGGTGCTGGACGAAGTTAAACCCGTTTCAGTTAAAAGGCTGGGGGAAAGCAGCGATTATATCTTTGATTTCGGCCAGAATTTCACGGGCGTCTGCAAATTGAGAGTTAAGGGGCGCAAGGGACATAAAATCACCATAGAGCATACCGAGCTGCTTAATAAGGATGGCACTCCCAATATGCTCTACCTGCGCATAGCCGAGCCCAACTATCCCTATGCCATGCAGACGGACGTCTATTATCTTAAGGGGGGCGGAAAATACGAGGAATTTATGCCCCGCTTTACCTATCACGGCTTCAGGTTCGCCGTTATCCGCAATATGCCCTATGAGCCTTCCTTAGACGACCTTACGGGCTTTGAAGTGCGCTCGGATGTAGCGGATATAGGCAAATTTACCTCTGATTCGGATATGCTTAACTGGATGCAGGAAGCCATAATGTGGACGGAAAAGGGCAATCTGCACGGCATACCCACCGACTGCCCCCAGCGCGCCGAGCGTCAGGGCTGGCTCAACGATATGACCGCCCGCAGCGAGGGCGCCGTATATAATCTGGATTTGCAGCTTCTATATAAGAAATGGGCGCGGGATATTACGGACACGCAGGAATCTCTTTCGGGCGCTATTGGAGATACTGCTCCCATGCGCCGGGGAAATATGCCGGCGGACGCCGTGGTTTCCTCTTATTTGCTCGTCCCTTACTTAATAATGCAGCATTACGGTGACGCGCGGGCCATAGAGGAGAATTATCAGGGAATGAAGGGATGGACTGATTATCTTCTGCGCAATTCCAACGACGGCATAGCCGTATACAGTCTTTACGGCGACTGGGCGGGGCCTGAGACCAAAGCTTTTTGCAAGGGTTCGCCCGTATCCTATATTACGCCGGGCTATTTCTTCTCCAGCGGCTTTAATTATATGAACAGCCGGCTTATGGCTTATTTTGCTCAGCTTCTGGGCAAGAACAGCGACGCCGAGCATTATAAAAAGCAGGCCGAGAGGGTAGCGGACAGCATGAACAGGCATTTCTTTGATGAGAAGAGCGCCAATTATGCCACGGGCTCCCAGGGCTGCAATGTGTTTGCGCTTAAGCTGGGCATAGTGCCTGAAAATCATGCTCAGAGGGTGGCGGACAACATAGCCGCCGACGTAATAAAAGAGGATTATCATCTCACTACGGGCAATATCGCTACTAAATATCTGCCCGAGGTGCTCTCCGAATACGGATACAGCGATATAGCCATGCGCCTTATGGAGCAGACGACCTATCCGAGCTGGGGCTATATGCGCGCTAAGGGAGCGACGACCATTTGGGAGAGATGGGAATATGCCACGGGCTTTGCCATGAATTCGCATTCACATCCCATGTACGGCAGCGTAACGGCATGGTTTTATAAATATCTGGCCGGCATAAGCGCTGTTGAGCCGGGCTTTAAGAAAATTAAAATAAGGCCGTATATGCCTGATTCCCTTAATAAGGCGGAGGGAGAAATCAATACTCCCTACGGCGCGGTTTCCTCTGGCTGGGAAAAGGATGAAAGCGGATATATACTGCGCGTGAGGGTGCCCGCTTCGTGCGAGGCGGAAATTATATTGCCCGGAGGCGCAAAAATGCGCGTTGAGGAGAGCGGCGGAGCGCTGAAGCAGGCGGAGGGCATAATTTATTCTGAAGCGCAGGGCGAAGAGCTGCATGTAAAGGTGAAATCGGGCGAATATGTTTTTACGGCGCGCAGATAAGGAACGCTGCGGAAATATATAAAGGCAATTAAAGGGCTCCCAATTATTTTTTAAGGGGGGGCTATGCCCGGCCGAAAGCCGAAGGCTTTCGGCCGGGCCGGAGAACAGCCTGGGGGGCGGCTTTGAGGCGGCCGGAGGCCGCCTGGCCGGAGCTTTAGCTCCGGCCCCGGCAGGCGCTTAAAAGCGCCTGCCGGCAAAGCCGCCCCCAGGCTGCTCTCCGCCGCGCCGCCGCCCGGAAACGGGCGGCGGCGCCATAGCCCCCCCTTAAAAATAATTGGGAGCCCTTTAAGCTTCTTTTTTCAATTGAGTTTCTTCAGTTCCAATTTGACAAAAGCCCTTTCATAGCATAAAATAAATTTATATTTTAATTCGGCAGTATATGAGCTTAAACCAGGCAATTCCGCTTAATTTAAACGCTGCCGGCGAAAGGAAGTTAAATATGCAGCCGCTTATTTTAGACGGAAAAACACTTTCCAGAACTATAGAAGGGGAACTGGCCCAAAAAGTGGCGCTTATTAAGGAAAAGACGGGCGATGTGCCCGCGCTGGCCACTATATTAGTAGGAGATAATCCCGCCAGCGTAACTTATGTGCGCATGAAGGGCAACGCCTGCGCACGGGTAGGGCTGCGCTCAATAAAAGTTGAAATGCCCGAAAATACAACTACTGCTCAGCTTCTTGAGAAAATAAATCAGCTCAATAACCAGCCTCAGGTGTGCGGAATACTGCTTCAGCATCCTGTGCCCAGACAGATAGACGAGCAGGCCTGCTTTAACGCTATAGCGCTGGAAAAAGATGTGGACGGCGTTAATACGGCCAGCTTCGGCGGATTTACCATGGGGCTCAACAGCTTCGTAAGCGCTACGCCCAAGGGAATAATGACTCTTCTGGAGAGATATAATGTAGAAATAAAGGGCAAGGAGGCTGTGGTTATAGGCCGCAGCGCGATTTTGGGCAAACCAGCGGCTATGCTGCTTTTAAACGCCGACGCGACCGTTACTATTTGTCATTCCAAAACAGTAGGGCTGCCAGAAATTGTCAAACGGGCGGATATAGTGGTAGCGGCTGTAGGCAGGCCGAAGTTTGTTCAAGCCGATTGGATAAAGCCGGGGGCCGTATTGGTGGACGCGGGGTATAACGCCGGCAATATCGGAGATATTGATTTAGAAAACGCCGCTCCTCTTTCCAGCGCGTATACGCCTGTTCCGGGAGGCGTGGGCCCTATGACTATAGCTACTTTGATGCAGCAGACGGTTTTAAGCGCTATGCGCAAGGCTGGTCTGGAATAGATATATATGTTTTGCGCGCAGGGGGGAGCGTCCCCAAAGGAGAAAGCCTCCGGCAAAATGCCGGAGGCTTTCTCGGCTTTGGGGACGCGGGGGGCGCGGCGTTCAGGCAGGCGCGTCCGCGCCTGCCTTGGCCGGGCTTGAAAGCCCGGCCGGCGGCCGCAGGCCGCAACGCCGCGCCCCCCTTTGGCCCGCAGCATTTCGCTGCCGTCCATTCTGGACGGCAGCGAAATGCTGCGGGCGTCCCCCCTAAGCATTTAAGGGCTGCCTTTTCCGCGCTTTTAAGCGCGGAAAAGGCAGCCCTTAAATACTTAGGGGGAGCGCTCAGGCTCAGGCGGAGAGCTAATGCTCTCCGCCTGAGCCTGAGCCAAAGGGCCCCGCTTCGCGGCCGTACCGGCCGCGAAGCGGGGCCCTTTGCCCCTTTCAAAAGAAGGATTTTATATAGGAAAACATTCTTCAGCTTTCCCGGCTTATCTTTATCAAATGAGCAGTCCGAGGCTTAAGCGTTAATTCCAGCCCCTGCGTGCAGAGAGCTTCCCCCTGTTCGCTCCACCGCTTATGCGTATTCATATTCTCAAGCATATAGGAACCCTCCTTCAGGCCTTGTAATACCGCTCGGTATTCTGTGCGCGTGCAGTTTTCAGGGCAGAATACCAGAATAAATCCAATATTTTCTTTTTCATTAAAGAACATAAAGGCTTTAAGCTGCGAATCATCCCTGGAAGCCTTCTCCAGTTCGTAATAATTTCCCATATACGCCTTATTGATTTCCCGCCACTCTTTAATATATTCTCTGAGCTTGTCAAAATTAAAGGCGTCCAATTCCTCCGGCGGACAGGAGCAGACCATGCAGGGATTATATGCCGCCCGCATAGCGTATTGGTCCGAAAGAGTATGGGGAGCTATAAAGTTTTTAATATAGGGGAACCAGCGGTAAAGCACCTGCTGCATATATATAAAGCCGTTGCTGTCCTGAGGGCATATGTCCTGGTGGTCTGAATAATGCAGGGGTATCATCAGACGCATTGTCTCCAAATCGTTTCGCCCTCCGCCCGAAGCGCAGGAATCCATCAGAATGCCCGGATAACGCGCCTGAATATCTTTAAGAAGCTGCAAATAACCCGTGCAGTAATGATTTTCAGTTATTCCCTGCCTGCCGGGCAGGTCATGGCGGCTCCAAATTTCTCTGGGCGGAGAATTGAAATCTATTCTGAATATGTTGGCGCCCGCCGTATCCATAACCTCAAAGATATGCGCTTCTATCCATTTAAGACATTGCTCGTCTCCCAAATTTATAAGCTGGGAAGTCAGAGTTATGCCGCACCATTCTTTTTGAAAGGTGCCGATAAGCCATTCGCGCTTAAAATCCGGATGCGCTTGGAAGAATTCCTCCATATGCTTTATAGGCGTGCGCACCATTTCGGGCTCAAACCAAAGCATAAAATCCTTTCCGCTTTGAGCTAATTCCTCTCCGAAGCTCTTGAGACCGTCCGGAAAGATTTCGCGGTTCATCTCGAAATTAACGCCGTGATACCACCAGCCCTCTTTGTTATGCGGGCCCGTGCCGTCCGTGCCCCAGCCCGCGTCAAACCACCAGAAATCGTAGTCTATGTCATGGCTGTCGTAGGCCTTTTTAACACGGCGCACCAAGTCTTCGCTCAATCCTGCGCATACGCCGTTGAACGCTCCCAGCAGGGGCTTTAAAGGCTCATTTTTTACTAAGGGCATGTTGCAGTCAATATAGAAACGCCGCCAGGCGTTGGCCGGTTCCTGAGCGTATTCCAGCACAACCATAAGAGGCAGCCGGAAGCGCTCTCCCTTTTCAAGATAGGCCGAAACATTCATCTGTCCGGCTGTGAGGCGCACGAATGCGTCCTTTTGCTCAAATTGAGCAAACCAGCCGCCCTGCCAGCTTAAAACGGCGAACAGCTTTGCGGCGTCCGTCTCCAGGCGGTAATAGGGAAATACATAATGAGTGGGGCGGCCGTCCAGCGCCTCATGGCGCACGCTTTTTTCTGACAGGCGAGCGGAATATTCCTCATAGCATCTTCCCTCGTCTCCGTAATTGCCCATAAGCACTCCGTTTTGGCCGGGCACGTCCAATTGATAGCATAGCTCGGAAAAAATCTCGGTTTTTTCGGGCGCGAAAATCTCCGCCTGCCATTCCAGAGCGCCGTAGAGAGGATAATGGGTTAGTTTAACCGTCCAGAGCGTCCCGCTGGCGGAATGCCGGTAAGTTTTAATGGAGGCGACGCTCTTTTTACCCTTTTGAATTTGTTCGTCCAATTGCTCAAAGCCCTCTTTAAAGCCCAAATAGGCTTTGCCGCCGTAATTAAATGCCGCGGGCGGGCCGTTCAGCTCAAATTGCTTTTTTAACTGTTCAAGCATCATAATAATTCTCCTTATCCGAGCCCGTTATAATTGCCCGGCGCCGCCGGACGAGGGCTCCGCGCTATAACGCTTTGCTTATTATATAGGCGGGCAGGTTAAAATTCAATAGCAAAATGAAAAATTTTCCGCGCGCAGGCAAAATAATTTTTAATTTAAACAGGGCTTTAACGAAAAAGGAGAAAAAGGGTTAAATAGCCTTGGTCTGGACGCTCATATGAAGCTGTTCGCCCGGCTGAGCTGAGCGAAGCGCAAACCTGTATTCTTCAGGGCCCGCTTTATCCATCTGCACAGTACAGCCGTTGCGCTCCAGCGCGTTTAATATATCCATAAGGGAATTAAAGTAAAGCCGATTGTCGGCGTAAAGCTGGGTGGCGCGCAGAGACTGAAAAATACCGCTGGAATCGCTGTCTGTTTTCAGCAGCTTGGCATACAGCCGAGAATCGTTAAGCTTGTCCAGCAGCAATTTGAGCGCGCGGGCGCAGTCCTTTTCGGGAAGAGCGGCCAGAGCGCAGAGCAGATCTCTCGGAGGGAGCTGTTCGGGGGGGATTTCCATAAGTAGCCGCTGTACTCTTTCAGGCAGCTTATTAAGCTGAGCGTATGGGGAGAGCGAGCCAAGATTCAGCGCGGAGGGTTCCGGACCTGATTTTTGAACACGCTCGAATATGCGGGCCTTTTCTATAGGATGCAGGGGCGCGCCCGAATGAGCGGCCAGGAAGAACTGCTCACGGCTGAGAGAGGTTTTAATAACGCAAGCGTCAACCGTGGGGGCGTTAAGGAGCATTAATGCGCGCAGGCGTCTTTCTCCGTCCAGAAGATGATATTTTCCGCCCTTTTCCCTGACGCAGACGGGGCAGAGCTGGCCCACGCGTTCTATGGACGCAGCCAGAGCGACGGTATCGCCCGGAGTGAAGGCGCGGGGCGAGGGCTGGGGGAGAATAATTTCGGAGAGAGGAAGAGCCAGGCGGATAGGAGCGGACGGCGCTTTTTTGCGGCTGATTTTGCGCGCTCCGCCCGTTTGGGAGGAAGCTCCTTTTTCGTTCTGGCCTGCATGCTGAGAATTTTTGCGGTTTTTAAGAAGAATCATATGTATGGCTCCTTATAAAAAGGTTGGGATTTATAATGCGTTTACGGCGCGGGGGCTTTGCCCGCCCGTGCGCCGCCCTGCGGGCGGCGCACAATAATGAGGGCGCGCCTGATTACATTGCTCAAGCAATTTAAGGCGGTTTCGGGGCAAAGGATATTTCACCGCCGCGTATATTGCGCGCCCGATTATATATCCCGCCCGGCCCCGCGCCCCGGCTTGGGAGGAACGTCCCGGCTATTGTATTATAAGAGGAGGATAAAAAATAAAAAAGAAAAAGCGTGCGACTTAATTCGCACGCCTGAGCTTAAAACAGCGGATTTTTTGCGGGAATCCCGGCTTTTCTGGGAAAGGAGGGCGGAGTATGAGATATTTTGCGAATGATAATCAGCTTGTGGCTGTTTTTAAGGCCCGTGCATTCCAGGGCTTTGGGCGGGGCGCCGCCCAGGCGCTTTAAAGGGATTTCGCAGCCGTTCAGTTCGTTTTGAACGTCCGGCCCCTTATAACAGACAAGCGTGCCGCCGGGGCGAATCAGGGGGAGGCATAATTCTGAGAGCACGCCCATACGCGCGACGGCGCGGGTGAGCACGCAGTCAAAGCTTTCTCTGAGCGAGCGGCCGGCGTCCTCGGCGCGGCTGTGAACAAGGGAACAGTTTTTTATCTGAATTATTTCAAATAGCTGCTGCAAGAACACCAGCCGTTTTTTCTGCGAATCAATCAGGGTAAAATGCAAATGGGGGCGCATAATAGCCAGGGGCACGCCCGGGAAGCCCGCGCCTGTGCCCACGTCCGCGCAGCGCGCGTTTGCATCTATTAAATCCTGAGACAGAGGATATATGCTGTCTAAAAAATGTTTTTCTACTATTTCGGCGGGCTGTGTGACGGCCGTAAGGTTGACCATTTTATTATATTCCAGCAAAAAATCGCAGTAAAGCTGGAATTTGTTTAGTTGTTCAAGGGTTATGGGTATGCCCAGGCTGTCGCAGCCCGATTGAAGAAGGGAAGTTATATCCAAATTTGACCTCCGTAGCGGCTTATTAATATTGCGCCGGGAAGAAGCGCTTAAGCCGGGAAAATAAGGCGCGGCCTGTTGGAGCGGGGGAAATATCAAACGATTATATTATAGCATAGTTTGGGGAAAATGTCAGCTTGCCGCGCCTGAAGCCGCCTTGGGGGCGGAGGCCCCCCAAGGCGGCTTTTTTGG
>QALW01000051.1 GCA_003150515.1 Selenomonadales bacterium | reverse complement strand
GAAAATAATATAAGCCCCGAAGCAAAGATGATAACCATAGAATCCATCAACGGCGCCCGGGCCCCTGTCCGGCCGCACGCTGCGCGGCCGGTCAGGGGCCATAAATATAACCCCGCCCGCTTTGCGCGTTCTAGGGGCGTTAAAACCGCCGAACATATAATACCGTTGACATAGTTTTCAGGCAATGCTATATTTATTTGAACGGTTTTAAATCAATCATATTATGAAAGGAGATAAAAATGCAGGGTATAAGAATATATGAAATGCCTGAATGCAAAATGGTCTCTTCTGGTATAGGAATGTTTGGAGAAGAAAAATTCGAACGCTTTTATAAATGGTTTTCCTCGCAAAAGCCCTCTTTATTTCCGAAAAATTTTCTGCTGCATGAGCAGAACGGCTTTAATTGGCTTTATATATATGAAGAAAGCATGCTTGTTCCGGACGAATTTGAAATTATAAATTTTCCCGGCGGCTTTTATGCGGCGGCGACAGATATTGACCAGCATACGGACGTTGAAAGCATGAATCGCGAGATAAACTTATTTTTAGAACAGAACGGCTTTGAACGGGATAATTCGCGCGCAGAGCTGGGCAGCGTTATCTCCTCTTTAGGAGCTCAGAAAATAATGGGATATGCGCAGATGGATTATTATACTCCCGTTAAAGCTAAAAGATGAAACGGGAATATACGGCGCTTATAGACTCTGATTGGCAGGACAGGACAATTAAAGAATATCTGCGCGAAGAGCTTAACGCTTCTTCAGGTATAATTAAAAGTCTGAAGGCCAGAAACGGCATATATGTAAATAAGGCGCCGGCTTTTGTTTCCAGGGTTTTAAAAAAGGGCGAAATTCTGACTCTTATTCTGGAGGAAGAAGAAGCCCGTTCAAACATTCCGGTTGTTTACGGCCATTTGGACGTCATATATGAGGACGAGGATATATTAATATTGAATAAGCCTCCCAATATGCCCGTACATCCGTCGCCCGGCCATGAAAGGGACACTCTCTCCAGCCTGACGGCAGGCTATTATGCCGCTAAAGGGCAGAATGTCGTATGCAGGTTTGTAAACAGGCTGGATTGCGGAACGAGCGGCCTGATAGTTATGGCCAAGCATGCTCTTGCTCATTCTGTTTTAGCTTCCCAGCTGCATACCAACGCTTTTAAAAGGGGTTATCTGGCTGTTACAGAGGGAAAAATCAGCCGGGGAGGAATTATTGACGCGCCTATACTTGCGCCTGAAACGGGAATAAAACGCATTGTCGCTTTGGGCGGGCAGCCTTCCAGAACTCAGTTCGAGCCGCTGGAATACAGCAAGGATTATACATTGCTTGAATTGTTGCTGCATACCGGACGGACGCACCAGATTCGGGCGCATATGGCTTATATAGGACATCCGCTTTACGGCGACTGGCTTTACGGCAGGGAATTTTCGGGCGGAATTGAGCGTCCGGCACTGCATTCGGCGCATCTTGAGCTTATTCATCCGTTGAATAAGAGAGCTCTTGAATTTGACGCGCCCATGCCTGAAGATATGCTCGCTTTGCTTGAACGGCTGCGCGTGCAGAAATAGTTTAGTCCTTTTGGGAATACATTATCAGCGCCGAGGGTTCCCGCTCTGTTTTAAGGGTATAAAGAGTTCTGCGGCCGTTTATATCTATAACGTTTATAATATTTTCAAGCTGACTGGAGACGTAAAGACGGCCGTTTTGAGGACATACGGCCAGCCTGTCGGGCATAAGGGGGCCTTTGAGCCAGCCAAGAGTACGTCCCTCTCCCCGCGCGTGCAGGGCTATAACGTCCTGGCCCGAGCAGGAAATTAAAAGCTGTTCCCTATATAAGGCCATATCCACGGGAACGTCTCCCGTTTCGCATATTTTGAGCAGCTCGCCCTCTCCGCTCAGAATACACAGCATTCCTTTTATACCGTCTTCGGCCGTGCCGCAGATATAAAACAGGTTTTTGTTTTGGTCGTAAAGAGCGCAGTTTGGCTGGAGCGGAATATTCATTTCCAGTTCCGGATAGAGATGGCTGGCTGAGAGCAGAAACAGTTTGCGCGTATTATATGTGCAGAGCAGGCAGAATTTTGGAGAAACGGCCATAGCGCTCAGATAACCGCCGGTATGATATGAGGAAAGGGGCTCTCCGTTACAGCTTGAGAGCATATGTACAGTATCGCTGTCGGCGCAGGCTATATAAAGGCGCTCCTGCTGCAATTCTATTTTAAAGGGATATCTTCCTATACAGCTTCGGCAGCAATGCAGAGAAAGCTGAGGAAGAGAAAAAATATAGAGCATGCCGCTGTACGCGCCTACAGCGTAGAGAATGCTGTCTTTGATTATGCCGGAACGCAGTCCCGCCTGTGCTTCGGGCCCTAGGGGACGGAAAAAAGAGACGGCGCCGCCGCCGTTTTTTACCAGGCCTATTTCGTCCTGCATATGCAGTATTAAAAGAGCATCCATCTAAACCCTCCCTTATGCCGCTCCTGATTTATATTATGTCCGCAGGGAATAATGGGTGTCAGAAGGGCGGGGCATAAAAAAGGATTTATGTAAAAAAAGGAGAATATATTTATAGTAAAACGGAGGTAAGGATTATGTTTGAATATAAGACCAGCGGAACATGTTCCAAAAAGATAAGCCTGGAAATAGGCAGGGATAATATAATAAAGAGCGTAAGCTTTGAGGGCGGCTGCCGCGGAAATACGCAGGGAGTGGCTAAATTATGCATAAATAAGAACGCGCATGAAGTCTGTTCGCTGCTTAAGGGAATTAAGTGTCAGGGAAACACTTCCTGCCCCGACCAGCTTGCCAGGGCAATAGAGGCGTATTACGAGGCGAAGAGATAAATTAAGAATTTGAAGAACCTAATTTTATAATTGGTTATTATACGTCATAGGACTTCAATAAAATCTTCCGAAAGCCTTGAAAACAAAGGATTGATCGCAATGCGTTTGCCTTATCCATTTATATAGTTTCACACATGTTTACTCTTTCCCTGACTGCTTATAAGGGCAACTGCAAGGGAAGAACGATAGAAAGAACAGGATGAGAAAAATATGAAATTATTATTTATGATTGGCAATGCTGCTGTTGGCAAAATGACAGTCGGACAGGAGTTGATGAAAATAACCGGTTTACGGTTGTTCCACAATCATATGACCATTGAACCGGTAATTGAAATCTTCGGACAGTATAACGGAGCAGCTATAAACAAACTTCGTCAAGTCATATTTGAGGAGTTTGCAAAAACTGATAACTACGGAATGATTTTCACTTATATGTGGGCGTTTGATCAGCAGACAGATTGGGATTATGTTGAACAGGTAAAAAAGATTTTTGAACCGTACGATACGGAATTCTACTACGTAGAGCTTGTTGCATCCCGCAAAGTGCGCTTGGAAAGAAACGTAACGGAAAACCGCCTTTTACAAAAAGCGTCAAAAAGGAATGTTGAGCTATCAAATCAGAGACTTATCAGCGATGACACGCAATACCGCTTGGAAAGTATGGATGGAGAACTCCCATTTGATAACTATATGAAAATAGACAATACTAACCTTGCACCAGAGATAGTTGCGCAGATGATAAAAAAGCAATTTAATTTTTGATTCAAATATCGGATATTCTGAGTACAAACCGCAGGTTTGTGCGAGGGGTGTATTTCGCTCTCAAGCGCCAAAAGCTCATTCCCTGCCGAAAAAGCATTTTGTATTCAGGTAAAGTTTTCCTTTCTTCTGCTCATAAGGGCAAAAACAAGGGAAAATACATAGGGTTTGAACATTGAATAGGCGATATGCCTTGAAAACAAAGGACTTTCAATGGGTTAAATAGACAAATATGAATTTATTTAGCCGTGAAAAAATTAAGCCTGAAAGGGGGGGCGGCACGGCGGCCCAGCCTCCGGCTTTCAGCCGGAGGCTGGGCCCGGGCGGCAGGCGCGGGGGCGGCTCTTGGCGGCCGGCACGGCCGCCAGCCGGGCCTTTAGGCCCGGCTGAGCAAGCGAAGCTTGCTCAAGAGCCGCTCCCCCGCGTCTGCCGCGCTCATCCCGCGCCCTTAATCCTTAAGGGCGCGGGATGGCCGTGCCGCCCCCCTTTCAGGCTTAATTTTTTTCTGCCCGGCTGTTTGACAAAGCGCCGGCTAATTAATACAATAATAGCGCCATATATTTTTCGGCTGCGGCCGGTAAGGATGGAATATGTATATTTCCAAGCTTCAACTCAGAAATTTTCGCAATTACGAATATCTGGAGCTGCCTCTTGAAAATGAAATTTATATTTTTATGGGCGAAAACGCGCAGGGAAAAACTAATTTGCTTGAAGCGGCCGCTCTTTTAAGCACGGGAAAAAGCCACCGTACGGCGCGGGACAGGGATATGATACGCATAAACGAGCCTTTTGCCCGGGTAAAAGCGGAGAGTGTGCAGCAGGACGGCGAGCATACTGTGGACGTAGTGCTTTCCAGAAGTGAAAAGAAGAGGGTGCTGCTTAACGGTTTGCCCATAAGCCGCATAGGAGATATGATAGGTCAGATAAAGAGCGTTATGTTTTCACCTGAGGATTTGGACATAATAAAGGCCGGGCCTTCTCAGCGCCGCCGTTTTATGGATTTGGACAGATGCCAGATGAAAAAGAGCTATTTTTATGCGCTGAATACCTATAATCATGTATTAGAGCAGCGCAACCATCTCCTTAAGCTGATGCCGGCTAAAGGAGGCGAGGACACTTTATTCATATGGGATGAAAAGCTTTCAGAGGCCGCTCAGCCCATTATGGCTGAGAGAAGGCGGTTTGTCAGTAAGCTGAGCCCGCTTTGCGAACGCTTTCACTACGAATTAAGCGGGGGACGGGAATCGCTTAAGGCCATTTATGAGCCTTCGGTAATGGGGGAAGAGGAAGAATTAAAGGAAAAGCTGCTGAGTACGCTTAGGCAGAACGCAGAGAGGGATATAAAGAATAAAGCGACGGGTTTCGGCCCGCATAAGGATGATATAGCGTTTAAGCTGGGGGACAGGGATTTAAGATGGTTTGGTTCTCAAGGTCAGCAGCGCACGGCGGCTTTGGCGCTGAAATTGGCGCAGCTGGAGCTTATAAAGGAGGAGATGGGAGAATATCCTGTTTTGCTTTTGGACGATGTGCTCAGCGAGCTGGACGCGGCCAGGCAGGAGCGGCTGTTAGGCCGGCTGGAAGGAATTCAGGCGCTTATAACGGCGGCCGAGCTTTCTGAGAGCCTTAAGAAGCTGCCAGCGCGGATTATAAGAGTTAAAGAGGGAAGGGTGTATTTTTAAAATTTTACATCCCCCCTTTTTTTATTAAAAAAAGGGGGGATGTAAAAGCGCGGGGCATAAGAGGGGGAGGGCGCGTTTGCGGCCGGAACGGCCGCCGGGCCGAGCCTTTGGCTCGGCCTGGGCAAGCTTCGCTTGCCAAACGCGCCCTCCCCCTCTTATGCCCCGCCGGCCCTGGCCGCAGGCGCAGCCTGCGGCCAGGGGAGCGTTCAGCAGGTTAAGTAATTCAGCCGGAGCAGCTGCAGTTATTTTGACCGGAACATCCGCAGAATATTATAACGGTCAGCAAAATAAAGAAGAATATGTTATCCCCGCAAAAGCAGTCGCCATTATTCAGAAGCAGCATAAGCAAAATGAGAAAGACCAAAAAGGAATCTCCGTTCTGCTCTTGGACTAGGTTGTTAATCATTCTGTTTAACCCTCCTTTTTAATTTCTTTATTATATAATATGCGGCCGGGGATAATGGGTGTCTGACGGAGGGAAAAAGGTTTTAGTGTAAAAATAAAAAACGCGCGGGCGGCGGCTCTCCCCCCACGCACGCCCATTTTGGGCGTGCGTGGGGGAGCAGGGCAGGGCTGCGTGAGGCGGCCGAAGGCCGCCTGGCCGGGCCGTCAGGCCCGGCCAGAGCAAGCTTTGCTTGCTCTCACGCAGCCCTGCCCTGTCAGCCCAGCCTCCAGCAAAGCTGGAGGCTGGGCTGCGCCGCCGCCCGCGCGTTTTTTTATTTTTATGTTAAAAAAGCGAAGCGTTTGCCAAGGCGCAAAGGAGCATATAGCCCGGCGGCGTTTGCGGCCGAAACGGCCGCCAGGCCGAGCCTTTGGCTCGGCCTGGGCAAGCTTTGCTTGCCAAACGCCGCCGGGCTATATGCTCCTTTGCGCCTTGGCATATGTATTTAATCTTACTTTTCGTATTTAGCCATGCTATGATGAGTGAAAAACAGATGCATCTTAGGATCAACCTGGGCTACCATACCGTCCAGCTCTATATCTCCCATAACGGTATTGCGTCCCTGAGCATATTCGTTATCCACCATTTCCTTAATCTTTACTACTAATTCGCTCCGCTTGTCCACGCAGTATTCGTCATTCAGCTTATAATAACGGTTTACCCAGAAAGCAATGCCGGCCAATCCCGAATGAGCGTCTACGGCTACAGTCGCCGGACGGTTAAGCAGCTTTTCAGTGTTGAAAATATTGTAGATTTCCTGGTCCTTGAGCATGCCGTCGGCGTGTATGCCCGCGCGGGTGGCGTTGAAATTGCGGCCCACAAACGGAGTGCGCGGGCTGATTTCCTGCTCCAGCTCATTTTCAAAATATTCCGCGATCTCGGTTATGGCAGTTAAATCCATGCCTTCCAGGCTTCCGCGCAGGGAGGCGTATTCTATGCACATGGCCTCTATGGGGCAGTTGCCCGTGCGCTCGCCTATGCCTAAAAGGGAGCAGTTTACTCCCGAGCTGCCGTAAAGCCAGGCCGTAGCCGCGTTAGTGACTACTTTATAAAAATCATTATGCCCATGCCATTCAAGCTGCTCGCTGGGCACGTTGGCATAATGGCGCAGGCCGTAAATTATGCCCTGCACGCTCCGGGGCAGCGCCGCGCCCGGATAACTCACGCCGTAGCCTAAGGTGTCGCACGCCCGGATTTTTATAGGTATGCCCGATTCCTCCGAAAGGCGCATTAATTCGGTAGCAAAGGGAACGACGAAGCCGTAAAAATCGGCGCGGGTGATATCCTCAAAATGGCAGCGGGGCTTTATGCCGTGCTCCAGCGCCGCCTTGACCACGCCTAGATATTTATCCATAGCCTGCGCGCGGGTGAGATTCATCTTTTTGAAAATGTGATAGTCCGAACAGGAGACAAGTATGCCCGTCTCCTTAATCTCCATTTGCTTAACCAATTCAAAATCCTTGGGATTAGCGCGTATCCAGGAGGTTATTTCAGGAAAGGGCAGAGCCATTTCGCGGCAGAGCTCCACAGCTTTCTTATCCTTTTCGCTGTAAAGAAAAAATTCGCTCTGGCGGATTATGCCGTTAGGGCCGCCCAGGCGGGAGAGCAATTTGTAAAGATGGGCAATCTGTCCGGCCGAAAAGGGGGAACGGGACTGCTGCCCGTCCCGGAAGGTGGTATCGGTAATCCAGAGCTTATTGGGAGTGAACATGGGCACTTCCCTATGATTAAAAGAAATTTTGGGCACATTGTCGTAGTCGAAGAGCTCCCGATAAAGATTGGGTTCGCTTACGTCCTGGAGCTGATAGTGATAATTGTGCTGTTCCAGCAGATTAGTCTGCTCGCTGAACTTAATCATAATTTAACACTCCGTTTCTGCGGCGGTTGGATTTATATTGCCGCCGGCGCACCGGCCGCGGGCGCCGGGGCCGCTTTAAAGCGGCTGGGGATAAAAGAGCGGGGATAAAAGCGCGTTTTATTTAAGCTCGCGCACAAATTCCTCTATGCGGTCCAGCCCCTTTTTGATGCTGTCCATATCGGTAGCGTAGGCCAGGCGGATATAACAGGGAGCTCCGAAAGCTTCGCCGGGCACTACGGCGGCCAGCTTGTCCTCCAAAAGGTATTTGGAGAAATCCAGCGCGCTTTTTATTTCAGTGCCCTTGGGAGTGCTCCTGCCCATAACGCCCGAAATATTTACGAATACGTAAAACGCGCCCTTGGGCATAAGCGCTTTAAAGCCGGGTATGTTGTTTACCCGCTCTACCATATATTCGCGGCGCTCGGAGAACTGGCGGACCATTTCGTTAAGCTCGTCCTTATTGCCCGTAAGCGCGGCTACTCCCGCGGCCTGGGCTATGGAATTGGGGTTGCTGGTGGCGTGGGACTGATAATTGCCCATGACTTTGGCTAAGGCCGGATTGCTGGCCGTATATCCTATGCGCCAGCCCGTCATGGCATAGGCCTTGCTCAGGCCGTTAATCAGAATGGTGCGCTCCTTTATTTCGGGCGAAAGGGAGGCGACGGAGATATGACGGGTGCCGTCGTAGACAAGGGATTCGTATATTTCGTCTGAAACTATGTACAAATCGTATTTAAGAGCAAGCGCCGCCGTGGCCTGAAGCTGGGCGGAAGTATAAACCATGCCCGTGGGATTGGAGGGGCTGTTTATAACTATTGCCCTGGTGCGCGGAGTGACCGCCTTTTCCAGCGCCTGCGGGCTGACTATAAAGCCCTCCTCCTGCGTGCTCATAACCGGGACGGGCACGCCGTCCGCCATTTTAATCTGCTCGTAATAGCTCACCCAGTAGGGAGCGGGCAGAAGCACTTCGTCTCCCGGATTCAATATAGCCTGGAAAGCGTTGAAGAGGGAATGCTTCGCGCCGTTGCTGACCACGATATCAGAGGGCGGATAATTTAGGCCGTTATCCCTCAGGAGCTTATCGCAGATTGCGCGGCGCAGCTCTAACGTGCCCGAAGCGGGGGTGTATCTGGTTTTGCCCTCTTCCATAGCCTTGACTGCGGCGGCCACCACATGACGGGGAGTGTTGAAATCGGGCTCGCCCGCGCCGAAGCCTACTACGTCCAGGCCGTCCGCCTTCAGCTTTTTAGCCTGGGCGTCTATTTCCAGCGTTACGCTGGGGGCTATGCCCATAACTCTCTTTGAAATATTCATTTTTGCGCACCTCATTTTCTTTGCTCTTTGGTATTTTCCGGGCGGCGGAATATTTTTATTATCCCGTGTTTTCTTTGACGGCCGCGGGCCCGGAGGCGCGGCGGAGAAAAATATATTTTTACGGAGCTCGGGGCCTGAGCCAGGCAATACGATTAAAAGACGCCGGATATGAGTTTGTATTGCCGCCCGGAGGGTTCCGCAGCAAACGATATTAATAATTGCGGCCGTTTTTACAGCGCGGGGCCGTCCTGTTCCTTTTTGGCCTGTTCGCCCGCCCGCCATTTAAAGAAGCGGTTCCAAAGGCCGCTGAGGATGCTCATGGCGGGCGCGCCCAGGAGCATGCCCCATAATCCGAACATGCCGCCGCCTACTATTACGCCCACCAGTATCCAAAGGGCGCTGACTTCCAGCATATCGCCCAGGATTTTGGGAGAAACGATATAGTTATCTATGATTTGCAGCACCAGCAGGAAAATAGCGAGCCACAGCGCCGAGGCGGGATTATTCAAAAAGGCGAGAAGCACCACGGGCACGGCGCCCAGCCAGGGGCCGAAATAGGGAATCAGGTTGGTTAAGGCTACGGTAACGGCCATTATGAGGCTGTAGTCCACTCCGAAAATGGAGAGGCCGATAAAGCACAGCACGCCCAGGATTGCGGTTTCAATCAGGCGGCCCGTTATATATTTGCCCAGCACGACGTCTGTTTCACGCAGAAAGCGCTTTATGCCGTCCCGCTTTTTGGGCTCGTTTATAATTGCCGTGAGCATACGGCCGGCCAGGCGTTTATAGCGCTGGGGAGTCAATAGCAGATAGAAAGCCACCAGCATGCCCAGGAAGAAATCAAAGAGAGCGCCGAACAGGCCGAAAATTGTGCGGCTGGCCATCTGGGCGTATTCCTCGGCATGGCTGGCAAAATGCTCGCCCAGCTTTTGAGCCAGGGTGTTTATCATTTGGGCGGCGTTCTGGCTGAATTGCAGGCCGCTTTGGGCTATTACGCCGTCCGCCCATTGGGTTATGCTTTCAAGATATTGAGGCATGCGGCCGGCGAGGTCGGCCAGATTGCGGTAAAGATTGGGGATAAGCCCCCAGAGCAGGGCGGTGAGCACGCCCAGAAACAGGATAATGGCTATGGTTACGGCGGCTATGCGTATAAAGCGCGTTTTCCGCTTGGGCTTAAAAAGCTTTAGGAGCAGCCGTTCCAAGGGATTAACGGCGAAGCGAAGCAGATAGGCTAATACAATGCCTATCAAAAAGGGCACGGCCGCGGCCAGTCCGGCTTTGAGAACGGGGATAAGCCATTGATCGAGCAGCCGGGAGAGCACAAGCAGCAGAGCCAGCACTATAAATAGGCCGGTGAAAAATTTTTTGCTGTTAAAAGGGGCGTTATTTTGCATAATTACAGCTCCTTGCCCCTCTTTAAGCGTTAAAGCCGCTAGAAACCGAAGGGGCGGGCGGGGATTATATTTTTGGGCGGGCCCGATTGATTAGGGAGGAATAGCTTTTTCAGGGGCGGAACGGGAAGCGGGAAGGAGGGGAAAATATTGGCCCGCCCTCATTGTTGGCCCCGCGCCGGGGAATATGGAGAGCCAATAAGGAGTCTGCGCCGCCTGAAGGATAAAGGGCGCCGCGGGCGTTTGCCCGGGGCCGGGCGGGGCAGCCCCCTGCCGGGGGGGCTCTCCTAAAGCCGCAAAACGGAGAAAAAGCATATCATTTTTTCAGCGAGCAGCCGCGTTATATATAATATAGTATGCCAAACAGGCTGAGCTATATGTATCAAAGCTTGTACTATATATCCGAAAAGGGCGCGCCCGCCCTTTTAAGGAGTCCCCGCCCTGCGGGCGGGGACGGGGCGCAGGCGGCCGCATATTCCCCATACATATTATTTTTCAATGCGCGGTTCTTTCCCGTGCGGCAGTTTATTGCGCCCATATTACATAACCCCGCCCGCGCGCCCTTTTCCCGGCTTTGGGAGCTGCTCCGCTATTTATTCCGGTTAGCCCGCATTCTGAGGGTGGGATCCAAAATCCGCTTTCTCAGCCTGATGCTGCTGGGAGTAATCTCGGCCAGCTCGTCCTCCGCTATATAATCCAGGGCCTGCTCTAAAGTCATTTCCCTGGGCGGAATCAGCCGGAGCGCGTCGTCCGCGCCCGCGCTGCGCGAATTGGTCATATGCTTTTTCTTGCATACGTTGACTTCTATATCTCCCGCCCGCGCGTTTTCTCCTACAATCATGCCTTTATATACCTGCATTCCCGGCCGGACGAACATAATTCCCCGCTCCTGAGCGTTAAAAATGCCGTAGGTGACGGCCTCGCCCGTTTCAAAGGCAATCAGGCTGCCTAACTGGCGGGAGGGAATCTCTCCCTTAAAGGGCTGATAGCCGTCCAGAATGGTATTCATGACTCCTTCTCCGCGCGTATCCGTTAGGAAAGAGCCGCGGTATCCGAAAAGCCCCCGGGAGGGAATGAGAATTTCCAGCCGGCGCATGCTCTCCGAAAGGGCCGTCAGATTGACCAGCTCTCCCTTGCGCGCGCCCAGCTTTTCTATAACTGCGCCCACATAATTTTCGGGCACGTCTATATACACCCTTTCAATGGGCTCGCATTTAACGCCGTCTATTTCCTTAAAGAGCACTTCCGGCTTGCTTACCTGCAATTCATAGCCCTGCCGGCGCATGGTCTCTATCAGAATGGAAAGATGCAGTTCGCCTCTGCCCGACACTCTGAAAGCGTCGGCGCTGTCCGTATCCTCCACCCGCAGGGAGACGTCCGTCTGAAGCTCTTTATAAAGCCTCGCCCGCAGATGCCGGCTGGTAAGATATTTGCCTTCCTTGCCGGCAAAGGGGCTGTCGTTGACTGAAAAGGTCATGGCTACCGTAGGCTCGGTAATGCTCACAAAGGGCAGAGGCTCAACGCTGTCCGCGGCGCAGAGCGTGTCTCCGATATTAATATTTTCTATGCCTGAAACGGCTACGATATCTCCAAAATCCGCGCTTTCGGCGGGCACTCTCTTGAGCCCGTCAAAGGCGGCCAGCGTATTGACGCGCACCCGCTGCATTTTTGAAACGTCCGAATAATTGCAGAGCACGGCCTCCTGCCCCGCATGGAGATGTCCGCGCTCAATTTTGCCTATGCCTATTCGGCCTACGTAGTCGTTATAGTCAATAGTGGAAATCAGCATCTGCATGGGCGCGTCCTTATCCCCTTCGGGCGCGGGAATATATTTTAATATGGCCTCGAAAAGCTGGCTCATATCCGCCTGGGCGTCATATTCATCCAGGCACGCCGCGCCCGCGCGGGCGGAGGCGTAGATAAACGGACAGTCCAGCTGGCTTTCGTCTGCGCCCAGCTCTATGAATAAATCCAGCACCTCGTCGGCCACCTGCTCCGCCCGCGCGTCCGGACGGTCCATTTTATTTATAACTACCAGCACTTTAAGCCCTAATTCCAGCGCTTTGGAGAGCACAAAGCGAGTCTGGGGCATGGGCCCCTCAAAGGCGTCCACCAGCAGCAGCACGCCGCTGACCATTTTGAGCACCCGCTCAACCTCTCCGCCGAAATCGGCGTGCCCGGGCGTATCCACAACGTTTATTTTTACGCCCTTGTAATGTATGGCCGTATTCTTGGCCAGAATGGTTATGCCCCGCTCCCTTTCCAAATCGTTGGAATCCATTACCCGTTCGGCCACCTGCTGGTTTTCCCTGAACGTGCCGCTCTGCTTGAGCAGCTCGTCCACCAGCGTGGTCTTGCCGTGGTCAACGTGCGCGATTATGGCTATGTTTCTTATATCTTCTCTGAACACAAATTTCACCCGTCATTATTTTTTTGAAGCCATGCGCATAAAATGTTGCAGAATTTTTTGAAATAACCGGTTTTATGCGCTTAAGCATTAATTACTGCCAGAAAAAATGCAATTTATTTCCCGGCATCTTTCATAACTGCTCTATTTTAGCATAACGCGGCGAACTAGGCAACTGTTTTATGCCAAAATGGGCCTGCGCAGCGCGTTTTAAGGGAAAAAATAAAGCGCACGGTTAGTATTGTGCTAGTATAGCTTAGAATTATTCATTGCGTTTAATCAGAAGGGGTATTAAAATATAGGTGTGTTTATAATAGGGAGGGCGTTCAATACGAGCGGAATATAATGAGCCGTTTGCGCTTAAGCGCATTAATTGCCGCTCGTATTGCCTGCGCGCGCAATTTTTTAAGGGCGCGCCTTTTCCCAAAGCATAATTAATAACGCTTGAAAGGATGAATTTAAAATGAAACGCTTTATTTCTGTAATGGCGGCGGCGCTGAGCTTTTCCATACTGGCGGCCGGCTGCTCGGCCGAGCCCCAGGCTTCGCCGTCGGCGACCGGCGGCGCTTCGGCCGAAGGTACGAGCCAGAATACCGCCGGGGCCACCGTGCCCGTGCAGGAGCCGGAATCTCCCGTTAAGAAGCCGGTTATTGATGAGGACGGCACCTATCATTTCAATGTGGGCGGAGAGATGTATACAGGCCGTCTGCTGACTGATTTTTCTGTGGGCAAAGTGAACACCTCCACCTCCTACGGCTCTTATGAATTTGCCGACGGAGTGCTTTCGGCTTATCCCGGCGGCGGCCTGGCCGATTCCTACAACAATTACGTTGGGGAGGATCTTGCCTCGGCCGACTATTCGGACGTTACATATTTCGGCGTAAGAATAATCAATAATCAGAGCGGCAGCGTGCTTTTCGGGCTTCAGGGATATTATGAAGGCACGTCCTTTTTCATGGGGGAGGAAGGAGAGGATATTCTCCTGGCCTTTGACGACGGCAGAATATACAGCGCTACGGGCAATATCAGCGCGGGCCGCTGGTGCGCCACCATTCCCGCCAATTTTTCGGGACATATGCTGGTGCCTGCCTCCCGGATTTATAATAATCCGGATATGAACGCGGGCAAGGTTTGGACGGACGGGCGCCCCGCTCCCGAGCAGATAGGCTTCCATGTTGCGGGCGCAGGCAGCGAATCGGTGGATATAAGCGGTCTGCTGCTTTATGCGGGCGAGCTTCCCGAAGCGGAGAAGCTGCCTGAAAACGTTTCCAATATAACCAACCCTGAATATTCCTATACCGACGAGGAGCGCATGACGCCCTTCTGGGAATCAAATATCATGCGCAACGAGAGCATGGCCATGATAAAGGACGGAGACGAGATTTACGGCACGCTGCTGTTTGTGCCCAAGCGCATTATCTCGGTGGTGGACGTAAATCTGAAGAACGAATATAAGGCGGGCGTGGATTTTGAATGGGTGGAGGGCACCAACCGCATTAACTGGCTGGAGGGCTCGAGCATTCCCTATTTCTTTGAGGGCGCGCTGGCCGGGCTTAAGGAAGAGGGCTCAAACGAATACGTTAAGAATTGGGATAATGCAGGCTTTGACAATACGGGACGCGCCCGGCTGGGCAATGTGCTTTACTGCATAGGCGCGTTTGTATATGAAAAGCAAATCTGCGTTACCTACGAATACGACCAGGCGCAGATAGAGAGCCAGAGCATTATTTACACTCAATATCAGGGCGACAAGCTGCCTAATACGGCCAAAAAGCTGGCTGACAAGGAAGAATTGAACGTGCTCTTCTATGGAGACAGCATTTTTTCGGGCTGCGACGCTTCGAGCATGTACGGACGGGAGCCGCGCATGCCCATGATGAGCGAGCTGGTCAAGGAGCAGATTGAGCGCAAAACGGGTGCGAGCGTGAAGATGAACAATCTCTCGGTGGGCGGCTGGACAGTAGAAAACGGTTTAACGGCGCTTACGGGCAGCGTGGGCAGCTATAATTATTCAAACAGATACGGCGGCATGGATCTTATGATTCTGAGCTTCGGCATGAATAACGGCAGCACCAGCGCGCAGTCCTATAAGGAGAGCACCCGCAAAATTATAGAGCAGGTGCGCACTCAGAGCCCCAATGTGGAGGTAGTGCTGGTATCCTGCATGGTGCCCAATCCGGAGGCGGTTGGATTCTACGGCAATCAGCGGTATTTCGGAGCGGCGCTTAAGGAATTGGCTCAGGAGGAGAATTGCGCTGTGGTGGATTTCTTCGCCGTGCATGAGAGCATATTGAAATACAAGAATTTCATTTCCACCAGCGGCAACAATATCAACCATCCCAATGACTGGCTGATCCGCGTATATGCTCAGAATATCGTATCCGCAATAATCAAGTAATTTATTTTGCGGAAATGACGGGGAATATATAAATTAATAAGGGGGGCCCTGCCCCGCGGCGAAGCCGCGGGGCAGGGCAAGGCGCCCCCCTCCGGCTTTGCCGGAGGGGGGCGCCTTTTTAAGAGAGCCCTGAAAAAAAGAGGGGCGGCGCGTCGCCCGCGTGAAAGCCGCAGGCTTTCACGCGGGCCGCAGGGCAAGATAAAGGGGGGGCGGCGCTGGCAGGCTGCAAAGCAGCCTGCCCCGGCCGGGGCATAAGCCCCCGGCCGGGCGGCCGTTCCGGCCGCAGCGCCGCCCCCCTTTATCTTGCCCTGCGCTGCGGGCGCCCGTACGGGCGCCCGCAGGACGCGCCGCCCCCCTTTTTTTAGGGCTCTCTTAAAAGCCCCCTCTCAAACGCGGTTTTTGTATATTTTTTCTTTAGGGTATTGACTTTTGGGGTATTTTGGTTACAATAACTTTATAACCCTATTTACTATTTCAACCTTTTTAAGCTATTTTTCACATACGGAGGACATATGTACACGCATCCTGCACTACTTAATCCGCATTTGATTTCCTGTTCGCTGACGGGCGATTCCTCTAATCAGGCGCCGCCTCCCTGGAGAACGGTTAAATGGTTTGAGCTTGAATATGTGCTTACAGGGGAGGGCGGCGGTTTTTTAAAGAGCTGCCAGCCCCTCCGGCTTATGCTGGAGCCTTTGCTTCAAGATTCCGAGCAGCCGGGCAGGCTGTCCTATTTGGCTTTGCATGTTAAAAACGTATGCAATTTTGCGCTTTGTCTGAGAGTGCGCGCGCTTATAGGGCTTCAACCGCTTGCTTTGGGAGCGCCTTTAAGAAGCAGTATTTATCCTGACGGATGCATGAGGGGCGTTCCGCAAAAGGCCGGACGGCTCAGGCTGCCTCCGGGCTTTTCGGGTTGGGTTGCGTTCAGGCCGGGCAAAAAGGGGGCGGAATATGACGTTCAAACCCGCGGAATTGAAATTGAACTTTTGGAGCCGGGCGGGCGCTCCG
Organism: Selenomonadales bacterium; assembly: GCA_003150515.1. Lineage (GTDB taxonomy): Bacteria > Bacillota > Clostridia > Christensenellales > QALW01 > Neochristensenella. Next base: position 6,148 of record QALW01000051.1, on the reverse strand, counting down.
GGGCCATGATGCTTCTGGACCGTCCCTTTTTTTCACCCAATTCGCGGCTTTGCCTGCCTCGGGAATTTTTTAATATAACCGGAGAAAATTTCAGCCAATTCATTAAAACGCCGCCCGAAGGGGTGGCCGTTTGGCTTAAGCAGGGGCAAAGCAAGGGAAGCCATGAGAGCGCCTGGAACGGCGCCAGCATAAATATTGCGTATAATCCCCGCTTTCAATTAGCGCGGCCGGGAATGGTCTTTTTTCATAAGCCGGGCTCGCGGCTCAGGCGCATCAACGGCTATACCGGCATAAAGCTGATATTCGACGCCTTTTATGATGAATTTATGGCGGAGGAATATAGAAAAAGGGTGTTTGAAAGCGCAGGGCAGTGGCATTTGGAAAGAATGGCGCAGAAGGGCAGGAATTTTGAAGCGCTGGAGAAGCTGAACGGAGCTCTGGAAGGCGCGCAGTTTGAAGAAAAGTTCAGAAAAATATTTGACGGCTTCATTCAGCGGGGCCGCAGCCTGGAATTAAGGGCGCGGCTGCTGGAGCTGATTGCCCAGCTGCCCGAAAGGGGAGAATGCAGCGATTTCTGCATTCGTATAAAGGAGCGGCTGGACAGGGATTACAATAAGAATTTAAGCCTGCTCAGGCTTTCGGAGGAGGAGGGAGTAACGCCCGAGCATCTCTGCCGTTCTTTTAAAAAGGCGTATGGAGACAGCCCCGTGGCTTATCTGGTTAAGGTCAGGCTGGCCTGCGCGCGCAGGCTGCTGCTTTCTACCGAGCTTTCCCTTAATGAAATCAGGGACGTTTGCGGCTTTCTGAGCGCGTCCTATTTTTATTCGGTGTTTAAGAAAAACGAGGGCCTGGCTCCGGGGGAATATCGGGAGGTGTTTGCCGGAAGATAACAGGCTTATTTATATCCGGCCCGGGCTAAAAAAAGGGGGCAGGGGGGGCGGCTCTTGGCAGGCGCTTTGCGCCTGCTGGCGCGCGCGAAGCGCGCGCCCCGCGGCCTTCGGCCGCCAAGAGCCGCCCCCCCTGCCCCCTTTTTTAGCCCGGGCGCAGGCGCATAAATAAGCCCGGAGGGGCTGCGCGCAGAGCGCAGCCCCTCCGGGCGGCAGCATATTTTTGTTTTATTCAACATCCTGCAAGGCGGCGTATCCTTCTTCTCCGGTGCGCACCTTGATTACGTTTTCCACATCATAAACAAATATTTTTCCGTCCCCTATATGACCGGTATAAAGCACCTTTTTGGCAGTCTCTATTACTTCTCTTACCGGCACTTTGGAAACAACCATTTCAACCTGCAATTTAGGCAGAAGAGTGGGCTCCACGGGCACTCCGCGGTAATATTCCAGCTTGCCCTTCTGAGCGCCGCAGCCCATAACGTGCGTTACCGTCATGCCCGTTATGCCTATGGCCGTCATGGCGTTTTTAAGAGGCTCAAGCATGCGCTCGCGGCAGATAATTTCAATCTTGGTAAATTTAATTCCGCCCTCTGCTGCGGGAGACGCCTGCTCAAAGGAGGGCATGCGCTTAATCTCTACGGCTTCGGCCGCGGGCACGTCGCCCGTTACGGCCATGGGCGCGCTCTCATAAAGGGATTCTACGTTCAAGGGGAAATCCGCATAGGCGCTGTGCAGCCCGTGCTCGGGCAAATCCAGGCCGGAAATTTCCTCCTCCGCCGATACGCGCAGCCCGTTGAATTTTTTAAGCGCTTTGAAAATTATAATCATGGTCACAGTTACCCATGCGGCTATGCATACAACTCCCAGAATTTGAACGCCCAGCACTTTAAGGCCGGCAAGGAAATCTCCTCCGTGTATAAGCGCGTATATGGGGCCGTCCACTCCGCCCGGAGCGGTGTTTGTGCTCAATAGCCCCGCCGCAACTGCGCCCCAGAGGCCGTTCGCGCCGTGCACTCCGATTGCGCCCACGGGGTCGTCAATATGCAGCTTGAGGTCGATAAATTCTATTGCGAACACTATCAGGAAGCCCGAAACAATTCCTATAACGGCCGCGCCTATTGCGTCTACGTTATAGCATCCGGCCGTTACGGCCACCAGCCCCGCCAATGAGGCGTTAAGGCACATGGATACGTCCGGCTTGCCGTTCTTTTTCCAGGTGTAGAGCATTGTAACAACCGTGGCTATGGCCGGAGCGATGGTAGTGGTGGCGAAAACCTGGGCCAGTTCGGCGTCGCTGTGATAGGCCGCCGCGCCGTTGAAGCCGTACCAGGCAAACCAGAGAATGAATACGCCCAGCGCGCCCAGGGGTATGCTGTGGCCGGGTATTGCGTTTACTTTGGTCACTCTGCCCTGCTGGTCCTTAACATATTTGCCCAGCCGCGGGCCCACTATAACCGCGCCTATTAAGGAGGCTATTCCGCCTACCATATGGATAAGGGAGGAGCCGGCAAAATCTATATAGCCTAAATCCGAGAGCCAGCCTCCGCCCCAGAGCCAATGCGCCTCAATGGGATAAACAATCAGCGAAATAAGCGCCGAATATATGCAGTATGCGCTGAATTTGGTGCGCTCGGCCATTGCGCCTGAAACTATAGTGGCCGCCGTGGCGCAGAACACCAGGTTAAAGACGAAATTGCTCCAGTCGTATGTCGCAAAATTGGTGATAAAGTCGTAATTGGGCAGACCAATCAGCCCGAAAAGCGCGTCTTCGCCTAAAAGCAGGCCGGCGCCCAAAGCCATAAACATAATGGTGCCTATGCAGAAATCCATCAGGTTTTTCATTATGATATTGCCTGCGTTTTTGGCCCGGGTGAAGCCGGTTTCCACCATAGCAAAACCGCACTGCATAAAGAACACCATGGCCGCGCCCATGAGAAACCATAAGCCGGCTGTTGTCAATCCAGTTTCCATAAAACATTCCTCCTATAATAATTTTATGCAAAATAAAAGGCGTGCAATAGTTCCCGCCGCATAATGCGAAGAGATTATTACACGCCTTTGTGCATATCGGTTATTAAATTGTCCGCTTTAATTTAAAAGGCGGATATTCCGCCGCCGGGCTGATATTTTCCCGGGCGGCGGAATCCTTTTTGAGGCCGGAGAATCAGGCGCGCGCCTTAAGCGGGGGCGCGCCCGCCGCGCCTTATACGCCGAAAAGCAGCTGTCCGTAGGTGGGGAAGGGCCAGTATTCCTCGGCCACCAGCGTTTCAAGCTGGTCGGCGGTGCAGCGCAGGGCCTGCATTGCGGGGAGCACCAATTGATGATAATTAACCGCTTCATCCTGCGCGTTCTGAGCGTCCTTCGCCTTCATGAGCGCGTTTTCCAACAGAGCGATTTCTTTATTCAGGGCGCTGGTAAGAGCGCTTATGCGCCCTGCCAGTTCAATTTCCGCGTCGCAGGCAATTTCAGCCGAAAGCGCCTTTTTAGACGACGCCGCGCCGCAGAGATGAGCCGCGTATTTTATGGAAGCGGGCAAAATCTCCTTCTGCGCCATATCCAGCATGGTGTGCGCCTCAATATTGATTATTTTGGAATAGCTTTCAAGCATTATATCGCAGCGGGAGCGCACTTCCGTCTCAGTAAAGATGTTGTGCTTTGTGAAAAGCCGGATATTCTTTTCCTTTATAAAATAGGGCAGCGCCTCGGCGGAAGAGGAAAGGTTGAGCAGGCCCCGCCTTTGAGCCTCGGCCACCCATTCGTCCGAATAGTTGTTGCCGTTGAAGATTATGCGCTTATGTTCGGAAATTGTCCGCCGTATCAGCTCGTTAAGCGCCTTTTTGAAATCGGGGGCTTTTTCCAGCTCGTCGGCAAATTGGCTCAGCGCTTCGGCCACTATGGTATTAAGCGCTATATTGGGCCCTGAAACAGAGCAGGAGGAGCCCAGCATGCGGAATTCGAATTTATTGCCCGTAAAGGCGAAGGGCGAGGTGCGGTTGCGGTCGGTGGTATCCTTGGGGAAGGTGGGCAGCACATGCGCTCCTATTTCCATAACGGGGGCGTCCTTTTTATTATAGGGGGTGCCCGCCTCTATGCTCTCCAAGATTTCGGTCAGCTCGTCGCCCAGGAACATGGAGATTATGGCCGGGGGCGCTTCGTTTGCGCCAAGGCGGTGGTCGTTGCCTGCGCTGGCGACGGTTACCCGCAGCAAATCCTGATAATCGTCCACAGCCTTGATTACCGAGCAGAGGAATAACAGAAACTGCGCGTTTTCATAGGGAGACTTGCCCGGCTTTAAGAGGTTTTCGCCCTTATTGGTGGAAAGGGACCAGTTGTTATGCTTGCCGCTGCCGTTCACTCCTGCGAAGGGCTTTTCGTGCAGCAGGCAGACTAAATCGTGCCGGAGGGCCACTTTTTTCATTATTTCCATTGTGAGCTGATTATGGTCGGCGGCGATATTGGTGGTGGTGAATATAGGCGCGAGCTCGTGCTGGGCGGGAGCCACTTCGTTATGCTCTGTTTTGGCGTATATGCCCAATTTCCATAATTCCTCGTTTAAATCCTTCATAAAGGCTTTAACGCGGGGCTTGATTACGCCGAAGTAATGGTCCTCCAATTCCTGGCCTTTGGGAGGCTTGGCGCCAAAGAGAGTGCGTCCGGTATAGATGAGATCCTTGCGCCGCTCGTAATATTTTTTATCCACCAGAAAATATTCCTGTTCGGGGCCTACCGTGGTATTAACCCTGGTCGCATCGTTTCCAAAAAGCTTAAGAATGCGCAAAGCCTGAGTGTTAAGCGCTTCCATGGAGCGCAGCAGGGGAGTTTTTTTATCCAGGGCCTCACCGCCATAGGAGCAGAAGGCCGTGGGAATGCAAAGGGTTGCGTCTTTAATAAAGGCGTAGCTGGTCGGATCCCAGGCAGTATAGCCGCGGGCCTCGAAGGTGGCGCGCAGGCCGCCGGAGGGGAAGCTGGAAGCGTCGGGCTCTCCCTTTATAAGCTCCTTGCCCGAAAATTCCATTATGGCGCGGCCTCCCTCGGTAGGAGAGATAAAGCTGTCGTGTTTTTCGGCCGTTATGCCCGTCATGGGCTGAAACCAGTGGGTGTAATGGGTGGCGCCTTTATCAATGGCCCAGTCTTTCATGGCGTTGGCTACGGCGCTGGCTATGTTGAGATCTATGCTTGTGCCCTCCTCGGTGCAGCGTTTAAGGGCCTTGTATACGTCCTTGGGCAGCTTTTCGCGCATAACCGCGTCATTAAAGACCATGCTTCCAAAGAGCTCGGACAAAGTGCTCATAATTGGTTCCTCCTTATAACTGATATTTTTGATGGCTAGGCGGTTTTACCTGGAATAAAGGTAAAGGCGCCGTAGATTACTCTACAGCGCCTTTGCTGTTTATAAAAGGATTATAATACGGGTAAATGAGTTTGTCAAGCGGTTTATTTGCGGTTTTATATTAATTTTCCGGCCGAGCCGCTGGAGAACTGCTTGGGCGGGCCGCGGCGCGGAGCGCCGGCGCTCCCCTTTCGGGCGCAGTCCGAAAGGGGAGCCGGGGGGCGGCTCTTACGCAGGCGCGCGCTGCGCGCCTGCGCCGGACGGGCCAAGGGCCCGTCCGGGCGGCCGTGCCGGCCGCTAAGAGCCGCCCCCCGGCCCGCCCTTTGCAATTGCAAAGGGCGGGCGTAAATTTTTTGGCTGCGTGCTGAGATACGTCAGCAGGGGCTTGGAAAATATTTAAAAGGGACTTATAATTTAAAGAAGAGGGATAAATATGGGCAAAGACTGGCAATTCCCGTTTGGCTGGAAAGGCAGGATGAAAAAAATCGAGGAAGCAGAATAAGCTTTTACAGCGGATGGATGCTGGAGCCGGAGGGAAAAATAAGGAATATAACTCCGTATGGGGGGCGGATAAAATGAGGAAATGGGATTTGGTTAGGTTTAAGCGGGAGGCTGAATGTCCTGCCTGGCTGGGCAGGGATGCAAGAGGAGTGGTTGTGGAGGAGGGAGAATTAAGCTCCAAAGTATTATTTTTTAATCCGGAAATTATAGGCGACTATTTGATTGCTCAGGTGAGTAATGTTCGGCTTTGCAGGGAAAGAGTTAGCATTCCTCCCCAATATACCAGGCAGTTTGAGCCAAAATTGGGAGAGCTGGATTGGAGCAAGGAGAAATTCAATAAGCTTACATTTAAAGAATTTGACATGGTGCGGCTGATGTAGGACGGATTTTGCGGACATTCAAAATAAAAAAGAATGTGGAGGTAACA
>QALW01000040.1 GCA_003150515.1 Selenomonadales bacterium | reverse complement strand
CGTTGGGCAAGCCAAAGGCTTGCCCAACGCCGCCCCGCCTTAAATAAATCCCCTCTTCCGCGCCTGCTTACGCATAAATTGCAGGCCAAGCCAGTAGACATATAAAGAAGGACATGGCTTCGCCTGTAAATTTATGTCCGCTGGAGGCAGATATGTCGGCAATAACATTGGAAAAGCTCAAGCCGGGCCGTAACGCGACGGTATTGCGCGTAAAGGGAGAGGGAGCGCTTAAGCGCCGGCTTATAGATATGGGAATAACTCCCGGAACGTCCGTGGCCGTCCGCCCCTAAAGAGCTTTCTCCGATAAAGCCTTAAATATCTCAATCAAACTGCGCACGGGCGCCGAAAGCCGGCCCTTTAATGTAACCAGCGTCGCCGGAGAATCCATATGCTCCTCGTAAAATAAGGCCCGCTTTAAATAAGGCGCCTTTTTAAGCGCGGATACGGGAGCTATGCCCACGGCCTTTTTAAGGCCTACAAGGGTTAAATTGGCGCTCACGGAGGTGCTTATGCAGGCTATGCTGGGCATAAATTCTTCCTGCGCGCAATATCCGTTGAGCAAATCCAGAAAAGAACGGCTTATGCTCAGGGGCACGCCCTCCAATTCCTTAAGCCTTATTCTCTTGGACGACGGCGTAAAAGGATAATCCTTATGCCATACGGCGGCAAGAGGGTCTTTAATCCGGCAGTGCGCTTCCAGCTCCGGCCCGCCCGAAAAGCGAGTTTTAACTATGCCCGCCTCCACAATGCCCGTTTTGACCATATTAAGCACCTCGCTGGTGGGCGCCTCCTGTACGTCAAAATGTATATTGGGCTCCAGGCGGGTTAATTCCTCCGCAAGAGGTTTAAAAAGGGTGGAGGAATTGTAGGGCGTGATTCCCAGCCGGAGCAAATTGGAGCCCCCAAGCGAATATTCGCGCATCTGCGAGCGTATGGAGCTTTCCAGCAGCCTCATCTGCTCGGCCCGCCCGCGCAGGGCCTCCCCTGCTTCAGTCAGGCTTATTCTGCGGCTGCCCCTTATAAAAAGCACGCAGCCCAATTCCCGCTCAAGCGCCTGCATGCGCTTGCTCAGGGCGGGCTGGGCAATAAGCAGCCTGCGCGAGGCCGCCGAAACGCTGCCCTCCGCAGCCACCGTCAGAAAATAATATAAATCCTCCGAATGCATAGGCTTTCAGCCTCCTTTTAGCTTCTCATTGCCGCGCGCGTTCTCTTTTTATGAGCTTTGCGCCCCGCTGTCCTAAACGCGTTCCGCGTTTTCCTGAAAACGTTTTGCGCCATCCTAAGGCGTCCCGAGTTCGCCTGAAAACGTTTTGCGCTATCCTAAGCGCGTTCCGAGTTCGCCTGAAAACATTCCGCGCTGTCCTGAACGCGTTTTCCATTCCCTGAGTATATCACGCCAGCTATAATTTTTCAATATATCTGATATGCTTTTTTGATATTTTAAATATGGTTTGCGCCATGCTATAATAAATAAAATTTATGGAGCGGCGCTTGTATTTTATAGGGGCTTATTGTATAATAAGCCTGGCGGCGCGCGGCTCCGTTTTGAAAGGATGGAGTTATTATGAAGAAAACGGTTTCTGTTTTGCTTGCGGCGCTGCTTGCGGCGCTGGCCTTTCCGGCCTTGGCCGCGCAGACAACGCTGAATTACGGCGGAAACGAGATTTCCTGCCTTGTGCTGACCGATTTTAACGACGGCGAAGTGGTGGGCGCGGCCAGCGGCGGCGGCACTATGCAGATAGAGGACGGAATCCTGATCATGAGCGCCAATTCGGGAGGCTATGTTGAGAGCTATTCCTTTTACAGCGGGGGCAATATAAACGCGCCTGAAGTGGCCGATGCAGTATGGATAGGCTTTAGCATACAAAATCCCTCGGACGCGGATATTCAGTTTGCCTTCCAGGGCCAGCGCCAGGGGGGCTTGAATTTCCGTATGTCCGCCCAGGGCGAAAATATGCTTCTGGCCGCGAATAACGGGCAGGTGGCCCAGGCTAAGGCGGTAGTATCCAATAACCGTATAGCCGCGGTTATTCCCGCCGGATTTGAGGGCGCTCTGCTTCTGCCCACCAGCCGGGTTTCAAGCAGCATGAATAACCCTCCCGACTGGAACAGCGGAGGCAACAAGCCCTTTTACCGTCTGGGCTTTTATATTAAGGATAACGGAAGCACAGGCCGGGGAGTAATAAAGCTCAGCAATATGTTTATGTTAGACGAGGCTTTGCCGGGGGTAGATTTTGTGGAAGAATTCAATAATATAACCAATCCTGAATATTCCTATACTGACGCTCAGCGCATCCAGGCCTTCTGGACGGAAAACGTCATGTATAACGAGACGGTATGCATGCTTAAGGAGGGGGATTCAATCAGCGCCCGCACTCTCTTTACGCCCACGCGGATTATCTCGGTTGTGAATAACGCGCTCAATAAGGAATATAAGGAGGGCGTGGATTATCAGTGGGTAGAGGGCACCAACCAAATTAAATGGCTGGAGGGCTCCAGCATTCCCTATTTCTTTGAGGGCGCCCTGGACGGCCTTAAGGAAGAGGGCTCGAATGAATACGTCAAGAATTGGGACGGCTCCTTTGACGAGACGGGGCGCTGCCGCTTAGGGGGCGTGCTCTATTGCGTCGGGCCGTTTGTATATCAAAAGCAGATAGCCGTCACTTATGAATATGATCTGGCTCAGGCTGAAGAAATTTCAATAACGCAGTTTCAGGGAGATAAGCTGCCCAATTTCACTAAAAAGCTCCAGGAAGGCGAACAGGCGGGAATACTCTTTTACGGCTCCAGCTCCTTCCAGGGCGCGGACGCCAGCGGCTTCCACGGCCGGGCGCCCTATATGCCCATTCTCTCCGACCTTATAGGCAATTATTTCAACGATAACGGCATGCCCGTTAAAATAACCAATCTGGGCATAGGCGGCTGGAATACGGGCGCGGGCCTGGCTGCGCTTAAGGGAGAGAGCCAGTATGCCGCGGGCGGCCAGAACAGGCCGGTCAACGGGCTGGACGGCAGGCCGCTGGGAGATAAATATCAGAAAATTGCCCAGGCGGGCGAATACGACCTGGTTATAATAGGCTTCTTTGCGGGCAATAATTACGGCGTGGGAATAAGCGCCGAGCAGTTTCAGGAGGATATAGAGGCCATGATGGCCATATTCCGCGAAAATAATCCCAACTGCGATTTTTTGATTCTTACGGGCATGGTAACCAATCCTAAGGATAATTACACTCCCGCATATGTGCAGAAGGCCTATGATATAGCGGGCGAGGAGCATGCTCTGGTGGATATGTATAAAACGCATACGGATATTCTTAAGGCCAAGGATTTTATCTCCACCAGCGGCAATAATATCAATCACGGCAACGACTGGCTTATAAGGGTAACGGCCCAGAATATGCTTTCGGCCATGGCCGAGGATTTCGGCGGAGCCAGAGCCAACGGCGGCTCCTCTTCAGAGCCGGGCGGAACGGATCAGCCTGGCCAGGGCGGCGATATAAGCCTGGCGGCGGCCGCGGCCGGAGCGCTTGCGGGATGCGGAGCGCTTGGAGGGGCGGCCTTTAAGAAAAAGAAGAAAAATTCAAAATAATTTTCAGCCCTCTGTTCTCCCTTAAAAAGGGGAGGAAAAAATAGAAATTAAAACGGGGGGCGGCGCGCGCCCCAAGCGCCCCCTTCGGGGGCGCTTGGGGCAAGCCGGCTCATGCGGGATAAAGCAAAGCTTTATCCCGCATGAGCCGGCTTCGTGCCCGGCCTGAAAGGCCGGGCACGGCGCGCCGCCCCCGTTTTTTTATCAGGGCGCTCTCCCCTTTTTAAGGGGAACATAAGGCTGAAAAAGGCAAAAGCTCTTGTCTGCCGCGGGCGGGTTATGCTATAATATTTTATTATCCGGACGCACAAACGGACGGCCCGTTTTGCTTTTCTCCCTTTAATATGCTTGCAGGGGCCCTTTTTTCCGGCTTGCAGCCGCCCGGTCCGAATATTATTTTTTGTTAGGAGCCTTATTATGGAAAGCAAGCAAACGCGCACGTTTGTAAGGGGCGCGGCCATACTGGGCGCGGCGGGCGTAATCTGCAAGATTATAGGCGCCGTTTACCGCATCCCCCTTACCAATTTAATAGGCGCTGAGGCCATGGGCATTTATTCTAAGGCCTATATGATTTATTCATTGCTGCTGGTGCTGACGGCCTCGGGCATACCGGCGGCCGTTTCAAAGCTGGTGGCCGAATATGCCGCGGCTGATGATTACCGCAACGCCAGGCGCACTCTTAAGCTCACCCGTAATCTTCTGCTTGCGGTCGGAGGCGTCTGCACTCTTATAATGCTGCTGCTCTCGGATATTATAGCCCGTTCCCTGGGCATTTCAGAGGGAGAAATGGTAATAATCTGCATTGCGCCCTCCCTGCTTCTGAGCGCCGTTTCAGCCTATCGCGGCTATTTTCAGGGGCTCCAGGATATGGCTCCGACAGCCCTTTCCCAGCTTATAGGCCAGCTTGCCAAATTGACGGCGGGGCTGATTCTGGCCGCCGTTTTGCTGCCTAAAGGCCCCGTTTACGCCGCTTCGGGCGCATTGCTGGGCGTTTCCCTGAGCGAGTTGCTTTCCCTTATCTATCTTGCGGCCGTCTACCGCCGCAGGGCGGGCCGCCCGCTGCCTAAAAAGGCGGGCTCCCTGGCGGGCAAAAGCAATAAGGAATTGCTGCGCGCTTTAATCGTAATGGCCGTGCCTCTGACCATAGGCGGCGCGCTCATGCCCCTTATCAACACTCTGGACGCCTATCTCGTAACCTGGTGCCTCAAATTTAACGGATATTCGGAAATTCAGATTAACAGCATGTACGGCGTGCTCAGCGGCATGGTAATTCCCGTGGCCAATATGCCCACGGCGCTCACTCTGGCCCTTTCGGCCAGCCTTGTGCCCGCTATAAGCCGGGCGCGGGCGCGCAGAAACGGCGCGGAAATCAGCCGGATGGCCTCGCTGGGCCTTAAGCTTTCAGTTATAATAGGCCTGCCCGCCTGCATAGGGCTTATAATGCTCGCCCGGCCCGTGCTGGAATTATTGTATTCAGTTTCTCCGGCCGACCAGTCCGCCCTTGAAACATTCGTGCAGACAATGCACGTCCCCTACCGCTTCGTATTTATGCAGATGGAGCTGGCTCAAAGCCTGATGCTTATTATGAGCCCGGCCATGCTGCTGCTTACTTCTGTTCAGACTATGACGGGCGCGCTTCAGGGCGCGGGCAGAATATATATTCCCATAAAAAATCTGCTTATAGGCGGCGGGGTTAAGCTGGCGCTCAGCGCCGTGCTGCTCTCTATACCCTCTATAAACATTCTGGGCGCTCCGCTGGGCACTCTGGCCTGCTATTTAACTGCTTTTATATTGGATTATATCCAGCTCCGCAGGCGGCTCCGCGCGGGCGCGGGCGCGGATTTTATGCTCAAGCCCCTCTTTGCCACGGCCGTTATGGCCCTGGTCCTCTATATCTTCAAGCTCATTATGGGCCCGGAGATTATCCGGCCCCTGGCGGCCGTATCGGCCGTGGCAATAGGCGCGGCGGTATATCTGGGCGTCCTTTTTTGCGTTCGTCCCTTTTCCATCAGGGAGCTGGCCGTTCTGCGCGGCCCGCGCTCAAGCGGACGGCCCGCGCTCAAGCTGTCGGATTCTCAGGCGGCCCGTCCGTCCGCGGGCGTTTTGGGAGAACCTCCGCTGGATGTTCCGCCTTCAGAGCCTGCGGATGTTCCAGGCTCCCTTTTTGCTCGGGGCGCCCAAATAAAATCCCGCAGGCGGGAACGATTGAATGAAACTGACGGCTCCGGCCCCGCCGCTCATGCGGCGGAAAGGCGCCCGGAGGGCGCCTCCCCGGCCGGGGCGTCCCCCGGGCTTGGGGAGAATCAAACTCCCCAGGCCCCCAATCAGGCTTTGGATACGGCTCTGGAGAATCAAATTCCTCAAGCTCCAAATCAGGCCTCGGATACGGCTTTGGAAAATCAAGAGCCCCAGGCCTTAAATCAGGCTTCGAGCGCAAAAGCGGAGGATGAAATTTCAGAAGCGTTAAATCAGGCGCCGGCCCCCGAGCATTCAGGCCTGAAAATGAAGCTGCGCGGGCTGCTGACGCGTTTTAAGGGAAATAAAAACTCCTGGGCGCTTAAAGAGCCGGAAAAGACTGAATCAGAAGGGGAGGAAAGAGATGAATGAGCTTATAATCCTTGGGGGAGGCGTCTCTAAAGGGGATTTAACCGAGCGCATGCTCAAGGAAATAGAGAACGCCGACTCTTTATATATACAAACCGAGCGCATACCCTCGGCTCAGGAGGCGCTCTCGCGCTGCGCGTGCGCCCGAACGCTGGATGAATGCTTTGAAAACGCGCAGGATTTTGACGAGCTTAACAGGCTGATTTACAGGGCGCTCTCAGAAAAGGGAGAGCGGGTATGCTATATGGTTTACGGCTCGGCCGCGGACGACCGAACTGCCCGTTATGCTCGGGAACGCGCCCAAAAGGATGGCTGCGGCGTGCGGGTGATTCCCGGCGTTTCTCTTGCCCAGACCGCTCTGAGCGAGGCGGACGGAGAGCCGGACGCTTTAATTATGAGCGCGAGCGAATATATTCCCGGCGCGCTTCTGGACGCCGCGCGCGCCCGCCTGTATTACGCTTTGGACAGCCGGCTCCTGGCTTCCGAGCTTAAATGCGGGCTGCTGGAATATTATCCGGCTCAGACTCAGATAAAATTATATTCGGCCGCTACCGGCCGGCTCATATTAATCCCTCTCTTTGAGATGGACAGGCAGCCGGAGGATTTTTACTGCCACGCCGCATGCGCGTATCTGCCTCCGGTTTCCCTTGAGGAATGCGAGCGCTATAGCTTCAGGCAGCTTGTCCAAATTATGAGCCGGCTGCGCGGAGAGAACGGCTGCCCCTGGGATTTGGAACAGACTCACCAAAGCCTGCGCAAATATCTGATTGAAGAAGCATACGAAGCGGTGGATGCCGTAAACGAGGAGGATATGCTTAAGCTCTGCGACGAATTGGGAGACGTGCTTTTGCAGGTGGTCTTTCATGCCCAAATTGCCTCGGAGCATCAGGAATTTGATATTTCGGACGTTATTACGGCAGTGTGCGCAAAGATGCTGCGCCGGCATCCTCATATATTCGGCTCGGTTCAGGCGCAGTCCAGCGAGGACGTCTTAAATAATTGGGAGCAGATTAAAAAGGGAGAAAAGCATATAAGCTCGCTGAGCCAAATGGCGGAGGATCTGCCCAGAAGCATGCCTGCGCTTATGCGCGCTTTCAAGCTTGCCCAGCGGCTGAGCGGCGCTTTTCCCAAAGAGGCGGAAAAAGCCCTGGATTTTGCGCTGGATGATATAAAAAGCATAAAAGCGGGAATAATAGCCAGGGAAGAGCCCGAATTAAAGGCGGGGCTTTTCCTGCTCAAGCTGTGCGCCGCGTTTAAATGCGCGGGGGTGCAGCCTGAAATGGCGTTAAACCGCGCCTGCGACCTATTTATATCCGCAGTTAAGAGGGCGGAGGCCGAAAACAGCGCTCCTTTGGACGGATATTCCCTTGAAAATGCCCTGCGCAGCGTTATTTCGGGCGAAATAGAGTAATTTTTGGCACAACTCTATTGACATATACGGCGGTTTCGTGTAAAATGAAGAACAATAGGGATTGCAAAGCCCCGTGTTCGGGGATTTTGACAATATACATTAAATTAATTTGGAGGTATTCTAATGAATAAGGCTGATCTCATCAATGCTCTTGCAGAGCGCAACGGTATTACCAAAAAAGAGGCTGACAAGGCCGTAAGCTCCGTGCTGGAAATTATAGAAGAGGCTTTGAAGAACGGCGATAAGGTGCAGATTATGGGCTTTGGTTCCTTTGAGGTTAAGGAGCGCGCCGCCCGCACTGCTCTCAATCCCAGCACCCGCGAGAAGATGGATATTCCCGCCTGCAAGGTAGTTTCCTTTAAAGCGGGCAAAGCGCTTAAGGACTGCATTCAATAATCATTTTTATCTATATAAAATGTAAATGCGTCCGGACTTAAGGCCGGACGCATTTTTTTATATATTTAAATTAAAGGGCAAGGGGGGCGGCGCCCCCCACGCCCGCCCTTTTAGGGCGGGCGTGGGGGGACAGGGCAGGGCTGCGTGAGGCGGCCGCAGGCCGCCTGGCCGGGCCGTCGGGCCCGGCCAGAGCAAGCTTTGCTTGCTCTCACGCAGCCCTGCCCTGTCAGCCCAGCCTCCAGCAAGGCTGGAGGCTGGGATGCGCCGCCCCCCCGCAGG
>QALW01000028.1 GCA_003150515.1 Selenomonadales bacterium | reverse complement strand
GACACGAGGATTTTCAGTCCTCTGCTCTACCGACTGAGCTACAAAGGCAAATGGCGATCCGAATGGGGCTCGAACCCACGACCTCTAGCGTGACAGGCTAGCGCTCTAACCAGCTGAGCTACCGGACCTAAAAAATTATTGGTGGGCCTTCAGGGACTCGAACCCCGGACCAATCGGTTATGAGCCGACCGCTCTGACCAACTGAGCTAAAGGCCCTTAAAAATAAATGGTGACTCCGAGGGGAATTGAACCCCTGTTACCGCCGTGAAAGGGCGGTGTCTTAACCTCTTGACCACGGAGCCAAAAAAATAAAACGCTCGTGCACGCTGAACAAAATTAAAATCAATGTTCTGTTTCAATTTTGCCTGCTCATTATATCGCAATTTTTTTAGTATGTCAATTAGAAATTAATATATTATCAATAATAATATATTAAACATAAAATAATATTGCGGAATTTATATTTTTGATATATAATACATCCTGTTGTATAGGCGAATGAATTTATGCAGCAAATTATAAACGGGGTGTAGCGCAGTTTGGTAGCGCGCTTGGTTTGGGACCAAGATGCCGCAGGTTCGAGTCCTGTCACCCCGACCAGTCCGAGCGTCCGCAAGGGTGCTCGGATTTCTTTTTCCTTAAATTTCGTTAAGAATATTCGTATCAGCGGGAGTGTCTTAATGGATTCTCCCGTTATTTTATACATACTATAATTCCATTTGCTTGAATAAAAAGCCGCGGTATATTGTTGCTGAACGCGGCCGTGAGTCGGGATGTCACCATTTAATAGATGCTTCATAAAATGATAATATAAAAATAATCAGGAGGTTGCGATTTGTGAAGAGAAAGCTGCTTAGCATTTTTTGTGTGCTCATTTTAATTTTGACGTCCATAGGGCTGATGTCAGGCTGTCAAAGCCGGGATGAAAACGTTGTAAGAGTGAACGAGGTGACGCATAGCATTTTTTATGCGCCCTTTTATGCGGCGATTAGCCTGGGCTATTTTGAGGAAGAGGGCATCACCATAGAATTGACTAACGGAGGAGGCTCGGATAAAAGCATGACCGCCGTCATTTCGGGGCAAGCGGATATAGGGCTTATGGGCCCCGAGACGGGCGTATATGTATGCAATGAAGGAAAAGAGGATCATGCCGTGATTATCGGCCAGCTTACCAAACGGGACGGTTCCTTTTTGCTGGGGAAAACAAAGGACGAGGATTTTAGCTGGGAAAAGCTTAAGGGCACCAGCATAATAGGAGGGCGCAAGGGCGGCATGCCGCAGATGACGCTGGAATATGTAATGAAAAAGAACGGGGTTGTGCCCGGCGTGGACGCCAATGTGCGCATAGACGTGCAGTTTGATCTTATGGGCGGCGCTTTTATCGGCGGCGAGGATGATTATGTCGCCTTGTTTGAACCGGTAGCTTCTACCATGGAGCTGGCAGGAGAAGGCTATATAGTTGCTTCCATAGGCGAAGAAGGCGGAGAAGTTCCGTATACATGCTTTATGGCCGCTAAGGATTATCTTGAGAAAAACGGAGACGTCGCCGAGGCGTTTATACGGGCGGTATATAAAGGGCAGAGATGGGTGGCTTCGGCTCAGGCTGAAGAAATTGCCGAAGCAATTAAGGATTCTTTCCCTGATAACGATATGGAACTGCTGGTAACGGTAGTGAAACGGTATAAAGATATAGACGTTTGGATGAGCGATCCGGTTATGAAAGAAGATTCTTATGATAGGCTGATTTCCATAATTAAAGAAGCGGGCATTATAGAAGAGGGACCGGAATTTGAGAAGCTGGTGGATAACAGCATAGCGCAAAAGCTTATAGACGAGCAGGCCTAAGCTGAAAATCTGAAATTTCTCCCTGCGTTTTAATGGGGAGAGGCCTGAACGCGGATTAAAGAATGCCTCCGGGACATATAAAAATGTCCCGGAGGCATTTTTTAATCAGGATGGACGCAAAACGGCCGCGCCGGATATTATAAGATGAAAAAGCTTTTGCTAATCCAACGGTTTAATAAGGCGCTTAATATTATTTCGTGCAAAATTATGCCCATTTTTCCAGAATGCTGGCCGCGGTTTTTATATCCCTGGGCCCGTGCGGATGATGATTAACGCCCTGCTTGCATTCGGTAATCAGAGTTCCGCCGTGCTCATGATAGAATTTTTCCAGCACGGCGCCGTTTTCACAGTAAGGCACGGTGTCGTCTTTGTCTCCGTATACCATATATACGGGCAGCTCGTGGCCGAGCAAAATGTCCAGCTTGTCTATGGGATGATTTCTGCTGCAAATAAGCTCGGACATGCTTATGCCTTTGGCTTGATAAAATTCGTCCCAGAATTGAGCTGTGGAAATTCCCGCGCCTCCCGGACAGCTTAGAAGATTCAATACCGGGGCGTCCAGGTAAAGCGCGGAAACTCTTTCGGGATGCCGCGCGGCCAGCTCGGCGGCATGCAGCCCTCCGCAGCTCATGCCTATAAGCAGACATTTATTTTTCAGACCATAGCTTCCCGCAATATAATTTATAAATTCGCTTTTTATATCCTGGTCCTCGTCCGTGCTCCAACGGGTTATATTGGGCACATATCCTAAATATAAGCCTCGTCTGAGCAATTCCAGCTCCAGCTCGGGAAATGCGCCGAAATATTCTGTTTTCAGCATCCATTTGCCGTCGGGATGGGGATTATCGGGGATCACCAAAAAGGATTGGCGTCCGTTAAAATCAAATCCGAGCATTTTAAAACCGTACCATTCAAGCTGCTCCATATATTTTTTACGTTCCCTTCGTTAATTTGCTTTGCGTTTTTCTTCTCTGAGGCTAAAGATTTTTTAATGCGAATGCCCCGTTAAGATGCCGCGGGGCGAGCGTATGAATACATGCCTGGGCGTTTTTAAGACCGCGCGGCAAAACGGACTCGTCCTGCAAAAACGCAATATATTCTGATTATATCGTATCGCTTATAGTATAAAACTGATAATAAAGTAATGCAAGCGTTTTAGCGATATCCCTGGATGAAAGTTTACTTGCGTTTTATTCAATACATGATATAATAATCAAACAGGAAAATTGCAGTTTGTTCTGGAGGTTCGTATTTTGGAAGGTGAAAGACGGGCAAGACGGCTGAATCCGCCTCAGATAATTGCGCTTGGCTTTTTGGTCGTTATATTAATCGGGGGGCTGCTGCTCTCCTTGCCTGTAAGCTCGGCTGACGGCGAAAGGCTGCCCTTTGAGAACGCTCTTTTTACGGCTACCAGCGCTGTATGCGTTACCGGCCTTGTGGTTTATGATACAGGGGCGGCTTTTTCTGTTTTTGGACAGATTGTTATTATGCTGCTTATTCAGATTGGCGGGCTGGGATTTATGACTTTGGCGGCGACGGTGTTTTTAATAATGCGCAAGCGCATAACCCTGCGCGACCGGCTGATTATGCAGGAGCAGTATAATCAGTCCCAGCTTCAGGGCCTGGTCAAAATGACTCTGCATATCCTGGCGCTTACTCTGGCTATAGAATTAATAGGAGCAATTGTTCTTTCCATAAGCTTTATTCCTATGTACGGCCTGGGCAAAGGCATATATTTTTCAATATTCCATTCGGTTTCAGCTTTCTGCAACGCGGGCTTTGATATTTTGGGCATGGGAGCCAGCCTGGTGCCTCTTAATTCCGATCCAATTATAATTTTAACCATAAGCGCGCTTATAATCTTGGGAGGCCTGGGCTTCGGCGTGCTGGTGGATATAATAAAGGTGCGCCGATTTTCAAGATTTTCGCTGCATACAAAGGTCGTGCTGGTATGCACGGGCGTATTGCTTTTGGGGGGCTTCCTGCTTTTTTATGTGGCTGAAATATCCAATTCCAAAACCTTAGGCGGCATGCCGGTGGGGGACGGCGTTATGAACGCGTTTTTCCATTCGGTGACGTTAAGAACTGCCGGCTATGATTCAATAGGCGCCGGCAATCTGCACGATTCAAGCAAGATATTATCGGTAATATTTATGTTTATAGGCGCTTCGCCCGCTTCAACGGGCGGCGGCATCAAGACTACCACCATGTTCCTGCTTATGATGCTGGTTTATTCAATAGTTATGAATAAGGAAGAAGTGATTGCCTATAAGCACAGAATTCCTCATCAGCTTGTGCTGAAAGCTACGGCCATAGTGGTCATTTCTCTGTTTGTGGTAATTTTTGCTTCGGTGCTGCTTTCCATATTCGAGCAGGATAATCCGCAGACAGAAAATTATGATTTCGTGGATATGCTTTTTGAGAGCGCCTCTGCTTTTGGAACGGTGGGAGTGTCTACGGGCATGACGGGCAGCCTTACTCTTCCCAGTAAAATTTTACTGATGATTATTATGTTTATAGGAAGAATAGGCCCGCTTACTCTTACAATAGCCTTAAGCAGGCATTCGTCTCCTCAGAAATCCTCAGTAAAATATCCTGAGGGGCGTATAATTATAGGCTGAGCCGCTTTTAAACGGCCGCCGCAAAAACTATTTTTCGTAAAAGGAGATTTTTAAATGAAAAGCTTTGCCGTAATAGGGATGGGCTGTTTTGGACGCAGCCTGGCGACTACCCTTTGCGATATGGGGCATGAAGTGCTGTGCATAGATACTTCGGAGGATAAGGTATCAGACGTAGCCGATCAGGTGACGCACGCTATTCAGGCGGACGCGACTGATCCGGCGGCTCTGAGGGAGCTGGGAATACGCAATTTTGACGCGGTTGTTATTTCCATAGGCACTAATCTTGAAAGCTGTCTGCTTATAACTTTATTATGCAAGGAACTGGGCTGCGGCAAGGTGTTTGTTAAGGCCAGCAATGAACTGCATGCAAAGATACTGTCCATGATAGGCGCGGATAAAGTGATTCTGCCTGAAAAAAGCATGGGCGTAAGGGTGGCCCACAGCCTGGTTTCGGCGGGAATTATGGATTTTATAGAATTAGCGCCCGATTACGGCCTGGTGGAAGTCAGCCCTCCCGCCGTATGGCATGATAAAACCTTGTCCGCGCTTAATCTTCGGGCAAAATTCGGCATAACGGTTATAGGAATAAAGCATAAAAACGATATTATAGTTTCGCCCTCGGCCGACGATGTGGTGCATGAGGGAGACGCTTTAATAATAGTAGGACGGAACGACAGCATAGCCCGTCTGGAAAATAAGCATTTGGAAAAATAGATTATGGATAAATTGATTATAGCTACTAACAATAAGCATAAGCTTAAAGAGCTTAGAGAAGTGCTTCATCCTTATTTTGAAAGCATTCTCTCTCTTGAGGAGGCGGGCATTCAGCATGAAACGGTGGAGGACGCCGCCACATTTGAAGGGAATGCCTTAAAAAAGGCCAGGGAAATTGCTTGCATTTCGGGATGCGCGGCGCTGGCGGACGACAGCGGGCTTTCAGTAAAGGCGCTTAACGGGGAGCCGGGCGTATATTCGGCGCGTTATGCCGGAGAGCCTTGCAACGACCGCAAAAATCTGGAGCTGGTGCTTGAAAAAATGGAAGGGATTAAAGATAGAACGGCCTGCTTTGTCTGCGTGCTGGCGCTGGTTACTCCCAGCGGCGAACTGACGGCCAGGGGAGAGGTGGCCGGGGAATTAACATATGCTCCTCAAGGCGAAGGAGGCTTTGGATATGATCCGATTTTTTACATCCCTCAATATAAATGCACGTTTGCTCAGATGACGCAAGAACAGAAAAACCAGCTCAGCCACCGGGCCATTGCGGCCAGGCTTCTGGCTGGAAAGTGCGCGCGGCTATGAGCGTGCTTTATGCCGTGAGCGATACGCACGGAGACGTTCAAAATTACACCCGTTTGCTTGAATTAACCAAGGACGCCGATATGTATGCGCATCTGGGCGATTATGTGCGGGACGGCGGCAAATTGCAGGAGTTTTCGCGCCGGCAGACGTTTATAATTAAAGGCAACGGGGATTTTTCGGGCGGGCAGATTGAAGCAACAGTAAATCTGGGCGGCGTTAAGATTCTTTTAACTCACGGGCATAAATACGGAGTTAAGAGCAGGCTGGACGCGCTTATGTACAGGGCTCTTGAATTGGACTGCGGAGCGGCTGTTTACGGACATACGCATCTTCCGGATATAACCTGTCAGAACGGCGTATATCTTATATGCCCGGGAACTCTTTCAGGCGCGGGCACGCGCATGTGCACTTACGCCTGTATCCGATGGGAAAATGGACGGCTTCAGCCTGTTATTCACCGCATATAATTATAAATAGAAATAGTTAGTGTCCGAGAATCGGATATATTCCAGATACCATTCAGGGATGCTCCTGTTTAAATCTGAAAAAAGGCGCGCGCCGTCT
Source organism: Selenomonadales bacterium (assembly GCA_003150515.1). Classification (GTDB taxonomy): domain Bacteria; phylum Bacillota; class Clostridia; order Christensenellales; family QALW01; genus Neochristensenella. The sequence continues at coordinate 37,186 of QALW01000028.1, read as the reverse complement.
TTGAGTTTTTTTCTTTCGGGGCTTGGATGCATTTTAATTGCATTATTTATAGAATAACGCTCGGATTTTAAATTTTTCAGGCTGCCCTTTGGGCTTTCGGAATGCATGAACCATTCTGAAATTTTCTTATTGTTCATATTATATCCCCCTTTTTTAGTTTATTATTTCTAAAAATTATGTTATTATAATATTGATTTTTCGGCATAATTATACCCTGCCTCAGGGCGAATTGGACTTTATAAGGTTCTGTAAATATAATGCCGCGGGGCGTTCGGAAATGATTATGCGGAGAGCGCATAAGATTATTTATGCTATGGGAAAAACAGTCTTACAATCCATATGCTTGCAATTATTCCCACGAGCATGGAAAGCATGGAAGCGCTTAAGGCGTGTCCGCTGTCCTTTATATCCGCCGCGCCCAGATATACGGGTATGGTATATAAAATTGTTTCGGTAGAGCCCATAAGCACCGAGGCAAGGCGTCCCTGGAGACTGTCCGGACCATAAATGGAATATATCTGGTCCAATTCGGCAAGGGCTGCCGAGCCTGAAAGAGGGCGCAGAAGCAGCATCATGCTTAAGCCTTCAGGCACTCCCAGCAGGGAAAGCCCTTTATCAATGAGCGCTCCTATGCCTTCCATTATGCCGCTGGCTCTCCAAAGGCCTATTGCGAAGAGCATGCCCACCATATAGGGCAGGATGGAAAACGCGCTGGATATGCCCTCTTTTGCTCCAACTAGAAAGCAGGGATATACGTCGGTTTTTTTCCGCCATGCGCATATAAGAGTTATGAGTATATAAACGGGTATTATGTAGGAGGCCAGAGCCGTAAGGAATTTCAACATTTTGGATCGCCGCGCTTTTTGCGCAGAGCTATACTGAAAATTATTGCAAAAATTGTGCTTACGGCGGAGGCCAGCAGGGCGGCGGGAAAAATTTCGCTGGGACTGGCGCTTCCGGCCTGAGCCCTGAGCGCGATTACAGTTGTGGGTACGAGAGTAAGGGAAGAATTATTGATGACCAGCAAAGTTACCATATCGTCAGTAGCCCGGTCGTGCCCGCTTAATTTTTTCAGCTCGCGCATGGCTTTTTGGCCGGCGGGGGTGGCTGCGTTTCCCAATCCCAGCATGTTGGCCGCAAGATTCATGGTTATTGCGCTGGAAGCTTCCTTGCTTTTAGCGGCCTGAGGGAACAGCCGTTTTATTAATGGGGAGAGCAGCCTGGAAAGCGCGTTGAGCAGGCCTCCGGCTTCTGCCAGCTTCATAAGCCCGCACCAAAGGGCGTATATTCCGCAAAGGCTTATGCAAAGGGTTACGGCGTCTCCCGCGCTTTTGACCGCGGCGCTGCTTAATTGCTCTGCTCTGCCCGTAAACATGCCGTATACCAGGGCTATTACAATCATTAATTTCCAGATTTTACTCAGCATAAACGTCACCTCTAATGGAGTATATGCGCTTAGTTATATTAGATAACTATATAAAATACTCTAAATAGAGGAAAAAAATAATTTTTAGTAAAATTGTCTCTAAAAAAATGTTGACAAATGTATAAAAAAATGCTATGATTTTAACAAGAAAAAGCCAAAGAATAGAAAGGAGTTCAATGATTATGAAATCTACCGGTATCGTTCGCAAAGTAGACGGTTTGGGCCGCGTGGTGTTGCCCAAGGAGCTTCGCCGTACATTAGGCGTGGATATGAAGGATTCAATGGAGATTTATGTGGATGGTGAGCAGATAATACTTAAAAAGTATCAGCCTGCATGCATATTCTGCGATAACGCCACAGACGTTGTAAACTTCATGGGAAAGAATATTTGCTCCGACTGCCTTAAACTGATCAACGAAGCAGACGCTAAAAAGGATAAAGAGAACGCGTAATTGCTGTATATATACATAGCATATGCGTTTCAAAACGGGGTATGCTCTGTTTTGAATAAATGCCCTTTAGATTGAGCTGAATTGTATAGGGCCAGTTAAGGCTTAGAAGCCGCCCATTCTGTCTGAACAGAATGGGCGGCTTTTTTGAGCCGGTCTTGCCGCCCTTTTATATGGGCCGTTATACTCTGATTGTATTGTCCAGGCGCAAAAATTGCTATAAATTTTATACGTTTGCTTTATCTAGGGGCTCGCCGGAATAAAATTCCGGCTGCTTAAAGCAATAAGCGCGTTCTTGACAACAGAAGCTCTTTTTAGCTATACTTTATTTGAGATTCAAAAACGCCGTGCGGTTTAAAACGGTTAAAATGCAGATAAGGGACTCGGGGAAATAAGCGATGATTATAAGCGCGAGCAGAAGAACGGATATACCGGCTTATTATTCAGAATGGTTTTTTAACAGGCTTAATCAGGGATATGCGCTTGTCCGCAATCCGTTTAACGGCCGGCAGTTCAGCAGAATAGATTTGAGGCCTGAAAATATAGACGGCATTGTTTTTTGGAGCAAGAATCCTATTCCGATGTTGAATAAATTGGACAGGCTGGACGGTCTGGCCTATTATTTTCAGTTTACCCTTAATCCGTACGGCGCGGATATAGAGCCTAATCTGCCCGAAAAGGAGCGCCTTATAGAGGCGTTTAAGGAGCTCTCGGGCAAAGCGGGGCGGCAGAGGGTAGTATGGCGATATGATCCTATCATATTTAATGCTGGCTATACTCCAGAATTTCATATGCGCGCTTTCAGAGAATTAGCGCTGCGCCTGGCGCCTTATACTGAAAAATGTACGGTTAGTTTTTTGGACGATTATTTAAAAATCCGTTCGGCAATTAAAAAAGCGGGCATATATTTTCCGTCGGATACGCTTGCTGAGGAATTAATATGCAGTTTTGCAGATTCGGCGCGGCATGCGGGAATATATATAGACGCCTGCGCGGAGATGGGAAATTTTGAAAAATACGGAGTTGGAGCCGCGGCGTGCGTGGATATCGGGCGTTTTGAAAAATTGGGCGTAAAGGGCTTGGAATATAAAAAGGATAAAAATCAACGTCCCTTATGCGGCTGTATGAAAAGCGTTGATATAGGCGCTTATAACACATGCCGGAGCGGATGTATTTATTGCTATGCCGGGCATTTAAAGAACGGCTGCGTTTTAATGGAAACGGGGGCTGAGATGCTGGGAGAATAAATATGAAAATTTACAATTCCAGGCATTCTTTATATACGCTGTCTTTTGAAACTCCTCTTTGGCGGGCGGCCGTTTTAACCGCCTCTTTTTTATCCATGCCCGAGGCCATTAGGGCCAGCACATGCGCTTTAATATCTTCAGGATATGTCTGTTTTTCCAAAGCGCCCTGAAGCACCAGCACATATTCTCCCCTGGGCTGGCTTTCGGGGCCGAAAAGGCCAATGATATTGGAATCCAGAGTTATTTTAAGGCATTCCTCATGCAGCTTTGTCAGTTCCCGGATTAATGCGAGCTCTCTTCCGGGGCAGTATTGGGCAAGCTGCTTTATTGTATCCTCCAGACGGTGCGGGCTTTCATATAGGATAGCTGTGCGCTGTTCTGCGGCCAGAGCCTGCAGGCGGCCCAGCCTCTCCTTCCCTTTAACGGGAAGAAAGCCTTCAAATACAAACCGGGCGCAGTCCATGCCGGATAATACGAGGGCGCATAGAGCGGCGTTGGGCCCGGGCACAACCGTAACGTTAATTTGGCGCTCCCTTGCCTTTTTAACTATTACCGCGCCGGGATCTGAAATTAAGGGCATTCCTGCGTCGCTGAGGAGGGCGATATCCATGCCTTCCTCCAGGAATCCTATTAATTCCTGCGTTCTTTGCTGCTCGTTATGCTCATGATAAGAAATAAGCCTTTTTTTAAGTTCAAGATGATTAAGCAGCTTGAGGGTATGCCGCGTATCCTCACAGGCGATTATTTCGCAGCGGGTTAATACTTTTATTAATCTGAGGGAAACGTCCTCCAGATTTCCTATGGGGGTGGCGCAGAGATAAAGAGTACCGGTGCTCAAAATAAATTCTCCTCCGTTTGGGGCGCGCAAGGTTTTGCACGTCCTGAATGATATGTGGCTATCAAAAGAATTTGCTTTTATTAAGCAAATAATTTATATTCTATGATAGATTTTGTCTAATTCGAGGGTGGGGGAGCCGTCTTCGTTATATATAATAAGAGCGGGCTCAAAACTGACGTGCGGACGGGCGTTTTTTACCCCCTCGGCCAGAACCAGATTGGGGGGCAGAGACGCTCTGGGCTGAATAAGCCGGAAGCGCTTGGGTTCTATTTTATATTGACGCATAAGCTCTATGATTTCTATTATTCTGTCGCTGTGATTGATAGTAAAAAATTTGCCGCCGTTGCGCAGCAGACGCGCGGCGCAGGATATTACGTCTTCCAAGCGGCAGGTTATCTCATGGCGGGCTAGAGCCTGGGCGCTTGTCTGGCTGGGCAGTCCGCTGCCCGCCTTTTTATACGGGGGATTGCTTATTACTGCGTCCATTGTTTCGGCCTGGCTTCCAAAGCCGTAATTGCGCAAATCCTCATTAAGAATGGAAATTCGGCTTTCCAAATTGTTAAGCCTAATGCTCCGGGATGCCATATCAGCGATGGCGGGCTGTATTTCAAGGCCGGTTATATGAGAGAATTGGTATCTGCCCCATAACAGAAGGGGCAATATTCCCGTACCCGTTCCTAAATCGGCAGCGCGGTCAGTTTTTTTTAACCGCGCAAAATGAGCAAGCAAAACTGCGTCCATGCCAAAGCAAAAATACTGTGGGTTTTGTATTATCTTAAGGCCGCGGAATTGCAGATCGTCTATTCGTTCATTGGGCAAGAGGGACATAAAATTATTCTCCAATATAAAGATACAACAGAATTTTTATAATTTATATTTTTATTATAGGATAAAAAGGGGTTTAACGCAACATTTTTAATATTGTCGGCGGGTTATGAACACTTTTTGAATTTAATCATAATAGGGTAAATACCTTATTGACAGCATTGTAACTTTAGGGTATAATCCCTACTGTATAAAGACTTAATACTCTCTATGCATAAGCTAGGCAAGCGAGGGGAGGGGAATATATGCCGGAAATCCGTGTGGGAGAAAATGAATCCTTGGAAAACGCTTTGAAGAGATTTAAGCGTAAATGCGCCCGTGAACAGCTGATGAGCGAGGTTCGCAAGAGGGAGCATTATGAGAAGCCCAGCGTTAAGAGAAAGAAAAAGGCTGAGGCTGCAAGAAAGCGTAAATATTGATTTAAAAGCCGGATGTAATCCGGCTTTTTGTCTCCCTGTTTATTAATAAGAAGCATGTGCCAAAAGGCACATGCTTCTTATTAATAAACAGGGAGACTCCCCGCCCCCCTTAACCATTCAATAAGGCCTTAAGGCCTTATTGAATGGTTAAGGGGGGCGGGGAGTTATATATATGCGGGAGGGGGCGGCGCGGCGGTTTGGCGCCCTGAAAGGGCGCCAAACCGCCGCCGCAGCACGCGCAGGCAAGGCGTTTGGGCAGGCGGGAACGCCTGCCCTGGGCCGAGCAGTATGCTCGGCCCGGCGGCCGTATACGGCCGCAAACGCCTTGCCTGCGCGTGCTGCGGCCGGCCAGGCCTTCGGCCTGGCCGGCGCCGCCCCCTCCCGCATAAAAAATGCGCGCCATTTTGCATTTATGCAAAATGGCGCGCAAAAATTATTCTATAAAATATTTAAAAGGATATAACGCCTAAATGTTCTAGCAGAACTTTTACGCCTATTAAAATAAGCACAATTCCTCCGGCCAGTTCAGCTTTATTTTTATATTTGTTTCCAAAGCGATTGCCTATCATGACGCCTATAAAAGACAAAATGAAAGTTATTACGCCTATCAAAGAGACGGAAAGCGCGATATTAACCTTTAAAAAAGCGAATGTTATGCCAACGGCCAGAGCGTCTATGCTGGTGGCGACGGCCATTATTATGAGCTCTTTAATATTGAGCTGGGAGCTGATTGAAGCGCATTCCTCTTCAGGCTTTATGGCTTCGTATATCATTTTGCCCCCTATTATGCCCAGCAGTATAAAAGTGATCCAATGGTCTATGCTGGTTATATATTTTTCAAAATATATTCCCAATGCCCAGCCTGCAAGAGGCATGCCTGCCTGAAAGCCCCCAAAGAAAAGCGCTATTATAAACGCATGCTTTATATTTAAGCGCTCCATGGCTAGCCCTCGGCATACCGCTACGGCAAAGGCGTCCATAGCCAATCCAAGCGCCAGCAGCACGAGTTCCAATATACTCATACTCTACCCCCAAATAAAAAAATCAAGCGCGTGCGCCTGATTTATGCAACCGGCTCATTGGCGCATGATTGCGTATGCCCGACGGATTATGCATCCCGGCTTTAATGCGTTCATGAATAACGCTAGTTATTATAGATTATACAGGACGGCCTGTCAATTCATTCTTAGCTTCCTCAATTTTTTAAGCTTAAAATATAGCTCTTAAAAATTGGCATAAAAGCGCAAACGTATGGTCATAATATAAATAAAAAGAATGGGAGATATATGCATGAGTTCAGGCTGTCTTTCCAAAGATATAGAAAAAAATATTGCTTTTTTTCAGCCGTATGTGGATGAAAACGCCGACCTTTCCATGCGACGGGTGGTTATAAATAATCCAAGGCAGACTAAATGCGCCGTAATGTTTCTGGAGGGAGTTACCGATCAGCAGCTTATAGAACAGGATATTCTGCGCAGCCTTTTGGAAACATACTGCAAGGCGAAAGATGTGGGCGAGGTTATGCGGACGGGCACGGCCAGCTCCCAGCAAATTGCGCTGGAAGGCCTGGACGAGACGCTGGAAATGCTTTTTTCGGGATTTACCGTGCTGCTTATTGACGGAGTGAATAAAGCTATAGTCGTGGATATGCATGGCGGGGCTTCCCGTTCTGTTGAGGAATCCTCTCTGGATAAAACTATTTTGGGCGCCCGGGACGGATTTGTGGAAAATCTGGTTCCTAATGTAGCGTTAATCAGGCGAAGATTGCGCACAAAGGAATTAGTAGTGCTTAACGTCTATATCGGATGCCAGACGAATACCCGCACAGCTATATTGTTTATGAAGGACAGATGCGACGCGCGCCTGCCCGAGATGATTAAAAGCAGGCTGGAAAACGCGCAGCTTGAACAGGTGCTCACAATAGGGGATGTTCGTCCGGTAATCTCAGATCAGAAAAGCATATTTCCTACTATTAAGGCTGTGGAACGGCCGGATACTGTATGCTCTATGCTGATTAAAGGCAAGGTTGCAGTTATATGCGATCAGCAGCCCATAGCGCTGGTTTCTCCCGCTTCATTTAAAGAGCTGTTTGAATCGCCTAATGACGCGGCCATAGGCAATCCGTTAGGGAAAATACTACAGTTTGTGAGAATGGCGGGTTTTATTATATCGGTAGCCCTCCCCGGCATATATATATCGCTTTTGGATTTTTCCCGCTCCCTTTTGCCCAGCGAAATGGCGAGCATGCTCATAGCCGCTGAAAGCATGGTGCCTATACCTCTTACAATAGAGGTTATTATAGTGGACCTTTTAGTTTTGCTTATATTTGAAGTGGGTATAAGCCTGCCCACCGTGCTGGGCGGCACGATAGGCGTATTCGGCTCTATTGTGCTGGGGCAGGCTTTAGTCAATTCCCAGTTTACATCCGAAGCCACCCTGCTTGTGGTTATAATATCCGCCATGAGCGGTTATATCATTTCTAATTATCCCTTGGCCAATTCTATACGTCTGCTGAGATACGGCGTAATAATTATGGCGAGCTTTTTCGGGCTGTTTGGCGTGAGCATAGCGCTGCTTCTGCTGATTTGCCGGCTCAACGCTTTAAGCACGCTGGGCTCTCCGTATATTTATTTTACAGCAAGACAGGATAAAGCAAAAAAGAAACGGGCAGTGACAATAGAAGAATATAAGAAACGCAGGAACATGGAATAGGAGAGATGAATTTGAACAGAACACCGCAGGAAATCAGCAGGGACAGCGTAAACGGCAGGCAGCTTGGCTATATTATCATAAATACTCTCATAGGCAGCGGAGTTTATGTGCTGCCCGGCTTGCTGGCCAAGGGCGCAGGACATGACGGCTGGCTGCTTACTCTGCTTATTACGCTTATTCCCATAATATATACTCTTTTAATCTGTACGTTCCTTAAACGCTCAGAACGCTCTTTTGCGGACGCTATGAAAGATATGATGGGCAAAGCGGGATGGATTGTCAGGGCGCTGTATGCGCTTATGCTGACGCTGTTCTGCATTGTTGCGCTTAAAACAATGAGCGAACTGATAGGTACTAATATGCTTCCCAGAACCCCTAATATAATAATAGAGGCCGTAATGATGCTCTGCGTGCTCTATGCTGCGAGCAAAGGCATGAAAGTAATAGGCAGAATCAATATAGTGCTTTTCGTTTGCTTTATCTGCCTTGCCGCCGCTTTTATTCTAAGCATAGACAAGGCGGATTTCCGCAATGTTCTGCCCATATCTGATTTAAGCGGCTGGAATGATCCGGTTTATGCCGTTTTTGCGGCCATGAGCTTTTTTATAGGGCTGGAAGTATTGTATACCTTTTATCCCTCGGTAAAAAATAAGGACAGGGGCAGAAATTATGCCGTTCTTGGCGTTCTGGCCTCGGGAGTGGGCTTTGCAGTCATTAATTTTGCATGCGTGCTGGTTTTTGGAGAATATATGCTCTCGGATATAGGCTATTCTTCTATGCTTTTGCTGCGTTCAAGCACCAACGGCCTTTTTATAAGATTGTTTTTTACTCTGCTCTTTTTTAATCTTATGCTGATTAAGCCTCTGATTAACTGCGGATATGCCGCCAGCAGCGCCATACTGGAATTGGCGCCGCCTCTTAAAAAGAAACCCTGGATTACGCTGCTTGTTTGGGGCCTGGTGGTGGTTGTTACGGCTTCCTTGCTGCCTCCGGCGGACGAATTGGAAATTCTGTATATTATATTGCTCGTATTCGGAGGGTTATATGGGCTCCTGCTGCCCGTTATGGGCCTGATTAAATATCGCTCTGCCAAAAAGCGGTCGCGGGCTTCGGCTAAAAGCGGAATTTTATGGGCGGAGGGCAAAAAATGAGGTTTTTAAAGCTGTTTGCGGTTTTTCTTTTATGCGTCTCTTTGTGTTCGTGCTGGGATTCCATTCCTATAGAGGATTGCGCCCATCCGGTAATAGGAGCGTACGACGTGCCCGAAGACGGCAAGCAGGGCGTTACTGTTACGGGAATATATTATCAGTCTCTTTCAGGCGAGCCGGTCAGCGCTGAAATAATCAGTCTTACTGAAAGCAGCGTGGGCGAGACCAGGCAGAAGAGAGCGGGCTATAATTTTGAATCATGGAGCACAAGCATGCTGAACGTGCTAATGTACGGCAAGGAGCTCTCTCAAAAAGGGCTGTGGCCTTATATTGATATTATGTACCGCAGTCCGGGCACAAGCGCCACTATAAAGCTGGCCGTGGCTTCTGAACGAGCGGATAAAATTCTTAAGGAAGCTTCTCCCGAAGAGGAAGTGCGCGCGGCGTATATTACCAACGTTGTGCTGACTGCAAATGAGAACAGCTTGCTTCCCAGCTTGGATATAGTAGGCTTTATGAAGGATTATTATACTCCCGGCTGCAACAGCGTGCTGCCTATTGTGGGCCTGGATCCCGAAGGCAAGCCTGTGCTCTCTGGCGGAGCGGTTATGAAAAAGGACGTTATGGTGGGCGAGCTGGATTATGAGCAGACCAATATGTATGTGATGCTGCGCGAAAATCACAGTACGGGCATAATGGTGTACGAATGCGAATTAAGAGGGGAAAAATGCGAAGTGACGGCGCTTTGCAATATTTCCAGGCGTATAAAAACTAAAAAGCAGGGGGACAGCTTCAATTTTGAAATAACGCTGGATATTAATGCTGATGTTATGGAAATAAGCTCGCAGAACAGCATTACGCCCAGCGTGCAGGAGGTGGAAATTCTGGCGGAGGAGCTTAATAAAAATGTGGAGGACAGAGCTTATGAATATCTGAATTATATTCATAATGAGCTGGGGCTGGATAATCTGGGGCTGGCGCGGGAGGCTCTGGCGCTCGCGCGGGAGGGGCAGGAGAGATATGATACGGCTGAATTTTGGAAAAGCGTAACCGTTGCTGTGGACGCTCAAAGCGTATTGGAGGCGGTAACCCCTTAAAAACGGCGTTTTTAAAGCTTGGAAGGGCGGCTGCCCGCCGGCCGTAATGCCTATATGCTCTTATGGCATTGTCTGAAACCTCTTTAATATTAAAGAGGTTTTTGTATATTTATATGCCTGCTTGGAATTTTCATAATATGCCGCTTAAATAAACTGTATTGCGCTCCTGACCGCATGAAACTTTCAGAAGCATAGCATTAATAGTTTGTATTGTGCTCTCTAAGGTTAATATTCTCTCTTGTATGATGAAACAAAACTCTTATAATTAGTTATATGTGTATTTTTAAGGAGGGTTAATTTAGATGAAAAAAATAATATTCTGCGCGTCGGCCATTCTGCTTGCGCTGTCTGTCCTGGCAGGCTGCGCTCCCCGGGAAACGCCCGACGGCAGTCCGCAGAATACTAAGAGCGCGTCTCAAACGCAGAGCAATTCCTCAACGGAGCAGGCTCAGCCGGAGCCTTCGCCCGGCGGAGAGCAGCCGTTTGGCGAATTGGTGCTGCCCAATATAGAAATACCCGATTCTTTTGAGAGCAAAAATGAGGAGATAGAGTTTATGTTTGAATATTATATGCAGGCCGTGCCCTCCATTACCTGGCTTCCCGATTATGATCCGGTGGGTTATCCGGGAATTAAGGCCTTATATTACGACGGGCTTAAAAATAACGGCGTTCAGACTAAAATATTTGCTTACATAGGCTTTCCGGAAGGCGCGTCTGCGGAGAATCCCGTTCCGGCCGTAGTGCTGCTGCATGGAGGAGGGGGCTTTGCCTTTCCTCAGTGGGTTAAGGTATGGAACAACAGAGGATACGCCGCTATTGCAATGTGCAATACGGGCTACCGTCCAAAGAACGGAAGCATAACCAGCTTTTACGACAGCAACGACTGGATTAAGAGCATTCCCGCCGAGGAGCGCAAGGAGGATTCCCGTATACTTATACCTGACAATGACGGAATGTCCTCCTATAACCGGGATGTGTCCCGTCAATGGATGTATCATGCCGTGGGCTCGGCCATTATGGCTAATAACCTGCTGCGCGCGGATGAGAGAATAGACAGCGATAAAATAGGCCTTACCGGCATATCCTGGGGCGGCGTTATAGCTTCCATAGCGATGGGCTATGATAACCGGTACGCCTTTAATATTCCCATATACGGGCATGCGCATCTGGGAGAAAGCCTTACCTGGATGAAAAATCATTTTACGCCGGGCGCAGTGGAGCTTTGGGACGCGAGCAAAAGGCTGGATAAGGTAACATCCCCCATTCTATGGCTGTGCTGGGCGGGGGATAACGCCTTTTCAATCAATACCAACAGCGCTTCATATATGGACACCATCTCCAAATCGGTCTTTTCCATGCGTATGAATATGGGACACAGCCATGATTTGGGATGGATTCCCTATGAGAGCTATCGATTTGCCGACTGGGCCGTTAAAGGCGGCCTGCCCATGACTTCCATTAAGGAGCATCCGTCTTCGTCGGCGGGCAGGGATGTTGATTTAAGCGTGGAAATTCCAAGCGATACAACCGCCTTAAGCGCAATATGCTATTATATAGACGCGCCTCTTTCATATGGGGCGGATTCCAATATGGAGCAGGAATGGCAAAAGTGCGAATGCGAAGTTGATATTCAAAGCGGAAAAATAAATGCCCGGCTGCCTGAGGAGGCTAAAGGTTATTATGTGGAAATAACCAGCGTTTGTCCGCAGGGGAGCTATGTAACCAGCTCGGAATTTATAACGTTGGAATAGAGCGGAAAGAGTAATCAGAATATATTGCGTTTTTGGGGAGAAAGCTTTTCGCTTGCTGAGCGTATTTAAGAGCTTTTGGATATTTTGAGAAAGAGCGGCGGTTCTTTAGGGATGAAAGAATATTCTCCCTGCGGCGCGATTGCGGCATAATTGAATTATATGGAATGAGAAACAGCCCTCCCTTTTATTAACCGGCGCAGGGCTGTTTTTTATTCAGGTATTGCCTTAGAGGAGTAAATATTATATAATTGTTTCAAAAGCATAGAAGTTAAACGGGATATATACGCGGGAACATAAATATGTTTTAATGCGCATATATAAATATGATAAGCTTGCCTGCGGGGCATTAATGGAGGAGGAAAAAATGTTTAAGGAAATTATGGACGTAACGCCAAAATGGGAAGAGCTGCCTGGATATGAGCAGCCTGATTATCCAGGCATTAAGGCGCTTTTATACGAGGGGCTCCCCAAAGGGGGAACTCCCACCCGAATTTTTGCCTATATGGGCGTGCCTGAAAGCGCTTCGCCTGCGAATCCCGTTCCTGCTGTAGTGCTGGTGCACGGAGGGGGCGGGCATGCCTTTGCCGAATGGGTCAGAATCTGGAATGAGAGAGGCTATGCGGCTATAGCCATGGGCAATACCGGGCATTTCCCCAAAAGAGCGGGGAAGATTAATATTTATGCGCCTGAAGATTGGACGCATGAAATTGATGAAATGGAGCTGAAAGCGGACGGCTGGACTCTTATACCTGATAACGACGGCATGAAAAGCTATGAACAGGAATTAAGCAGTCAATGGATGTATCATGCTGTGGGAAGCGTTATATTGGCTCATAATCTGCTGCGTGCGGACGAGAGAATAGACAGCGGCAAAATAGGCGTTACCGGCATATCCTGGGGCGGAGTTATCACCTCCATAGTTATGAACCATGACAATAGATTTGCGTTTTATATTCCCGTATATGGCTGCGCGCATTTGGGAGAGAGCCTTACATGGATGAAGGATTGTTTTACTCCCGGAGCCTTGAAGCTCTGGGACGCGAGCAGGAGGCTGAATTATTCATCTGCGCCTGTTTTATGGGTGTGCTGGGCCAGCGACGGGGCGTTTTCTATTAATACCAATAACGCTTCCTATGAGGATACCATTCAAAGGGCGGCGCTTTCCATGCGTATAGATATGCTTCACGGGCATGTGCAGGGCTGGGTTCCGCTGGAGATATATCGGTTTGCCGATTGGGCGGTTAAAGGCGGGCTCCCTCTAACTTCAGTTGTCAGACAGCCGGACGCTTCTTCAAAAAGAAATGTAGAGCTTGAGATTAAACAGGCTAATGACGTATCGCGCGTTGAAGCAATTTGCTATTATATAACTGAGGAGCTTTCCTATAATGAGCAATCGGAGATTCAGCAGCAGTGGCAGGAGGTTAAATGCGATTATACTCCCCAAACAGGAGAGCTCAGGGCTGTGCTGCCCGAAAGCGCGCACAGCTATTATGTAGAGATAAGAAATTTCTGTGCCGACGGCTGCTATGTTGTCTCTTCTAAATTTATTACGCTTTAATTTTTCGGGGCAGTAAAAGAGCGTATGCTATAATGCGCGCCATTCCCCCGGCGCGGTATTTTGCCGCAAAGCGGCAAAATTAAGCCGCGCACGCGCGTTTTCCCAAAAGCAGAGCTTTTGGGAAAAGCACATGCGCGGCCGGCCCCGCCTTAGGCGGGGCGCCGCGCCGGGGGAATGGCGCGCATTATAGCATACGCTCTTTTTAACGTCTTTTACAGTTTTTTGAGCAGGTAATTCATATAGCTGCAAAAATATGCAAAAGCTATTCCCGGCTCTTCTAATTCAGGATTCCAGCGCTTAACCCATTCAAAGGAGATAAAGCCGCCGTAACATATATTTTCCAGTTCGCGCAATGCGTCCAAAGCGGGAATATCTCCGTAGCCCATCATTCTATAGCTGATTTTCCCGTTTTCCATAAAGGAATCTTTTATATGCACATGCTTAATATATCTGCCCAGAGCGGAGACGGCGCGCCCCGGAGTTTCGCCGTAAAAGCGCACGGTGTGATGTATATCCCAGAGCACGCCCATATTGCTTCTTCCGGCGGCCGAAAGGAAATCCTGCATTGCGCCCAGGGAAGCAAGCTGACCGTTGCTCTCTATAAGGGGGATAACAGAGGTATCCTTGGCGTAATCGCATAGCTGGCCGTAGAATTTGGCCGCCAGGCGCATATCTCCATTCTGAGGCTCGGGAGTGGGCTCGGCCATTACGCGGATATAGGGTATTTGAGCTTTGTCTGCCAGGTCAATATAGGCGCACGCCTCTCCGAAGGCTTCCTCCGCCTTGTTTTTATCCGCAAAATAAGCGCCAGAGGTTAGAATGGGTATTTCCAGGCCCATTTGATTAAGCTTGCTCATAGTGCCGTCCAGTTTGTCCGGCGCGAATATTTTTAAATCGGGGGCGTACATTTCGTCTCCCAGCCCGCGGAGTTCTACTCCCGACATGCCCAAATCCTTGGCTATGGCCAGTATTTCGTTCCATGTCCAGTTGGGACAGCCCAATGTTGAAAAGGATAATTTCATATTAATTTCATACCTTTCTTTCGGCGTGATATATATATTCTTAATATATTATGCGGTCTCTATGGAGGCGTCGGCCTGAAGATTAAGCAGCTCTATTGCCTGCTCGCGCAGGACGAACTTCTGAATCTTGCCGCTGGCCGTCATGGGGAAGGAGTCCATAAAACGCACATATCTGGGCACCTTATGCCTGCTCATCTGGGCGCGGAAATAATCCTTGACTTCCTCTTCAGTCATTTCCTGGCCCTGCTTGAGAATGATACAGGCCATAATCTCCTCACCGTACTGCTTGCTGGGCACGCCTATAACCTGGACGTCCTGCACCTTTGGATGAGTGTACATGAAATCCTCCAGCTCTTTAGGATAGATATTTTCGCCGCCGCGGATAATCATATCCTTAATTCTGCCGGTAATCTTATAATAGCCGTCCTCGTCCATTACCGCTAAATCGCCCAGATGCAGCCAGCCGTCTTTATCTATCGCCATAGCCGTCGCTTCGGGCATTTTATAATAGCCTTTCATTATATTATATCCGCGCGCGCAGAATTCGCCAACTACTCCCGGGCCTACCGTTTCGCCCGTTTCAGTATTTATAATTTTGCATTCCACCCCGGGCAGCGCGCGGCCCACTGTGGCCACCCGCTTTTCCAGGCTGTCGTCCGTCCGAGTCATGGTGCAGCCGGGGGAAGCCTCGGTCTGGCCGAAGGTAATGGTTATTTCGGGCATATGCATTTTCTCTATTACGTCCTGCATAACTTTTATGGGGCAGGGAGAGCCGGCCATAATGCCCGTGCGCATGTGGGAAAAATCAAAGGTGTCAAATTCGGGATGTTCAAGCATGGCTATGAACATGGTTGGCACTCCGTGCACGGCCGTGCATTTTTCAGAGGTAAGAGCGCGCATAACCTTTATAGGGGAAAACGCGTCAATAGGTACGAAAGAGGTGCCGTGGGTTATGCATGCCATGAGAGCCAGCACCATGCCGAAGCAATGAAAAAAGGGAACGGTTATGCAGAGCTTGTCCTGATCGGTAAATTTCATGCAGTCGCCTATTGCGCGCCCGTTATTGAGAATATTGTAATGGGTAAGCATTACGCCTTTTGGAAAGCCGGTTGTGCCCGAGGTGTACTGCATATTTACCACCTCGTGGCAGTCCAGGCTGTCTCTGACTGCCTTGAACTGTTCATAGGGCACTTGCTGCGCGATATTATAAAGCTCTTTCCAGGGCACCATGCCCTGAGGGCAGTCCTCTCCGGCGAAAACTATGGTTTTTAAGCAGGGCAGCTTGGGGCTGTCTATTTCGCCGGGCTTGGAATTGGCTAAATCAGGGCAAAGCTGCCGGACGCTTTCAACGTAGTCGTTATTTTTTGTGCCTCCAATCATAACAAGCAGCTTGGTATCGCTCTGTTTGAGCAGATATTCCAGCTCGAACACCTTATAATTAGTATTGACCGTTACCAGCACTCCGCCCATTTTGGCCGCGGCAAAAAAAGTCATAAGCCATTCGGGCACGTTAGTGGCCCATATGGCGATATGCTCTCCCTTTTTGACGCCCAGAGCCATGAAAGCGCGGGCTATGGTCTCAATTTCGTCGTTGAACTGCGACCAGGTGCGGCAATAATCGCGGTCGGTGTATTTTATGGCTTCCTTGTCGGGATATTTTTGGGCCAGTCCTTCCATAACGCCGCCAAGGGTTTGGGTAATAAAATCATCCATACTTTTAAGCCTCCTATATAAAAAAACAAACAGAATCTCTTCTGTCTTTTAAATTATAGCAAATTTTTTGAATTTGGCAAGCAAATTTGAGCCTAAAACCGGCCGAAGCTTTAAAAAACGCGCTGAGAGCGCGGGGATAGGCGGCCAATGATTCCTGCCTTTATGACGGGGCAAGCCTGAATCATTTAATAAACGCCTGTATTTTTGAGGGAAACAGTTTATAATTCCGGATTATTGGGGGCGGCCTGCGCTTTCATCAGACGGCGGTATTGGCTGGGCGTGTAGCCGGTAGCTTTTTTAAACTGCCTGGAAAAATAGCTGTAGTCGGATATGCCTACGCCGGCGGCTATTTCGTTCATTGGAATATCAGTATCCTTTAAAAGCCCGCGGGCTTTATTAAGCCGTGCGTTAGCTATATAGGCCATAGGCGGGAGACCGGTCTGCGATTTGAAAAAACGTATAAAGTAATTGGGATGCAGCGGCCAGAGGGCGGCCAATTCTTCTATTTTAATTTCCCTGCCGAGATTTTGCTCAATGTATTCCAAAACAACGGCTATACGCTGCTCATAGTTTTCATATTTTATATTGTCTGTGAAGATATTGCCCATGGAGGAAATAATTTTGAGCAGAGCGGATTTTTGCTTCAGCGGGCCCGAAAGAGGATGGGGAGCGGGATGGATTATGCTTTTAAAGAGGGAAAAAATAGCCGGGGCGTCCTGAACGGGCGCGCATACAGGCTTTTCAAAGCGTTCAAAAAGCCTGAAATTTCCGCATAGGAGAGTAAAATCCGCCCAGAATAATTCATAATGAGCCGCGGGGGCGGTAAAAGGCGAATGCGCGCCGGCCGGTATTAATATTAAAGCCGGAGCTTCCGCGTATAATTTCTGCCCGGGCGAATTGCAAAAAAGGCCGCCTGAATATAAGAAAATAAGCCGTTCGTTCTGCGTTTGGGCCTGATTATCCTGAGGGAAGCCGCAGCCTCCGTTAATATAATTGATTTTTAATTTGCCGGGCATGTGCCTGTATGTTGTGTCCGGAGCCATAATCTACCGTCCAAACGCAAAAAATTTTAATCTGGTTAGTTTTATACTAGTTTATGTTAGTTTGCTTCATTTCATATCTATTATATCTCTGTTAGAATTAAGGTGTCAATATTAAAAATCTCTTGGAGGATATACGCTATGGATAAAATACAGGCTCGCAGCTTGAAATGCGAATATTTCGCCAATCCGCTGGGAATAGACGTTCCCTTTCCCCGCCTGTCCTGGCAAATCTGCCAGCAGAAACGGGGCGCGGCCCAAAGCGCTTACAGAATTTTTATAAGCCTTTCTCAGGCGGAGGCGGCCGCCGGCCGAGGAGAAATCTGGGACAGCGGCAAAATACTTTCTGAAAAATGTACGGCCATTGAATACAGCGGTCTGCCTTTAAAGAGCCGCACGCGCTATTTTTGGAGCGTGCTCCTATATGATAAGGACGGCGTTTGCGGGGAATTGAGCGAAACGGCGTGGTTTGAAACCGCTCTTATGCGGCCGGACGAATGGCAGGGGTGCTGGCTGGGAATGCCCTGCGGGGGGCCTGCCCAGCTTATACGCAGGGAATTTACTCTGGAAAAGGAAATAGCGAGCGCGCGGGTGTATATTGCGGGGCTGGGTTATTATGAATTGTATCTCAACGGGCAAAAGCAGGGCGTAAACGTTATGGATCCGGGCTATACCAATTATTCCAAACGGGTGTTTTATGTCACTTATGACGTGACCGGCTCCCTGAACAGGGGTGAAAATTGCATAGGGGTAATGCTGGGTATGGGATGGCATAAGCATCCGGAATTTATTTTGCAGATGCACGTCGCCTTTACGGACGGTAGCGAATTTTCCCTCTGCACGCAGCCTGTGAGCTGGGATATGTTCACGGCTCCTATAACGTATAATAATATTTACAGCGGCGAGCACTATGATTATCGCTTTGAAGTGGAAAACTGGTGCAGGGTGGCTCCCAATCTAATAAAAGAGCATCCGCGCAAAGGCTGGGAGGTTTATGCCAATTTTATGCCCTGGCCCGGACATGACGAGAATCCGGAATATTCCGACACGCTGCATAAGAGTTATTATTGCCTGGAGGCCGAGGCGCCCGGAGGCAGGCTTCAGGCTCAGCCTATTGAGCCCATCAGGGTAGTTAAGCGGCTTAAGGCATTAAAAATTACTCAGCCTAAGGAGGGCGTGTATGTAATTGATTTCGGCCAAAATATAGCGGGCTGGGCCAGCATGAAAATAGATGGGATTAAAGATCAATTTATAACCATAGGATATTCGGAAATCCTGCATGAGGACGGCACAATCAATCAGGATTATCTTAAGGCGGCTGAAAATTACGGCAGCTCTGTCGCCATGCAGACGGATGTTTACAGGCTTAAGGGAGGCAGGCAGATTTTTGAGGCGCATTTTACATATCATGGTTTCAGATATATACAGGTTACCGGCCTGCTTAAGGAGCCGGAAGAGGATATGTTCGAGGCGTGCGTGGTGCGGTCAAGCGTGGATGAAATCGGGCGTTTTGAATGCGGGGATGAATTAATAAACAAAATTCAGGAGAATATCCTTTGGGGCGAGCAGACCAATCTGCATTCCATTCCTACCGACTGCCCCCAGCGGGACGAGCGTATGGGATGGCTCAACGATATGACCGCGCGTTATGAGGAGGCCGTATATAATTTTAATATGGTGCATATCTACGAAAAGTGGGCGCAGGATATAACGGACGCGCAGGAGCCCATAAGCGGAGCCATACCTGATACCGCGCCCCTGAAGAGAGGGCAGAGGCCGGCCGATCCGTGCGTGGCTTCATATCTTTTAGTATCTAAGGCCATATACGATCATTATGCCAATAAGCGTTCTATAGCCAATCAATACGACGGTATGAAAAAATGGACGGATTTTCTTTACAGGCAGAGCCGCAACGGAATTCTGGAATATAGTTATTGGGGAGATTGGGCGGGCCCCAAGGAATTTACTACCCGCCAGATGTGCGATGCGATAAGCAGCGTTACTCCGGGCGAACTTATAAGCACGGGCTATCTTTATTATGATTTAAAGCTTATGCAGGGGTTTGCCGAGATTCTGGAAAAGAAAGAGGACGCGGCTGATTTTTCGGCCAGGGCGGAGCTCATAAAAGAAGCGTTTATAAAGGAATTTTTCAATGAGGAATTGGGATATGTTGGCACAAACAGCCAGGGCTGCAACGCTTTTGCGCTTTATATGGGCCTTGTGCCCGCCGGAAGGGAGCAGGATGTTGCACGGCATTTGGCCGAAGATGTTAAAGCGCGGGGATATCATCTTACTACGGGCAATCTCTGCACCAAGTATCTGCCCGAAATGCTGACCGAATACGGCTATGTGGACGCAGCCTATAAATTACTGATTCAGACTACAGAGCCAAGCTGGGGCTATATGATTAAAATGGGCGCTACGACCATATGGGAGCGCTGGGAATATGCTACAAGCTGGGGTATGAATTCGCATAATCATCCAATGTATGCCAGCGTGAGCGCGTGGTTTTATAAATATCTGGCCGGCATTTCGCCTGTTGAGGGCTCGGGTTTTTCGCAGCTTGTTATAAAGCCTTATCTTCCCTCTGAATTGAACAGAGCGGGAGCGTCCGTTCAGACCGTTTTGGGAGAGGTTTGCAGCTCATGGGAGCGCCAAAACGGAGAGTTCAGCTTGAAATTGAGCATTCCTGCGGGCAGCAGGGCGCAGGTGCATATTCCGCTTTTAGGCAAAACCATTACTGAGAGCGGGCAGCTTATATATGACGGCGCGTTTTCTGCCGTCCAGGGCCTCAGGCTGCTGGGCGTAACGCAGGAGCGCGTAATTCTCGAATGCGTTTCGGGAAATTATTGTTTTATTGTTAAGTGATTCGCCGTATCGGGGAGGAATATTTTTAGGCGGATTATAATTTAAGGCGCCTCTTAAAACCCGTTCAAGGCGTAAAAGGTTTTTATTAAAAGGGGGGCGGCGCGGAGCCCGGCGGAGCCGGGCCGGCGCCTAACCCTCCCGAATGAAAGCCAGCTTTCATTCGGGAGGGTTAGGCGCCTGAATTCCGCGCCGCCCCCCTTTTTTAAAGCTTATTTTTATTACGCCTTGAACGGGTTTTAAGAGGCGCAGGCTGGAAAGCGGCCCATTATTGCAGGCAAAAATCAGTTGATTTTTCGTCAAAAATATTATATATTATATTGGCAGTTATAGTTTGGCGGCAAAGCGTTTGTTTATACGCGCGCCGAGTTCTAAAATTAATTGCCGGCGGCCGGGGAAAATGCAGACGGCCGCGGGGTAAGTACGGCAGTATGGTAAAATTAAAATCAGGAAGGGTAGAACGGTATGTTGAGGTACATAGTTTTAATCTTATTTGTCTGCGGCATGATAGCCACAGGTTTTTTAGTGCGCAAGAAAATAAAAAATGAAAATGATTTTATGCTGGGCGGAGGCAAGCTGGGAGGCTGGATGTCCGCTTTTGCCTATGGCACCACTTATTTTTCAGCGGTGGTATTTATAGGATACGGCGGCTCTGTTTCCTGGCAGTATGGGCTCTCCTCCATATGGATAGGCATAGGCAACGCCCTTATAGGCACGCTGGCCGCATGGCTTCTGCTGGGCAAGCGCACATACCGCGCAATGCATGCCGTAAACGCCAAAACCATGCCGGAATATTTTGAAAAACGCTATAACAGCAAAGCGTTGAAATATATCGCCTCGGTAATAATATTTATTTTTCTTGTTCCGTACAGCGCAAGCGTGTATACCGGTCTGGGCGTGCTTTTTGAAAATGCGTTCGGCATTAATATCACTACGGTTATAATCGCTATGGGCCTGCTTACGGCCGTTTATCTTGTTATGGGCGGTTATCTGGCTACTGCGGTAAATGATTTTATTCAGGGAATTGTTATGATAGCGGGAATAGTTATAGTTACCGCGCTGGTAATATTCAATCCTGAAATAGGTGGCTTTTCAGGGGGCATGCAGACTTTG
The DNA here is from genome assembly GCA_003150515.1 of Selenomonadales bacterium. Classification (GTDB taxonomy): domain Bacteria; phylum Bacillota; class Clostridia; order Christensenellales; family QALW01; genus Neochristensenella. Next base: position 15,963 of record QALW01000028.1, on the reverse strand, counting down.
GCCGAGCAGTCCGCTCAGGCGGGCACGCAGCTTAACAGCCCGTTTGAATTTAATTTAAATCTTATCTGCTTAATCCTTATGACGTCGGTGGGCGCCTGGGGTCTGCCCCAGATGGCGCATAAATTTCATGCCATTAAAGATGAAAAATCTATAAAGAAAGCTACGGTGATTTCCACCTTATTCGCCCTTATAATAGCCGGCGGTTCCTATCTTATAGGCACGTTTGGGAGAGTATATATGAATGGCGTTAAGCCCATGGGAGACGGCGACAGGGTTGTGCCGGCCGTTTTGGATATGGTTCTTGGGCCCAAAGGCGTTCTGGGGGATGTGCTTTACGGTATAATAGCAGTTATGGTGCTTTCGGCTTCCATGTCCACTCTTGCGGCAATAGTGCTCACTTCCAGCAGTACGGTTACAGTGGATTTATTAAACGGCGGCGCTAAGCCCCGAGTGAATAAAGCCAATACCATGCGGGTATTGAGAGGCTTATGCCTGCTCTTTTTAATCATTTCAGTGGCCATTGCCATAAAAAAGCCGGCTATGATAGTGGATTTGATGTCCTATTCCTGGGGCGCGGTGGCCGGAGCGTTCATAGGGCCGTATGTGCTGGGCATGTATGTTAAATGGATTAATAAATACGGAGTTGCGGCCGGATTTATATCGGGCGTAGTCCTGACGGTTCTTGGCATTACGGGAGTTATAGATATGCCCGCTCCTAATATAGGAGCGCTGGCTATAGCCGCTTCCTTTGTTGTTACCGCGCTTTTTTCCTTGATTATGATTAAGGCGGAAAATAAAAAATCAATAATTGCCGAAAAATAAAATTTGAATTAAACCGTCTTTTTTGGGTATATTTATTTTAACATTCAGAAAAGGCGGTTTTTATATGCGTAAATTGCTTGCGGCTGCGGCCGGATGTGCAATTATTGCCTGCATGCTTTATGCTCTTTTCGGGCAGGATAAGCCATATAAGGATATAATGGGAGATAGCTTTAGGGTAATAGCGCAGATTGACTGCGTCCGGCAGCTTGAAAACGTTTTTGAAGCGGGATATGAACCCGACGCCTCCGAAAGCGTAAACGGCAGTATTATGCTTACTTTTGCCTTTACCAGTTTTGAGGAAGCGGAGCGGGTGTATCTTGCCCTTGAAAAATATTCGGAACTGGTCTATTTGGAAGGCGGCATGCAGTTAAGCGTTGAACAGGCCGAGCAATTTTTGGCCGGGGCGGATTTTGTTCAAAGCGGCGATATATTTTTTTGCAGGGAAGATGTGCAGAGCATATTGCGCAGGAATTCTTCGGGTTATTATCTTACGACCGGATATCCTTACATAATTTCTGGATGTTAAGGAGACGGTGGGCCTATGGCCGTTTATAAAATATCGGGTAATAAAGAGCTTTTTGGAACGGTAGAAATCTCGGCAGCAAAGAACGCGGTGCTGCCGGTTATTTTTTCTTCAATATTAACCGGAGAGGCCTTAATTATAGAAAACGTGCCTTTAATATCCGACGTTATGTGCGCGCTGGAAATAATCGGCGAATTAGGCGGCTCGTATGAATGGGCGGGCGATACTTTAAAATTATACGGCGGAACTATGCACGCAGCCCGCATAATGGAAGCTGCGAAAAAGATGCGGGCGAGCGTGCTTTGTCTTGGCCCTATGCTGGCTCGTTTTGGAAGCGCTCAGTTGGCTTTGCCCGGCGGCTGCCGTATAGGAGCCCGGCCGGTGGATTTGCATATTAAGGGATTAAACGTCTTGGGCGCCGAGATAAAAATTGAACAGGGTATTCTGAAGGCTTATGCCAAAGGGCTGAAGGGAGGAGAAATCTGTCTGGATTTTCCCAGCGTGGGAGCCACTGAAAACCTCATGATGGCGGCCTGCCTGGCAGAGGGAGAAACCATGATAGTCAATGCCGCGCAGGAGCCTGAAGTGTGTGATTTAGCCCGGCTGCTTATAAAAATGGGCGCGGATATCAGAGGTGCGGGCGAGGATACGCTGTATATAAAGGGGCGGCCTGATCTGCACGGCGCGCGGCATACGCCTATTCCGGATAGAATTGAGGCGGGAACATTTATGATGTGCGCGGCCGCATGCGGAGGAGAGGTGCGTCTTAAAAGGCTTTGTCCGCCTCATCTTAAAGCTGTCAGCAGCAAGCTAATGGAATGCGGGGCAATTATAACCGAGCTGGAGGATGAGATAGTAATAAAACGGGAGGGCGAGCTTAACGCGGCGGACGTGCGCTCATTGCCATATCCGGGTTTTCCTACTGATCTTCAGTCACAGTTTGCTGCGCTTGCGTGTTCGGCCAGCGGTACGAGCGTTATAGTGGATACAGTATTTGAGGGGCGGAGCAATCATGTGCCCGAATTGCTGAGAATGGGCGCGGATATAATGCAGCAGGAGCAGGCTACAATAGTGCGCGGAGGCCGCCTTTTAGGCGGAGCGTCAGTGAACGCTCCTGATTTGCGCGCAGGAGCCGCTCTTATTATAGCGGGGCTTTCAGCCAGGGAGGGCGCGGTTGTTGAGGACTGCGGACATATAGACAGAGGATATTATAAATTGTGTGAAAAGCTTAGGGCTCTTGGAGCGGGCATAGAACGTTTGGAGGATGAAAGCTTCCGCAATTAGTTTTGCAGTTGCCGGGCAGGAGCCAGGGGGCGGCGTTTGGCAAGCGAAGCTTGCCCATGCCGGGCCTTCAGGCCCGGCATGGCGGCCGTTCCGGCCGCAAACGCCGCCCCCTGGCTCCTGCCCGGCAACTGCTTTAATTAAAAGCAATAAAACAGGCCTTATATATAGCACAGCGGCAAACAGGCCTCAAAAAAAGTAATTAATTCCGGTTGAAACGCATAATCTTTAATACTAATCAAAAGGAGAGAACGATTATGCGAAAGACGGTGCTTGCGATTTGGCTCGTGGTACTGGTAGGCGCTGTGTGCGCGTGGGCAAAGCCCCAGCCGGAGCAAAGCGAAATAATAATGGAAATTGATAGAGACGCGGGAGAGGTGGGCTTAATAGTTCTGGCCGGCGAAGACGGAAATTGGCTTGAACCCATGGACGAGCTGCCTCAAAAACAGGAGGGAGAGCGCCGGGATAGCATAAAGGTATATGACGCTCAGTCGGGAGAGCTTAAGGATATGAGCGTGCATGATTATCTCGTGGGAGTAGTTTCGGGAGAGATGCCTGCAAGCTATCAGATAGAGGCGCTTAAGGCGCAGGCGGTTGCAGCGCGTACATATCTGGAGCGCAAAATAGCTTCTGGAGGCTGTAATGAAGCGGAGGGCGCGGATATTTGCACAAATTCAGCTCATTGTCAGGCCTTTTGCCCGGAAAAAAAACGTAAAAGCAATTGGGGCGGAGATTTTGAAAAATACAGCGCTAAAATTGAAGAGGCGGTAAATGAAACTGCGGGCGAAGTGCTGACTTATGACGGCAGGGTTATAGAGGCGCTTTATCATTCTTCCAGCGGCGGCAGCACGGAAGATGTACAGGCGGTATACGGCAATAATCTTTCCTATCTTGTCAGCGTAGAAAGCCCTGAAGAGATAAAAGATATAACTGTTCAGACGGCTTTTAGCCGAGACCAATTTGTTTCGGCGGTTAAAAAGAAATATCCCTCCTGCGGGCTGACCGCTTCAGGTCTCAATAAGCAGGTATATATAGAAAGCTATACGGAAAGCGGACGGGCGGCGGTAGTCAAATTGGGCAAGCTCAGCCTTACAGGCCGGGAGCTCAGAGGGCTTCTGGGATTGCGCAGTACGGATATGAGCATTGCGTTTGATAAAAATAATATTTATTTTACTACTGTAGGTTATGGACATGGCGTAGGCATGAGCCAGGTGGGCGCTAATGTTATGGCTAAGGACGGCGCTGACTATAGGGAAATATTGCTGCATTATTATAACGGCGCGGAGATTGAGTAATGTTTTTGATGTCTTAAAAGGCTTTTATAGAGGGGCCGCTTTAATTTTCGCGGCGAAAAACGGCAGTTTCGGGGGGGCGGCGCGGAGGCCGGCTCCGCCGGCCCGAGCGCAGCGCGCCAGCGGCTGAAAGCAAGCTTTCAGCCGCTGGCGCGCTGCGCTTGATTTTGGCGCCCGCAGGGCGCCAAAATTCCGCGCCGCCCCCCTTTTTTTAAGCTCTCCGCGTCCTCCGCCGCGCAAATATAAAGCGGCCCCGATATGCAGAACGCCTCGGGGCCGCTTTGCTTTATAAATCCAATGGTTATCCGTAAATTAATTCCTGAAGCTGGCGCTCGTTTTCTTCAATGTCAAGGTCTATTACCGACATGCCGTTTATAGTGGCGTATTCCCATGTTCCCGTAAAGGGCAAAGAATATCCGTCTATGCTGAATTCAGAACTGCTGTCTATAAGAGCGGATTTTCCCAGATTATAGATGGTGTTTATATCGGCGTTGGTGCGGATGTATTTGGAAATTTCATTGGCTATATCCACCCATTTGCTGAGCGGCTGTTCGCGCACCTGGTTGAGCAGTCCGTAAAGCACGTCTCTCTGGCGGCGCGTGCGTTCCCAGTCGCCGCCCGAAAGATAACGGGTGCGCGCGTGGTTTATGGCCTTTTTGCCGTCCAGCAGGACATGATCCCCGGCCACCAGCGGAGTATCATACTGGAATTCCGGCTTATAATTATTTTCACGGTGATATTTTGCTTCCGCTTCGGTAATAGGGCAGTAAATGCCTCCGACTATATCTACAACGTTTGCCAGGCCGTCGAAATCTATAATGATATATTGCTGAATATCCATGCCCAGCATGCGGTTAATCAGATTTATTGTGCGTCCGATTCCTCCGTATACCATAGCCGAATTTAATTTGCCCCATCCGCTGTTTTTAACAGGGAAATAGGAGTCCCTGAGAATGGAAACCAATTTTGCCTGGTTTGTGGACTGATTATAAGAGAGTATAATCATGCAGTCCGAACGGCTTCTGGGATTATCCGTAAGCCCCTGATCCAATCCTACCAGCAGTATATTAATTATATTCGGATCCTTTTGCGCCACACGGACGATATTATCTCCGTCTTTATTTATATCCGAAGCATAAAAGCTGTGCTCGGCGTGAGGGTCTTCAGTCTGCTCCGCGCCTCCTGTTGAAAGAGTAGGCTTGGGAGGTATTGAATAATAATCGGCTGTGCTGTCCACGGTTTTAGGCCCGCTGCCTGTAAAATCGCTCAGCACATAAATAGTCCATGCCATGCATAGAGCGATAATGGTAAGCACGGTTATAAATGCGTAAAGAAAGGTCTTGAGTTTTTTATTGGATTTAGCTTTAGCTTTGGCCATTTTTTAAGCCCCTCGTTTCTGATTAATTGCAGCCTTATTCTTCAGCCTTAATCAACACTTTAATTTTTGCGCTGATAGAAGGATAAAGTTTGACTGTTGCCGAGTATTCGCCAAGCGATTTAATGGAGTCCACGGCTATTTTTTTCTTGTCCGCCTGTATCTGATGCTGAGCGGCTAAGGCGTCGGCTATTTCCTTGGGGCCGATTGAGCCGAACATGCGCCCCTCTTTTCCTATTTTGGTAGAAATGATTACAGTTTTGCCTTCCAGAGCCTTGGCTTGCTCGGCCGCCGCCTGTTTCAATAATTCTTCCTTATGCTTCATGGCGCTTTTTTGATTTTCAATGGAATTGAGATTGACGGCGTTGGCTTCGCTGGCCAGCTTTTTGGGAAAAAGATAATTGCGTGCGAATCCGTCGCTCACTTCTATGATCTGATCTTTTTTTCCAGTTCCCTTTATGTCCTGCAATAAAATAACTTTCATAAAATAATGCCTCGTTTCTCCGCAGAATAATATGTAACGGCCGTTATTCTGTCTGCGGGCAGAAATTTAATTATACCCGGCCGGATAATACGTTAAATATTATATTGGAATTATAAAAGAAGCGGCCCAGAAATGATTCCTGGATCATGCCGTCTATCATATCCAGAGGAAGTACAGACATAAAAATGGGTACTATTGAAAATATGATAAATGCAATCATGGCTCCGTGCAAAATTCCGAAACAGCCGCCGAAAATGGCGTCATGCTGCTTTAAGATGGGCAGCCCCCACACCTTATCCGCCAGTCCTATGCCAAACAAAACTATAATTCTTACCACAAAATATATAAGCAAAAAGCAAATAAGGGACATAGTAAGATTGATTATTGTCTGATTGAAATAATCGCTCATGGTGGTTATTCCGTCATTGAGAAACACTTGGTTTATTATATTATACTGCATCTGAGCTTCAATGGGCTTGGGCAGGCCGGAGGTAGTTATAACTTCGGTTATACGGTCTACCGATAATGTGGCCACGTCTACGTTGGCTATGGTCATATCCGAGAGCTTCTCCGCGCCCGCGGTATAATAAAGCAGGGAATCGCCAAAGCTGGTGCTGTCCAGAATTGCGCCGGCCAGACTGCCGTGAAATATAAGCGCAAAAAGATAGGCCACAACAAAAGAAGCGGCGTTGGCCACGGTATTGACAAAGCCCTTATAATAGCCTATTAAAAAGCCTATGCCCAGCATAGCAAGGACTAATAAATCAATAAAGTTCATAGATTCTCCTTTGGATTCTAATCGATTTCCAGACGGTAATAGGATTCCCCTTTAAGCAGAATGTAACCGTCCGAGGGTATGATTTCGCTTATTTTTTCGGGCATGGTAAATTCCACTTTCTTCATATTGCCCTTATCATATCTCAACATATTGTTTTGGGCAAATATGTAGTAGTATTTTTCAGTTGAATACGCGCCTAAAATCTTTTCGTCTGAAAAAAGCTTAAGGGATTCTCCGGTATTGGAAACGCAGATAATCTCATTGGAAGCCTGCGCGCGCTGTCCGTCCGCCCCGGTTCTTAAAAGCAGCATATCCGTGCCCGTGTCCGGGCTGTTCATTTCATAGCCGTTAGCGCGCGTACGGTATAGCACGGCGCCGGTATAATCAATTCCCACTATTTCGCTGCTGCCTATAAGGGCTATGGAAGAGGAATAGAAAACGGGCTTGTATAGCGCCTGGCCGTCGTCGGCGTAGCTTACGGTTATGCGTTTCTGTTCCTCGTAGCGGTAGGTGAAAAACCGATAGGAGGGAGTTATGGATGAATGATCCAGAGTAATAATCCATACGCCCGAACCGTTTTCCCCGAAAATGCCGAAATTGATTATGTTTTGTCCTGAAGGCTCGGTTAAGGTGTCCAGAGTCTGGCCGTTATTATCAATTACAAGCACTTGGCGCGCGCTGTCGCCCGTATATTGCAGCATAGCGCTTACAGTATTGCCAACCGCCATTTTTTGAATGGGGTATTGATAATTGGCCGTGAAAACTACATTGCCTGAATTATCCAGCATTTGCAGTTTGGTAGAAATATATACGGCCAGCCTGCTGGAAGAGGAGGCCATGTTCATTTCGGGTACGGCGTTTGTAAAGCCCCATGTTTCTTCGCCCGCCTGGTCTATAAAATGCAGGCTCTGCGTCTCGGCGTCAATATAAGCCGCGCCTGAAGCAAACGGGCATATCTGCGAACTGCCCGGTATGTTAAGCTTTATAATCTCGTTCCCCAGCTGCTGATAAGGCCGGGGGCGAAAAATGAGAACGCATGCCGTAACAATTACCGCTATGATTAATATGCAGGGTATAAGCCATTTTTTAAATATATTACGCTTGCGTCTTCTGCGGATGTAGGTACGCATTTTCTTTGCCGGCCTCCGTTATGGGGTGAAAATAGTTATTGCCTGGGGGATGATTTGAGCCTCCAGGGGCAGCGCGTCCAGAAGTTCTCCGTCTACGTTTACCGGCAGCGCGGGCTCTACGCTTAATTGGATTTTCTTGCAGCGGTGCAGTTCGACGTTTTTCAGTTCCAGCAGCCGGCCTTTCAGGAATCTGATAAACAGAAAGGGCAGCTTTATGCGGGAGCATTTTTTTATAATTACAAAATCTATGTATTGGTCGTCCAAAGCGGCCTCGGGCGCTACCTTGAGGCCTCCGCCGCAGCTTCTGCCGTTAGCCAGGGATACCATGAGCCCCTCCTCGACGCGTTTTTCGCCATCGTCCGGGATAAAAGCAAAACGCCTGAAAGGGAATACCATAAGGGAGACTATAAGCGCCAGATAGTAGGAAAATCCGCCCTTGAGCCGGGCCTTGTATTTATTGGCGCGCATAAGAATATCCACGTCCAAACCGGTCCCGGCGACGTTCAGGCAGCGGGTGCCGTTAATGTTTATGCAGTCTATTCTGCGGGTATTGCCTGAAAGAATGGTCTCCAGAGCCTTAATGGGCTCGGGGGAAATTGCCGCCGAGCGGATAAAATCATTCCCTCTTCCTGCGCTTATAAGTCCAAGCGGCTTATCAATTCCGGCCATACCGTTAAGCACTTCGAAAAAGGTGCCGTCTCCGCCCAGAGCCACTATGGCCTCCGCGTCTGAAAGCGCGGCCCTGCGCGCCAGTTCAAGAGCGTGTCCGCGGTATTGAGTATATTCCAATATATGAAGAATCTTTCTTCGATTTAACTCATTTTCAATAAGAACGGCTGTTTCTTTTCCCTTTCCTCCGCCCGAGAGCGGATTGGCTATTATATGAAGCATCTGAAAACGTCCTTTATTATGTAGTGTAAAAGGGGAAATTATTTCGCCCTTAAAAAGCTACTGTAATAGTATACCAGAATATCTGTGAAAAATAAAGCGAATTTTCCCGGCAAGCATTTCAGAACTATTGCGTTTTTTTGAATTTTATATGTTCATATATGCTGCAAGCGGCCGCATATAGAGTAAAAAGCAGGCCGGGCAGAAGGATTAAATCTCCTATGCGGGAATAAAGAGTGCGCTCAGAAATCATGCTCACCGTCCCGTTAAGCGAGCCGGCCGTATCTGTTTGCAGCCTGGAAATAATCTCGCCGGACGGGGAAATTATTGCGGTAATGCCTGTGTTGCCGGCGCGCAGTAGATATTTTCCATTTTCAACGGCGCGCATCTGCGCGTGAGCTAAATGCTGAGTGAGGGCGGCGGATGTGCCGAACCAGGAATCGTTGGTTATCATAACCAGCAGCTCGCTGCCCATTGCGGATTGCTCCCGCGCTATATGCGGAATTATGGATTCATAGCAGATTATGCCGCTTATTTTTCCGTCGGGCGTATCAAAGAGCATATTTTCAGAGCCGAAAGAGGCGGGAAAATATGTGCCCTCCAGAGCCCGCAGTTCGCTGAGCCAGGGCAGAATGAGCGCAACCGCTTTTTCAAAGGGAATAAATTCCCCTACGGGAACAAGCGCTTGTTTGTAATAAGGTTCGCTTATATTTCCGTCCGGAGTTATGACGTATAGAGCGTTATAGATTTCTTTTTGCCCGTCCGGGCTCAACTGGGAATCAAAAGCGCCCGTAATTATCGTGATGTTGTTTTGAGTTGCTAAATCTTTAAGGCTGTCCTTCAGCCAGGGCTGTTCGTCCAGGATTGTGGTTATGGCTGTTTCGGGCCATACCACTATGCGCGTTTGGGCGTTCAGTCCGTTTAGAGTTAAGGTTTTATAGCGTTCGTATGTTGAATTAAGATCCTCCCGCCATTTTTTAGAATCCGAATAATTGCCCTGCACTAATAATACTTCTGTTTTGGAGGAGGTCTGAGGAATATGAGCTAAAGCGCCGTAAAGCAGATTGGCGGAAATAATAGTCAAAGCGGCCAGAGCGTATATGGCCGCTCCGCGCTTTTTGCGCGGAAGATTATATAAAGCGAGGGTTATAAAGCCCGAAGCTGATAATATTATCAGGCTGATAAAAAGGCTTCCGAAAAGAGAAGCGGATTGAATAAAAGGCGTGCACGCCGCCGCAGCATTGCTAAGGCGTATCCAGGGGAAGGATAATTCGCCCATATATTCGGGTATGATTTCTCCAAGAATAAAAAGGGAGGCAAAAATAAATAATCCTGAAAAGGAGGGGCGGGCCAGCCATTTTAAAGGCAGCAGGCAAAGAGAGGAAAGAGTGCAGAGCACCAATAGAATCAAAATAAGCGCAAGCGTCATTATAAGGAAAGCGATTATGGGGGAAACATCGTCCGAAAGCACTCGCGTAAGAGTGTAAAGCCATAGCAGCACAGGCGTATAATAGGCTGCAAAAAATCCGAGGGAGCAAAAAAATTGCCTGCGGGCTGAATGTTTTACGCAAAGCATTATATATATAAACGGAATAAGAGTCAGAAAGCATAAAAACCAAACCTGCTGCGCAGAGACGCAGAGACCTGTTGACGCTCCTGAAATCAGGCAGTATAAAAAACAGCGTCCGCTCGAAAGCTCTCTGAAAGAAAAATATGAGCGGGGTTTAAATAAATTCATTTTCTGCTTCCCCAGCCGTTCAAGATTATAAAGATATTAATATTATAGCACAATACTTTAAAGCGCACAATTAGCGGCTTGTTTTTTAACGGAGAGGAAAATTTCATCCGCGCAGGGAGGGGCTAAGGGCCCGGGGGCGGCGTTTGGCGGCCTTCGGCCGCAGGCCGAGCAAAGCTCGGCCCCGCAGGCTTTAGCCTGCCAAACGCCGCCCCCGGGCCCTTAGCCCCTCCCTGCGCGGATGAAAGCGCTTGGTATAAACAGACGGTCTGAAATCTATCCGATAAGCATTGTTTTTATGTTTCGGCCCGCCATAGCGTCTTCAAAGGCTTTGTTTATATCCTCCAGCTTGTAGCAGCTTGCCAGAGAGGCTATGGTTTTATGCATATCCGGGTTATTATGCAGGAATGAAAGGTATGTCTCCACGTCCGAGAGAGAATATTGAGAGGAGCCTATCATATGCAGGGCGTTAAACGTAATAAGCTGAGGAGAAATTTCCGCCTTGCCGCTGTTGGAATATTGCCCGGGTATGAGATATACGCCTCTGTTGCGCAGCATTTCCATGCCCGCGGGGACGGCGCGTATGCTGCCCGAAGCCTCAAAAACCAAATCTGCGCCCAGGCCGCCGCTTATATCCTTAATATGCGCCAGAAGCTGCTCCTGGCTTATCTCGTCCAGATTGATTATCTCGTGAGCTCCCAGCTTGAGCGCTAGTTCTTCCCGCTGCTTGTTGCTGCCGGTGGTTAAAGCGATTATATGCTTTATGCCCAATTTAGCCATATAAAGCACGGCAAAAGTTCCCACGGGGCCTAATCCCTGCACAACGGCTATTTTAGCCTTATTCAGCTGGCAGTTGGCTCTTTTGGCCAGTTCGAACGCATGGATTACCGTCGGCCCGGCGCAGGCGTAAACGCCGGCCATTACTGCGTCCAGCTCCTTAGGAAGCTTAATCAGATTTTTAATGGGGGCATAGCTGTATTGGCCGTAACCTCCGAAGAAGTGAGGCGCGTTTTCGGGATTTCCGCCGTTGGTCACTCCCATATTAATGCAGTTGGCGTCGTCTCCTTCCAGGCAGAGAGGGCATTCCCCGCAGGGACAGGCGATGTCCACTATGGCGCTGTCCCCGATGGAGAGGCCGTATTTTTCTGAATCTTCGGGGGAAATCTGTTCAATCCGTCCAATAAATTCGTGTCCTATCATTTTGGGAAGCTCCATAGGTATCTTGCCGTGATATATATGTATATCCGTTCCGCATATGCCGCTGGCTTCCATTTTAAGCAGAGCCATTCCCGGCTGAGGCGGGGTGATGGGGTATTCCCTGATCTCAAAAGGCGTGTCCACAGCCGTTAAAATTGCAGCTTTTCCTGTTTTCATAAAAATCCTTCCTTTCAAATGCTTTATGTATTATAGTATTTAATTATATGCTTAAATGCACATTGGAGCATATTAGGCTTTATTTCATAATTTCCGCTTCCAGGCCGGCGTTTGTATAAATTTTCAGCAGTTGTTCAAGCCTGTCCGGGGCCAAAGGGGGAATTTGAGAATAAGCATAATTAGTTCCCATAGCGGCATATTTCTGGCTGCCCAGCCTGTGAAAGGGAATGAGATTGACCGGCGCCGGGCCGTATGCCTTAATATATTGCGCCGACTTAACGGCGCTTTGAGGGGTGTCGTTATATCCGGGAATGACGGGTATGCGGACGGTAACGTCTATTTTATCCTTGATCAGCCGGCTTAAATTATCCAGAATCAGCTCAAGCTTTGCGCCCGTCTGTTCCAGCATTTTTTGAGAAGAGTCTCCCTTAAGATCCAAATAAACTCCGGTTATAAAGGGGAGAACCTTTTCAAACTGAGCATAGCTTAAGCTTCCGGCGGTATCTATTATAACAGGTATACCGCGTTTTTGGCATTCCTGGGCCAGCAGGGCGCAGAATTCGGCCTGGAGCAAAGGCTCGCCTCCCGAAAGGGTAACTCCGCCGCCCGACTGGAAGTAGAATTCCTCGTCCTGCAATATTTCCTCCATTATATCTTCCGCGCTCATGCTTTTTCCATATAATTTTAATGCGCCCGAAGGGCAGAATTGCGCGCATTTGCCGCAGGACACGCATTTTTCACGGCGGAAAAGATGTCTGCCTTCAACTATTTGATGGCATGGGCAGATTAAAGCGCAGCGTGAACATCTGCTGCACAGGCGCTCAAAAAAGAGCAGTTCGGGCCCGGAGGAAATGCTCTCGGGATTATGGCACCATAGGCAGGAAAGATTGCAGCCTTTAAAAAATACCGTTGTGCGTATGCCCGGCCCGTCCCCCAGGGAAAAATGCTGAATATCGCTTATTAACGCCTTATTTTTCAAAGATGCTCAGTCCTTTTTAAAATATCCTCCTGGACGTCTCTACCCAGGGTAATATAATATGCGCTGAAGCCCGATACCCTAACGACTAAACTGGGATATTTTTCGGGATGCTCCATAGCGTCGGCCAATATTTCCCTGGATACTGAATTAATCTGAAGCTCCTGGCCGCCCTTTTTAAAATAGGTTTTTATAAGAGCCAGCAGCTTGGCGCGCTTGTTATCGCTGGCGAAAATATCCGGGCTGTATTTCTGATTTATAACCGAGCCTGTTCCGACAAGGGTATAGTCGGGCTTGGAAATGGAATTTATAACCGCCGTAGGCCCGTTTTTGTCCATGCCGTGCATGGGAGAGGCCGCGTCGCTTATGGGCTCGCCGCTCTTTCGGCCGTCGGGAGTGGCGCCTATTTCCCAGCCGGCGTTGATATTCTGCACGTTGGCCGCCATGGCAGTATATACGGCGCCGCCGTCGGGCGTATGATATCGGCTGAATAATTCGGAGGTAAAGATAACATACCAGCGCGCATATTTATCTGCGTATTCGAGATTGTTTCCGTATTTAGGCGCGCTTAAGAGTTGGAGACGCAGGTTTTCATTGTTTTGAAAATTGCCTTTCAGCGCGTCTCTGAGCTGAGGCAGGCTCAGCAGCTTTTTATCAAAGACCGCCCATTCTATTGCGGCCAGGGAATCGGCTACCGTGCCTACTCCCATGCAGGCCGCGCCGTGCGCTGAGGGATAAAAGGCTCCGCCCTGATTTATATCCAGGCCGCGGCCAATGCAGTCGTAACAGAAGCAGCTTAAAAAGGGCTGGGTGTAATTGTCCCTGTTGTAACGGTTGTTTTCGGTAAGAAATCTCATCATATATTCGGATGCGGCGAATTTCATTTGGGTTTTAAGCGCTTCCATAAAGGCGTTCATATCCTTTATTTCCTCCGCCGGGGGCGTTTCCGTTCCATATTGAATTCCGTTCTGAAAGGAACGGCCCTGATTAAGCGCAAATTCAATGCAGCGCGGCGCGTTGTACCGCCCGTCCGTCCAGGGCGGCTGCTTTCCGGGTATAAAATTTTCAATGCAGCCCACCATGCAGTAATTGCGGCAGTCCTCCAGAGCATAGCCGTATCTTTGCAGGGCGGGGATATTTATTTCATCGTTCATCAAAGCCGGATAGCCGAGGCCTGTGCCAATCACCTGAAGGCAATGGTCTAAAAAATCGTCGGGAATTTCTGGATAAATGCGCGCTGAAAGATTAGGGCCGGGAATATTGCATAGTTTTACAGCCTCCAGCACGCAGTGGCTGAGGCGGTTGACGCCGCCCGAGCCGTCCGGACGAAGACCGGCTATGCAGATATTGACCACATCGTCCGCGCCGAAATATCTGCATTCCTTTATTTTATAAAATACGCTGGCCAGCAATAGAACGGCTTTTTGCTCGTTCAGGCTGCCGCTGGCGATATCCCTTTCAAAATAAGGATAGAGATATTGGTCTATTCGGCCCAGAGCCATAGCGTAGCGCCCTTCCAGAACGAAGGCTGAATGGAGCAGCCATACAAGCTGGAGGGCCTGATTAAAGCTTTGCGGAGGATTGGACGCGATAAAACTGCAGTTTTCCGCGATCTGCATTTGCCCGTTTTCGCGCGCGGCCCGCGCATAATCCAGAATATAATCTTTAAAAGCTGTAAGGCATGTGCGCATGGCGGTAAGATTGATTTCTTTTTTTTGCTCGCCCTGATGCTTTATAAGAGAGAGTTCAATTTCCTCCAGCATTCCGGGCACCCCTGATATCAGGAGCCTTTCATAGTCAGGCGCGAAATGGTCCGCGTTGGTAACGAAATAGTTTGAGCCGTAGCTGTTTATTATGCCCTGGCAGTAATCAAGCTGAGCCTGCTCTGCCTGGGGGGCGAAGATGCCGCGCAGAGAGCCGGCAATAAGGTCGTTTTTATAGATGTGTTTAGGAAAGGAGAGCAATTCCTTAAAGGCCAGCGCGCGCGCCGTGGTTACGGGCAAATCATAGCCTTTTCTGTAACCTTTGGCCATTAAGAGCGTTCTCATATTGGGCTGTCCTTCGGGCATGGCGTCTACTTCCTGCTTAAGAGCAACAAAATATTCCATATCTATGCCTCCTGAAAGCTTTTTAATCTGATTATATTGTATAGCCGTTGATGAAAAAAGTATATAAACTATATTGAAAAATATGCACTATTGCAATATAATTTTAAGAGGAGGAAATAGATAATGTATTATATAATAGAATTAAAATCACAGGCCGAAATCCTTTTTGCGCATACATATGAAACCCGGCACTATGATTTATCCTTTATGCCTCAGGAGGATTATATTGAGCTCAGTTATATAGAACGGGGCGGAATTAACGTGCTGAGAGAGGGCGGATATTCGCAGGCAAGAACGCCGGGCACGATAGGGACGCATTTGCGCAAGGAGGGGGAAAGGTGTTTTAGCCGCGAGCCTTTGCACAGGCATTGGGCCGTGGGGGTGCGCGTAAAATACAATTGCAGCAAATGCGATTCGGACGAGATTAAAAACTGGCTCCTGGACGGGCCTGAGAGAAATAAATATATAATTTTGCCCGATAGTATGTATGTTAAGGAAGACGCGGACATTCTGGGACTGTTTGAAAAATTAATACAGGCGCGCATAAGCCTGCGGGCAGGCAGGGATATCGAATGCACGGGCTTTTTTATGCTTTTGCTTGCCGCGCTTACAGAAAAAAGCGCAGTTCAGAGCGCAGGCGTTATAGGGGACGGCACATCAATGTATTTCCGCAGAGCGGTTAATTACATATCAGTGCATATTGACGAGCGCATATCAATAGAAGATCTATCCGGACACGTGGGCATAAGCGCCGGATACCTGGGGAAAATTTTTAAAACCTATACGGGCAAAACCATTATAGAATATATAAATACCGCTAAGCTGGGCAAGGTTAGGGAACTTATGCAGGACAGGGGCATCAGCCTTAAGGAAGCGGGGGAGCAGACTGGTTTTGAAAATCAGCATTATTTAAGCCGGCTTTATAAAAAATATATGGGACGTTCAGCGCGCGAGGATAAAGCCGGCAGTTATAAAAATGAGGATTTTGGTCTTAGATGAGACATATTGGCCGGGTTAAGATTAAAGGGAATTAATTTATCTGAAACAGAGGGCGGGCGGCGCGCCGGACCGGTTTTGCCGGCCCGGCGCCTGCGCATATAATGCGCAGGCCGGCTTTCTGCGCTTTTTCAGCGCAAAAAGCCGGCGCCGCTTAAGCGACCGCGGCCTGCCGGCCGCAGCCGCCCTCCACCCCCACCC
>QALW01000017.1 GCA_003150515.1 Selenomonadales bacterium | reverse complement strand
GTATAATGCGTTTTTGCGGGAATGCCCGCCGCGTCCGCTTTGTTGCCCAGTCCTCAAAATACCCCCGGTATGTTTTCGACTGTGCGCCTCGCGGCCATCGACGGGCATTCTCCGCAAAAATCTTCGACCGCAGAGGCGGGAGATTTTTCGTCTTTTCAAGGCGGCAGGACGCAGAAATACTGGAGTATTTCAAGGACGACAACGCAGTAAAACGGAAAATCTCCCGCCTCTGCGGCGCATTGTACTCTGATTGTATTGTCTATATTAAAACAAGAATATTATTTCAAAGCCTGAATGATACGCTCTTGCTCGCCGCTGCCATTAGTTGCAAGCCGCAGAAGAGGAATCTCATATTTCTTCAGAATGGAGTCTTTCAGCGCATCGCGCTTAAGCTGCTCCGGTCTATTTTCATGGAAAGCAAAGCCATCCACTTCAATCACTAATTTACAGGACTTATCCTGCTTATAATAAACGACAAAATCTAAAGAGGCCCGGTTATTAACGTAAGCCAATTCTTCGTCTATGAGCAAATCTACCGAATTGATCAAATTGCGCAATAGCACGCCCCGAGTATAGCTGAAACGATTATATTCCGGCAGCATAAGGATTTCTTCCAGCAACACGCGGAGCGCTTCCTCCGACTGATAACGCGCTTTTGGATCCATTTTTGCTTTCAAAGGGAGCAGCTTGCGGGAATACTGCTTATACAACAAATCAAAAACCGATACAACCTGACTCTCAATTACATTTTCATCCAGCGTACTATACTGCATATAACGAATCAGATCGCCGATATCCTTTCCCTTTTTATAAAAAAGATCGTGATCAGTAACCAGTACAAATTGCTTAATTGCGCGGGATACTGCCACATTCACCATGTGGGGGTCGTCTACAAAATTCATACCTTGCTGTCCCTGCCAAGAACTGTCCAATACAGTAGATAATATTATTAAATCTTTTTCCCGCCCCTGATATTTATGTACAGTATCGCTTTGGATACCGTCGGGCATCAGACTGCCGGCTGCATTGGCCTGTTTTCGGTAAGGCGTCACAAAACCGATTTTACTATTCTCAGTTGCCAGGTCAGGATTCTTCAGGATTTCTTCAATCGTTACATCCAATTCCCGCTGATTATACGTCCCTTGTTTCTCCCCTTGCGTAACCCTGCGCATATGGTTTCCCTCGGCCGTTTTGTAAAGTACCAGCGGGGTCTGTGACAAACTGGGATTTGTATAAGGGATTAATTTGCCTTCATAGTATTTCTGGTTGCAGAATTCAATGATTTGCGGATGACAACGGTAATGCTCTCGAAGAATTTCGCGCGGCAGACTATCGCCATATAAACCGATCACAGAGGATAAAATACTGTGTTTAAAATAATTGTATACAGGGGCAGGCGATGCGTTTTTCAGCTTAGGCTCAATTTTTGCATCTATTATTTGCGGGAGCTGTTTTATATCACCCACCACGATCAGATTGCGGCAACAGGAAAAAGCCAGCACGCCGGTAATCAAGTCCACCTGCGACGCTTCATCCATGATGACATAGTCGAGCAAATAATTCTGAGGAATAGATCGGCGTAAAGCGTGAGTCGTGCTGAGAATAATGGGATAAGTTTCAATAAACTGCTTGAATCTGGCCTTAAAATTCTTTTTAGTAAAGCCGCCTTTGGGCAACACACTATGACTTTCATACAGACATTTGCGAAATAACTTTTCAGAATATTGCTGATGTTGTTCAAGCAATGCGTCAAACGACGCACCGTTCAACTGATTTTCTAATACCGCAATAGCTTTCTCCAGCTTTTGAATTTGCTTTTGGTAAAAGGATTGCTCAAGCAATAGTAATACCGAAGTCTCCTGCTGCTGAAGTTTTCGAAATGCTCCTCTATATTTTAAAAACATTTTCAATTTATATATCAACTTTTCATTATACTCTCGTTCCTTTGCCAAAGAGGTTTCCGCAAGAAATGAAATAATCCGATCTGAATTTGCCCTTAGCATGGGAAGCTTCCCAATTTCCACGACATCCTGACGGCTGTAGTACTCGTTAAAATGCTCCTGTTCCAGCTGCCAGGCCTGAAGTTCTTGTTTAAGCTGCGCACGTCTTCTGTCTATCTTTAATAGTTCATTAAGCCGCACATTTAGCATTTCAATGATCTGAATAAGTTCTCTCTTATCTTCCGCGCAATTCCATTCGTCCATATCAGGCACGGGCAGATTGGCAAAAAATGCGTCCTGATTTGTTTTTTTGCCCAACAA
Source organism: Selenomonadales bacterium (assembly GCA_003150515.1). Classification (GTDB taxonomy): domain Bacteria; phylum Bacillota; class Clostridia; order Christensenellales; family QALW01; genus Neochristensenella. Next base: position 4,000 of record QALW01000017.1, on the reverse strand, counting down.
TGCAGTGAGAAAACCATACCCCTTATTCTCCATTTTTTCAATGACGTTCTTAACCGCCTCATTATTGTTGGAAACCACCGCCATGGTTTTCCCCTGAATAATCAGATTGGCAAGAATGTTTAAAATCGTCTGCGTTTTCCCTGTACCTGGCGGTCCCTCAATCACAGATATAGAATAGGCAAGAGCATTTTCCAACGCAGCTTTCTGGCTTAGATTAAAACGGAATGGGAAAATAATGCCATTCATAGAGGGAGTTCTGCCTTCAACAGATTGTTGATTCAAATACCGTCCAAGCACACTCTCAGGATGCACAAAGGTTAATTGATCCATCTCCTGCTTTAAAAATGCTTCTTCAGTTAAATCGTTTGCTGTGTATTTAGAAATTTCGCGTAAATACGTTAAGATTTGTTGAGCATTTTCAGAAGACGAAGCATCTTCTACAAGTAATAGTTCGTCGGACCGTATCGTTTGAAAAGTATTGCTTTTTTGAATAATACGAATATAGCCTTTGAAATCAAGTATGAGCCGAGGTTCATAAACGGGAACTCCATTAACATAGGCGGCCCTTCCATTCAAGCTTAAACTTTTTGGATTTTCCAGAACCACCACATTAGCTTCATTATAAAGATACGAACGTCCATCAGAATATGTTATTTGTATCTTTCCATCGCAAATACCCAGGACAAAATCAATAATTGATTCCGTCTTATCTTCACCCTTAACCAGAATCATTGTTTTTTCTATATCCATATGATTATACCTTTTAAAACCATATAATACTCCATTTGTATTTACTTGCAATTATATTGTATTATAGATGATGTTAAAAAGCAATCTATATAAGACACTGGCGGACCGGGAAGCTAAATATTGCAGAAAAAATGCGCCATTATGAGCAAATACGGACTAAACTCAAGTATTAAGAGCCACCAATTTCATCAGTTGACTTTCTTATTTTGGAAAGTTCCCCTTTTTGTGTCCGACTCAAAAGCAATAATTTAAACTGCGAGACTCCGCATGAAATAAAGCTTTACAGCAAAAACACCATTGACGTCCATACTGCATTCAAATCTCACTGGTGCTTTCAATTGATGGGCCATTCCATATCAAAAACAAAAATTTTCTGCCTCGTCGGCGGTTTTGCTGTGACAAGGTGGTTTGTAGACTCAATAAAACGGGTATATAATATATTAAAATATAAATACTTACTTATATCGGGGCTTGACTATTTCCTTTTGATATAATTCCCATAATTCATTCCTTTTCTCCTCAGTAAATATTTCATCAAAGCAATTTACCATAGTATGACTATCTAACTTTAAAAACAACTGTACATTTTTTGTTATTGAGGACTTCACGTTAAATGTTAAATCATCTGGATCACAATCACATATAAAACCTAGATCAGTACGCTTAATTATTTGATCTTTTAAATAATCACCTATATAGTTGTCTTTCGTAATCTCAAAATAAACCCTTTCATTCGTTTGAAATAACTTTAATGAATTAATAGTTGCTTCTATACCATTTAAGTATTTTTGTTTTAATTCTTTTGTAATGTCTATAGCCTCATATTGATTGTCAATTGTATTCAAAACCTCTTTTTCCTCTTTTAATTTATACATTAGTTCAATGGTTTTATGTAAAGGAAATCTGAAAAATTCTCTGTTTGGGTTAACACGATAATCTGCAAGTCTTTTATGTATCTCTTTTTCAAACTCTTTACAATTGTCTACAAACATCTCAAATGCAACCTTGAAAGGAGTAGGTACACCCGTAGTTGCAGACAATCGCTTAGCTCTATCCTCTGATTTAAATGAAGTGCTACCTATTTTAATAAGATTAATATATGATTCGTTTATTAATATATAAACATATCCTTGATTCAATACACTCACTCCCAGATCTTGTTTTTGCTATATTTTAATTATTATACACTTAATTGTTGATAATGAAAATAGATATAGCATTTTCTTTTTTATATGAGATAGACAATTTCTAACCCGCCTCTAATGAAAGAGAAGGTTCGACTTTGCTTACTGTAAATTATACTAATAAAGAAGATATCCGTTTCAGCACAGACACAAACCCCACCTCAAAAATAAGGTGCGCAATTTATCTGCGACGACACATCGTTGGCGGAGCAACCGCAACCAAGTGTGAACACCCCGATTTTACTTGATTTAAGCCATTAAAATAGTCGTTAACTTCATCAATAAGTACATCATCAATTTCAATAGGCTTTTCGCTACCGTTAAGTATGATTCTGAACTTGCCATCAAAGAGATAGATAGCGCTAAGATGTTAATTAAGCTGCTCCGTCTGTGTATGTCATTTAGATTGACATTTTTGATTTTGTACAGGAAGGCAATAACATCTTGCTTACTAAGGATAAACTGTTTGCTTATCTCTAAGGCGAGCTATTCCTCCAGAGACTTCTTTTTCTGCTGACGCTTGTTGATACGCTCGGTTATCATATCAACTGACTGACCGTATTCCAAAGCCTGCCAGAGGTTTTCAACGGCAACATTGGTTTCCTGAATAGCGACCTTAATTCGTTTTATTGTCGCTGTGTCCATATCTGCCTTGCAGACTTTGGCAACCTCGGCGGCAATTCTTTTTATGTTACTATCAATGAGCATCCTATAACACTAATTAACGATACGACCAAACTCCTTACTGACAACCTTTTTGTTGCACAGCTTTTTCTTTGCGTTCTTGCAGGCATAGTAGTGGTACGTCTTGCCGGACTTACTAGTGCCGCCGTAGCCAATCATCATTTCTTTGCAATAACCACAGAACAGTTTAGTGATGAGCATATATTCCTCTTGGCCACGAGAACTAGCAGGAGATTTCTTATTGCGGTAAAGCATACGCTGTACCCGTTCAAATAGTTCATCATCTATGATTCGGGGCATACCACTGGGAGTTTCGATATCCTTGTAAATGTAATATCCGATATACCATTTTTTCAATAGGCGATGCAGACTGTTCTGGTTAAAAGCCTTGCCGAGTGAGGTTTTAATCTGCCCTGCATTTAGATCCGTGATAATCTCCGTAACGGTTTTGCAACTGGCGTATTGCGCACTTTCATTGATTCACCTCCTATTGAAGATAAATATTACTTTTTCTTTCTCATTTTTCGATAGATAATAGGTTTCAGCATTTCAACAACAGATTTCATAACATCTGAGTCTTGAAACATACGAATAAAAAATGCGTCGTTCTGCTCGTAACGCTGCGCAGCGATATTCTCAAATTCCTGCTCAAATTTCAGTCCGAACATTGTCTCATCATTGTTTTGCGCAAACCTGACAAGCGTATCATCCGCGAGAAAATCATTTTGAATCTGCTCCAACACCTTGTCCATCTCGGTAAACTCTGTACCGTATTTTTCATTGATCGAAGCAATGATCTCTGTCAGAGCATTTGACTTTTTCACATTTGCTCCCGCTTCGCCTTTGATACTGCCAAGACCGCCCTCGCTTCCTTCCAAGGAGATAGAGCCGTCGAACTCCTTTTCCAAACGATAGTATTCCATTAATATCTTATCGTCCAAGGTTATAAATGGACCCTTCTCTTTAGGAAGTACCTTGTATAGGAACTTTGCGTAAATACTGAACTTATGCAGTTCGCGGTCAAACATACGGCAAACCTGTGAAATAAAGCCGTAAATGCGGTTAAATCTTGCAAGCGTTGTTCTGAAAACATTGCTGTCCTCATCACTTGCCGCTAAATATCGGTCATGCGCTGGGATAAGAGCCGATGACAGCTTACCCATTGAGACAGCGCTTTGTTCATCAGCAAAAAAGAATAATTCGGCAAAATATTCCACTTCGCTTGCGGTATATATCCTGTACGCATCCAGCGTGTTTTTAAGGTCATACAGCACATTTGGATCGGTCGCCCTTTCAAGAACAGTCCATTCATAATAGGTTGCAAAGGATTTTTGAATATCCTCCGCGCTGTTGACAAAATCCAGCACAAAGGTGCTGTCCTT
>QALW01000047.1 GCA_003150515.1 Selenomonadales bacterium | reverse complement strand
TTGTAATTGGTGTCCGAGCAATATGCCCGCAGCCAGGTTACTCCTTCGTTTATTCCCGTAACTATCGTGCCCGTATATGAGGCCGTGCTTGTACCCCAGGCGTAATTCTGCATAGTTATATCCGTTTCCGAGCCGCTGCCTCTCCCCTCCCACGACCAGATTACTCGCCTAAAAGTCGCGTTGCTGGGCGTTATCTGAGGCATGCAGATATAATTCCCGTTCTTAAGCAGATAAATAGGATTTTGCAGGCTCACTCCCGTTGTGGGAACATAATCACCAGGGCGGATAAACAGAAAGCCTTTGGATTTGCTCCCTACGCTCCCCATTATTATGTTCTCGCCCGCCCAGACTGTGTCTCCCTCTATGCATATTCCCTTGCCCGAGCTGCGCGCCGTCAGATTCAATTCTGAGCCCGCGCTCCCCGAAAGCGTCCATTGCGCCTCCATAGGCACATCCGAATAATTGTTGCTTCCGCCTATATTGCTCAGCTTCAGCAATGTTCCCGCCCCGCTCAGAGCCATATTGCTGTTCTGCGCCGAACGGATTACATAATATCCGTTAAACAGCCGTATTACTTCCCACTTCTGATAGCCCGCGCTTGCAGGCCTATAGCTCTCCTGCGCCACCTGCCCGTTATCCGTTACGTTCCCTTCCCGCGGGCTTATAGGCTTTGTGCTGTTGGCGTTAAAGATATGGTATACCTCCCCCATCACTGCCGGAGGCGTCCCTGAAAACACCGAGACTGAACAGCTCCCCGTCGCCGTTGTCACGCCGGTATATATCGTCACCGTTATTGTGGCTGTGCCCGCTCCTACCGCCGTTATTTCTCCCGTCGTGCTGTTCACTCTTGCCACGCTCGTATTGCTGCTGGACCAATAAGCCACGCCCAGGGCGGCGCCTGACGGCGTCGCGCTTATTGCCGGCCTATAGCTCTCCCCCATATAAAGCCGCATGGAATATGGATTAATCTCTATGCTTACAGGCTCGTTATACACCACCGTCAGATAGGGCAGCTTGCTGGAATCCGAATATGTCGCCGACGCAAACTGGCGCCAGTAATTCTCCGTTGAACTCTCCACCCGCATCTTGAACAGCAAACCGTTATTTGTCATTCCCGGCGTCAGCCAATAATTATATGCTCCGGTTATATCAAATTCATACCAGCCCTTATTGCCCACCTGCGTGCTGGAGAGCAATACCGCCCCGGAATATGTGCTGCTGGACGCATTGCTCCATGTAGCCCCCGTCGTGCTCCAGCTTGCCCCCGCTCTATATACGTCCACATACGGATTGCTGGTGTAGCTGCTGGTGCAGTACATATGATAAATAACGCTGTCCACTTGAACTCCAAGCTCCCATCCCGGCTGCTGAATGCCGTTGGACAGCGAAGTAATTCTGCTCAGTATCCGGGTGCTCTTTGAGCTGGAGCCGTAGCCCAGATTCAACAGCGCCGAAGTATTGTAATTGTTCCCCGGGTAGCCGGAGGATATGTGCGTATCCTGAATGTATGTGCTCACCACATTGAACGTTGGATCTATATATACCGGATATACTGTGCTCCCCGCCTCCAGATATTCTTCCGGCGCGGTTACCGTTATTATATATTCCTCCCCGCGCTCTATCTCTTCCGCGCCCAGCTCTCCGTATGTCTCATGCACGTTCTCTCCGCCCTCGGCCCCTGCCGTTATCCCGCTGAAGCTGTCGTATATATATATTTCTCCCAGCTCTATAACTGCTTCTTCCGTATCTTCATCTATTAAATACCAGTTCCCTCCTGTCTCTTCCAGAAGCAGTCCGTTTGTCTTCAGCACAAAGGAAAACTCATTCTCTCCCTGATAGCTGGAAAGTATGATATCCTCCTTAAATCCCGTGAGCGTGGGCGTATATCTTAAGGCCGCTCCCGCCCCAAGCGCTCCCGAATAATGCACTCCGTCCGCCGCCGGCGTTATTTCCTCTATCACCTGCGCCGCCTGAAGGCTCCCCCCTCCAAAGAGGCTGTACGCCGCCCCGCCCCCTCTGATTTGAGGCATCAGTTCCACTGCGTAGCCCCCGTATTCCAGCCGCGCTCCTTTATTGCCCAGTCTCTCAGGATAATATGTCTTTATCTCGTTCGCCTCGTTCTCATAGGCGTACCCTGCTTTATCCGAACTGATTATTCTGTTGCTCTTATCTTTGATTGTTCCGTTTTCTATGTATTTTACTGGATATGCGTATTGATATGCCGTGCGCGTGCCGTCTCTGTTCTGAAATATGACCGTGTTTAAATCCGGCTCTTCTTCCTTAAGCCTTAATATATGCCCTGCTTCTTCCGCCTGCGCTTCTGTTATGGTGGACGGCAATTCCCCCAGAAGCCGGCTTAACGCTTCCTCATCTTCATAAAGGAGCCCCGTATCCTCTTCAACGGCAGCCGTTTGCTCCCCCTGCGCCATATGAACCCCATGCCCAGGCGTTCCCCCGTCGGGCAAAACCGCCCAGGCCCCTGCGGCAGGCGCGTTCATCAGGCTCAGCGCCAGCGCGCAGATCAGCGCTATTGTTCCCGTCTTTTTCATCTCTGCCTCCTATTTCCCGATCCTCTTCTCTGCCTCCCGCCTTGCTTACATATTTCTTACCTTATCTTACCATGCCCCTTATATCCAAGTCAATACCCCAAATGAAAAAAAGCCGCATCCGCGGCTCTTTTTTAAAACCATCTCTAATTTTATAAATCCCTGATTTTGATATATGCACGCCCTCAAGACTTATAGGCCTCAATTACCGCCCTTCATTTGCCGCAGAAAAAGCAGCACGGCGGCTATGACAACAACAGCGGCATAGCCAAGCACCCAAAAAAGATGCGGAAAAATGTTTGCATAATCAGCGTTCAAAACAGCTCTTTCCAATTCCACGGCGTGAACAAAGGGCAGCGAATAGGCAATTTTTTCAAATGCTCCGCCCACGAGCTTAAGATCAAACCAAACGCCCGAAAGCCAGGCGGCGATATTTGTCAACAGCGCGCCGCATATTCCGCCCACCTGCTTGACATTAAAAACACTTCCGCAAAGCAGGCCTAAAGCAATAAAAAACAGAGAAACGGGCGCAATCAAGGCAATCGCATACAAAATGCCCATAGTTACGGGCAGCCCAAGCATAATAGCGGCGAGATAGCAAACAGCGCTCTGCCCCAGGGCTATGGGCAAAATGGGCAAAGCATATCCGAGAATGAAATGCGCTGCGGTAAGAGGCGCAGTATAAAGCCTTTGCAGCAAAGCGCTTTGCCTGTCTTTGGCAATTAGAGTAGCCGAAAACAACGTCATAAAGGAAAGCCCGAATACTGTAATGCCGGGCGCAAGACTCTGGATTTCAAACAGGCTGACGGGAATATTGGCCTGTATTGCAGAAAGCAGCAAAAGCAAAACAACGGGAAAGCCCAAGCTGAAAATGATTGTGAGCGGATCGCGTAAAATCTCTTTTATATTTCGCACGCTTAAAGTCAGCGTTTTCATCTTATTTCCTCCTTTACAATTCTGATAAAGGCGTCTTCAAATTTATCCGTTCCCGCCCGCTCCTTCAATTCTGAAACAGTGCCCAGCGCAAGAAGCCCTCCGTCTTTCATAATGCCTATACGGTCGGAAAGCGCCTCGGCCTCCTCCATATAATGCGTCGTGAGTATAATTGTAATTCTGCCTTTCAGGGATGAAATCACATCCCATAACTCGCTCCTTGCCAGCACGTCCAGTCCCAGCGTGGGCTCGTCTAAAAATAAAACACGCGGCTCGCTGATCAAAGCCATCGCAATACTCAGCCTGCGCTGCCAGCCGCCCGACAATTTGCCCGCCTTTCTTCCCAAAATATTTTCCAAACCGAATTGAACCGAAAGCTCGGCCGTTTTCTGTTTCCTTTTCTCTCTGCAAAAGGCATGAACGCCGCACATCATCTCCAGATTTTCCTTAACGGTTAAATTGGGAGCAACCGCCGTTTCCTGCGGCGAAACGCCGATTATTTTCTTTACTTCCTTAGTTTGGGACACAATGCTGCCGCCGTTTATAAAAGCGTCGCCGCCCGTTGGCCTGGTCAGGCAGGAGAGCATTTTAATTACGGTGGTCTTCCCCGCCCCGTTCACTCCCAGCAGGGAAAACAGCTCTCCCTGTTCAACGGTTAGATTAAATTTATCAACTGCTGTAATATCCTTATACTTTTTAATGAGCCCCTCCGTTTTAATTGCTTCCATTATGCTTTTCCTCCCCGCAGAAACGGTGCTTTAAACCAAAATAGGCGTCCGTCAAAACCTGGCTGACAAATTGCATATCCCACTCTAAATAAGAAGTGGCGAGCATTGTCGCAATTCCATGAACATATAGCCACATCTCCAGATGAAAGCGTTCCGCGCTTTCTTCATTCAGCCCCGTGCTTTTTTGTATAAGCTCAATTATAGGCTTTATTTCCTCTCCGCTTTCATCAATTTTTTCATGCGAGCGGTCCCTCATAAAGAGCAATTTAAAGAGCTCCTTTTCCTCCCGGGCAAATCGGATATACGCCATCCCGCTTGCTTTATACGGCGGGAACTCCGAATTCTCCATATCCTCCTTCAGATAGCTCTGATAAAGCGCCTTTGCGGATTCTAACACTTCCCGCCGCACCTCGTCCATGCTCTGAAAAAAAGTAAAAACAGGGCTGGAAGACACGCCCAGCTTTGTCCCTAAAGCTCTGGCCGTCAAGGCTTGGGCGCCCTCTGTTCTAACAAGATTAACCGCGGCCTTTATGATTTCTTCTTTGGAAAACTTCGCTTTGGGCGGCATAACGGCCCTCCTTTTAAAACATTCGTTATATAACATTTGTTTTAATTATAGCTTATATGAATTGAAAAGTCAACAAAGGCGGCAAGAAATTTTTTCCCGCCCCCCGGAGATATAAATAAAAAACGCCGCCGTTCAAAGCGGCGCCGCTGGTTGAAAACAATATCTCAGGCGGAATAATAAGAATGCAGCCCGATAAAAAAGACGCAATATGCTTTAAAATTGTCTAATCAAATAAATAATAAGAAGATGAACAGGATAAAACCAATAAAATCCCCATTGAACGGCTTTGCTCTTGCTTCCCCTAAGGCCGTTATATCTCCTCAAAAGCGGAATGGAAAAAAGCATGCCCGCACCCGAAAGCATCACGGGCAATGGAGCCGCCCCCATCTGAAGCGCATACAAGCCGGCCGCAGCTGCGGGCACCGCCGCCTGCTTATTCCTCTGCTCATGAAAAATTCCGAAAAACAACACCATTAAGACGGCAATAAAATTCCAGTCGGCCGGAAATGCAAGCAGGCAGCAGAGCGCTATTAAAACGCTCTTTAATAATACATGCATATTTTGATGATACAGCCTCAGCGCAAGCAATCCCCAAAACAAAGAGAACATAACATCCGTACTGCGCCAGAACTGAACGACGTTAAAATCCATGCACAGCGCGAAAGGAACATGAGAAATAATTGCCATAATCAGCAGCCTGGCCATATATTTATTTAAATCGGAGGTATGATAATATCCTTCCGCAATAAAAAAGCACATTATAGGAGCAGTAATCTTGCCCGGCATGCGCAGAAACATATATGCCGGAGCCTCATAAGGCACAAAAACCGCAGCGCAATGATCCAGCAGCATAACCGCAGCGGCAATAATTTTAAGTTGATTGGATGTAAAGGTTATCTTATTTGCGCGCCCCTCCTCCAACGGCCCCGGCGCCGCCTTGCGCTTATTTTTGCCACATGCCATAATTTCGTTTTCTCCAATACCGCGGCAGAATTAAAAAAATCCCCGCCTATTAATTATATAACCCGGAAAGCAAAACGCCTTCCGGGTTATATAATATCCATCCCTTAAAAACTGTCCTGAGGGAAATAGTGGTGATCCATCCGAGATTCGAACTCGGGACACCCTGATTAAAAGGAAGCGTTTGCGCGTCTGCTCCCTCTCTCTTCCCTCTCTGTTTTTTCGCGCCTAGCTATCCGCCTAAAGCTTCTTTAATGCTTGAAGCCTCTCGGGGGCTGGGGCAAAGCCCCAGTATTATAGGCCGTTGCCATCCCCCTTAAGCGGGGATGTGCAGGCCGCATGCGCGCAGCGCTATTTTACCCGGTATATTCGCTTTTTTTCTTGCCCCACTTTTTATACTGGTCTATTTCATTCTGTAGCATATATCTTATTAAATCTGAAAATTCTCGTCTTTCTTCTTCCTGAATTTTTTCTAGTTCTTTTTTCATTGATTCAGTTATTTTTATCGTTATAGATTCTGTTTTTTTCTCTTTCATTTTTTCACCTCTTGCGTATTATAATATTTTTCTTTATTATTGCAAATTAGCTATTGACTTATATTGTCTTATGTTTTATAATCTTATTTGTAAGCTAAGGTATTCTTTTTGTTTACAAAAAATTAATAGGGAGCCTGCCCCTTAGCAGGTGAAAGGAGATAATTATGTTTTTTCCGTTTCGTGTCAAGGATTACAAACAAACAAAAAAAGGTAATGGGTACATGCTTAACTTTGAAAATCAGTATGGTCAGCAGATTGGCTACTATGTTTCAAATGAACTATATAAAAAGTGTCTTTCTATTTATACTGTGGGCAGTATCCATAAGCTTAATCTATATGCCCGCAATGGCAGTCAGGGCATAGAGCTAGCCCTTGACGTTACAGGACTGGAAGCAGACAAAGCACTATTTTAAGGCTTGGTTATTTATATAGCCTTTATTATATTAAAAGGGAGGTAAAGCATGAAAAAGATTATTGTTGTATTGTCTTTAATGGTAGTATTAACGCTTTGCCTCTCTTTTTCTTCTTTAGCTGAGCCCAGCAAGCCCGCTACCTTTATTATCACTAATTCTTCTGGTACTTCTACCAGTTACGATAGATATCCCTCTAGAAATACTTATCCTTTACAGGTTAATTCCCCTATTTATTCTTACGAGCCATGGGCTTATTCTTTTTCCAGCGTTGTTTCTTTAGGCGACTATGTTATTGAAGTTTCTGAGCTTTGGACTGTGGATTTAGTTAAGAATGAGGGTGGTTTTTTAGCCTTTAACATTGGAATTTTGGTAACTCCTAATGTAGGCACAGACTATGCGGACGGCGCTGTAATGTCCGCTCGGCTTTGGAATTTATGCGCTGTTATTGGAGAGGATGAGGTTCCTCTTGAAATTGTGGATAATTACAGCGTTACTTTCGGTGCTCCTAATGTCGCTACTGGTAGTACTAACAGTCCTCAGACTACTCAGATGCAATATATTTGTTATTCCTGCGTTTTGGAGGTTCCCTCCGCTTATTTAGTTTTCGGCGTTCCTTTTACTTTTGGCATTAAAGCTAACCTTAACGCCTATATGTGGCCTAGCACCCCTATTCAGAATTTTATGTTCTGCTGTTCTGATACTCCTGTTCAGTTTGAAAATCTGGAGACTTCAACCGATATTTGGGCAAATATCTTTGGTAATTTTTTAACGCCTGAAAAGTTGGAACAGAATGAAGAGAATGCCGAACAGGCTGAATCCGCAGGCGAAGGCGTTCAGGACGCTATGAATTCAAATGTAATGTCCGGCCAGTATGGTCTTGGCGCTCAGGACGGACTTAATGATATTGTTGTTCCTCTTCTTGATAATCCCTTTATATCTATGGTACTTCCCGTTGGCGTTGTCCTTATGCTCCTTTTATGGGGCATACATAAAGGCAATAGTTAGGAGGATATATGGATTTTTTCGAGATATTAGGTAAGATTCCCGCTCTTATTCCCGTTGTTGCCGTTATTGTTGTTTTAATCGCTTTAGCGGCTTGGAAGCTTATCAGAGAATTTTTCCCTTGGTAGGTGATTTAATGGCTGATATTATTTCTGCTTTTGGCTCTTGGGTAGGCGCTCTTTTTAGCGCTCAGATTGCCCCCGGCTTTAGCTTCGGCTCTTTTTTGCTTTTGATGTTTATTTTGTCCGGTGTTGGCATTATTCTTAAAACCTTTTGGGGAGGTCAGGAATGAACGATTTAATTGATTTTTTTGAGGCTATATATTTTGAGGAAGTAACCATAACTGAGACGGAAACGCATACCGGCTATACTTCCGAGCGTTATTCTTACAGCGGAACCGCTCAGCTTGTTGAGCTTCCCTTTGAAGAGACTATAACTACTACTAAAACTGTTTTACAGCCTAATATTGCCGCTTTTGCCGCAACTATTATTGTTTTGGCCGCTAGCTGGGTATTGCTTAAGCTTTTCGGCCGTCTAATTGGAGGATTGAGGTAAATGCTTAGTCCCGTATTAACTGCGATACAATCAGCCCTTGAGGTTTTTCTGGCTTTTCCTGCTTCGATTAGCTTTTTATTTATTCCTCTTGCTGTGCTGTTTGTTATATTAGGATTCATCAAGCGCGCTGATTAAGAAAGAAAGGAGGTTAAATTATGTCTGATACTTTAAATACTATTTTGACTGCAATAGGCACATTTTTTGCGGCTTTTCTGGAATGGGTAGGCAGTGTAGTTACTTTTATTACTGATAATCCTTTGCTTCTTATCTTTGTTATACTTGCTATAGCAAGTATTGTTATCAGTATGGTACGTAGCTGGATTCCCGGCGCTGGTGTTTGATTTTATGGGGCGGTTTCCCCGCCCCTTTTTTTCTTTTAGTGAGGTGTTAGTATGAATTTTATACTCGCTTTTTTTATTTGTCTTTCAGGCTATTTAATATTCCATCTTTTTAGGTATTGTAGCAATAAATACCACCTTATATTTTATGTTGGCAAAAAGGGAAGCGGTAAGACGTTAGGAATGTCTCTTGCCGCCGCCCGTCATGTTAAGAAAAAAAAGGGCTATGTGTATTCTAATTTTGGCGTTGGAATGCCTTTAGCCGAAGATTACTATAACTATTCTTATCCTGCTGAATCTCTTATTCTTATTGATGAAGCTGGTTTAGTTCATAACAACAGAGATTTTAAAAGTTTTCCCGAGGAAGCTAGAGAGTTTTTTAAGTTTCAGAGGAAAAACCATTTAAATATTATTCTTTCAAGCCAGTATCCCGATATTGACTTGCAAGTTCGGCAGTTGATAGATTCTACCTATGTGTTTTCTAGGTTAGGATTTTTAGGCTTTAAGCGCCGTTATCGCAACACTATTAAAGTTGTTACTAATCCAGAGACTGGCGCAACTCGTTTAGCCGACTGTGAAGAAAAGGTCGGTTTATTCCCTAAGGTTTATTTTATTACTAAGGCGATTCGTAACGCTGAGCTTTTTGATACTGATTCCGGCGTTACTTTTACCGCGGAAGGGGCTCCCCCCCCTGGGGAGCCCCCAAGCGGTGAATACTAGGGGGGACACTACGACACCCCCCCTAGTGTTCAATGTTCAATGTTCAATGTCCCATTTTAAGGAGGTTTTTTATGGCAGATAAAAATGGATATGTCCGCACTAGAAATTATGCATGCGTAGTTTATGCCGATTCCGCTCCCTCTGACTGGCGGGATAGGTTAGCCGCTACTTTTATACCTTCCTTTATATCTCCTTATCATGATAAGGACTTAAATCCTACTGGAGAGGTCAAAAAACCTCATTGGCATGTGCTTATTATGTTTGATTCTGTGAAGACTTCTGAGCAGGCTGAAAAGGTTTTTGAAAAGATAGGCGGCGTAGGCTGTGAGCGTGTTAACTCTCTTCGCGGCTATGCCCGTTATTTGTGCCATCTTGATAATTCTGAAAAGCACCAGTATTTAAAAGAAGATGTTCAGAGTCTTTGCGGCGCTGATTATTTAGAGGTTATCGGTCTTGTTTCAGATAAGTATGGTGCCATTGATGAAATGGTGGAATTCTGTGAGAAATACAATATTATATCCTTTTATTTATTACATAAATATGCGATTCGTCATAGGCCGGACTGGAAGCGTATTTTAGCCGATTCAGGTGCTGTGGTTATGCGAGAGCATTTAAAGAGTAAAGCTTGGAGTATTTCTAACGGTCAGGATAATATACTGGACCCCATAACAGGAGAAATTATATTCTAATGAATATTTTAGATTCTTTTTTAATCGAGCAAAAAAACCGCGGTAATTCTCCCGCTACGGTTAATTTTTATCGTGAAAACATCAGCTTGTTTTTAAATTGGTTTTGCGGCGGTGTTTCTTATGTCGGCATAAATGATATTTTCTCTTATCTGGATTATCTTCGTCAAAAAGGAAATGCCAGCACTTCTATAGCTACCCGCTACCGCGCTTTAAGAGCGTTTTTTAATTGGTATAATCCTGATATTTTTGCTGGTTCTCATACTCCTAAAAGCCGCAAATCTGTTATTCGCATTCTCTCCTCTGAAGAAATTCAGCGCCTTTTATTATCTGTTTCGGGCAGGGATAAAGTTTTGATAATGCTTTACCTTGACTGCGGCTTAAGGCTTTCTGAAGCTCTCCGGCTTCGTCCCTGTGATGTTTTCGATAATTATATTGTTGTCCTCGGCAAGGGAGATAAAGAAAGAATCGTGCCCCTTTCTTCTGCTTTTGCTCCTGTCCTTAAAGCTTATGTCCGTCAGTCAGCTTCCTTTGTTTTTGAAATGAGCAGGAATTCTGTCAGGCTTCTTTTTCAAAGGCTTAAAAAGCGCGCTGATATTCCCCGCCTGCATTGCCATTTGCTTCGGCATACCTTCGCTACTATGTATCTTGTCAACGGCGGAGACCCTATTACTTTGCAAGCTATTCTCGGGCATGAATCTTTAGAGATAACTAAGAGATATATTCACCTTGCCCAAACTTACAAATTAAAAGCAGGGAATGAATATTCCCCTCTTTGTTGTTTGTAGTTTTTAAATTTATATTTGGGGTTTTGGAGGTTTAATTATGTTTTTAATTGTAATTGGTGATGCTATTTCTGCCCTTATTTCTGGTTATGATTCTATTATTTTGTTTGATAATTTTACTGCATTAGATTTGATTTCTGTTATTTTTCTTATTGGCTTTATTGGTATTTTCGTTTTTTCTTTTTTTAGTGTTTCAGAAAAATGATTTTAAAAGAGGGCTAAAAGCCCTCTTTGTCTGGTGATCCATCCGAGATTCGAACTCGGGACACCCTGATTAAAAGTCAGGTGCTCTGCCGACTGAGCTAATGGATCACGCTTAAAAAACAATCTGTTTGCTGAAAACGGGTTAATTATAGCACATATAAAACTGTTTGGCAACAAAAAATGTACAGGCTGCTGATTTTTTTGCGCAAATAAAATCGCCGCGCGGCTCTTTAGGCCGTAAACTCCGCCTTTAATGCTTTAAAAACGGCTTAGCGCGGGGAAAACCCGCTCTAAAAACGCTTTTAAAAAGCTCCGCGCATCAGCGGCCCGCTCCATCTTATAAAGAGCCGCTTGGACGGCCCCGCCTCAAAATCCGCTTTATCCCGGGAACGCCGCAATACGGCGTTCCCGGGATAAGAGGATAAAATCCAGGCAGCTTTAGCCCGCCGCCGGAAAACGGCGTTTCAGGCTAACGCGTGATGTCGTTAAACCATACCAGCATATCGCCCGGCCCTCTGTTGGCAAAAGCGTTATATGGAATCAGACGGATTTTTTTCTCCTTGAGCTCGCGCCGCCCGCGCGTATAAAGCCCGCCCTGGCTGCACGCCTCAAAACCTGAGATTTCCAGGGCATTAAGGCCTATGGACGGATCATATTCAATTTTGCATTTAAAATCCGAGCTGAGGCAGAGAGCATGCAGATTGTCTCCGTTATCCGCCCATTCGGCGCAATATACCACCGGCCCGGCCTGTATGCAAAGCTTATTAACGTCCGCCTGCACCCGCGCGTCAGCTCTGACTGCAAAGGGCGTCATATCCAATTCCAATTCTATGCGTCCGCCGTCGTTTATTATTTCCGCATATCCGTTTTTTAATGTATACGGCCTGTTAAGGGTAAATTTTTCGCACCAGGACGGAATACGGATTTTCAAAACGGCCGCGCCCGAGGCCTGCACGGAAATTTTCCCGTCTATGGGATAGTTGGTTTCCTGCCTGAGGCATATTCCGTCCGCTTTCAGAATACTGGAAACAAATTGATTTATATATATGGCGTCTCCATCCTGCGCATAGATATATTCGCCCAGCACAGGCAGCAGCCTGTTTATATTGGGAGGACAGCAGGAGCATTCAAAGGACTGCGCGCGGCTTAGCGCCGGAAATCTCAAAGGCCCGAAAATACTGCTGAAATGCTCCAGGCAGGTAATCTCCAGCGGATTTTCATAGAAAAATGAGCGTCCGTCCAGAGAAAGAGCGGAAAGCACTCCGTTATAAAGCACGCGCTCTATTACGTCCGCATAAGCCGAGCGATTGTCCAATTTCTGCATGCGGAGACAGAAAAACATCAGGCCTATGCCCGCGCAGGTTTCATTATAAGCCTGGCTGTTAGGCAAATTAAAAGGCTTGGAAAAGCATTCTCCGAGATAGCACGAGCCCAGGCCGCCCGTTACATACATTTTTCTGCCTGCAATATCCTCAAACAGCGCCAGGCATGCCTCCTTAAGGCCTTCATCCTCTAATTCAAACGCTAAATCGGCCATAGCGCAATAGAGATACACAGCGCGCACGGCATGTCCAACAGCCTCGCGCTGCTCCCGAACGGGAAGATGGCTTTGATTATAATCGGCCAGTTCTCTGCTGCCAAAAGCCATAATTTCTTTTTCATGCCTGCCCCGCTGTTCAATAAAAAAGGAGGCTAATTCCAGATATTCTTTATTCCTCGTATATCTGTACAGCCTTACAAGAGCCAATTCAATCTCCTCATGCCCGGGAGTTACAAAGCCCGCCGACTTTTCCAGAACAAACACTTTATATATGTAATGGGCATATTTCTCCATCAGCTTAAGAAAGCGCTCCCTGCCCGTCGCCTGAGCATAAGCAACCGCCGCCTCAAAAAGATGGCCGGCGCAGTAAAGCTCATGATCATTCCGATTGGTAAAGCGTTCCCCGGCGCATACCGTATAATAAATATTAAAATAGCCGTCCTCCCCCTGATTGGCCTCTATGCAGTCTATAAGGCTTTCCACGCGCCTTTCCAATTCATCATCCCGGCGCCGGGCCAGGATATATGCGGCTCCCTCCATCCATTTGGCCACATCGCTGTCCCAGAAATGATGGGGCTTTTGCTCATCCCCCTCTTTCCAGTCGCAGTTAAACGCCTTTATGCGTCCCGTCTCTTCAAATCTGTCATAGACGGCGTTAATGGTGACCGTCTCATTAAGCTCCTGCTTATTTTTCAGATAACCCGAAACAAGCTCTACCTCTTTATAGCTGAAATTCCGCATCTTCGCATTCCTTTCTTATCTCTTTTAAATAGACCAGCATATTTGCCTCATCCTGCTCAATATAATTATAGCCCAAAAACCGCCCCACCTCGCGGGCCAGCTCCCCAAAAAGCCCGCATGCTGCAAAAATCGCATTCCAAAGGCTTTCGCTGCGCGCGTCTGAATATGTGCTCATATATTTATTATATATATCAGGAGGCAGCAGCCGCTTATAATATTTGCCCATTTTGCCCGCTGAAACGCCGAAATTATTCTGAACGCCTATATACCAATCCGCCATATCCTTTAAATCAGCGCGCACAACGCAATCATACATTTCCATAGCGTAAGGCATTTCATCCCGCGCTATGCCCTTGGCCACATTCTGAAGGCACCACCAAAAATCATTGCAGCAGGAAAAATAATATAATTCGCTCGGACGCTTTACATAATAATCTCTATCGCTTGCAGGAGGAAATTGAGGCAGAAAATTGTCTTTATCCATTAATACCACGCTCTGGCTGTCCCGCCCGATTAATTCAGGCTTTTGAATGGGAATCAGAGTCAAATCCAGCCTATTGCCGTCTAAAAAGAGTATAAGCCAGTTAAAATGGCCGCTGCCGTCGGGATCCCTCATAGCTTCCGGCGTCTGCATCATCCGCCTCTCCCCGAAATAATCCAGGAAGCTCTGATGGGCCAAAAACCAATCAAAGTCACGCACAATAAAGACTATATCAAAATCCTGATATTTATCCTTAGGCGCGTTAGGATTGGCGCGCGAACCATTTAATATTACTCCGCGGACGCGCTTTTCTGCGCGCGCAAAATTTAATATCAAATCGTACATTTCCCCTTCCGAACGCATACGCTTTATTTCTTCAGACACGTTATCTCCTCCTTTGCAAACAGAATTATTTTATTATACCATATATATTTTAAGATTCAAGGCTTTTAAAAGCCTCAGGGAGCATATAAAGGGGGCGGGGCGGCGTTTGGCAGGCGGACGCCTGCCTGGGGGCGCGCCCCCAGCGGCCGGGAACCGGCCGCAAACGCCGCCCCGCCCCCTTTATATGCTCCCTGAGGCGAAAAATTTTATCCTCCGGCCCGCTGAATTCTGTTGACATACCCGGCCTTTAGCGCTATAATACAAAAGCTAACAGAATGCGCTTGTAGCTCAGTGGATAGAGTACCCGGCTACGAACCGGTTGGTCGCAGGTTCAAATCCTGCCAGGCGCGCCATTCAATCGAAAGGAATTGTCCATCAGCAAATTCCTTTCGATTTTTTTATAGCTCTCTTGGTCAAACAAAAGCTTAAATACTGAAAAACTGCATGCAAAGGTCGTAAAAAATGCATTACACCCAGGCTAAGGCCATTCTCTCTCCTCAAAACGGAATGAATTTATACAGAGGCTGCACGCACGGCTGCATATACTGCGATTCCAGAAGTCTCTGCTATAATATGCAGCATAAATTTGAGGATGTGGAAGTAAAAGAAAACGCTATTGAACTGCTGGAAGACGCCCTGAAGCGCAAAAAACGAAAATGCATGCTGGGCACAGGCTCCATGACTGACCCGTATATCCCCCTTGAAAACCAGCTGGGCTATATGCAAAAATCACTGGAATTAGCCCTCAGATACGGCTTCGGTTTCACATTAATCACTAAATCCTGCCTGGTGTTAAGAGATATAGAGCTTTTGCGTGAAATAAACCGGAATACCAAATGCGTTGTGCAAATGACGCTGACTACCTTTGACCAAAAGCTTTGTTCAAAGCTGGAGCCCAACGTAAGCTCCACCAAAGAAAGATTTGAGGCGCTTAAAAAGCTCAATCAGGCCGGAATTCCAACGGTAGTATGGCTATGCCCCATTTTGCCCTTTATAAACGACACGCCCGAAAATATATCGGGTATACTCAATTACTGCGCCCAGGCAGGAGTTTACGGAGTGATTTGCTTCGGCATGGG
Source organism: Selenomonadales bacterium (assembly GCA_003150515.1). Classification (GTDB taxonomy): domain Bacteria; phylum Bacillota; class Clostridia; order Christensenellales; family QALW01; genus Neochristensenella. Next base: position 10,054 of record QALW01000047.1, on the reverse strand, counting down.
CACTACCATGCGCGCAGGCAGCCGCGAATATTTTTATAAGCAATTAGACAGGCTCTTTCCGGGAATGAAGGAAAAATATATCAAAGCCTTTCAAAACAATTATCACGCAGTGAGCCCCAATAACGCCGCTCTTATGAAATTATTCCACGCTCAATGCGAAGAATACGGCATGGTGCACGACAACCGGCAGATTTTTGAATATATCTCCGCATTTGAAAATTGTTCAAGCAAAAATCAGCTTACATTTTGGTAATTCCCATATCTAGGGCATGCTTTAATGCCGCCCCTTTTCAAGCGCAGCTTGCGCCAGCCCCATAAAACGCCCCATAAACCCTTTTAAAATTACGCCGTTATTGACAGAAGAGCGTCTTTAAAATATAATAATTTAGTTGCATATGCAACTTATATAATATAACGGAGAACAGCTATGATATTATTTATGAAAGCCTTAGGCGAAGTATGGCGATGCGCCAATCTTTACCGCACCGCTCAATATGAAAAGCTGGGAATAGGCAGCTATCAGGATTCGTATATCATAAATATATGCAAACATCCCGGCGTCTCTCAGGAACAGCTTTCCAAGCTGATATATGTGCATAAGAGCAGCGTAGCCAGGCAGCTTGGAGCTCTTGAGGAAAAGGGCTTTATCACCCGCGTCATTGATGCCGATGACCGACGCAGCCTGCTTGTTTATCCAACCCAGAAAGCCCTGGACGCCCTGCCCGTAATCCATAGCGTACACCAGCAATGGAACGCCCTTATTCTCTCAGGATTAAGCCCCCAGGAGCAAAAGGACGTTCAAAAATATCTGAAGCTGCTCTCGGATAACGCTAAAAGAGTAATTGAGGAGGAAAAAGCGCTTCCATGAAAACGGTCATAGCATATTTATCGGCGTATAAATTTCGGATGCTGCTGGGATTTATTGTGAAAATCAGCGGCACTTTGGCCGAATTGGTACTGCCCCTAATTATGGCGCATATGATTGATAACGTAGTCCCCGCTAAAAACATAACCGCTCTGACTCTATGGGGAATTTTGATGCTCGTCTGCGCCGCCGGAGCGCTTGTGGGAAACGTAAGCGCCAACCGCATGGCTTCGCGGGTGGCCCATGATACCACTCAGCGCCTGCGCGCCGATTTATTCGCCAAAACGCTGAGCCTTTCCGCCAGGCAGACGGACGAGGCCACCATTCCCTCTCTTGTATCCCGCCTCTCCTCGGATACATACAACGTTCACAACATGATAGGCATGATGCAGAGGCTGGGCGTACGCGCTCCTATACTTCTAATCGGCGGCGTAGCCCTTACTTTCACAGTAGACGCCGTTCTGGCTCTTGTGCTGTTGATATCCGTGCCTTTTCTGACTCTTATCGTTATCTGGGTGGCCAAAAAGGGAATTGTGCTCTATGACCGCCTTCAGCGCTCCGTAGATATAATGGTGCGCAAGGTCCGGGACGATTATACCGGCATACGGGTAATTAAAGCCCTCTCAAAAACCCAATATGAAAGCGAAACCTTCGAGCAAATCAATAAGGACGTAGTTAAAAACGAGACGGCCGCCGGCGTAACCACCGGCATTACCTCTCCCATTATGAACGCCCTGCTTAATCTGGGCATGACAGCCGTTATCTTCGTAGGAGCATACAGAGTCTCCAGCGGACACGCAATGGTAGGAGACATAATAGCGTTCACATCCTATTTTACCATAATTCTCAACGCGGTTATATCAGTCAGCCGCATATTTGTTAATTTTTCCAAGGGCGGAGCCTCCGCTAAGCGCATACAGGATATCCTGACGCTTCCCGAAGAGCTGCTGGTTATTAAAGAGGATTCCCCAGGCCTTGGCCTCTCCCCCGGCCAAGCGGCCTCTTCAGAATTTATCCGTTTTGAAGACGTCTCTTTTTCCTATAACGGGAATCCGGCGCTGAAGCATATAAGCTTTTGCATAGCTAAAGGAGAATCCTTAGGCATCATAGGAGGAACGGGCAGCGGGAAAAGCACTTTGATGGCCTTGCTGCTGCGTTTTTATGATCCCGACGAAGGACGCATTTTCATAGAAGGCAGAGATATCCGCACTTACGAGCGCGCATCTCTGCGCCAAAAATTCGGCATAGTGTTTCAAAATGATTTTCTTATGGCCGCAAGCATTGGAGAAAATATAGATTTTGAAAGGGGGCTGTCCCCTCAGGCGCTTTCAGAAGCGGCTCAATATGCAAAGGCGGACGCCTTTATTACCGAGCACGGAGGCTACGGCGAGCTTTTAACCGTCCGCGGCTCAAATTTTTCCGGAGGTCAGAAGCAGCGCCTGCTTATTGCCCGCGCGCTGGCCGCCCATCCTGAAATTCTTATACTGGACGATTCCTCCAGCGCGCTGGATTATAAAACGGACGCCCAATTACGCCGCGCGCTGCCCGAAAAATTCCCCGATACCACCATAATTATGATTGCCCAGCGAATAAGCTCGGTGCGCTTTGCCAGCCATATACTGGTTTTGGATCAGGGGCAGGCCGCGGGCTTTGGCCGAGACGAAGAATTAATGAAAAGCTGCAAGGTATATCGCAGCATATATGCCTCTCAGCATGAAGGCCAAGCTGAAGGAGGTGAATGCGCCCTTGCCTGAAAACGCAAAAAACGGAGAACCTTTAAAAAAGAATAAGAAAGCCGTTTTAATTCGTCTGAGCGGATATTTCTTCCGCTATAAATTCAGAGTTCTGGCCGCCTTTCTGCTTATAATAGGCAGCAATCTTTTCGCATTGCTCGGCCCGTATCTCTCAGGCAAAGCTATAGACGCCATATCCTTAAAAGAAGGAGTGGATTTTGACGCCGTGGGCAAATACTGCCTGCTTATGGCCGTATTTTACGTTGTTTCCGCAGTTTTATCCTATCTGCTCTCAATTTTAATGATAAATCTCAGCCAGAAAATTGTAAGATATATGCGCAGGGAGGTGTTCAACAAGATTTTATCCCTGCCCGTAGGAGCGCTGGACCGCGTGCAGGCCGGAGATTTAATCAACCGCATATCCTATGATATAGATACAGTCAACGCTTCTCTTTCAAATGATATACTCCAGGCGGCGACGGGCATTATTTCTGTTGCAGGCGCGCTTTTTGGCATGATTGCCACTTCTCCCGCCTTGCTGGGAGTATTTATAATCACTCTGCCCATTTCAGTTATGATAACCATACGCCGAAGCAGGACGGTACGGCCTCTTTTCAGAAAAAGATCGGCCAGTCTCGCGCAATTAAACGGCTTTTCTGAAGAAATGCTCACCGGCCTGAAAACCATCCGCGCCTACGGAAGAGAAGAAAAAATCATGGAAAAATTCCGCGCTAAAAACAATCAGGCCGTGGACGCATATTATGACGCGGACTATTACGGCAGTCTTATCGGGCCGGCCGTAAATTTCGTCAACAATCTGGGCACGGTTATAATCAGCACGGCGGGCGCGTTCTTTTTCCTTTTCGGACTGATTTCCATAGGAGACATTTCCGCCTTTTTGCTTTATTCGCGCAAATTCTCCGGGCCGGTAAACGAATACGCAAATATTATGGGGGAAATCCAATCGGCGCTGGCCGCCGCCGAAAGGGTTTTCAGGCTTCTGGACGCCCCTTCCGAACCGGAGGATGCCCCCGGAGCAATAGAAGCGCGGGACGTAAAAGGAGAAATACGTTTTCGCAGCGTACGCTTTTCTTACGACGGCCAAACGGATATAATTAAAAACCTTTCCTTTACCACCCTGCCCGGACAAACCATAGCCATAGTCGGGCCGACGGGCGCGGGCAAAACCACGCTGGTAAATTTAATGATGCGCTTTTATGAGCCGCAGGGAGGAATCATAGAACTGGACGGGCAGAATATTCAAAACTATACCTGCAGCAGTTTAAGAGGCGCTTTTACAATGGTTTTGCAGGACACCTGGCTCTTTGAAGGCACCATATATGAAAATATCGCCTACGGAAAAGAAAACGCAACCCGCCGGGAGGTGGAGCAGGCGGCGGAAGCGGCGCATATCTCTGATTTTATTAACGCTCTGCCTCAAAAATACGAAACGCTCTTAACAGACGGAGGCGAGAATCTTTCCAAGGGGCAGAAGCAGCTTATAACCATAGCGCGGGCCATGCTCTCCCCCGCGCGCATGCTTATCCTAGACGAAGCGACCAGCAACGTAGATACGCGCACAGAGCTATTGATCCGAGACGCCATGAACACCCTGATGCAGGGCAGAACCTGTTTTGTAATCGCTCACAGGCTCACGACAATACGCAGCGCCGACCTGATTCTCGTGGTTAAAAACGGCGATATAGTTGAAAGCGGAAAACATGAAGAATTATTAGATAAAGTCGGCTTTTACGCAGAGATATACGCCTCTCAATTCAAATAGAATAAAAACGGCCGTCAGCCCGAACGTCCCGTATAATTGTCGCTCGGGCTTATCGGGAGAGCCCATTATTTTTATTAAAGGGGGGCGGCTCTTGCGGCCGGGAACCGGCCGCGCAGGCGCGCGCAGGCGCGCCCGCGGCAGGCTGAAAGCCTGCCAAGAGCCGCCCCTGCCGCAGCCCGCATAAACTCCCCTCGCTGCGACAGGCTGCGCCCGCTATTTTGCCTTATGAAACTCACCAGCCCACTCAAATCCTTTTTTTGCAATAATTACTGCAATAATTTCATTGATAACGGCTGCAGCGGCAATTGTTCCCTGAATGATTTTGGCGCAATCCGGAGCTGCTTCAGATAAAGCGGAAACGGCAATGCCCGTAAACACCAAAGAGACCCCCGAATGAGGCAGCAGTGTAAAGCCAAGGTATTTTTGAACTGTTTTCGGCATTTTTGTTGCTTTCGCACCTATCCTTGCGCCAAAATATTTCCCGGCAGCACGAAAAACAATATATAGAATTGTAAACAATCCCGCCCCCAAAATCGCATGATAATCCAGCGGCACGCCAAGATTTAAAATTACAATAATCATTGAAACAGATAAAACCGGATTAAAGTCCGCAAGGATTTGAGCAAGCCGGTCTTCTGATATGATATTTGAAAATACAGCGGAAAACGCCATACCCATCAGCATAAAATTCAGCATCGGAGAAGGCATTAGATATGTATTGCACAAAAAACCAATTGCTGCTGTAACCAGAATCATTCCAATCAAAAGAAGAAGAGTTATTGCTTTATTCTTTTTCCTCTTCAGAAGAAACCCGGCCGGAATCCCTGTAGCCACGCCAATGAGCAAAGGCAGAACGAGCATCACAGGAATCATCCAAACCGGCATGGCCGTTCCGGAAATGCTGCGGGCAGCGATTGCAATAGTAGTGAAAAATACGGCCACGCCCACCATATCGTCCAACGCCGCCATAGGAATTAGAGTTCTGGTCACGGGACCGTCCGTTTTAAATTCCCTCACTATGGAAAGAGCCGGCGCAGGCGCAGTAGCAAGCGCGATACCGCCGAATACAAAAGCTAAATATACCGGTATATCGCAAAATACAAACACAGCGCTGAATACAGCGGAAACCAATAGAAAAGTACATAATGACTGAGAAAGCGTAGTTACGATTAACGCTCTCCCATATTGTTTCATCCGCTTCCAGACAAGCTCTGTGCCAATCATCAAGCCAACTGCGCATTCCAGAACATGTATAACAGCCTGATACCATTCCGCATTAATTAAATCAGCGGGTATCATTGAAAACGCATACGGACCGAGAATCATTCCGGCAATCAACCAGCCAAGTATAGAGGGCAGTTTCATTTTAGATACCAATTTTCCAATTACAAAGGCGATTGCCGCAGCGGCAGCCCATCTCAATATTAGCAATATCATTTACTTTTCTCCTGTTCGGCAATTCCATACAAAATGAAATCAAATATTCTGGGCAAACCCTTTTCGTGCGCGGATAAGATCTCCGAAAAAGGTAAATTCCCAACCGCCGGTGAACTGAAATAACCATTAAACATATTTTGCAAAAGCTCCAAATAAAGGACGCAATTCTCCTTTTTCACTCCTGGGCGCAGCGTGATATGATCCAGCAGCCGCTCATATAAATTCCGATTAAAGCTGTCAAATTCCAAACGGGATTTCTCAATATCCGCTTTTAAATTTTCCGGAGGCTGTAAAATTGAGTCAAAGAATATTCTCGCTTCATTTTCATGCTCCCGGAAGAACAAGAGCCGAACCTCTGCATATTTCTTCATATCTGTTCCTATATTTTTCTCTTTTAGATATTCCGAAAGCGTGTTAAAGCATCGACGCACACAGGCAAGAAAAAGGTCATCCTTGCTTTTAAAATTATGATATAGCAATCCTTTTGAAATTCCTGCATTGCAGATATTATTCAACGACGAGGCCGCATATCCTTTTGAACCGAATTCATCCATTGCAGCAGCAAGAATTCTTTCCTTCGTTCGTTCTGTTTTTGTTTCTTTTCGCATGATAAAATCCCCCCAGGAAATATAGACTAAGTAGTCTATATTATATCAATTATAGACCATAAAGTCAATAATATATCTGTATTTATAGTCGCTTAAAATATAATTTCACTTCATGCTTCAGGATAGACAATACAATCAGAGTACAATGCGCCGCAGAGGGGGAGATTTTCCGTTTTACTGCGTTGTCGTCCTTGAAATACTCCAGTATTTCTGCGTCCTGCCGCCTTGAAAAGACGAAAAATCTCCCGCCTCTGCGGTCGAAGATTTTTGCGGAGAATGCCCGTCGATGGCCGCGAGGCGCACAGTCGAAAACATACCGGGGTATTTTGAGGACTGGGCAACAAAGCGGACGCGGCGGTCATTCCCGCAAAAACGCATTATACTCTGATTGTATTGTCTAGACAAAATCACAAACATAAACTGCATCCGACTGAGGAATTATTCCGATCAGTATCTGTTCTATCGGAAATGCAGACGAAAATCTATATTCTATTTATTTTTCTGCAAAATAAAAAACCGCTATTTCGATACGCTTTATATCAAAATAACGGTCTTTATTTGGTGGAGATGAGGGGATTCGAACCCCTTTTTTAACGCTTAAATCTCCCTATATATCGCATTATTCATTATTTCGTGTTGCATTTTGTGTTGCATTTTATCTCATAAGCATGCTTTCCGTTTAGTTATTATACGCGCTATAATCATATACGCTCCTATTTTATATTGCAGAAATCCCCATAAATTACAACAAAACTCTTGACATTTATATTTTATATGCCATATAATAACAACGTAGATTTCATTTGAACATATACGCAAGATGCCGGCGCCGCTTTTTTTTCTGGCCCGGCATTTTGCTGTAAAATAAAAAGCGGAATATATTTTCCGCTTTTTGTATCAACTCTATATACTATGAAATACGTCAGATGCACTAATCCTCTCAAATTCTTTTTTTATAATATCCTTTTCAAAGTAAGGTTTTACTTCATAAACATCATTCACAATAACATCTGCATCAGTATGCCACCCATTCCTTTTAGCATTCCTATACATATATATTATCGTAGCTGATAATTCCAAATTCTTAGCACAGTCGTCTTCAAAGATTCCCAGCATTGCATCTAATTGTTCATTATATTTACTTGCGAAGTCACTATTATCCTCATATTCCGAACCAGACTTAATGCTATATCCCATACCTACGGAGGTTTCAGCAGCTTCCATATTTATAACTTTATTAGCATCGGCATAATCCAAATCATCAAGTACTTCAGCAGCAAACGGTCCATAAGTATACAAGCCAAAATTATACCCTAAAGGCACCTTATAAACTGTCTGTAAAATATATAAGTATTTCATTATGGCCGTTTTCCCCAGGCCGCTTTTGCGTTTAGCTATTTCATATATTATACTTAATCTATCATTTAATTCACTCATAATATACTCACCCTTTTTATTATTCTATCATATATACCCTGCTTTGACAAGGGTTGTCCTTCATAGAATTAACTATATTCGACATACTACTTAAAGGTTCAATCTTCCCATTATCAATTATATTTATTTCTTTATCGAGCTTGTACCATTTCGTAGATATTTTATCATCAATATAGTATTTCTCTTTATCTTGCTTATATTGTTGTAACGCTTTCTGTTCATCTTCTTTCAAATGGCCCTCAACATCAAATACACACTTGTAATGCTTTCGGTTTAGAATAATTTTTCCATCCCTACCACCTTCATTATTGATTATCTTTGAATACATATACCAATCATCATATTTCAAATATTCATCCAGCTCATTCACAGAAGGATAATTTTCACGTCCATCATTATTTAAAATAGTTTTGCAGGCATTATGTATATGATAATCATAGATACGTCTGACCTTATGACAATACACCTGCGAGAACATTTGATATCGACTTAAAATTATACTTTCAGCTATATGCCAACCTTTTCTTTCAATGCCCAAAATAACATCACCTACTTCATTACGTCCCAAAGTAATGCAGCTTACTAAACGGTTTCTATCATACAAACCGTAATTTACTCCCAAATGCATTGAATCCCGCAACAAATAATCAGCTCTATCTGCGTCTAATTGTCCTGAAATTAATTCCTTCCATAATAAATTTATTGCTTTTGGTTTAACTGATGTATCACCTAGCAACGCAGTAACGTCATCCACTTTGATAGCGTTATTATTATTCAACGTATGATTTTCTATTATATCACTAAACTTCTCCTTTATAATAGCAATACTATAGTCCTCATGTGTATAACGTTTCTGCGCTCCATGTTGATAATTTATATGCTGCTCTGGTAATTTGCATAATAAATCTTCTCCGGAATGCGAAAATGGAGCATGTCCTATATCATGCAGCAAAGCAGCTAATCTAATTATTTTTCTATATCTGCCAATTCCAACTTCATTTAATCCTAATTTATCCTTTAGAATCTGGCGACATTCATCCTTAGATATTAAACTGTCATACATATCTGTCGCCATCTGCATAACACCAATAGAATGCTCAAACCTGCTATGTACTGCACCCGGATACACCATATCAGTCAAAGCTAACTGTCTTATGCGTCTTAATCGTTGAAAAGCTGGATGATTTATTATTTCTATCTCTTGTTCATCCAATTCTATAAATCCATAAACTATATCTCTTATTTTTTTACCATTTTTCAAAGAATCACCTGCCTATTTTTTATATATTATAACTAATAAAACTGAAATAATCAATATACTTAAATTATATAATATATAAACAAAAAACTATTTAAAATGTGCCAAGTATAAAATGAAAAAATAGCGGGAGAATTATCCCCCCGCTATACTTTTAATCTGCTCCAGCTTAATCTTTAATTGGTCCCGCTCGGCCGTTACGCTTTTTAATTGGTTCTGCGTTTCAATCAGCGCCTTTTGGGCCTGCTCGTACAGCGCCTGGTAATCCTCTCCCGGATTATCCGGCTGGCTGGAAATGATTTCTTCAGCGTATCCCCGGCTTTCGGGCAGTACGGCTACGCAGCCGCTTTTTCCGTTATACTCTGTATACAGCCAGCCCACGCTGCCGTTCATTCGGACTTCCCCCGTCAGCCGTTCCCCTTTTGGAATCAAATCCAGCTTTGTTCCGTTGGGCTCTGCCCGGAAATTCATATCCATTAATAATTCAAACGTTCTCACTGCTCCCCCTCCGTTCTCTTCCTCGGTTAAGCCGAAATGCTCGGCCAGTATCTTTGCCTCGGCCTCCGCTATCTTTTCCAACACCTCGTCCTTCATTAACGCGGCGCAGTCCTCGTAATTGGTGTGATAGCCGTGCTCCAAAAGAAAAGCCATAGGCACGCCCCCGTCCACGGCGCTCTTTATTACCGTGTTATAATCCCAGTTCCCGTTATTGCCCTTGCGCGTCAGCGCCGCCTGAAAAATGCTGCCCATAGCTTCCGACACGGCCCGCCCCAATTCTTCCATTAAGGCCTTATGCTCAGGCTGGAATATTGAATAATACACCACTACGCCCCTATGCGCATTATCTCCGCTTCGGGCGTTGGAATGAATGGAAAAAAATACGTCGCAGTTATTCTTTGCCGCTACCTGGCCGCGGGAATAGAGAGATAAATC
>QALW01000031.1 GCA_003150515.1 Selenomonadales bacterium | reverse complement strand
CCACCCCCGCCGCCGCCCGGTTTTTCCCCGCCCTATACCGTCCCCGGCATAGGGCGCCCGAGTAATTTTCATTTAATAATTGGTAAAAGTCTTGCCAACTGCGGGCAATTAGATTATAATTAATACAATGCAAAAAATTTATAAATTTTCACGGAGGTATTTACATGAGCGAACAGGAAGAGCTCAGGGCATTGGCCCTTTTGCGCAGCCAAAAGCCGCAGGGTGCGCTTCGGAGCATTTATTCCCTGGTGGAGCCTCAAAGCTTTGTGGAACTGGAGGCATACTGCGGCGCGGACGCGTCGGGCGAGGGGCTTTGCGCCGGATATGCGGTTATAGAAGGCCGCTCGGTATTTATCTATGCGCACGAGCACGACGTTTTAAAGGGCGCGCTGGGAATTAATCAGGCGCGCAAGCTGGAGCGGCTCATAGAAAAGGCCGTAAGCACGGGCACGCCAGTTATAGGCGTTATCAATTCAAACGGAGCGCTTTTAAACGAAGGGCTTTGCGCCGCAGAGGGCTACGGTCTTATAATAAAGAGCGCCGCTAAAGCCTCGGGCAGAATCCCGCATATTGTTATAATTGACGGCCCGGCGGCGGGCACGGGCGCGCTTTATGCTCAGTGCGCCGATTTTGTAATTATAAAAAAAGGCGCCTCTCTCAGCGCTGCCGCCTCGGGCAGCATCGGGGCGGACGCTCAAAGCGCGCTCAAATGGGGCGCGGCGGCCCTCTATGCCGAGGACGACGCCCAGGCGGCGGCGCTGACGCACGAATTATTGGGCTTTCTGCCCGATAACTCCCGCTCTCTGGCCGAAACTCTTTATTGCGACGACATCAACCGCCTTTGCCCCGAATTGGAGGAAATGGCGGCGGGAGAATTGGACGCGCGCGGAATAATCCGCTCTATAGCGGATAACGGCGCGTTTATGGAGCTTTATGCCCAGACGGCGGAGGATTCGGTCACGGGCCTGATTTCCCTGGACGGCATGAGCGCGGGCGTAATCGCCTGCTTCGGCCGAATTTCCGTTATGGGCGCGCGCAAGGCCAAATGGCTGGCTGAATTCTGCGGAGCGTATAAGATGCCCGTGGTGGTGTTGGTTGATTCGGAAGGCTTTAAAATCAGCGCTGAGGATGAGGCGGACGGATTGCTCGGATATGCAAGCGGCCTGGCTATGGCCCTGGCCTCATGCCCTTCGCCCGTGCTCAGCGTTATATGCAAAAAGGCCGTGGGCAGCGCTTATATAACCCTGGCCGGCAGGGGCTCGGCCGATATAGTTTATGCCTGGGCGGGCGCTCAAATAGGGCTTATGACTCCCCAGGCGCAGATAGCTATGCATGCCCAGGCGCTTAAGGACAGCGACGAGCCGCTGGCGGAGCGCAAAAAGCTGGAGGAGCAGTTCGCTCTGGAGCATATGAGCGCCATAAGCGCGGCCAAGGGCGGTTTTATAGACCAGCCTATAGAGCCGGGTTATACCCGCATGCATATTATAGGCGCGCTGAACGCTCTGGCCGGCAAGCACGGCGAGCCTCCGTTTGAGCGGCGCGTGCCCCGCTTCTGAGGAGGTAGAAAATGTTTATTGAATCCCTCGAGATAACTCTTTTCGGAATGGCGATTGTTTTCGTCATGCTGCTTTTAATTATTCTGGCAGTTAAAGTTATAGAGCCGGTAAGGCGCTTTTTTGCAGGATTGTTTAAACGGGACAAGGGAACTGAGCCCGAAAAAGAAGCCCGGCCTGCGCCCGCAGACGGCGAAAATGCGGCCCAAGGCATTCAGGCGGCTCCGCAGGGCGCCGGGGCGGAGGCGTTTTTGCAGGGCGGGGCCCTAAAAGACGGGGCGCAGAGCCCGCAATTGAGCGCGGAGAATATTCCCGGAGCGCCCGACGGAGGGACGGTAGCCGCAATCATAGCGGCGATAGAGGCGGCTTCAGGGCTGAACAGCCGGCAGTTTGTGCTTTACAGCGTACGCAGAAGGCCCGCGCGGCGGAATAATAATATTTTCTAGGAGGATTTAAAGCAATGCGTAAATTTATAGTTCAGGTAAACGGCGTCCAATACGATGTTGAAATAGAAGAAATAGGAGGCGCCTGCGCGCCCGCAGCCATGCCTGCGGCTCAAAGCGCTTCTGCTCCGGCCCCGGCGGCGCAAAGCGCTCCGGCAGCCCCTGCCCCCAGCGCTCCTGCTCCGGCAGCTCCTGCTCAGAGCGCGCCCGCGGCGGCCCAGAGCGTGGGCGGAGAGGCAATCAAGGCGCCTCTGCCCGGCACGGTGCTGGATATAAAGGTTGCGCCCGGCCAGAACGTGACCAAGGGGGACGTGCTCTTTGTGCTGGAGGCCATGAAGATGGAGAACGAGATTCTCGCGGCGCACGACGGAGTTATAGCCTCGGTTAACGTGCAGAAGAGCTCTTCGGTTAATTCGGGAGATGTCCTGGGCTCCTATAAGTAAGGGGGTAGTTGTTTAAATGATGCTCAGATTGCTTGAGGCGTCGGACGGCGTGAATTTGGGAGAAGCGTTTAATAAGCTTATACAGGATACGGGCATTAACGCGATTATAAACGACCCGCGCTATCTGGTAATGATAGCTATTTCCTGCTTCCTTATTTATCTGGCCGTCGTCAAAAAATTTGAACCGCTGCTGCTGCTTCCCATAGCTTTCGGCATGCTGCTGGTTAATCTTCCGCTGGGCGGGCTTATGGCTTCGCCTGAGGGCGGGGATCTGCGTTCGGGGGGCCTGCTTTATTATCTGCATCTCGGCGTGGAAGCGGGGATATATCCCTGCCTGATTTTCGTGGCCATAGGGGCCATGACTGATTTCGGCCCGTTAATCGCCAATCCCAAGAGCCTGCTTTTGGGCGCGGCGGCGCAGGGCGGTATTTTCGTCACATTCATAATAGCCCGGCTTTTGGGCTTTGATCTTGCCGAAGCGGCCAGCATAGGCATAATAGGAGGCGCGGACGGCCCCACGGCTATTTTCCTTACGGGCAGACTGGCGCCCCATCTCCTGGGCGCGATTTCAGTGGCGGCCTATTCCTATATGGCGTTAGTGCCCTTTATACAGCCGCCCATTATGAAATTGCTGACCACTAAGAAGGAACGGAGCATAGTTATGAAGCAGCTCCGGCCTGTGTCCAAAACTGAAAAGATACTTTTCCCGGTTATAGTCGCTATAGTTATAATTCTGCTGCTTCCCTCCACGGCGCCTTTAATAGGCTGCCTGATGCTGGGCAACCTTATCAGGGAGAGCGGGGTATGCGAGAGATTAAGCAAGACCATACAAAACGAAATGTGCAATATCGTCACCATTCTTTTAGGGGTGAGCGTGGGCGCGACGGCCAGCGCCGACACCTTCCTTACATGGGAGACGTTGAAAATCATAGGCCTTGGACTGGCGGCCTTTGCCTTTGCCACCGCCTGCGGCGTGCTGCTGGGCAAGCTTATGTGTTGGATTACCAAGGGCAAAATTAACCCCCTTATCGGGGCCGCGGGCGTTTCGGCCGTTCCCATGGCCGCGCGCGTGGCGCAAAAGGTTGGGCAGGAGGAGAATCCGGGCAACTTTTTGCTTATGCACGCCATGGGGCCCAACGTGGCCGGGGTTATAGGCTCGGCTGTGGCCGCGGGCGTATTTATGTCCCTGTTCGGCTGATTTCAGCAGTTTAGGGCGGGGGCGCGGGGGAACCGCCCCAAGATATATTTAGAAAGGAAATAAAGAGAGATTATGGCCAAGGTTTTAATTACCGATACTATATTGCGGGACGCGCATCAATCCCAGGCGGCTACGCGCATGCGCCTGGACGAAATGCTGCCCGTTGCTCCAATGTTGGACAGCGTGGGCTATTATTCCCTGGAATGCTGGGGAGGCGCCACCTTTGACGCCTGTCTGCGTTTTTTGAACGAGGATCCGTGGGAGCGCCTGCGCGCGCTTAAAAAGGCCATGCCCAACACCAAGCTGCAAATGCTTTTCAGAGGGCAGAACATTCTGGGATATAAGCATTACGCGGACGACGTAGTGGATATGTTTGTAAAGAAATCCATAGAGAACGGCATAGATATCATAAGGATTTTTGACGCGCTGAACGATTTGCGCAATTTGGAGCAGGCGGTTAAATCCTGCAAAAAATACGGCGGAATTGCCGAATGCGCTATAAGCTACACCTCCAGCCCCGTGCATACGCAGGATTATTTTGTGGAGCTGGCCAGGGAAATGGAACAAATGGGCGCGGACACAATCTGCATAAAGGATATGGCCAATCTGCTGCTGCCCTATGAAGCTTATGAGCTGGTAAAGCGGATAAAGCAAAAGGTGAGCGTGCCCATACATCTGCACACTCATAACACTACGGGCACGGGAGATATGACTCTGCTTAAGGCCATAGAGGCGGGCGTGGATATTGTGGATACGGCCCTTTCGCCCCTGGGCAACGGCACCAGCCAGCCGGCGACCGAGCCGCTGGTGGCCACCCTTAAGGGCACTGAATATGATACCGGGCTGGACCTGAATTTATTGAGCGAAATCAGCAAGCATTTCCGCAAGGTGGCCGAGCGCCTGGAAAAGGACGGCTGGCTGGATAAGAAAGTGCTGAGAGTGGATACAAACACGCTGTTATACCAGGTGCCCGGCGGCATGCTTTCCAATCTGATCGGCCAGCTTAAGCAGGCGGGCAAGGAGGACCAGCTTATGGACGTTCTGGCCGAGGTGCCCAGGGTGCGCGAGGATTTCGGATATCCGCCTCTGGTTACACCTACCAGCCAGATAGTGGGCACGCAGGCGGTATTCAACGTTATAGCCGGCGAGCGGTATAAGATGGTTACTAAGGAATCCAAGGCTTTGCTCAGAGGGGAATACGGACGCCTGCCCGCGCCGGTTAATGAAGAGGTGCGCAAAAAATGCATAGGGGAGGAGACGGTTATAACCCATCGTCCTGCCGACGATATCCCGCCCGAATATGAGAAATACAAGCAGGAGATTAAGGATATAATGGAGCAGGAGGAGGACGTGCTTTCCTATGCGCTCTTCCCGCAGGTGGCCATGAAATTCTTTGAGAAGCGCCGGGAAGAGAAATACGGGCTTAATCAGGAGCTTATGTCTCAGGAGGAGAATATTCATCCCGTCTGAGGAAATTTGATTAGGTTAAGAATATAAAGCCGGATGCTTTTGAATAAAGGCCGCCCGCCCCTTTTTAAAAAAGGGGCGGGCGGCCTTTATAATTGGGAAGGGGGCGGAAATTTTATGCGCGGCGGAAGTAAAAAAGGCGCAGGGGGCGGGCGCGTTTGGCAAGCGGAGCTTGCCCGGGCCGAGCCATAAGGCTCGGCCCGGCGGCCGTTCCGGCCGCAAACGCGCCCGCCCCCCGCGCCTTTTTTAACTTCTGCCGCGCATATTATTGATAGCGGCGAGTTAGCTTTGTGCTTTTATTGGTTAATATTTTATTCTTGTTTACCGGCGCGCGCATGCGGTATAATATTTGCGTTTTTAGAGCGTAGAAATACCCTGCGCGCAAATAATCCATATGAGGTGAAAAAATGCAGAATTATACCTTGACTTTAATATTAAGATATACAAACGGACGTATAAGCGGGCTGCCTATCCATTGCGGGCCGGGCCATCAGGTGGTTTCGGACGGCTTGTTAAAGGTGGAATTGGAGAGCGCGGAGCGGGCCGGAGCTCTGGAATACAGCATGTCCTTATCCGCTTTGGAGGAAATAGAGCTGAGGGAATTGGATATATTGGTGCATTCGGGCGTGCTGCAAGCCGACGCGGACGCCTATAATCCGGGCTTTACCACCAACTGCGCCGCGTGCGCAAATAAATATTCGGCTATGCACGGGCTCATTTCTGCGGGGCCCCTGATTGTCAGGAACGGGGAAGAGCTTTTGGGAGCGGCTCTGGTCAGCGCGGACAGATTCTATTCATATTTTAAAATAATGCCCGGTGAGATTATACTCAGGCACAGCATGGAAGATAAGCGGGTATATAAAAATCAGAGCTATGTTTTGGAGCGGTTTATAATAGGCGCTCCGGCAACCGCCGAGGAATTCCTGGAGACGTATACAGGCATAGTCAGCCGGAATTACAATATAACGCCCGAATTCTTAAAGAACGGCTTCGAGCCGGTGCCTACGGGCTATTGCTCGTGGTCCTGCTATTATACTTTGGTGGACGAAGAAAAGCTTTTCAGGGCGGAGCGGGAATTAGTTAAGGAATACGGTCAGTATGCGCCCAGTCTGCTTCAGATTGACGACGGCTGGCAGGTCAAGCATAATTTTTCGGGCTATTGGACGGTAGACGAGAAGAAATTCCCGCAGGGGCTCAGGCCGCTGAGCGAAAAATGCGCGCAGGACGGCATACGATTCGGGCTGTGGCTGGCGCCTCTGCTGGCGGCCGACTGCACGGGCTTTTTTGAGGAGCATCCCGGCTGGAAGAAGAAAACCAGGAGTGGAATAAATTCCTATCTCTGCAATCAGGAGAAGGTGTATACGCTCAATTTGGACGATGAGGCGGTATTAAAGCATATAGCGGAGGTGTTCCGGCGCGCCAAAGAGGAATACGGGGCCAGTTATTTCAAGCTGGATTTTATGGTATTTGCCATTCATTCTCTTTATGACAGGGAGGATGTGGTTATATATGATTCGGATTATTCCATAGCCGTATATAGGAAGGCTTTAAGGGTTATACGGGAGGCCGTGGGGCCCGAAAGCTTCCTGCTGGCATGCGGCGCGCCTTTGCTGGCGGGCGCGGGCATTTTCAACGGCATACGTGTCACGCCCGATATAACCTGGGGCAAGAATAAGGCGCATCCCTCTCAATGGGAATTAATCCGCATGTGCGCGGTCAGCTGCGCTATGCGCTGGTTTTATCACGGCAAGCTGTTTATAAATGATCCGGACGGATTGGTCGTCCGGGATTTTGACTATGACGACAACTACGACGTTACATATAACGAGGCGCGCTTCTGGGCGACGGCCGTGGCTCTCAGCGGCGGCTCCTCTTTAATCAACGAGCAGATTGAAAAGCTGGGGCCGGCCAGACGGGCGCTTTATTCGGAGATTATGCCGCCGCTGGGCCAGGCCGCGCAGCCTGTTGATTTCTTTGAGCAGCCCTGGCCTGCGCGGGTATTTATTCCCCTGTCAGAGGGCTCGCGGCTGTGGGGCGCGTATAATTATGCCGAGAGTTTGGCGGATATGCGTCTGGAATTTGGCCGGGAAAGTTTGATTTACGACTGCTGGAAGCATAAATTCCTGGGCTGCGGGGACGGCTGGGAGCTGGAGAATATGATGCCTCATTCGGCGGAAGTGGTTTATTCCTGCGCCGTGCCTGAAGAAGCCTGCGCGGTGTTTTCTGATTGCAATATCTATGCGGGCGCCGGGCTTTTTGAAAGCCGGCGTGAGGGCGAATTCCTGGAAATCCGCGTTAAAAAGGAATTTATGGCTTGTCCGCGGCACGGGATTTATATATATCTGCCCTGCGGAACCTGCCTGGAAGGGGAATTTGAAAAATGCGCCCAAGGGGATTGGGGCAGCCTGGTTAAGGTAAGGGCTGCGGCTGCTCCGCTGAGGCTTAAATTGGTAAGCGCTTGAATTTAGTTTTTATGGTGTAAGCTTTTTGTGCCTATGCATCGCCCCCCTCCCGCAAAGCGGGAGGGGGGCGATGCATAGGCTGGGTCACGGGGGAGGGGGAAGGCCTAGGCCTTCCCCCTCCCCCGTGACCCAGCGTCGGGCGGCGCGCCAGGGGGGCGGCGTTAGGCGGCCGGTTCCGGCCGCAGGCCGGGCCGTTCGGCCCGGCCCGGGCAGGCTTTTTAAAAAAAGCCTGCCCCTAACGCCGCCCCCCGGCCCCAGCCTCCGGCAAGCCGGAGGCTGGGGCGCGCGCCGCCCTGTCTTTTTTTATTTTTTCATAAAAAAGCGCTTGCAATTATATATAAAATAGGCTATAATTACTTTTGCTGCGGTAATGTCCGCATGCTGATGTAGCTCAGGAGGTAGAGCACTTCCTTGGTAAGGAAGAGGTCTCGGGTTCGAGTCCCGACATCAGCTCCATAAAAGGCCGCGGAGAATAAATTCTCCGCGGCCTTTTCTTATATTCCGGCTGATAATAAGCGCGGCGTCCGTAAAAAATGCCCCTCTCCGGCTCTAGTGAATGTGTCTGTCATTCTAAAGCGGAAGGGGCGTAAAATTTAAGAGCCGAAAGGGCTAGAGTTCGGCCCAGTATTTGTCCAGGCGCGTATAGGGGGCAAATTTATCCTTAAAGCGTCTTATGCCCTCCATGCCTCCGTCCGAGCCCAGATTAATCCATTCAGCAGGCTCCCGGCGCGCAAATTCTACATACATATATACGCTCAGGCCGCTGTACTGGGGGAGAGATTTGCCCAGGCAGTAATAGAGATAATGGTTTGAACGCTCGCCCACCAGGCAGCCTATAGGACGTCCGCAGTCAGTGACGGCGATTCCGCAGGCTCCGTTAAAGGGCGCGTTCTCAATATATTTTTTCAAAACGTCCTTTTCGCAGCCGAACAGGCATTGAGCGCAGTCTCTTTTTAAGCACCAGCCGTTGAGCGCTTCAATAAAAAGAGAAAAATGAGCTTTGTCAAACGGATGCACGGCGGCGCCGGGCACGGTGCGTATAAAATGATTGTAGTCGGCGGTCTTATGCTTGAATTTCCAGCTAAGGCGCAGAAGCTGCTCGGCGGGGAACACGCAGTCGCTGAAGCGCGCGTCAAAGCCCAGTCTGAAATCCTTAAAAAGTTCCAGACTGCCGGCTGGAATATATTCAAAGCGCGCTTTGAGCCCCGCGCGGGAGAATAATTCGCATAATTTGGCCACGGCCTCGCGCGCGTTCCCCTGTCCCATGGGCGCAAGCGCGAAATAGCGCCCTTCTTCACGCATAATAAGACATAGGCAGCCGCTGTATTCCTTGTAAAAAATAGCTGTCCAATAGGCCGTCAGAGCGCTGAAGCACAGGTCCAAAACAGGCCCGTTGAAATATTTTTGATAAAGGGGCCTGTCCTGGCTCCCCAGGGGCTTAAAGCCCGCCTGTTTAAGCAGATTTTCCATAAGGGCGCCTAAAAACCCTCCCGGCGGCGCTGGGCGCGCGCCTGGAGCCTGCGCTGAGCGGGCAGCCCGTCCCGCGCCGCCTCCGCTTCATCCAGCAGCAGCCCGGGCACTTTAACCGGCCGCCCCGCTTTATCCACTCCCACAAAGAGCATTGCGCAGCTCATAACCAAAGACCGGGAGCCGTCAAATTCTTCTATGAAGCCGTCTACGCATACTTCCAGGGAGGTGTTGCCCGCATAGGTCACCCGGCCCTGCAATACCAGCGTGGAATTGACGGGAATGGGCGCGATATAGCGCATGTTGTCTATAAGAGCGGTAGTGACTTCTCCCGAGCAATGCCTGCGGGCGGTTATGGATGCGACGGTATCCGCCCATTCGGCCAGCTTGCCGCCGAAAAGAGTATTCTTGCCGTTGAGGCAGGGCGCGTATACTATATATGAATTTTCTGTTATTGATTCCTTTTGAGTTTTATCCATATTATTCCTCCTTTTTTCCTTGGGGGGATTTGTCGTCTGAGCATTCCGCGTCTGAGCCTTCAGGGCTGCCGGAGGGGGCGTTTTCCTCCTGCGCGGGGGTTTCAGATGGGGGATTTTGCCGGGAAGCCTCCTCCTGCGCGGGGTTATCCGATTGGGAATCTTGCTGGGAAACGCCCTCCTGCGGCTGGGGCGGAGCGTCCGGATTTTCCCGGGGAACGGAAGCGCTTCTGTTATTATCAGAGGGCTCTTTTTTGGGAGGGAGCTGGCCCGCCTTGCGCAAAGCCGCCTCGTATTTTTTCATAAGCGCCGCTTGAAGCTTTATAAGCTGCTTTTGGCCGGTAATCTCCAGTTTGAAGAAATTGATTGCATAAAAGGCGGAAAACAGCCCGTCAATAAGCAGGGAAAGGAAGAAATAGACAAACAGGGTTATATAGCCCGAGCCTCCTTCCAGAGGAATAATGCAATATGCGCCGGCGGCCAGCAATATGGTCAGCAAAAAGCGGCAGCCCAGCGCGGCAATATATACGGGCAGCGATTTTTTATACCGTCCTCTGAGAATGGTGCTCACATAAGTGACTGAAAAGAGGAGACGGGCGCGGTTTACCGCCACGGCTGTGCGCATGTTAATCATAAACAGGTTTATAAAGGCGGTCGTCAGCCAGAGCGCAAGCAAAAATACCGCTGCCGAGATGATAATTCCCGGCGTGCCTCCGATCATTGCGGCGCAGAGGAGGGCCAGATAGGTTATATACGTTCCCAGCATGCTCATAAGGAAGGAGACGAATATGCTTATAATGAGCACCCAGACGGAGCGCTTGAGCAGCGTAACGGGCATGCGCGCCTTAACTTCATCAAAGGGCACGTCCTTATTAACCGCTTCATATATAAATACTGCGGCCGCCGTTATCACGGCGCAGGAAAGAAGCTGGGAGATAAACCAAAGGGCTATGTCCGCAAAGCCCGTAACAGCTTGGGCGTCGCTTAAAGCGAGCAGGAAGGCCTGCGCGCTTTCGGGGGAGGAAAGGTCGTATCTTTCCAAAAGCCGGCTGACGCTTGAAAGCATATTGCCGGCGCTGTAGGCGTTTACCAGAGCGGCGGGCAGCGCAAGCAGAGCCAGCACCAAAAGTATTACAGGAATTTTTCCCTTGAGCTGCTCTAAAGCGATTTTAGTAAAATACATTATGGTGAGCTTTGGCCTGGGCTGTTGTGCGGGAGTGGAATTTTGCATATTTTTACCTCTGTCTGATTAGTTGAATAGTCCTATGCCCGCCCTTTAAAAGGAGGATAACGGGCTTGCGGACGATTAAAAATCCTTATTTTGAAATAATTATACTATTTTATTGGAAATTACGCAACGTACAAAATTGATTTTAATTTTTATTTATGCTATAATTATAAAAACAGGACTGCGCTATAGCTTTTAAGCTGAGGGGCGGCCGGAAGGAAAAGGGCTTAAAGAGGCCCGGCCGGGCGCTGGGAGGTTAGAGGAATGAAAAAGTTTACAGTTATTATATCCGTGCTGCTGATAGCGGCGTCTCTTTTAGGCTGCGCGCCCAAGCAAATCAGTCTGCCTGCGCACAGGCTTACGGGCAAATATGCTGAGGTTCCGGAAAATTCGGGGATTTTAGGCGCATATATCAAGGCTACTGATTTGGCCGTCAATCTGGTTATAGACCAGCATCGCAAATCTCTGCCTGAATTTATCTCCTTTAATTTTAACACTAACGTGCCTTTGCAGCCCTCTGAAATTCAAAAGCTTTTGGCGGCGCTTGAATTATATGATATAGCCATAGATACGGACGGGCATAAGGCCAAGACGGTAGAACAGATGAATAAGGGGCTGGTAGTGGCCTATCAGGATGATTCCAATCTTAATTCTTCCAGCGCGGATTTAACCGTGCAGGTGGAGGTTATAACGGGCAATTACGGATATATAATCTGCTCTGATTTTAAAATCAGCGGCGGGGAATATATTTTAATAGCCTATGATGATTCTACCGTAGTGCCTTATACAAGCGGCTGGTAATTTTAAAATTTTTGGCCGCTGCCGTTAAGCCGATTTTTTCGGCTTAACGGCAGCGGCCTTTTTTATTTTGGGGCCGGTTGATTAAACAAAGGCGGGAATAGGCAGGGGGGGCGGGCGTTTGCGGCCGTAACCGGCCGCCGCCGGGAGCCTGCGGCTCCCGGCCGGGCAGGCTTAAAGCCTGCCAAACGCCCGCCCCCCTGCCTATTCCCGCCTTTGTTTAATTCCGCGCCTTAATAAAAGAAACGTATTTTTCAGGCTGCGCGGCGGCGCCTTCTTTTTCTTCTCCTTAAATTATACTGCCTTATATACAGGAACATAGTGCATGCGCCCATAACCAGCAGGGAAACAATCAGAAATACTAAATTTCTCGCCCGGCTGTTCGCGCCCATATAAAATTCCGCCGTAAAGGCGCGTACAAGCGCGCATATGAATATAAGTATGGTTAGATATGTCGGGAAGCGGCTGCCTCCTGCGCGCAGAGAAAGCACTACGGCGTATATAAACAGCCCGGCCAGAATAAGAGCGCTCATTACCTGGGAAACGCGCACAAAGCCCAGATACATGCTGTCCTCCCGCATGGATTCCATAAAGGCGCGGGCGGAGCAATATAGGGTGAAGAAGAAAAAGGTAAGCGCGCCTTTGCGCTTGAAGGAGGCCGAGGCAATGAGCAGGAAAATAAATATGCCCAGGCAAATCAGGCTTTCCAAGAAGAAAACGGGAAAATGCCATTTTTCAGCTACCGGCGAATATACCGCCAGCGGAAAGAAATGTAGCTTGGACGAGGAAACTTCCATGCCCAGGCATTCGCAGTTGAAAAAATTACTCCAGCGGCCTATGCTTATGCAAAGCGCGGCTCCGGGCGCGAGGCAGTCGCACAGCTTTAAAAAATTGCCCGATTTGCGCCCCACGGCATAAGCTGCTATAACGGCGCCGGCAAAAGCGCCGAAGAGGGAAAAGCCTCCTTCGCTTAGGGAGAAAGGCTGGGCTCCTCCTGCGAAAAGCTGGGGATTGAATATAATGTAAAACGCTCTGGCCAGGAGCAGCCCGAGGGGCAAAGCGACGCAGCCGAAGATATATATGTAATTTTGTTCCAGCTTCTTTTGCTTGGCCATGGCCAGGGAGACGGCCAGCATAGCAAAAAGGCCGAGAATAATCATGATATTGCTGTAATAAATTTTTATACCCAGAAATTCAAAGAAGAGCGGATTCATATTTACCTTATGAGCGTCCCTTTCGTATATTTTAGGCCTGCCTGCTGCCTATTGGGCGCTTAAAAGGCACTGAAGGCGCCGGCAGGCTTTTATTTAATGTTAAAATAAGCCCGACTTTATTCTTTTGGTTCAAGCGGCTCGGCGTTCTTATTATTGTCTGACGGCCCGGCGTTTTTATTTTTAGGGGATTTGAAAACGAAATCCCGCTGGGCGTAATAGTTAATTATAAAAAACAGCACGTCGCCGGGCAGCCTCGAGACGGATGAGGGCATAACGTAGGAGAGCAAATCGGCCAGCGCGGCGTTGGCAATAAGCACGAAGAGGCAGAGCGCGAAATATTTAATCAGCGTCGTCCTGTCCGAGATATGCTTGAACACGAGGTTTTTATTTACAAAGTAGTTATATATAGAGCTGCATATTCTGGCCAGGGCGGAGCAGAGCCATACCCAGGGGATAAGCACTACGCTGACCAGCAGCCAATATATGGCGTAATCCAGCACAAAGGCGCTTATAGAGGAAAACAAAAAAGCGAAAATACGCTTGCCTATGCGTATGGAATCCTTAAAAGTATTAAAATGCGAGCCGCTGTTATTGTCGATATAAACTGTCTCTATTGTAATTTCCTTTATGGGAATCTGCCATTCGCGCATAATGAGCAGCATATTCATTTCATATTCGTATTTTTCTCCCGAGAGGGTGCATAAGGGACGCAGCAGGCTGCCGGGCAGTCCGCGCAGGCCGGTTTGGGTATCTCTTAGCTTTGTGCCTGAGGCCAGGGAGAATAAAAAGCGCATTATGCCGTTGCCCAGCCGCGAGCGGAAGGGCACGTTTTGGCGCAGCTCGCGTCCGCCCGTAATTAAAACGCCGGGATTTTCCCTAAGCGCCTGGAGGACGCGTTTTATGTCTTTAACGAGGTGCTGCCCGTCGCAGTCGGCCGTTACCACTCCGCCGGCGTTTGGGCAATTGAGAAGTATGCTGTTCAGGCCGGTTTTAAGCGCGCGCCCCTTGCCCTGATTGACGGCGTGCTCTATTACATCTATTCCCATTTGACGGGTGCGTCTGAAAATATCCGCATATTGGGGCCCGCTGCCGTCGTTGACTACGAGTATGCGGGCGTCAAGCGTTTTAAGCTCCTCTAAAAAGGGGAGCATGCTTTTATTGGGCTTATATGCAGGTATGAGAATAAAATATTGGTTCATTTGGGCCTTTCCTTTGTGTTTTATCTTCTCTTTGGGGCGGCTGAGGCCGCTTAAAGGGAAGCTTTTGTTCGGCTGGGAGCGTGCGCCCGGAGGCGGGCGGGATAATCAAATTTATGCGCCTTTAAAAAATATAATGTCGCTTACCTTTCTTTCCCCTTCCACGCAGGGAGAATTAATGACCTCTCCGTTATAATAGAGGGTGGACGAACCGCCCCCGTCCAAATTATAGGCGGAGATTACGCCATATGAGACAAAGGTGTCCTGAAGCTCGGAAAAGAGCATGCCCTGGGAGGCGTCCTGCCTGCCGTCTACTACCAGTATGAGGTAATGCAATGGGCCTAGCTGGCCTATGGCCGTCCGCGGCTCGCGCACGCGGTGGGAGAGAAAATGCTCTTCTATGACCTCGTCGCTTGTGGCCTGAGAATTTTCCACCAGCACGGGGCCGAAGGAAAAGGTGTGGAATACTCCCGCGTCTATAAGCGCCTGGGCGTCGGCGTCCTTTTCGGGAATATAAGAGAAGTTTCCGCTGCTGTCATAAACGGCCAGGCTGCGGGTGCTTGCCGTATCCCGGTAAAGAATGCCGTTGCGGATAATTATGCCGTTTGAATTATAGCCGCAGAAATCGCCGTTTATAGCCAGAAGGGCGTCGTTGCTCTGGGCGATATTGCTGGTGTAGTCCCTGTTGGTTATTCTATTGCCTGCAAAAGCGGTAAGAAGCTGATACGGGCTGGTCAGCGCCAGTTCTACTGTGTAGTATACGAGTTTCTCGCGGGTTACCCGAGTTATGATGAATTCCAGCTCGCTGTCCGTATGGTGGGCTATTTCCTCGGCTGCGCCGTTATGCGCAAGCTGGCCGAGAACGGGGCGCGCCGTGGCTGTAGGAGAGGGCGTTGGGGTTTCTCCGGCCGAGGCGCTCTGCCCGTTGGGGGATGTGTATGAAGGAGTGGGACGGACGGTAGGAATATTTATGGGCAAAGTGGGAGCCGCGTGAGTTCCGCCGGCGTTTAGCAGCTCTCCTATCGAGCCCTGAGCGGATGAGATGCACAGTAATCCCACTACTATAATAAGTGCGATACACAATATTTTGGGTATGATGTTTGTTGGGTTGTCAGAATGGTTCAAGCTTAAGTTACCTCCGTCGGGATGGTGTTAAAAAAAGTATAAAGAGAGCCGGGCGCCGGCCTGATATCTCGATATTTAATTCTATAACATTTTTCCCTAAAGCGCAAGGCAATATTAGATTATTATTGGGTTAAAAGAGAAATTGTTAGTTTGTTGCAGCGGTGTAAGGTTTAACCGGATGATTATATTGCGGAATTTTAGAATTTTATAGAGCTTTGGCGCGCCCTCCTTAATATTAAGGAGGGCGCGCCAAAGCGAGGGGGAGCGTCAAGCTCTGCTTGCTTTATGGCTTTGCCTGCCCCTTTTTTAAAAGGGGCAGGCAAAAACGAGCCCGCATAGAAGCCGGGGCGGGGCAACGTTTGGCAGGCGCTTGCGCCTGCCTCGGCCGGGCGAAGCCCGGCCGGCGGCCGTAGGCCGCAAACGTT
>QALW01000041.1 GCA_003150515.1 Selenomonadales bacterium | reverse complement strand
AGCCGGTTGGCGCCCTAAGGGCGCCAACCGGCTGCGCCGCCCCCTTTCCGCCTTCGCGGGCTCAATCGCAGGCTTAAACTCATACCAGCAAATATACCATAAAAAAGCCCGATTCTCAGCGCGCTCAACAAACGCTAAGAATCAGGCATAAATTATAACATCCTTATACTCATCCTAATAAATATAACAAATTAAGAATTCTTCATTATTACGCCCTCAACCGTATCCGCTACATGTTCGCAGGCGTCCACGCATTTTTCCAAATAAATATATATTTCCCGCCACGTTATCACCATAATTGGATCACTGCATGTTGTATGCAGCATACGCATGCTTGATATAAAAAGCTCGTCCGCCTCCTCTTCCAGCGTATTAATTGTAACAATATAATCATGCAGCTGTTTAGATTTCCTGAAATCCGCAAACTCCGCCAGAAGCTTCTTTACCGCTTCGCTGCATCTTATAATCACCTCGCACAGCTTTAACGCGTCCGGCCTGATAATACGGACATTATTGCAATATATGCGCAGCAGAACATCTTCTATTTTGTCTATAACCTCGTCGATATTCTGACTGAGCAGCGTTATATCCTCTCTCTCAAGCGGAGTAATAAACGCCTTGGTCAGCACATTAAGCAAATCATGCTTTTTTTCATCTGCCGAATGCTCAACCTCGTGCATCTCATCCAGCTTTTCCTTAATCCTTTCAGGATTGAAATCCCTTAAAACTTTGTCCAGCAAATGGGCCGCCTGACATGCATAATCGGCGCATGTATAAAAATTATCAAAATAATATGCGTCCTGCTTTTTTGACATTTTAGTCTTACCTCCAAATTATATTTGCATTTTTAGAAAATAGCCATAAACAGCTTAGCCATTATATAGCTTATAAGGCCGCAGCCAGGGAAAGTAAACACCCAGGTAAGCATCATATCCTTAACCACGCCGAAATTAATAGCCGTAATGCGTTTAACTGCCCCAACGCCCATAATCGCGCTGGTCTTAGTATGAGTCGTGGAAACAGGTATGCCGAAAAGACTGGAAAGAAGCAGGCAGAACGCGGCCGAAAGATCGGCTGCAAAGCCCTGATATTTATCCAGTCTTACCAAATCCACTCCTACAGATTTTATAATCTTTTCTCCGCCGACACTGGTGCCCAGCCCCATAACAAGAGAACACAGCAGCATCAGCCATACGGGAATGCTCATGCCCACGACTCCGCTTTCACCGTTGCAGAAAGCTATGCCCAGAAAAAGCACGCCGATAAATTTCTGTCCGTCCTGCGCTCCGTGCATAAAGCTCATAGCCGCGGCACCGAATATTTGCGCTCCCTTAAAAAATCCGTTAGTGCGCCGGCGGTCCATGCGCGCGCATATAACGGTTATAAGCTTGCAGAACACCCAGCCTATAATAAAGCCCAGCAGCAGGCTCATAACCAAACCATATATAACCTTTACCCACTCGGATAAATTTATGCCTCCTATGCCGTTATGTATGGCTATGGCTGCGCCCGACAGCCCCGCGATAAGACTGTGGCTCTCGCTTGTCGGAATGCCGAACCAGGAAGCGGCCACGCTGTAAACCACAATAGAAAAGAGGGCCGCGCATAAGGCAATCAACGCCTCCTGCGAATTCCCTCCAAAATCTACCATATTGCTGATGGTAAAAGCTACCGAACTGTTAATGTGCGTCATAATCAGCACGCCCAGAAAATTAAAAACAGCGCTTAGCATTATGGCCGATCTGGCCTTCATGCAGCGAGTGCCTATGCAAGTCGCTATTGCGTTCGGAGCGTCCGTCCATCCGTTGACAAAAATTACTCCCAGCGTAAGCAGCACGGTTATTAATAAAACCGGACTGGAAAACATCTGCTGAATGAAATCTGAAAATGATATAGCCAAATCCATATCAATATACCCGCCTTTAATTTAATGCCTCCCGCTCAAAAAGGCCTGCGCCTCCGAGCTGCACAGCCGCCGGACTAGCTTTAAACCCGCCTCTGAAATGCGCCTGGGCGTCCAATGTTAATGCCAGGTAAAATAAAAGCCGAAAATGGCAAACGCATTCGCCATGCATAATATAAGATAACATTAATCCCCGGTTTCGTCAATTATAACTTGATATTATATGACCGCTTCGGACATTTAATATTAAATTATGCCGCTTGCCGGCGGAACGGCAGGATTAAAACAAAAGTAATAATTGACATAAGCAAAGAAGAGGGCTATCATAATTATAATATTAATAAATCAGACGGCGCCTGGCGCAGGGCAGGCTCCCGCGCCGGCCGGAGGCATTAATCCGCCTTATATTAACCCGCAGATTTTATAAAAGGAGATATGTATAATGAAAATAGCAGTAACCTATGAAAACGGGCAAATCTTTCAGCATTTTGGCCATACAAAGCAATTCAAGCTTTATACGGCTCAAGACGGAAAAATTATTTCGGAAGAAATTATAGATACTAACGGCAGCGGGCACGGCGCGCTTGCGGAATTCCTTTCTTCATTGGGAGCGGAAGCTCTTATATGCGGCGGAATAGGCGGCGGAGCCCAGGCGGCCCTTGCCCAGGCCGGCATAAAGCTTTACGGCGGCGTAGAGGGAAGCGCGGATAAGGCCGCGGCCAGCCTGGCGGCAGGAACGCTTGAATATAATCCCGATATAAAATGCTCTCACCACGAGGGGCATGAACATAACTGCTCCGGACACGAAGCCAACGGCCATTCCTGCGGAGGCCATGAGCATAACTGCTCAGGGCATGGACGTCCCTAACGGCGGGCGTACGCGAAGATTTATTATTAGCAATAAATTAAAAACAGGCTGCATAAATAAAAAAGCCTTCTTTAACCTGTCTTAATCAGATTGCAGGCAGGTTAAAAAGGCTTTTTTAATCTTTCCGCCTCAGCGGCATTGCGTGCATATATATTCGGGAACTTTTCTTTCATTTATAACCCGTTCGTAGAGCTGCCAGCCCCCGGCGAGATTATAGCAGTCATAGCCCCGGCCGGCCAGAATGCGGCATGCTATATAACTGCGCAGCCCGCTGTGGCAATGCACATATACCGGCCTATTGCCGGGGATTTCGTCCATTCGTTCGCGAAGCGAATCCAGCGGAATATTCTTAAAGCCGTCTATATGCCCGCGCGAAACCTCCGCCCGAGTGCGCACGTCCAGGAGGGTAACGCTTCCGTCTCGGGGCAGCTTTTCCACGTCATGCCAGAAAAACTGCTTTACCTTTTTATTAATAACATTTTCCGCAACAAAGCCCAGCATGTTAACGGGATCCTTAGCGCTGCTAAAGGGAGGCGCATAGCATAATTCCAATTGGGCAAGGTCGGTAATGCGGGCGCCTAAGCGGATGGCCGCGGCCAGCACGTCCATGCGCTTATCCACTCCGTCCGTGCCCACAATCTGAGCGCCCAGCAATTTCAATGTCTTTTTATCCCACAGCGCCTTTATGCACATATTCGCCCCTCCCGGATAATAGGAAGCATGAGAGGCCGAATAGATATAAGTCTTATCATAATCCAATCCAAGCCCGGCCGCCGTCTTCTCGTTCAGCCCGCTTGAGGCCGCTGTTAAATCAAACAGCTTTATTATGGAAGAGCCCTGAGTGCCCTTATATTCTGAAGGAATGCCCGCGATATTATCGGCCGCTATGCGTCCCTGCTTATTGGCCGGGCCGGCCAGAGGAATAAACGCCGGTTCACCCGTTAAATAATTCTTAATTCCCGCAGCGTCCCCCACCGCGTATATGCCCGGCACGCCCGTCCTCATATGCGAATCGGTTATTATGCATCCACGCTCGTTGAGAGGCAGGCAGCCCTCCAGAAATTGAGTGTCCGGCCTGACTCCGGCGCATATTATAACCATATCCGTTTCCAGCTCGCCGTCCTCAAGAAGCGCCCTGCCCGGAATTATGGCTTTTATCCCATTATTCAGGCGCAGATCTATGCCCCGCTCCCTTATATGCACATGCACATTGGCGGCCATATCCGAATCAAGAGAGGGAATTAAATGCTCCGAAATCTCCGCAACCGTCGTTTCAATGCCCGCCCTTTTAAGATTCTCCGCCATTTCCAGGCCTATATATCCCCCGCCGGCCACTACCGCGCGCCGGGGCCTTTCATTCTCAATATACCTCTTTATTTCCAGCATATCCGGAATATTGCGCAGAGTAAACACATTAGGAGCGTCCGCGCCCTCAATATTGGGCTTGACCTGCCGCGCGCCGGGTGATAAAATTAAATTATCATAGCTTTCGCTGTATATTTCCCCCGTTTTTAGGTTTCTAATTTCAACCGTTTTAAATTGGGGATTAACGCTCACTGCCTCGTTCAGCACTCTCACGTCAACGTTAAATCTTGCCTTAAAGCTTTGAGGAGTCTGAATCGTGAGCCTGGAGCGCTCTGTAATAACTCCTCCTATATAATATGGAAGCCCGCAGTTGGCAAAGGAGACATATTCTCCGCGCTCCAGCAATATTATTTCTTCGTCCTCCTTAAGCCTGCGCAGCCTGGCCGCGGCCGAAGCGCCTCCCGCTACTCCTCCTATAATCAATGTTTTCATATAAATACCTCTCTTTCAAAGGAGTCTTTAGAATGCAAAGCAATCTCATTGAGCCTGTCTATAATAAATTGTTCCCTTTCTGGAATCAAATCTCCCCTGCGGAAAGAGAATATCTTCTCCGGCATTCCTCCGCGGTTAATTATAACAAAGACGCAAAAATACATAACAGCGAGGAATGCTCGGGAGTAATCCTGGTAAGAACAGGCTGCATAAGGCTGTATATGATGTCTGATTCGGGCAGAGATATAACTCTTTACCGCCTATATGAAGGAGATATCTGCATGCTTACCGCCTCCTGCGTGCTTCAGGCCATAACTTTCGACGTATTCGCCAACGCCGAGGAGGACAGCCAATGTTTTGTCATCAGCGGGCCCGCTTTCGCTAAATTATCCGAAAGCAATCCATATATTAAGATTTTTGCCCTGGAAACGGCGGTAAACCGATTTTCAGACGTTATGTGGGTTATGCAGCAGATCCTCTTTATGAGCATGGATAAAAGGCTGGCGATTTTTCTGACCGACGAAATCGCCCGCACAGGTCAGGACAGCATATCATTAACGCATGAGCAGATAGCCAGATATATAGGCTCAGCGCGCGAAGTAATCTCCAGAATGCTCAAATATTTTTCCAGCGAGGGTATTGTGGAATTATCCCGCAGAGGAATTAAAATATTGGATAAAAACCGGCTGCGCGCCCTGGCCTATTAAATGCGCGCCGTTTTTAGGCGGCGCTTTCAGCCTGCGCCTATATATGATTTTAAGCTTTTCCCCGTTTTTAGCAGGCCTTTAATCTTTAAGCATATCCAATATCTGAGCCTTGGATTTAGCGCCCGCCGACTGCCGGACTAATTTTCCATCTTTAAGCACAACCAGCGTGGGTATGCTGAATACGTTAAAAGCCTGAGCCAGTTCGGGCTCGTTTTCCACGTTGACTTTCCCTACGAGATACTGCGGGTTTTCCCTCGCAATTTCATCCACCACCGGAGAAACCATGCGGCAGGGGCCGCACCAGTCCGCATAAAAATCCAGCAGCACCGGCTTGGCGCTTTTGCTGGCCTGTTCAAAATTATTTTTGTTGATGTTAAGTACAGACATAATTAACTGTCTCCTTTCTCTCTTTATATTTTTATTATACGCATTTTCCGGCCGTTTTTCTGTGATAAAGTCACATTAAAAGCCGTAACTTTTCCGCTTTAAAAGGGATAGAGCCCGCCAGGCTCCAAAACGGGAACGGGCATACAATAACATTCTGCCTGGCGGCGGCGCATCAAACGGCCTGCCGTGCCGCTTGCTTTTTAAAATTGTTATAGTATAATATTAATGGACGAACAAGTTTAAAAGAATGAATTCCTGCGCTGAAAATTTTAAAAGGCTTGCTCAAAGCGAATGCGGAAAATTTTAAGCCTCAAAGCGAATGCGGCCTTGCAAACATTATTAAGCCTGCGCAGACAGGAGGAAAATATGAAACAGCAGACTTTTTCGCAGGGAGAAGAAGCCGCGCCGCTGGCCGAGCGGCTGCGCCCGCAGACCCTGGATGAAATTGTCGGCCAGGAGCATCTTCTGGGCGAAGGAAAAATACTGCGCCGCATAATAGAAAAGGACGCCGTCTCCTCCATGATTTTCTGGGGGCCTCCGGGCGTGGGCAAAACCACTCTCGCAAGAGTAATCGCTAAACAGACCAAGGCCTCCTTTATAGATTTTTCCGCCGTAACAAGCGGCATAAAGGAAATCCGCACCGTAATGCAGCAGGCGGAGGACAACCGCATTTTCGGAGAACGCACAATCGTATTCGTGGATGAAATACACCGTTTCAATAAAGCGCAGCAGGACGCTTTTCTGCCCTTTGTGGAAAAAGGCAGCATTATCCTGATAGGCGCGACAACCGAAAACCCTTCCTTCGAAATCAACGGCGCGCTGCTCTCCCGCTGCAAGGTATTTGTTCTGCACGGCCTCAAAATTCAGGATATTGTAAAGCTGCTTTCCCGCGCCCTGGAGGATTCCCGCGGATTTATAAATCAGCATATAAGCATAAAGCCTGAAATGCTGGAAGCGGTCGCCGCCTTTGCCAACGGAGACGCGCGCACGGCTCTTTCCACTCTGGAAATGCTGGTATTAAACGGCGAAACAGACGGAGACAGCGTAATAATTACGCCCCAGACTCTGGAACAATGCATTTCAAGAAAATCCCTGCTGTACGATAAAAAAGGAGAAGAACATTATAATCTGATTTCGGCATTGCATAAATCCATGCGCAATTCTGATTCGGACGCCGCCGTATACTGGCTGGCCCGCATGCTGGAGGCGGGAGAGGATCCGCTTTATGTCGCACGGCGCGTAATACGATTTGCCAGCGAAGACGTCGGTCTGGCCGATCCGCGCGCTATGGAAATCGCCGTTGCCGCCTATCAGGCCTGCCATTTCCTGGGCATGCCCGAATGCTCTCTTAATTTAACCCAGGCCGTAATATATATGTCCCTTGCGCCAAAATCCAACGCTCTGGACGTCGCCTATAATCTGGCCAAAAAAGACGCGCTCTCCCAGCTTGCCGAGCCCGTGCCCCTGGTCATACGCAATGCTCCCACCCGTTTAATGCAGGAATTGGATTACGGCAAGGACTATCAATACGCCCACGATACCGCCGA
The DNA here is from genome assembly GCA_003150515.1 of Selenomonadales bacterium. GTDB lineage: Bacteria > Bacillota > Clostridia > Christensenellales > QALW01 > Neochristensenella. Next base: position 5,133 of record QALW01000041.1, on the reverse strand, counting down.
AAAGCTGACAAATATGCAGTGTCTGCCCGATTCTTTGCTTGGCCGTCAATATTATACACCCACAGAGCAGGGATTGGAAGCCAGATTCAAAACCCGTTATGAACAGATAAAAAGCTGGAAAGAACAGAATAAAAACAACTCCCCAAATAAATAATCCCAATGCCAAATTAATAAGGGCCGCATTGGGGCCCCTCCGTAAGGAAGTATATATTTTTCTGGAAATACCCTTGTGCTTTTTAAAAACTTTTAATGTAATGAAAGAGTTGAATCATTTATCAACAAGGAGTTTGTATGAAAATTGTTGTAAAACAAAACGGTGTTTGGTATCATGGTTCGGATGAAATTTTTTCTAAATTGAAAGTCGGTAGTACGATTACACAATGGAAAGAATTAGCCGAAGCATTTTCGCACAAGCCGACGCAACTCAGTTATGACGATAATGGAATAATTAAACATAACGGCGTTAGAAACGGCTATTTATATGTCATCAATGAACCAATCGAAATAGGTGCAGATATATATCAACACCCCAATACATCTATGGATGAAGGTGTAGAGTTCCTAACAAAAAGGGCTTTAAAAGTCAAGATGATTGAAAAAATTGAAGATTTATCATCTGAGTCAAATTGACACTTTCAATGTTTGAAAGTGTCATAGTGGGTTATATTGTTTCGGTTGTTCATAAACAGAAGCAGAAAAATATATTAACGATACGATAAGGGTGGCCTTCCTTATGTAGCCTCTCCCTTATGCGGCCCTTTTCTGCTTTCTCCCGGCTCTGCGCCTTAGAACAATGCTTGCTTAAGCCGCGCAAGAACCTGCGGCGCCCCCCATTCCTCCGGCACATATAAATCCCGCACCATAAATAAGGTTACATAAAGATCTATTTCATCATTATTACTCATGTTACTATACTCCATTACTAAAATCTGTCCGTTTGATAAATCATATTCTAAAGACACATTATTTACTTTCCTGCCGTCGTCGCTCATGAACACTAATATACATCTCTGCGCCTTGCCCACCAAAGATTCAATCTCGCTGATATGAACATATCTCTCTTTTCTTACGCTCTTAGCATATTCCATCGCGTACTCCGCCGTTTGAATATCAGGAAGCTCCTGCTTATTCATATCCAGATGCTCGTCAAAACGCTTGTCGTAAAACGGATTTCCATTATAAAGCATTTCATATATCCTTGCAAATTCTTCGTCCGTTCTATACAGCCTGATGCACTCCACTTGTAATGCGCCTTTAAAGCTTTTTCCATCATCCGTCGTATAAACAATGCCCCAGTTAAATTCATATGCTCTATCCTCTCCTTCAGCACACATGCGCATCACTACATGCATTCTTTTCGCTACATCAAATGTATAATCCCGAAATCTGCGATCAGTATCTATAACGCTCTCGCCATTATATAACACTGTAAAATTAACTTCGGTAGGCTGAAACCCAACGGAGCCTTCCCTATACTCAATATAAAATTTATCCCCATATGGAGTGGCAACCGTTTTCTCAACTACATCCGTTTCCATTGCAAGACTCATAATATAGAAAAAACAGAATGATGACAAGAGAGGCAGAAGTATAAGTAATAAAACCGATATTATAATAATCACATTCTTTTTTGTATTCATACTGCGGCTCCTTAACTATAATTATATTGGATACCAGCCAACGCGCTTCATTCAGCCTGCACTTTTGCCCAGATATAATCCGCATATGCTGCGCATATGGCGTTCATCTGCGTTTCTGTTACTGTCAGCTTCTCTTCTGTCTTCGTATATTGATCCCCATTCTTTATTACTTTTTCCAGCGACCATACCGCATCGACGGCTATATTATCTATCGTGCCTTTGCTTTCATTATATATTTCCTCATAGGTTCTATGCAATGTAAAATCAGAAAAACGCGTTAAATAGCCTCCAAATTAGTATGGTTATTTTATTTGCAAGTTGCAATGCAACATACGATATTTCATCATTATATAAAATGCAGCAATTTAATTCGGTTGAGAAATTATAAAAATGGATATATAATGCTTTCATGGAAATGATTGGTTTGCAAGGATAGATGGAGCGGTATATTAATAGAAATAATATATTTTACCTTCATGGCAATACCCCCAATCACGCGTTTTCTATTCTCTCTGCCTCCCGCCTTGCTTACATATTTCTTCCTTTATCTTACCATGCCCCTTATATCCAAGTCAATACCCCAAAGAAAAAAAGCCGCATTCGCGGCTCTTTTTCACCTTTTTTCTTAGATAATACTTAAATAATTTTTGAATTATATTGAGCTGTCCTTCTTAAAATCTTTATGCTTCCGACGGCGATAAAACATTAAAGATATAACTATTATTGCGATTACTATTAACGCTGGAATAATTATATTAGCCGCAGTAATAAGATAATAATCTGAATTAGTTTCCCATGTCAACGGCGCAATATCTATTTGACAAACAACAGGCTCTTTTTCCTTATCAGTATAAGAATAATAAAGCTTTGCAGAATACGCTCCGTTTAAATAATATACCTCGCGTATTAATCCAGACCCCTCTCTATACTGAGGAATACCTATCAATGCCTCAACCTCTCCAGCAGTCATTCCAATTTCTACTTCGCAGGCTCGGCTCACATCAGGCCATATCCATTTCCATTTTGAATATTTTAATTTATAGAGCGCCTCATTGTAAACAACACCCGATAAATTACTATAAAAACTAGTAGCATGAACATATGCCCCGCTGCGTCCCTGTTTTAATGTCAATATATATTTACCGTCATCTTCAAGTTTATAGCTTATTTTGTTTTCTTCTTCATTCAATACACTCTCATACGGATCCCCCAAAAGTTTATTTACATTTTCATAGCTCATACCCGGCCTAATTTTTTTAATTTCTGTAATGCTGGGAAAATCAGTCCTCTGCTCATCCACAACAATAGCTGTTTCAACCGTCTGACCGGCGCATCCCGTTAATAGTGTCAGCATTAACAAAAAAGCGAATAAACACTTTAACATATATACTCAGCTCCCTACTTATAATACTTTTATTTGCGCTACTGTTAATCCAGCCTGACTATCAAACGAATAATATATTCTTACTATTTTGCCATTACTCATATAATAATCCGCACTTTGCAAGCCAAAAGTCACAGAACGCTGAGGCAAACCAAGGTATTCAGTAACCTCTTCTATTGTGGAACCTATCGATATATTATCAATACTATCAATTTCAGGATAATTTTGCTTATGCATTTCTAACAATATTGTAGTATTTATTACGCTATTCTGAGAAATAATATTTTGTGCACTATAAATGTAATTTAAAGGAGTCACTTTATAATACCCAATGAAAATACTATAATTAATAGTGCCATAGTTCCTATTAGCATATTGAGGATCATGAATAACATTACCCGAGGCATCTGTATTAACAACCTCTGTAGTTCCTGGTTTATGCGACCAAGTACCATCCGGATTTTGCCTGTAAAAATGATAATCATTACCAGGATCCAACACCAATGCAATTTTATAAGTTCCTTGTGTACAGGTATCATCCCTCCCTATTTCTTCAAATGTAAAATTCATAGCTTCAGAATCCCACTCAATATATTCTTTCAGGAAATTAATATTAGTTATATTAGCATAGTTCCATTCACTTCGTCCGGAATGCATGCCTGGCTGCATCACATATTGCTGATTATTCATTGCGTAAGAATAACAATTAGTATTTAATTTTACACTATTTATATTCCATATGGAAGGATTATAGTCTATTTCATCGCCAGAAGGCTCAATTTTGCTATACACATACCATTCATCCCGATAATAGCCGTCGTTGGCTCCGAAATCCCTCTGCTTTATATGCACTCCATCCGTATTAGCTATATAATTAGCCACGCAGACTACTCTCTGCGGCGTCTGCCCTTCGCCCGTCCTGGGGATTATTTTGATTGTGTCTCCTCCGCTTATACGCTCTATCTTGAACTGCTGCCCTATGCCGGAGGCTGAATACGCATACTGCTTTATATCGGCGTCATGCGCGCTCGAATTATTCTCTACCCCCAGATATTGCGAGCTGTTCCTGTTTTTGATTCGTATATACCCTGTAGTAAAATCCCTCTGCAGATAAAATTCCTGCCAGAGCTCGCCCTTATAGCTCTCCTGTATAATCTGTGCTCCGGCGGCCGTGGACTGCCCCTCCACCGACATATACTTATTGCTCTCTCTGTTCTTAAACAGATACGGCCCTGATTCCAGAAAATGCACGTCTACATTAACGGTACTGTTGTAATTGGTGTCCGAGCAATATGCCCGCAGCCAGGTTACTCCTTCGTTTATTCCCGTAACTATCGTGCCCGTATATGAGGCCGTGCTTGTGCCCCAGGCGTAATTCTGCATAGTTATATCCGTTTCCGAGCCGCTGCTCCTCCCCTCCCACGACCAGATTACTCGCCTAAAAGTCGCGTTGCTGGGCGTTATCTGAGGCATGCAGATATAATTCCCGTTCTTAAGCAGATAAATAGGATTTTGCAGGCTCACTCCCGTTGTGGGAACATAATCACCAGGGCGGATAAACAGAAAGCCTTTGGATTTGCTCCCTACGCTCCCCATTATTATGTTCTCGCCCGCCCAGACTGTGTCTCCCTCTATGCATATTCCCTTGCCCGAGCTGCGCGCCGTCAGATTCAATTCTGAGCCCGCGCTCCCCGAAAGCGTCCATTGCGCCTCCATAGGCACATCCGAATAATTGTTGCTTCCGCCTATATTGCTCAGCTTCAGCAATGTTCCCGCCCCGCTCAGAGCCATATTGCTGTTCTGCGCCGAACGGATTACATAATATCCGTTAAACAGCCGTATTACTTCCCACTTCTGATAGCCCGCGCTTGCAGGCCTATAGCTCTCCTGCGCCACCTGCCCGTTATCCGTTACGTTCCCTTCCCGCGGGCTTATAGGCTTTGTGCTGTTGGCGTTAAAGATATGGTATACCTCCCCCATCACTGCCGGAGGCGTCCCTGAAAACACCGAGACTGAACAGCTCCCCGTCGCCGTTGTCACGCCGGTATATATCGTCACCGTTATTGTGGCTGTGCCCGCTCCTACCGCCGTTATTTCTCCCGTCGTGCT
>QALW01000043.1 GCA_003150515.1 Selenomonadales bacterium | reverse complement strand
GGGCGGGCGGGCAGCGCCCGGACGGCATTAAGCCGTCCGGGCGCTTTAAAACCTTTCTGCACCCGCCTAAGAAATGCAATCAGCGTACAACGCCCTTTTGCCGTAATATCCGCAGCGCTGGCTTTTTAACGCAGTCTCAAAATACCTCCATAATAAAAATGCATAAACTAGACAATTCCCCATTCCCGGCCGCATTATATTCTGATTGCATTATCTCGTTCAAAGTATTCAAACGGCTTTTCTGGCAATAATATAACCGAGGTGATTAATATGAAATATAACAATCTGCACGAACTGCTGATGCATAGCAGTTCCTCCCGCCGATACTTTCTAAATCTGCCCGTAACAATGCAGCTCACTCTGCATAAGCATAATAATTTCATTCATTCAGCACACGAGCTTCATATGCGCATAGATGCAATCAATGCGCAACACCGAGCGCTCGCTCTCAGCGGAAATATGGAGAATAATCTGTAATTAAAACAATCCGCAAAAATTCAATATTCCTGCGGACAGCTGCTCATAAGTAAAATAAACAGAGCGCCATGCGTTATAAAAACGCATGGCGCTCTGTTTATTTTATCCGCTTAATTAAAGGGAATAACCAATTGCATGCCGGGCAGCAAAATATCTTCGGCATTCATATAATTAGTCTGCAAAATCCTTTCTGCAGGGACATTAAACCGCTTGGCAATGATATATATACTGTCCCCAGGCCGCACGGCGTAAACATATGTATTTTCTGTATCAGGCACGCAAATTACATTGCCCGCTCTTAAATTATTCAGCGCGTCCTGTCCGTTTATATTTCTGAGTATATTTACGGTAGTTCCCATACGCCTGGCGATGGTATTAATCGTATCCCCTTCCTGAACGGTATAAGTGATACAGCCCGGCTCATTCTCTTCAGGCATTTGCTGCTGCGCAAAAAGTCTGTCTATAACCTCTCTGTCCGGCAGTTCAAAAATTACCATGCCGTTTCTCCACCAGGAAGGAGGCTGCCATCCCGCAAGCGGAATAATAAGCGTTTCTCCTGCATTTATTTGATTTGCATTCATAATTCCGTTTGCTCCCTGAATCTGCTCGACGCCTATTCCAAAGCTGTCCGCTATACCCTTAAGCGTGTCTCCTCTTTGAACAGTATAATAAGTATACATAATTATACACTCCCTCGCCCGTTTATGAAATGATACGATATATCATATGCCGGGAAAAGGTTCTTTGTGCTTACGCTATATAATACCCTTTATAAATTCAGCGCAGCTTTCAATATTCAAGGGAACTCTGTTCCCGCTCATGCTTGAGCCCATGCTTGCACGGCTCAGCGCGTCAATATCCCCTATATTCAAATATCCCAGACGGCTGCGTATTCCCATTTTATTATTCATTTCTTCAACATAATCAATAAGCGCCTGCGCGCTTTTATACCCCGTTGCCTTAAAAGCCAGCCGGTCATAATCCTCCTGGCAAAGCCCAATATTCAGGCGCATAACATGAGGCAGCAGCATGGCGCAAGCTTCTCCGTGAGGCACGTTATAAAGCGCCCCCAAACCGGCGGCTATTCCATGGGCCGCGCCCAAGCCGCCGTTGGCCAGCGCTATTCCGCTTATAAGGCTTAAATAGCACATGCCTTTCCGGGCAGCATGTTCATCCTCTTCCCACGCCTTTAAAAGGCAACCGAAATTGGACGCCGCGTCAATACTCAGCGCCCTGGTAATCGGAGTCGCCTTTTTTGAGGTATAGCTTTCAATTATCTGCGTTATAGCGTCCATCCCCGTCCGCGCGGTTATTTCGCGGGGCAGCCCGTAAGTGAGCTCAGGATCGACCAGGGCTGCGCAAGCCATCATTTTTTCGCTTCTCAGGCTTTTTTTATATCCTTTTACAACAGAAGACACCACTGCATTTTTAGTAGCCTCCGAGCCCGTGCCGGCAGTAGTAGGAACAGCTATAAAGGGCACAACCTCCTTTTCCAGCTTTCGCGGCGAATCAGTCAGCTCCAGATAGCATTCCACGCCTCCCTCGTTATTTATAAGCGCGGCCGCGCATTTGGCCAAATCCAGCACGCTGCCTCCGCCTACGCCCGCTACGGCGCCGCAGCCGGCGGCCCGCGCCATATTCACAGCTTCATCCACCATTTGGGGAGACGGCTCTCCGGTAACGCCGTCAAAAACAGTATATTTAATATTTTTCTGCTTAAGCCCAGCTAAAACGCCGTCCAATTTGCCCTCTCTCAGCAGCGTCCGGGAAACGACAATAAAAATATTATCGGTCAGCCGCGCCGCGCAATTCTCCAATTCGCTCAAACAGCCTTCCTCAAATATTATTTTTCCGGGCATTTTTAAATCCAGCCTCATACGCAGCCTCCTTTAATTACGAGTTAATTTTTAAAATAAATCCGCTTAAAGCTTAATATGATATTAACAGGCGTCCATAGATATGGCAAGCATATTTTTAAGGAGACTTGAATTTGAGAAACGCATTGATAAAAAATACGGCTATTTTAATAGCGTCAAATATAATTGTGCGCCTAATCGGGCTGGCTTATAAGGTTTGGCTCTCCCGCAGCATAAGCTCCGAATCCCTGGGATTATATCAGTTAGGCATGTCGGTATATATGCTGTTTGTCACTTTCGCCGCTTCAGGGCTGCCCAACGTAGTTTCCCGTTACAGCGCCGCGCGCTTTGCCCGAAACGATATAAACGGAGCCGGCTCGGCTTTGAAAAACGGGCTCAAAATCGGATGGGCAGTATCCATTTTCAGCGCGGCTTTTATGCTGGCCGCGGCCAATATGATAGCCGGACTTATAATCAGAGACGCAAACGCCGGCATTATAGTTCTGGCCCTTATTCCCGCCGTGCTTTTCGGAGGAGTCGGAGCCATACCCACCGGCTATCTGCACGCCTGCGGCCGCTCATGGGTATCCGCCCTGTCTGAGATTATTGAACAGCTCTTCAAAGTGGGCTTTGTAATTTCCATGTTCCATATCTTTGGCGCATCTAATCAATATACCGGAGCCGCCATTGCCGCCGCAGGCATAAGCGCAGGCGGCATAATTTCCTTTATAGTTATCCGCCTGCTTACAGGCAAGCTGCCCGGCAAAACTGATAAAAACAGCATGTCTGAGATGGTAAAAGCCGCCGCCCCCCTTACAGCCAACAGGCTTATAGGCTCGCTGCTTCAGATGCTTACGGCAATTATAATTCCTCTGCGCCTGGCCGCGGGCGGGCTCACCCAAAGCGAGGCTCTTTCAGTTTACGGCGTGCTCACAGGCATGGCCATGCCCATAGTGTTCCTGCCTTCCACCATAACCTCCGCCGTATGCGTAGTGCTCCTGCCCGATATAGCCCGTACACGCGCATATAATAATATTCCCCTGCTGAGCAGCAAAATCAAGCGCGCAATGTTTTCAATAGGCGGCATAGCCCTGTTTTCAGCAATTATAATTTCCATGCTGGCCCGTCCTGCCGGAGATATCCTATATAATCAGCCCATGGCAGGCTCCCTGATGCTGGCTCTGGCTCCATATACGGTAATTAACGGGCTTACCCATATAAGCTCGACAATACTTAACGGACTGGGACACGAGGGCAAAACCTTTAAAATAAGCATCACCGGCGGTATAATATCCCTTCTGCTTACATATATCCTAACCGCGCCTCTGGGCATATACGGCTATATACTCGCAATGCTGATTCAAAGCGCAGTATGCCTGGCTCTGAATCTTATCTGCATAAAGCTTTCCCTTCGTGGCAGGCTTTCAAAGGGCTCCCGCAGAGCGCGCGTTTAAGCTTAACGCTTTTATTAGGAGCCTTAAAACCGGCAGATTATATTCAAAAGGCCTTTAACCATTTAAAAAACGCTTGCTATATTTTAAATTTTATTGTATGCTTATTATGAAATTTGCAGAGTAGGTGTTCGCGCGTTAAGTGCCGGGAAGGATGGGAAGTCGCCCCCGGACGAAAGGTCTTTTAATGGCCTGCGGTGCGTCGCCGCGTCCGCTGCTGAATAAGGATTAAATTTTATCTCCTTATTTTGGGAAACTGCATTTTTCTAGAAAAGGAGGTATTTTTTTATGAGGAAAAACAAAAAAATTGACGTAAAAGCGCTGACAGTTTGCTCCCTGCTGGCCGCAATGGGCGTTATATGCAAGGCCCTGCTTTCCATCAACATCACTCTAGGCTCCACTCTGCTATCCAGATTGGGCGTGCATTTGCTGTTCGTCTATCTGGTGGCCATTACTTACGGCCCTCTTTTAGGAGCTATAACGGGCGGCATAATCGATTTGCTGGGCACCCTTGTAGAAGGGCTTTATCCCATTAATCCCGCTTATACCGTCACTTTGGCCTTAACGGGCGCTGCTATCTGGGTGGTATATAATTTTCTGGATAAGAAAACTAATTTAAAGCTGTTTTATAAAATACTGCTTACGGTAATCTTGATTCAGACCCTTGTTACCTTCCCACTAAACACCTTTTGGAACTCTTTCTTTTACGTCGGCTTTAATTTATTCTGGGCCGAAGCCATAAAACGCGCGCCTTCCGTACTATTCTATATTATAACCTATCCGGTTATATTGGGCACTTTGCTGCCCGTTATGTGGAAAGTGCTTGGATATAATAAAAAATCCAAAAGCCCCGCGTTAAACTAAACGCGCAGACAATACGTTTAGAATATAATTCGCCGCCTGCCCTTAAGCAGCGGAGCAGGACGGCATAAAAGACTGCGGGCGCGCTTTCAGCGCGCCCGTTTTTTTATGCAGGCCGGGCTTAAAGGGGGGCTGGGCGGCGTTTGCGGCGCTTTCGCGCCGCCGGGCCGGACTCCGGCCCGGGCTGGCTTCGCCAGCCAAACGCCGCCCAGCCCCCCTTTAAGCCCGGCCTGCATAACCGCCGTCCAAATCACCTTCACAGCCTCTTAAATTCTTTCTCCCTCACTGCCGCCTCCCGTTTTAATCCTTTCCGTCCAGCAGCTTATATACAATTTCATTAATTATAACCGGATTGCCCCGGCCGCCGGTAGCCGACATAACCTTTCCTATGATAGCCTTAGCCGCCGCCAGCTTGCCCCGTTTATAATCAGCCGCGGATTTTTCATCCTGCGATATTATTTCCCTGGCTATGGCCTCAAGTTTTATCCAATCATTTATTTGCTCCAGACCGCGCTCCGAAACAATTTTCTCCGGTTCTCCGTCTGTCTCCCAGATTTCCCGAAGCAGTTTTTTCGCCGTGCTGCTGTTAATTCTGCCTTCCCCATATAAATCGCATAGGGCGGCAAGATGCTGCGGGCTTACTCTGCGCTCCGTCTGGGGCGCGTCAGATACCAGCATATTCGCAAGCTGCTTTGAATATTGCGTAAGCTTAACCGCTTTTTCAAAATAATCAGCCAGAGCTATATCGTTTGTAATCCTCTCTGCGTCATATGAATTAAGCTCATATTTTCTTATATATTCCGCCTTTCGGACGTCAGGAAGCACGGGAAGCTCTCCTCTGAGCGCGTCTATATATTCCTGTCCGTTTTCCATAGGAGGCAGGTCCGGATCGGGAAAATAACGATAATCGTCGGCATTTTCCTTTTTTCTCATGGAATATGTCTTGCCCGTTTCCGCATCAAATCGCCTGGTCTCCTGAATTATTTTCTCTCCTCTTTCCAGCGCCTCCGCCTGCCTTTTATATTCGTATTCAATAGCTTTAGTAATAAAAGCAAAGGAATTCAGGTTTTTCATCTCTGTGCGCACGCCCAAGCTGCTCTCTCCTTTTTTGCGGACGGACAGATTTACATCGCAGCGCAGGGAGCCCTCGTTCATTTTACAATCCGAAATCCCGGTATATAATATAATTGCGCGCAGCTTTTCCAGATAAGCTCTGGCTTCGGCAGAAGAATTTATTTCAGGCTCGGATACAATCTCAATAAGAGGCACGCCGCAGCGGTTGCAGTCAATTAAAGTGCCCAGTTTTTCATCATGAACTAATTTGCCCGCGTCCTCCTCTATATGAATACGGGTTATGCCTATCCTCTTCTCCCCCTCCGGCGTCTCTATATCTATATATCCTCCCTCGCAAAGAGGCAAATCATATTGAGAAATTTGATAAGCCTTGGGCAAATCAGGATAAAAATAGTTTTTTCTATCTTGTTTGGTTATATGAGCAATAGTGCAGTTAGTTGCCAGTCCCGCCTTTATAGCATAGTCCACAACCTTTTTATTCAACACCGGCAAAGTGCCCGGCATGCCCATGCAGACGGGGCAGCATTGAGTGTTAGGCGGAGCCCCAAAATGAGTGGAACAGCCGCAGAAGATTTTTGTTTCAGTCTTAAGCTCCGCATGAACCTCCAGGCCTATAACCATTTCATAATCCTTAATCATATTTGGGCCTCCTTTTTATTACTCTGCATTTTATCTTTATGCGGTTCAGACGGCCGGAGCTCGTCGTCCGCCCATTTCTCCAGCGCCCTGCCCGTTCTGTAAAGCAGCGCCTCGGAAAAATGGGGCCCTATAAACTGCGCAGCTATGGGAAGTCCGTTTGAATCCATGCCGCAGGGCAGGCTGAGCGCAGGCACTCCGGCAATATTAACGGGCACCGTAAACATATCGCCCATATACATTTCCAGAGGATTATTAATCTTTTCTCCCAGCTTATAGGCCGTTGTAGGAGCGACGGGCGTAAGCAGCACGTCGCACTGCCTGAACGCCTGCTCAAAATTCTCCCAGACCAGCGCGCGCGCTTTAAGCGCTTTTTTATAATAGGCATCGTAATATCCGGAGCTCAAAGCGAAAGTGCCCAGCATTATACGGCGCTTAACCTCCGCCCCAAAGCCCTCGCTGCGCGAATTTAAATATAGCTGGGTTAAATCTTCATATTTATTGCTCCGATATCCGTAGCGCACTCCGTCAAACCGCGCAAGATTGGAGGAAGCCTCCGCGCTGGAAAGCACATAATAAGCAGGCAGAGCGTAATCCAGGGAGGGCAGAGACACCCATAACACTTCCGCGCCCAGCTTTTCCAGGCCTTCAGCCGCCTTAAGCACGCCCTTTTTCACCTCTTCATTTATTCCGCGGCCGAAAAATTCCCTGGGCAGCCCTACTTTAATTCCCCTGATTCCGTCCTCCATGCCTGAAGCAAAATCCTCGGCTGCTCTTGGCGCGCTGGTTGCGTCGCGGGAATCATGCCCGGCTATTGCCTTAAGAATCAAAGCGTTATCCGCAACATTCCGGGTTATAGGGCCAATCTGATCGAGAGAGGAAGCAAAGGCCACCAGCCCGTAACGGGATACCCGCCCGTAAGTAGGCTTTAAGCCTACCACGCCGCAGAAAGCAGCAGGCTGTCTTATGGAGCCGCCCGTATCCGAGCCCAGAGCAAAAGGCGCTTCTCCCGCCTTAACCGCCGCGGCCGAGCCGCCCGAACTCCCTCCCGGCACGCATGAGAGCTCAACCGGATTGCGGACAGGGCCGAAATAAGAGGTTTCGCTGGTGGAGCCCATGGCAAATTCGTCCATATTTAATTTGCCCATAAGCACGCATCCCGCGTCTAAAAGCCGCTCGTATGCGCATGCGCTGTAAGGAGGAATGAAATCCTTAAGCATTTTTGAAGCGCAGGTGGTCCTTATGCCCCTGGTGCATATATTGTCCTTAACCGCCATGGGCACGCCCCTTAAAACTCCGTCCGGACGAATCTTTTCCGCTCTCTTCAATGCGTTTTCAGCGTCCAGCGTAATATAGGCGTTTATTTTTCTGTCCTCAGCTTCAATTCTGGCCAGATAAGCCTCCAAAACCTCTTTAGGGCTGATTTCCCCTTTTTTCATGGCGGCGGACAGCTCTATTACCGTCATAGAAATTATATCCTGCATGAATCTCCCTCCTTTACTCAATAACTCTGGGCACCAAAATATACTGTTCTGTCTTGGTGGGCGCGTTTTCAAGCAGAGAATCCCGCTCCCAGGCTGAGCCCGGCTCGTCCGGCCTCATTACGTTGACCAGGCCCGAAATATTGACCATTTCCCTGTCCGTCTCAATTTCTTCCAGCCGCCCGGCCATATTAATAATATCCTGCATATCCCGTTCGAGCCTCCCCCTCTCTTCAGGCGGAATATTCAGCCGCGCAAGCATGGCTATATTATCTAAATCCATTTTAACGCTCGCTTTCCTCCCCGCTTTAACGGAGGTCTGCTCCATTTTATTTAAGCCCAGCGCGTCAAGCTGCTCGTCGTCCACATAATCGGGAGCGCCCGTCATAACGCATACGGCCTCTTTATTCTTAGGAAACGCTATTACCTCCCTCAGGGAATCGGCGCCCAGCATAAGCATTACCAGTCTATCCAGCCCGAAAGCAAAGCCGCCGTGCGGAGGCGCGCCGTATTTAAAAGCCTCCAGAAAGAATCCGAAACGTTCCTTTAACTGCTCCTCGGTAAAGCCCAGCGCCTCGAACATGAGCTTTTGTATCCGCCAGTCGTGTATCCTTATAGAGCCGCTGCCCAGTTCCACTCCGTTAAGCACCACATCATACGCCTGAGCGCGCACCTTCTCCGGCTCGCTTTTAAGCTTATCTATATCTTCCTCTCTGGGCATGGTAAAAGGATGATGCGCGGAAATATATCTTTTTTCCTCATGAGAATATTCAAACTGCGGAAAATCCGTAACAATCAGAAATTCAAAGCGATCCGGAGCGATTAATTTCAACTCCCGCGCAATCTCCAGCCGCAGCCCGCCCAGCACTCTCCTGACCGTTTCCAGGCTGTCGGCGCAAAAAAGAATGAAATCTCCCGGCTCCGCCTTAACCCTGAGAACAATCTCGTTTAATTCATCCCGGGACATAAATTTAGTCAGTATTGAATAGTACGAGCCGTCAGGCTGCACGCTTATCCAGGCCATGCCCTTGGCTCCCAGGCTCAGAGCTTTCTGCGTCAGCTCCTCTATTTGCGTGCGGCTATAGGAGGCTCCTCCTTTAACGCATAAAGCGCGCAGCTTTCCGCCCGCCTGCACTGCCTGTCTAAAGAGGGAAAAAGAACAATTCTGAGCTATATCGCTCAATTCATATATGGGCATATCAAAGCGCAGGTCCGGCTTATCGCTGCCGTAAAGCTCCATAGCCTCCAGCCAGGTCATGCGCTTAAAGGCAGGCAGTTCCATCCCCATGCATTCCCTGAACAGTTCTTTAAACAGCTTCTCCAAATGCCGCAGGATATCCTCCTGCTCCGCAAATGAAAGCTCCATATCCACCTGCGTAAATTCAGGCTGTCTGTCCGCCCGCAAATCTTCATCCCTGAAGCACCGGGCAAACTGATAATATTTATCCAGTCCGCCCACCATGAGAAGCTGCTTAAAAAGCTGCGGGGACTGAGGCAGCGCATAAAATTCTCCGGGATGCACTCTGCTGGGCACCAGATAATCCCGCGCGCCTTCAGGAGTGGATTTAGTCAGCATAGGGGTTTCCACCTCTATAAAGCCCTCTTTTTCCAAAAATCTCCTGATAACCGACTGCACCCTGCTTCGGAAGCGCAGATTTTCCTGAACGCAGGGCCTCCTGAGATCTAAATAGCGGTATTTCAGCCGCAGCTCCTCGCGCACAGGAAAGCCGTCCTCCATAGGAAAAGGGAGAGGCGCGGCCTCTGAAAGCAAGAATATGCTTTCGGCCGCCAATTCAATAGTGCCCGTCTTAAGCCGGGGGTTATATGTCTCCTCGTCTCTTATCCGCATTATTCCCGTTATTTGGACTACCGACTGATTGCGCACGCCCTCCGCCAGCTTAAAATCCTCTTCAGTTAGCAGGCGCGCGTCAAAAACCGTCTGGAGCGTGCCTTCGCGGTCGCGCAAATCTATAAAGATAACTCCGCCCATATCCCGCTTAGTCTGCACCCAGCCGCATACGGTAACTCTTTTGCCCACTTCCTCTTCGGTCAGCGCCCCGCAATAATGCGTCCGTTTCATATAAACCTCCGTTCCCCGCTTCTTTTTTAAGCGGTCTTAAAAATCAAAAAAGCAGTCCAAGTCCAAAAAGCCGTTTGGCTTAAGGGACGAAAGACTGCTGCTTCCGCGGTGCCACCCAAATAAATCAAAATATGATTCTCTCATCGGCACTAAATAATGCCTGCCGGCTGTAACGTGCCGGAAACGTCCGCGCCTACTTGCAAAAAGCTTTTGGACGGAGGCTCCGAGTGTTCTTTCTCCAAAAACAGGGCGCGGCGCTTTCAGCTTATGCTCCGCTCTCTGGAGCCCTTAAAATTCCGGATACTTTTCTCTTCATAGCCTTTAAACTTTTTTTAATTTATATCACACGCTTTGAATTATGTCAAGCTGTTTCTTGCATATTATTATATTAAGCAATTTCTATAGTTTTATGCCCTGAAAACAGCATAGAGCAAATCTTTATCAAAGCCAGACACATTATGTTTAATTAGAATAGTCCGCGCATATATAATCATTCTGCAATTTTCTCTTTCAAGCAGCCGCGGTTAATCATCATTCATAGCATGATATATCGACTGCATCCGGATATCCAGGCCATAGGCGTCTTCTGCGCATTTATACAATTCTTCATATAATTCAGGAGAAGGCTGAACGTCCGATTTATATTTAAGCTGATGCTCCAGACTTGCCCAGAAATCCATGGCTATAGTGCGTATCTGAACTTCAACCGGCACATATTCTGTGCTTTCCGCCAGAAAAACCGGCACCCGTACCACAAGATGCAGGCTGCGGTATCCGTTAGGCTTGGGATTTTTTATATAATCCCTTGTGCGCACAAGAGTTATATCGTCCTGCTTTACCAGCAGTCTTGCAATATGATATATATCGTCCAGGTAATTGCAGATTACGCGCACACCCGCAATATCCGTTAAATTTTCCCTTACCGATTCCATATTAAATTCAAGCTGCTTCTTCTTCAATTTATCCGCTATGCTCTTAGGCGATTTAAGGCGGTATTCCATATGATGAATAGGATTATGATCAAATTTGACGTGAAATTCATCATCCAGGATTTCCAGCTTTGTCCGTATTTCCTTTATAGCGGCTCCGTAAAGCTGACGCATAGCTATAAAATCTATTACCGCTTCAGGCAGTTCGGGCGGCATGGGCCATTCCGTATTTGATTCAGAAATATTAGCCTGCATTATTTGAGCTATATTCATTTTAATCCTCCACGAGCTATAATCTGCTTTTTATTTGGACACTGCAATCAGAGCGCAATGCGCCAAACGCTAAAATTATAATACGCTTATATATCCATATCAATAACCTGATATGGATAATTTGTTAAAACATCGTATAAATTTAAATCCGCGGCTCTTAAGCATACAAAACCCGGCCAAGGGGGGCGGCGCGGAGCCGGCCAGCGGCCGGCCAGCGCCCCAGGCCCCGCGGGCCATGGGCAGGCTCTAAGCCTGCCCATGGCCGGGCCGAAGGCCCGGAGTTTGCGGCCGGAGGCCGCAAACTCCCGCGGGGCCCGGGCGCTTCATTTCGGCGTCCTGCGGGCGCCGAAATACCGCGCCGCCCCCCTTGGCCGGGTTTTGTACGGTTAAAGCCCATACGCAGGCAATCAGGCTCAATAAAAAAGGGCCGGAAAACCGGCCCCTGTAAATTCAAACCAAAGCTATTATTTCTTTTTTCTGCCTATAACAAGCGCTCCGGCGGAGCAAGCCGCAACGGCCAGATAAGCCAGCGTACCGAAATCTCCTTCATTGCCAGGCTTTTCTTCAGCCTTGGCAAACGCAGGAATATCTTCGGTAGAAGCAACGATGGAGCCCAGCACCACGTCTACCTCCTGCCCCTCTTCAGGAGTAAAAGCAAAGGTTAATGCATTTATATGATATTCATCAGTACGGTCGGCAGATATAACATCATTCCAGGTACTATTGTCTACCGCAGCCAGTGCGCCGTCCTCAGAAACTTCAGGGAATCCGTTTATATCAACGGAGGTATTGGGAATAAGCAGCCATCCGTTAAATTTGGCAGGAACAGTAATCTGCGTCAAATTAAAATCTCTGCCCAGACCTGAACCGTCCACTTCGGTAATATCAACGTTAGTATTCTCAGTCATATCGGCATTATAAGCCATAACCTTTTTCACTAATGTTTCGGTCGAAGCGCCGCCGCCGCTATACATTAAGCCGATAACGAATACAAATCCCAGAGGACTATCCGTCTTATTCTCAAATTGAATAGCCAAATATTTATTGGTTCTGTGTCCCGCCCAATTGCCTATATAACCAGTAGCGGGATGTATATTGATAAAGCCCTCCGTCCCCTTAAGCGCAAGAGTGCTGCCGTCATCAGCAATAGTTTGCGTTAATGTTGAGGAAGAGTCTCCTACGGCGCCGGCATTCTTATACGAACCGCTTGCAGCGGGGAACGCCGCTGCGGCCAGCGAAGGCATAATAGCTATGCAAAGCGCCAATGCGGCAGCCAGAATAATAGTAAACTTCTTCATTGCAATTCCTCCTTAATACTTTTTTATTTGATTTTATTATAAGCATTCAGCTTTCAATTATACAATCAACAATAGTAACTTAAACTAGTACAATTCTAACATTCATTTCTATATACAATGTATTTATCAAATTGACAAGATTCTAAAGGCGATATAAAATCTAAATGCTCAATTAACTCAGAAAGGGAATAATTTTATGAAGTTGGAAATGCACGCGCATACCAGCGAAGTCAGCTTCTGCGCGCATGTGTCCGCAAAGGATACAGTTAAACTATATAAAGACAACGGATATGACGGAATTGTCATTACCAATCATTACAGCCGTTATTTCATCGATATTATGCACGATAGTTCATTTGAACAGTTAATGGATTTTTATATGAACGGCTTTAAGCTTGCCCAAGAAGAAGGAGATAAAATCGGGCTGTCAGTCTTTTTAGGGCTGGAGCTTTGCTTCGACTGCTCGCTGCCTACCGATTTTCTGGTATACGGCTTAGATGAAGAGTTTCTGCGCTCGCATAAATTTCTGAATCAGATGGATCTGGATTCCTTTCTTAATATACTCCCCGATGACGCGCTGATCTATCAGGCTCACCCTTTTAGGAATAATATACACATAATACCTCCTAATAAGCTCTTTGGCATTGAAGCGCATAACGGCAATCCCCGCCATGATTCCAGAAACGATATAGCCCATGCCTGGGCAGATAAATTTAATCTGCATAAAATATCCGGCTCTGATTTTCACCAAACGGAGGATGTGGGAAGAGGAGGACTGATCCTCAATAGAACAGTAAAAAACAATAAAGAGCTAGTTGACGCTCTGCGCGCCGATGATTACCAATTGATTCAATAACCCGCAAATCTTATATAATGCATTTTCTGCAATCTTAAAATATAAATGGGCGGCCCCCGGCGCCTTAAGGCGCCGGGGGCCGAGTCTCCCAGTTTCCCTTAAAGCAAAGCTTTAAGGGAGACTGGGAGACTTAGGGCCCGGCCAGAGGCCGGGCCCTGCCCTTAAACAATAAAATTCTCCTCTATTTTCTTGCTTTTATAATCATAAAACTAGGCTTAATGAATTCTTTTTTCAATCCGGGCAGCATCTGAATTGCCTCGCTTGACGGCACAGGCTCTTCCAGCTCCAGAATATGAAAGCCCGCTCCCGCCAGCTCGGTAATTATTTCGCCCATAGTGCGATGATACTTTTCTACTCCGTCCACAAACCAATGCACGCTCCTCTTGCCGCCGCGGGTATAATCCGACATTGTATATGAAACAGCCTCTCCCGCTTCATCTCTGTTATAATGTCCCAGCCCGTCCATTGTAGCCGTAGCAATGGGATGCTCCTGCGAAAACAGCAGTTCCCCTCCCTCGTTCAATAAATCGTACACGTCTTTTGCAAAGCACGCAAAATCCTTTATATAATGAAAAGCCAGAGAGCTGTAAATAAAATCGAATTTCTCCCGCAATTCTGATATATGCGCCATATCCATATGGATAAAACGAAGCCCGGCGGGATTTTGCTCAGCCTCAGCCGCTTCAAGCATGCGCTCTGAAATATCTATTCCGACAACTTTGCCAGCTCCCCGCCTTATGAAATCCCGGCAGTTATCCCCGTAACCGCATCCCAAATCCAATACGCTTTTATCCGCCAGTTCGGGCAAATGCGCGCGCATAGCCGGCTGCTCCAGCAATTCGTTATAATTCTGTCCCCCGTTTCTAAGCTCCATATAATTATTAAAGAAAATTTCGTTATCAAATATATTGCGCGCCATGCCTATCGCCCTTCCAATATTTTTGAGAGCGACTTATAGCATTCAGTCAGCTCGTCCAATTCCTGATAGCATTTATTGTATACCTCGATAATAACCGGGCCCTGATATTGAAATGATACAAGCCTGTCAAAAAAGCTGTTGAAATCAAATTCTCCCTTTAAGGGCATATACAGCATGCCTTCATGGTCATAATCGCATATATGAACGTTTTCAAGGCGCCCAGCCATTAAGGAGAGATAAGACATATAATCCTCGCCCGACTGCATAGCCTGCTTTATATCCAATGTAGTATAAACGGGGCACGGGCATTCGTGAGCCAAACGCGTTATAAAATCCGGATGGTTATAATGAGCCCAATGCACGTTTTCCCATGTCAGTTTTACCCCTCTGCGCTCGCAAAGCCCGCTTAAAAACGCAGTACGCTCGCCGTAAAAACTATAATCGGTATTATACTTCATATATTTTATAATACCCGGCCCGTGCATTACATAGTTTTGCGCGCCCAGCTCCTCCGCTATTGCCAAAACGCTTTCAAAAATAGCCAGCGCGTCGTCCATCTGCCGGCCCGAAGAAAAAAGCTGCGCCTCAAAATGAGTGTTTAGGGTGTGTATGGAGCTAACCTGCACGCCCGTATCGCGCTGCGCGCTAAAAAGCCTCGCGGCAAACGAGCGCTTGTATTCGCTGTGCGAAGACAAAAAAACCTCTGCGCACGAAGCGCCGGTATCTCCAATCCATCTAAGCGCGTCCTCCGTATTCATTCGCCCGTGAAGAGACGCCGTAGAAATTCCCAGCCGCATATTTTCTCCTTTCTCAGCCCATCTGGTCCAGATTCAATTTAAAGCTGGGAGCAAAATGCTCCATAAAATATCTTACTTCAGGAGCGTCTATCCCCTCAATCTCACTGAGTATGCTTTTTTCAGCGCTGGCAAATTCAGTATTGCCCAGATTAAGCTCCTCTACGCATTTAAAATACGCGCAAAGCTTATCCGCCCATTTTACAATTTTGTTAATCTCCTCGTCCGGGCACAGCATATATTCCGAATAAACGGCCTGCAATTCTGGCGGAAGCATGTCTATCAGCCGCCGGCAGGCTATATTTTCCAGTTCCTTATACGCCTTTTTTATTTCGGGGTTATAGTATTTTATAGGCGTGGCCAAATCCCCGGTTATAATTTCGCTGGCTTCATGGAACATGGCCACAGCCGCTGTCCGCTCCGCGTCTATATCTCCTCCGAAAAGCTTGTTCCGGATAACGGCCAGCGCATGAGCCAGCATTGCCGTCTGTAGCGAATGCTCCTGAATATTTTCCTGCTTAGTGTTGCGCATAAGGCCCCAGCGCTCAATATATTTCATTCTGGCCATATAGGCGAAAAAATGATACATCTTAACCCCTTCTAATATATCAGTTTATTTATAGATTTATAATCTTAATAATAATTATATCACATCATACTCCTTTTCTCAATCTGATATTATAAGAGCTATAAACGACGCAATCAGAATACAATGCTTTTTTATTGGGACGGCGCAGCCCAAAGGCGCCATATATGGCGCCTTTGAGCTATGTCTCCCCCCTTTTCGGAAAGCTTTGCTTTCCGAAAAGGGGGGAGACATGCGGCCCGGCCGCAGGCCGGGCCGCGCGCCGTCCCAATAAAAACTGCCCCCTGCTCCAAAAACAGCCTGCCTCCCCTTTTAACGCAAAGCGTTAAAAGGGGAGGCAGGCTCGCATCAAAAACAATTATTCACTAACTGATTATAACACCAAATCCCCTATATCCGTTTTTATTATTCTCATAACATTAACTTCCTCAAGAGTATCGGCGTCTATATAAATAATATACCTGTTATCATTATATATGCCTGTAAATTCATAGCACAGCCGTTCTTCCTCATAGATTGGTATCAAACAAAGCTGCTCTCGCTCTACCTCCAGGCCTTCAAATACCTTCTGCGCAGCTTCCTGAACGGAATGGGACGGCTGATTAATCTGACGCTCCTTATTGTTGATAATATAGCTCCGCCCTTCAACGCCCACTACGCTTCCATCATCCAGCGCGATTTTTATTTTAATCAAATCGGGATAAATCACGGCCTGATTTACTACCGGCGCGGCATTAAAGACTACGGCGTTATCATATTCCGAACCCCAAACCACTTCCATTTCTCCGTAACCCAATCCATCAAGAAACTCCTCCGCTTTAATTTGAGCCTCTTCTGAAGTAAGCTTGGCTTCCTTTATTTCGCGTGAATTGGTATACCATTCCAGAAGGCCGCCCTGCTTGGATATGCTTACGCTGCCGTTTTCCATATTAAAGCAATAGCAGGGCAAATCTCCCTCTATATCCGTTCCCTCGCTGAGCTGAATCTCATTTATGCCCAACAGCCCGGCGGCCAGCCTGCGCGCCTCATCCCTGCTTATTTCCTCTCTGTCCGTCGCAGCCCGGCCGTCCAGTTCGCTGTCTGAAAACGGGCCGTCATATATAAGCGTAGGATAATCTATATCCGCTTCGGCCAAATAGCTCCAATAATCATTCAGCAGGCCGGAATTATTGCCCTCGCCGTCTATATACACCGCCGCCAAATCCATTTCACCCGAAGAAAGCTGTTCGGAAAGCTCGCGCATCTCCTGATTAAGGCTTTTGCAGGCGGAATACAGCTTTTCCACTCCCTCCCTGTCTTCTTGGCTTAAATCGCCGTCTACTGACTTAAGCATGGCATATTCGCAGAAGCCGCCCAGCTTATTGATAAAATTCAAGGAGTTTTCCACTGCCTGATGAGAGATGGGCATAGCCGACAGATTTTGCTCAGCCTTTCCGCTGAGAGAGCACAGTTCCGAATATATCCGCGCGGCGTTCTTTCCGCTGGTTACCACCGCAGCCTTGGACAGATTAGTTTCAATATCGTCCATTTCATAAATTATATTATACAGCCTGCTTTCAAGCATACTGTTTATTCTGGCGTTAAGTCTGTTCCTTTCGTTCGCGCCTGAAATAAGCCCGGCAATCGCTCCCACAAGGGCGATTACCAGCAGCACGCTGAACACCGCCAGGCTTTTGAGCCAGCCTTCTTTAGTGTATTTAATAACGCTCCCTCCTTAAGTGCAAAATACATGGTTGCCGATAACGCGCATTACCGGTCTGGATTTTATCCATTGATTGGTGGCCGTTCTGGGATTGTAATAATATATGCAGCCGTTAGTCGGATCCCAGCCGGCCATAGCGTCCCTGGCCGCTCTTAAAGCGTTTGAATCAGGCGAAAGATTAATTTGCCCGTCGCTTACCACGTCAAACGCGCCCGACTGATATACCACCCCTGCAATAGTATTGGGAAAAGACGGATGCTTTACCCGATTGAGAATTACAGCGGCCACGGCCACCTGCCCCTCATACGGCTCGCCGCGGGCCTCGCCGTATACCGCCTTGGCCAGCAGATATACGTCTCCGCTATTGGAAGCATTGCCCGAAGAACTGCCGTCAGATAAACTCATGCCCAGCTTTTTAGCTGTGGCAGGGCCCACTATCCCATCCTCAACCAGCCCGTTCTTGCGCTGAAAATAGCGCACGGCGCTCTCTGTCTTGCTGCCGAAAATGCCGTCTACTTCTCCGGTATAATAGCCCCAGTTTTTCAGTTTCTGCTGCATCTGGCTTACCTTATCTCCCGTCGAGCCCCTTTTTAAAACGGCGGCCTGCGCCTGAGTAGGCAGAATAAAAACGACGCAGACGAATAAGATGCTTATTATGGATGCCAGCTTAATACACGCGCTCTTTTTCAATTAATTCATCCTTTCTAAAACAAACTGCACAGCCAATCAAAGAATTCAAGCAGCCGGGAATGATATACCACTTCGGCCGGCTCCTGGACGTGAAGTATTTCTGAGCTTTGAGAAGCTTCAACGCTCGTATAGCAAAGAGGCGGATAGGCCACGCACCACCAATTTTGGCCCGAGCCTCCGTTGAGCTCTATTATAAGCGCCTCATATTCGCCGGCGGGATACACAACGCCGGCATACACCCTGTCGGGAAAATATTCCTTGCCCAGCCGGACGTCCGCGTCCTGCCCGGAGCTCTGCTCGGCCAGAATTTCAATTTCTTCCAGGGCCTCGCTTATAATTTTACGGGCTTCGTCAATATTGTTGCATTCAAGCATGCGCCCGCTCAAAAACTCATTTACGCTGTCCCGTACCAGCAGTTTTTTATTCTGAGCCTCCTGGCTATCGTCCTCAGCGCGTATATGAAGCCTTATAATCTGTTCGGGTTGGTAAGGAGTAACGGCCTGGCTCTTTTCAACAGGCCAAAGGCCCCAGATTAAAAAAGCGGCGAGCAAAATAACAAACAATCTTTTTTTCATTTTCGTTTTCTCCCTTTATATACGCCCCGGAACGGAGCTTTCTGCAATTAATTATTGCCCCCGGCCATATTTTTATTCAATATTAAAAGCTCAAAAATAAATTTAAAAAATCTGCGTTTTAGAGGTCGTCCGCGTCCTGCACGGGAACTTCTCCATCCTTAAACGGCCTGCCTGTATACATGCCCAGAGAATCGGTTATTATGTTGTCTCCCTTATCTCTTTTATAGGCGTCCGTAGTTTCCTTAACTTTCCTGCTCATTTTTTTCTTCATAATAAATACCTCCGCATTTTTTGGTAGTATTCCTCACAGAGTATTTAAAAATTCAGGTTGAAAAATTTTTTATTAATGCGGAAGAATAATCTGCATCAGAATGCTGCGCGCAGCATTACAATAACATTCCTCGGCTTTTGCGGCCGCGGGCCGCGAAAAAGCCCGGCAAGATCGCCTGCCGAACGTCGCCTCTGTTTAAGGCTTTTTTCTTTGCAGCGCCTCATTTCCAGGCGCGCCGTCCCGCCTGAAAATATTCCTTTATCAATGTTTTAAAAGATGCTATAATATATAAAGGAAAAATATAGTGCGAGGGATATTATGGAACAGAAAAAATTATCGCAGCTTGAAGCGGGCGAAACTTTTGAAGGCTTTGTAATAATAAAGAACGCTTCGGTTAAGACTGGCCAGACGGGCAAAAATTATATGGATTTAACTATAAGCGACAGCGAAAGCAGCATAAACGCCAAGATATGGGATTATGACGAGGAGCGCTACGCCCGCTTTAAATCCAACTGCTTTGTTAAAATAAGGGGCACCGTCACCTCCTGGCAGGGCACCCTTCAGATCAGGATTGAACGCATACGCCCGGCCCAGGAAGGCGATCCGGTTAAAATAGAAGATTTTGTGCCCAGCGCGCCTCTGCCGGGAGAATTAATGCTCGCTCAAATACGCGGATACGCGGGCAGAATTAAAAACAAAGATTTAAAGGGCATAGCCTTATACATACTGGATAAATATAACGACAAGCTTTTATACTGGCCGGCTGCCGTGGCCAACCATCACTCGGTGCGCGGCGGACTTCTTTATCACACTCTCACCATGCTCAAAGCAGGAGAAGCGCTGCTGGGCGTATATACCTCGCTGGATCCAGACTGGGTGTATGCCGGCGTAATCGTGCACGATATGGAAAAAATCAACGAAATTAATTCCAGCGAATTGGGCATCCCCTCCGACTATTCCAGAGACGGGCAGCTGCTTGGGCATCTCGTTCAATGCACGCTTACCATACACGAAGCGGGCAGCGCCGTTAAAGCAGAGCCTGAAACTACGGCTTTATTAGAACATCTGGTGATAGCCCATCATTACGAACCCGAATTCGGCTCTCCCCGCAGGCCCATGTTCCCCGAGGCGGAATTGGTGCATTATCTTGACGTCCTGGACGCGCGCATGTATGATTTTGCCAAGGCGCTTTCAGACGTGCAGGAGGGGGATTTTTCCGAACGCCAATGGGTGCTGCATAACAGGCGCGTTTATAAAAGGCACGCTTTTTCTGATAATCAGCAAGAGGAAAAATGATACGCGCGTATCATTTGAATATTTCTTTTTAAAAAATTTAATAAGGAAAAGAAAAAATATGAATATAGCGCAGGATTTCACACAATTAATCGGACATACTCCCATAATACGCTTAAACAATTTCGCACGCCATTACAACATTGAGGCGGAGCTTTTGGCCAAGCTGGAAAAGAGCAATCCCGCCGGCAGTTCCAAAGACAGAGCCGCATTATATATGATTAATGACGCCGAAAAAAAGGGGCTGCTCAATAAAGACACCGTTATTATAGAGCCCACCAGCGGCAATACTGGCATAGGCCTGGCGGCAATTTCGGCCGCCCGGGGCTATAAAGTAATCCTTACCATGCCCGAAACCATGAGCGAAGAAAGGCGGCGGCTCCTGGCCGCTTATGGAGCCGAACTGGTTCTTACCGACGGAAAAAAGGGAATGGACGGAGCCATTGCCAAGGCGCGCGAATTAGCCCTGGAATATAAAAACAGCTTTATTCCCTCTCAATTTGACAATCCCGCAAACGCGGCCGCCCACAGGGAGACTACGGCTCCCGAAATTTGGGAGGACACCCAGGGCCGCCTGGATATATTTGTAGCGGGCGTAGGCACAGGCGGCACCATTACCGGCATAGGCGAATATTTAAAAGAAAAAAACAGCCGGATTAAAATTATAGCCGTAGAGCCGTTTGATTCGCCCGTGCTTTCGGGAGGACGGCCCGGCCCCCATAAGCTCCAGGGCATAGGCGCGGGCTTTGTGCCCGGTCTTTTAAATACGTCCGTCTATGATGAAATAATAGCAATCAAAAGCCAGGAAGCTTTTGAAGCCGGAAAGGTGCTGGCGCGGCGCGAGGGCATATTGGCCGGGATTTCTTCAGGAGCGGCTCTTTACGCGGCAATGCTGCTTGCGCGCAGGCCGGAAAACAAAAATAAGCGCATATTGGCCCTGCTTCCCGACAGCGGGGAGCGCTATTTAAGCACTTCTATGTTTGAAGATTAACCGGGCGGCTGAAATTAAAAAGAACACTGGCAGCCGGCTTATAACCGCTTAGAATTAAGCGGTTATAAGCCGGCTGCCGTTTAAATATAATATTATATCAATTTCATGCGCGGGGCCAGCTTGCCTCTCTCCCGCGGCGTTCGGCAGGCGAAGCCTGCCCGGGGCGGGCTGCGCCCGCCCTGCGGCCGAAGGCCGCAAACGCCGCGGGAGAGAGGCAAGCTGGCCCCGCGCATGAAAACAAGAAGCGGAATAATCTTTATGCATACCTCCCATTACTCAAGAATATCATTTAGTAAACAGTCAAGGAGGAAAGCAAAATGAGATACAGAAGCAGATTAAGACGCCAAAGAATGAACTCGGGAACAAAAAAGAATCTTGCCGCGGCAGCAATTATCATAATATTCGCCGTACTGGTATTCTCCATAGGCGCAATCGGAGATTTCCTTGCGCGCAATATTTTCGTGCCTCTTTTCGGGGACGCGCAGATTGATCAGGATTCTCCCTCCGCCAGCACAAGCCCCAATTCCCCCGTAAAACTCACCGAAAGCGTACAGCTCAGCGACCTGCGCATGTATATGGTGCAAATGGACGCTTTTTCCGAGCAGGACGACGCCGACGCCAGCGCCCAGAGCATCAAAGATCGCGGAGGAGCAGGTTATATAATTCAGGACGAATACTACCGTGTTTTCGCCGCGGCATATAATACGGAGGAACAGGCTCAAAGCGTTTGCGAACAGCTTATAAAGCAGGACGAAAAAGACGCTAAAGTATATCCCGTAAGCAGCGGCTCGGTAGTATTCAAAATTACCGCCACCCGCGAACAAATAGACACTGTCAGCGAAGCCTTTAACTACTTCCCTGAAATATGCGGCGAACTGGCCGAAAAAACGATAGATTTTGACAAAGGAATTCTCTCTACCTCCCAATATAAGACTTTTGCCGCAAATATTGCGGATAAACTGGAGGACCTGGCCGATTCAGTCAACCGAATAATAGCGGGCACGAGCGACAACAGCATATTAAAAGGCTATTCCCAGCTTCTGGACCAGGCCAGAGAAAAGCTTGAAAATATTTCTATAAAAAATACTGATTCAGCACTAGCATTTTCTAGCGAAATAAAGTATAATTATATCGAATTAGCCCACATGTATATTCAATACATCCATTCGCTTGACGCTTAAACAATTTAACCCAATTCTAAAAGCGAAAACGCGCCGGCTGTCCCGCCGCAATTTTTCCGGCGGGGCGCGCAACTTTTTAAAAACGGAGGAACCAAATGAAAGTAAAAGAAATCAAGGAAATCCTTTCAGCCAATGTGCTCTGCGGAGAGGACAAGCTGGAAGAAGAATGTCTTTCAGGATGCGGATGCGATCTTATGAGCGATGTATTAGCTTTTTCAAAAGTCAAGATGGCGCTGCTGACCGGACTTACCAACCCCCATGTGGTGCGCACGGGCGAAATGCTGGACGTAGTGGTAATAATTTTTGTAAGAGGCAAAGTGCCTTCTGATGAAATAGTACAGCTTGCGCAAGAGCGCAATATAGCCGTGCTTACCACCGGCTTTACCCTTTACGAGGCCTGCGGCGAGCTTTATAAGCACGGCCTGCCTGGCAGAATATGCCTTTGAGGTGTGGTCATGGCGGAAATTTTACTTAACGAAAGCTTTGAGGTCAGCGCGGGCGATTTCCTTTCGGCAGGGGAGGCCTCAGGCAGAATAAAAAAGATATTGAAACAGCTTGGAGTGGACGGAGAAGTAATACGCCGGGCCGCGATTGTTTCATATGAAGCCGAATTAAATCTTGTAATCCACAGTCTGGGCGGCAGGCTGGAATTGGAAGTAACCCCCCAATTCGTGACTATAAGCACGCGGGATATCGGCCCCGGCATAGAAGATATTTCTCTCGCCCTCAAGGAGGGATGGTCCACAGCGCCCGACAGCGTGCGTGAAATGGGCTTCGGAGCGGGCATGGGCCTGCCCAATATGAAACGCAATTCAGATAATTTTGAAATTAGCTCCAAAAAAGGAGAGGGCACATACATAAAAATGCAGCTTGCCCTTGCCTGAAAAAATAAGAATACATGCCGGACGCGGCGTCCCGAACATTTTAAATGGATTTATGCGTCCGAGAAATGGAAGCTGTTATGCAGGAATATTTTCATTCTGTCACCCTTAACAGGGATAAATGCACAGGCTGCACCAACTGTATAAAGCGCTGCCCGACCGAAGCCATAAGAGTGCGGGACGGAAAGGCGCGGATAATCAAGGAGCGCTGCATAGACTGCGGCGAATGCATAAGGGTATGTCCCCATCACGCCAAAACGGCCGTGACCGACCCGCTGGAAGCTAAAAACGCCTACCGCTACAGCATAGCCATGCCCGCCCCCACGCTCTACGGCCAGTTTAAAAACGCCGGGGACATAGGCTATATTTTAGGCGCAATTAAAAAGCTGGGATTTGACGACGTTTTTGAAACCAGCGTGGGCGCGGATATAGTAAGCCAATACACCCGTAAAATAATTCTGCGCCAAAAGCGTCCGAGGCCTCTGATTTCCTCGGCATGTCCGGCTGTAGTGCGCCTGATTCAGGTGCGCTTTCCCGCTTTTACCGATAATATAATCAATCTCCGCCCCCCTGTGGAGGTGGCCGCAATGCTTGCCCGCCAGCGGTTTGTAAGGCGGGCCGGATGCAGGCCGGAAGACGTAGGAGTATTCTTTATTTCCCCCTGTCCGGCTAAAATGACCGCCAGCCGAAGCCCTTTGGGAAACGATTCCTCCCCCATCAGCGGCGTTATATCCATAATGGACGTTTACGGCCGTCTCTCAGCCATGCTTCAAAAGCCGGGCGAAATAGTGCCCGTCATCCCTGCCGGACTGGCGCGGGGAGTGGGCTGGGCGGTAAGCGGAGGGGAATGCCGGGAGGTAGGGCTGGACAACCATCTGGCCGTGGACGGAATATTCAACGTAATAAAGGCGCTTGAGGAAATTGAAAACGGCCGGCTTAACGATTTGGATTTCTTTGAGGGCCTGGCCTGCAACGGGGGCTGCGTGGGCGGAGCGCTCACCTTTGAAAACAGCTACGTCGCCAAAATGCGTATAAACGGCCTGGTGGAAAAATTATTAAAAAGAGAGGACATCTTCCCCAAAGAGCCCCTCTCAATTGAAAACGAGCAGGAAATATATTTCAGCAGAGAAATCCCGCCCAATACAGTTATGAAGCTGGACAGCGACATCAAAAACGCCATACTCAAAATGGAGCGCATAGAACAGATTCAAAAACAGCTTCCGGGATTGGACTGCGGTTCGTGCGGCTCCCCATCCTGCCGCTGCATGGCCGAGGATATAGTCCGAGGCTTTGCAGACGAAATGGACTGCATCTTCCGCCTGAAGGAGAAAGTGCGCTATCTCGCCCAGGGCATGGTAGAGCTGGCGGACAGTCTGGATAAAAATCCCAACGGCGAAAAATAAATTAAACGAGGTACATAATTATGACGGTAAAACAGCTGGCGGAGCTTATAGACGCCCGCATTCTGAACCAGGGAGATTTAGACCGGGAAATAACCGGAGGCGTAGTATGCGACCTTCTTTCCTGGGTTATGGCCAACGGCGGCCAGGGCATGGCGTGGACGACCGTGCAGACTCATCTTAACGTAATAGCCGTTGCCGCTCTGCACGATTTAGCCTGCATAATACTGCCCGAAGGAATCAAAATGGAAGGCGCGCCCCTGGAAAAGGCCAAGGAAGAAGGCATAAACATCCTCAGCAGCATTTTGAGCGCATATGAAATCTGCGGAATGATGTATGCCGGCGGCGTAAAATGAGGCTGTTCGCCGATACGCATATTCATTCCTGCCTCTCCCCCTGCGCCGACCAAAGCATGACTCCTAATAATATCGTAAATATGGCGCTCATCAAAGGACTGGATCTTATCGCCGTCACCGACCACAACAGCGCGGATAATCTTCGCGCCGTGGCCGCGGCGGCGGAAGGAACCAGCCTCTGCGTTGTGCCCGGCCTGGAATTGGAATCCAGCGAGGAAGTGCATGTCCTCGCCTATTTTGACATGCTGGAAAAAGCGGAAGCCATGGGCAGAGCCGTATATGAATATTTGCCCGACATGCCCAACAATTCCCGCTTTTTCGGAATGCAGTCGGTTATGGACGGGCAGGACAATTTCTTAAGGGAGGAGCCCAGGCTGCTTGTTCAGCCGCTGGAATTATCCATAGACGAATTAGTGCCTATGATAAGGGATTTGGGCGGAGAAGCCGTGCCCGCTCATATAGACCGGCCCAGCCACGGCATCATTCCCCTGCTGGGCTTTATCAGCCCCTATTTAAACATTAAAACGGCTGAAATTTCCTCTGCGGGCGCCGCCTCCGGATTCAATCAATATCCCGGCGAATTGCTCGCTCTTACCGCCTCGGACGCTCATGATCTGGGAAATATATTAGAGCCGCTCCATCAAATCAGCCTGGCTCGGAAAAGCCCCGAAGCCTTTCTGGAAGCCATAAAGCGCGGCAAATGGGACGTCTAGGAATTAAATGGTTTAAAAGGAAATAAAAATATAACGTAAAATGCGCAATTTTCGGCGTTCTTCTTTAAAAAACATGTGGCATTTTTACTTTATATATGTTATAATGCGCAATAGTGCCTGATATTTGGACAACATTAATTTTTTATATATGAATCAGGAGGTAAATAAATGTCTTTGACTAGTGAAGAAAAGCAGCAAAAGCTGGATGAGCTGAACGCGTTTATTCAGCAGCATAAGGACGACAAGGGCGCGCTTATGCCTGTAATGCAGAAGGCTCAGGAGCTATTCGGCTATCTGTCTTTGGAGATTCAAAGCGTAATAGCCGAAGCGCTTAACGTTTCTGTAGCCGAAGTGTACGGCGTGGCCACTTTCTATGCTCAATTCTCCCTGGAGCCCAAGGGCGCTTATGTTATAGGCGTATGTACGGGCACCGCCTGCTACGTTAAGGGAGCTCAGGCGGTTTTGGAAAAGGTGGAAAGCGAGCTGAACATTCCCACAGGCAAGACCACTAAGGACGGCAAATTCACCATACAGGCCACCCGCTGCCTGGGATGCTGCGGTCTTGCGCCCGTTATGACCATCAACGAAGACGTTTACGGGCGGCTTAAGCCGGAGGATATCCCCGGCATACTGGCTAAATATAAAGCCTAATCGCTTATGAACGAGATTTCCCTGCATATCCTGGACATACTGCAGAACAGCATACACGCCGGCGCCAGCCTGATAACCGTCATAATCAGATATGATCAGGCCGCCGGAACATTATCCATTTCAATAGAGGACGACGGCTGCGGTATGGACGAGGCTTACCTTGAAAAAGTCACCAATCCCTTTGTTACCGGCCGCACCACCCGCAGAGTGGGCCTGGGCATTCCCCTTTTCAAGGCGGGGGCGGAGGGCTGCGGAGGCAGCTTTGAAATCAAAAGCCAGAAGGGCCGGGGCACGCTGGTCAGCGCGGTATTTATAACCGGCAATATTGACTGCCCTCCCCTGGGGAATATGACGGATACCATGGTATCCCAGGTTATAAGCCATCAGAACGTGGATTTTATATACAAATTCATAACAAATGCGGGAGAAATGAATTTTGACACGCGGGAAATTAAAGGCGCTCTGGCGGGGGTGCCGCTGGACGCTCCGGAAATAATATCCTGGATGCGCCAAAGCATCAACGAGGAAATAAACGAAATTGGCGGAGGTAAAGTTTTATGAAATCCTTAAAAGAGCTTGAAGAAATCAGGCAGAAAACCTTAAACAGCATCAGCATGCGCAAGGATAACGATAATATCCGCGTTGTAGTGGGCATGGCCACCTGCGGCATAGCCGCCGGCGCGCGGCCCGTGCTGCTCGCCTTTATGGACGAGATTGCCAAGCGCGGCCTTAACAACGTTTCAGTATCCCAAACGGGATGCATAGGCGTTTGCAGGCTGGAGCCCATTGTGGAAGTATTTTATCCGGGCAAAGAAAAAGTTACTTATGTTAAAGTCCAGCCCGACATGGTATCAAAAATAGTAAACGACCATCTTGTAAACGGCAATGTGGTGGATGAATACACCATCGGATACTACGAGGCCAACAACAAGAATTAAGGAGGATAATAATGTATCGTTCACATGTGCTAGTTTGCGGCGGAACGGGCTGCACCTCCTCCAATTCGCTCAAAATCATTGAGCGCTTTGAGGAGCTTATAGAAAAGAACGGCCTGGGCGAAGAAGTTAAAGTGGTGCGCACGGGCTGCTTCGGATTGTGCGAAAGAGGCCCGATTGTTATAGTTTATCCCGAAGGCGCTTTTTACGCCCGAATCAAACCGGAGGACGTAGACGTAATTGTTTCGGAGCATCTCATAAAAGGCCGGATTGTTCAGAACCTTATCTATCACGAGGCCAAGGACGGCCAGGTTCATCACACCTCTTTAGGAGATATTGAATTCTATAAAAAGCAGAAGCGCATAGCTCTGCGCAACTGCGGCGTGATTGATCCTGAAAAAATAGACGAATACATAGCCTTTGACGGCTACAAGGCGCTGGGCAAATGCCTTACAGAACTCAGCCGGGAAGAGGTTATCGATATCGTGAAGCGTTCGGGCCTGCGCGGCCGGGGAGGCGCGGGCTTCTCCACGGGCACCAAATGGGAATTTGCATATAAATCCCAGGCGGATAAGAAATACGTCGCCTGCAACGGCGACGAGGGGGATCCGGGCGCGTTTATGGACCGTTCCGTTCTGGAGGGCGACCCGCACGCCGTTTTGGAAGCTATGGCCATAGCGGGCTATGCTATAGGTTCGGATCAGGGCTATATATATGTCCGCGCAGAATATCCAATAGCGGTTAAGCGGCTTCAGATCGCCATAGATCAGGCCCGCGAATACGGTCTGCTGGGCCAGAATATTTTCGGCACGGATTTTAATTTTGATATAGAGATTCGTCTGGGCGCGGGCGCTTTCGTCTGCGGCGAGGAGACGGCTCTGCTCACCAGCATAGAGGGCAAGCGCGGCGAGCCCCGGCCCCGGCCTCCTTTCCCGGCGGTTAAGGGCGTTTTCGGCAAGCCCACTCTGCTTAACAACGTTGAAACCTACGCCAACATTCCTCAGATAATTCTCAACGGCGCCGAATGGTTTGCCTCCATGGGAACTGAAAAGAGCAAGGGCACTAAAGTCTTTGCGCTGGGAGGAAAGATTATCAATACCGGCCTGGTGGAAGTGCCCATGGGCACGACCGTGCGCGAAATTGTTTACGATATAGGCGGCGGCATACCGGGCGGCAAGCGTTTTAAGGCGGCTCAGACGGGCGGCCCCTCTGGCGGCTGCATTCCCGCGTCTCATCTGGATACGCCTATTGATTATGATTCGTTAATAGCCATCGGCTCCATGATGGGCTCGGGCGGACTGATTGTCATGGACGAGGACAACTGCATGGTGGATATAGCTAAATTCTTCCTTGAATTTACTGTGGACGAATCGTGCGGAAAATGTACTCCCTGCCGCGTAGGCACCCGCCGCATGCTCGAGATTCTTGAACGCATAACCAACGGCGAGGGCCGGGACGGGGACATTGAAAAGCTGGAGGAATTAGCCTATAACATTAAATCCACCGCGCTCTGCGGACTGGGCCAGACCGCTCCCAACCCTGTTTTGAGCACTCTCAGATATTTCAGGGACGAATACGAAGCGCATATATATGAGAAGCGCTGTCCGGCCGGCCATTGCAAAAAGCTCGCCAGAATCCAGATTAATCCTGAAAAATGCAAGGGATGCAGCCTGTGCGCCAAGGTATGTCCCGTCGGGGCCATTTCGGGCACCATTAAACAGCCCTTTGTCATAGACCAGGATAAATGCATCAAGTGCGGAGCCTGCATGGAAAAATGCCGCTTCGGCGCTATTGAAAAGAAGTAACGGGAGGAAAAGGCTATGAATATGATTAATTTGACCATAGACGGCGTCAAGGTGACTGTGCCCCAGGGCTCAACCGTCCTGGAGGCCGCCAAAAGCGCCGGGATATATATTCCCACCCTTTGCTATCTCAAGGATATCAACGAGATAGGCGCCTGCCGCATGTGCTTAGTGGAGATTAAAGGCGCGCGCGCGCTGGCCGCCTCCTGCGTTATGCCTGCGGGCGAAGGCATGGAAGTGAGAACAAATACTCCCAAGCTGCGCGAAGCGCGCAAAGTGAATCTGGAGCTGCTCCTTTCCAATCATAACCGCGAATGCACAACCTGCGTCCGTTCGGAAAACTGCGAGCTTCAGACTCTCTGCAAGGAGCTGGGAGTTAAGGATTACCGCTTTGAGGGAACCAAGACCGAGCATGAGATAGACGAATTAAGCCCCTCTATAGTGCGGGATAATTCTAAATGCATACTGTGCCGCCGCTGCGTGGCCGCCTGCAATAACGTGCAGAAAATCGGAGCTATCGGCGTTTCGGGGCGCGGCTTTAACACTAAAGTGGGCTGTGCTTTCGACCGCAAGCTGCCTCAATCCCCCTGCGTTGGCTGCGGACAATGCATAACCGCATGTCCTGTGGGCGCTCTCAGGGAAAAAGAAAGCATAGATTACGTTTGGGACGCTCTTGCCAATCCGGATATGCATGTGGTGGTGCAGGCCGCTCCGGCCGTGCGCGCCTCATTGGGCGAGGAATTCGGAATGCCCGTGGGCACCTGCGTTACGGGCAAGCTGGCAGCCGCTCTTCGCCGGCTGGGCTTCGACAGGGTGTTTGATACCGACTGGGCGGCCGACCTTACCATAATGGAAGAGGGCACCGAGCTCATAGACCGCCTCAAAAACGGCGGCGTGCTGCCCATGATAACCTCATGCAGCCCCGGCTGGATTAAATACTGCGAGACTTTTTATCCCGAATTCATACCCAACCTCTCCACCTGCAAATCTCCTCACGAGATGGGCGGAGCGATGATAAAGACCTATTACGCTCAAAAGAACGGCATAGATCCCAAAAACATCTACACTGTTTCCATAATGCCCTGCACGGCCAAGAAATTCGAGGCCACCCGCCCTGAACTGGGACACGACAACATGCAGGATGTGGACGCCGTGTTAACAGTACGCGAGCTGGCCCGCATGATTAAAGCCGCCGGAATTGATTTTGCCAATCTGGCCGACGAGAATTTTGATCCTCTTATGGGCGAATCCACAGGCGCGGCGGTAATATTCGGAGCGACCGGAGGCGTTATGGAAGCCGCGCTGCGCACCGTTTACGAAGTGGTAACGGGCAAAACCCTGGAAAAAGTGGATTTTGAGCAGGTACGCGGCACGGAAGGCATAAAGGAGGCCGTCATAGACCTCAACGGCACTGAAATCAGAGTTGCCGTAGCCCACGGCACGGGCAACGCCGCCGAGCTGCTGGAAAAAGTTAAGAGCGGAGAAAAGCAGTATCATTTCATAGAAGTGATGGGCTGCCCCGGCGGCTGCGTAACGGGAGGCGGCCAGCCTATTCTTACCGCGCGCCAGCTTATGAACATTAATCCCAAAGAGCTGCGCGCCAAAGCGCTTTATGACGAGGACAAAGCCAAGCCGCTGCGCAAATCGCATGAGAATCCCGAAATCCAGCAGATTTACCGGGAATTCCTGGGCGAGCCCTGCGGCCATAAATCCCACGAGCTGCTGCATACCCATTATGTTAAGAGAGATAAATATCCCAAGCTGGAAGAATAATTAAATCTCAAACGCATAAAAATAAAAATCCGGCCGCCTTTGCTTAATTGCAAAGGCGGCCGGATTTTTTCTTAAATTTAAATTATTTGGCCTCCGCTTCAACAGCGTAATCCACTCCCGGTTCAAGCTGCAATTCTATTCTGCCCCAAGCGCCCTCGCCGCAGATTTCGGCGGCGCACTTCTGTTCCCGTCCGTTTACGCGGCAGATTATATCGGAGCCCGGCTTGAACGGGCCGGCGCGGAACAGCATTTTAACCTCTCTTTCAGATTGGAGGCGAACTTTCTGCCTGCCCTCTGAGGGGAAATGATATTCCAGGCTGATTTTCGCGCTTCCATCGGGAAGAGGCAGCTCCCGCGCTGTGAAATCCCAGCCCTTGGGCAGCCGCGGAATCCATTTAAAGCCTCCGTCCGCCGTTTCGCATAAGCCTATTACGGTCATGAACGTATGCATAACTTCCGCCTGATGAGCCAGATTGCCCAAATCTCCCTGCCGTCTAAAAATTCTTTTGGAAGGACTGTAGCTGGCGCATTCAGGAACTACATAGGGCTCCGGCAGCCGCGGAGAATAACAGATTTTGCAAAGATTCTCCATCAGGCGGGTGTAATCGGATACCTTATCCAAAAGCAGAGCGGTCTGAGTAAATATACTGTGATCGTAGCCTATGCCGCGCGGGCCTACGAACGTATCCCCTATATAATCGTTCAAATCCTCCTCATATGTATCCAGACTAAGCTTATACCAATTTTCCGGAACGTCATGCGCAGTATCATATCCTGCGTAATCGGAATATGTGGGCAAAGAAGAATCATGATAAAAGCCTCTGTTATATAAATCCCATTTGCCCTCCTTAACAAAATACTCCATGATGGATTTTTCCAGCCTTTTGCTCAATTCCAGCCATTCCTCGGCAAGCTCGGGCATACCCGCGCTTGAAACCATATCCGAATAGCCCCTCACGCCCAGGCAGCAGGCGATATTCCCATACATGGTTATTTTCATGCCGGCTCCGAAAGCTATATCCGCCAGGCCCGCCTCCGTCTCCCCGTAAAGCAGGCCGTGCTCGCTGAAGGAAAGCTCCGGATGATCCAGGCACCACTGAATAAATTCAACAGGCTCTCTGAGCTGAGCTAAATTCTGCTTAACATATTGAGCGCTCCTGCCCTCATTTTTCCATACGTTATAAATGCCCAGCATGGCGAAACCATGGCCGTCCACTTCAAAATTGCCCAGATTCTGAAATTCCTCTCCGAATCTTTCCTGCGTATATTTTGTATACCAGCCCGCATATTGAAGCACCTTGGAATAATACATAGGATCATCGCATACCGCCGTCCAATGTCCGGGAATGGGTATGCCGCCCAAAGTGAGCTTTTCACGCTTAAAATACATCATGCAGTTCTGACTGTATTCCAGGGCCAAATCCGCCTTTTCTTTAAAGCCCAGCCGGGAAAGCACCGTAACGCTGTGATGATTGCGCGTCCACATCTGCTCATAATAGCTATTGGCCCCCTCGCGCCATGTGCCGAATCCGTCATACCGCCAGCTCGGAGCCATATAGCTGCTCTCATGCACCTTGCCGTTCTCCTCGATTTTATGATATATTTTCATCATGTTTTCAAAGAAAACCCCGGTCGCTATATCCGCAAAGGCTCCGCCCGTAAAACGCACTT
Organism: Selenomonadales bacterium; assembly: GCA_003150515.1. Taxonomy (GTDB): domain Bacteria; phylum Bacillota; class Clostridia; order Christensenellales; family QALW01; genus Neochristensenella. The sequence goes on along the minus strand of QALW01000043.1, from coordinate 43,340 downwards.
TCGGCCCGGCGTAATCCTTGGGAAATTCAAATTTGGGAGGCAGCAGATAATCCTGAGGTTCAAAAGTAAACAGCGCATGCATAATTTTGCCAAGCGCGTCCGTTATATTTGGGGGCAGCGGATTGTCCGCGTCTATTGCGTGCCCGGAAAGAAATTCGTCCTCGTTTATTTCTGACAGCGCATAATGGGTGTAAACGGGCTCGCCTTTCTTTTTGGGACTGGGCATCACTTCTATATTCCTCAGCGTTTCCCCGCTCAGACGAACGCATAGAATATAAGGGCCCTGGGCCTCCATGCCCCCCTTTAAGCAAAGCGTGCTTTTTAAAAGCTCCGCCATTTCAGGCGAAGCGCCCTCCCCCTTAAATGGAGCCTGCCCATCGCTGAAATGTTTTTGGAACCAAAGAGTATATCCAAAAATAAGAGGCACTTCGGCAGTTTTTCCGCTTGCATAGGTTATAACCAGGCTGCCGGCGCGGTCTCCGGGATAATATGTATCCTCATCCTTATTAGAGCCCCAGTCCGGGCACCCTTTATCGGGCGAATAAATTCCTCCGAGCAGATAAAGATAACGGCCCGCCGCAGGCGCAAATTGCTTTAACGAGAGCCAATTACAGGCTTTTAAAGTATTTTCCATAAGTATTCCTTTCATGCTTTTATATAGCCCCGTATTTTGTAAACTTATTGTATTTTACTTTATTTTTGAAGACAACGCAAGAGTAAATTTTTTATTTCTGATTAAATTTACGTCCAAAATAAAATGGGCGTAAAAACGCCCCGGCCGGAAAACATTTTCAGCGTCGGCGCAATTAAACCCCACCTGCGTCCTATTATTCTTTCAATATTTATTGAAAAAGCCTGTCCCTGAGCAGATACAGCTTCAAAAGAGCCGCCTGGGTTTTAGCGTCCGTAATTTTATTCTCCAGCACCATATTTACGGCTTCCTCCAGTTTAATCCGCTTTACATTCAAAAATTCGTCCTCGTCCAGATTCTGCTCTCCGAAGCTCAACCCGCATGCGGCGTACATATAAATTATTTCAGCGCAGTAGCCCGGCGAGGGATAGAGCCGGCCTAAAGAAACAAACTTTTTCGCCCGCGCGCCCGTCTCCTCTGCAAGCTCGCGCCTGCCGCAGATTTCCGCCTCTTCCCCTTTTTCCAGCTTGCCCGCGGGGATTTCCAGCAGAACTTCTTTATAAGGATATCTGAACTGTTCCACCAGAAGCACTTCTCCCTCTTTAGTCAGCGCGGCCACGCATACCCCGCCCGTATGTTCCACAACCTCCCTCAGAGCTTCCCGGCCGTTTGCCAGCGCTACGGTATCCCGGCGCAGATTTATTATTCTTCCCTGATAAAGGCGTTCCTGAGTTAGCGTCTTTTCTTCCAAATTCATATATGCCTCCAAAAACTAAATTAATTTAAAACGGCTGAATAAATTTCCTGAATTTGAAAACACTATAACCAGAATAAGGGTTTTTGTCAACGGGACGGAAAAAATATTATTATTTTTTAAGCGCCCTGTGTATGAAGCCCCCATATATTGGCCAAAATAGCGTTGGAGGTGTTTATAATGAATCTTGGACCAATAAAGGACAAGTCCGAAAGAGAAAAGAAATCCATAAGCAAGCTTTTGGGCAAGCAGGGATTGTACGCAATCGTATTTGTCTGCGTGGCGGCAATCGGAATAACCTGCGCAGTAGCGCTTACGGGCGATAAGCAGCCCAGCGGCGAAGTGGAGCGGCCGAAGAGCACGGCCACCGTCCAGCAGACGGCCAATCAGACGGCCAAACCGACCTCGCAGAATACCGTCCGTCCGACTTCCCCCCAGTCCACTCAGACCGAGAAGCCTGCCAGCGGAAACGGAGATGTGGAAGTATCCATGCACAATCCCGTCAATTCCTCAAAACTGGCTAAAGGGCATGCAGTGGAATCGCTGGTGTATTCGGAGACTCTCAACATGTGGAGCACCCATGCGGGCGTAGACATCATCTGCGATGAAGGAGCGGAAATATTCTCTGTTCTGGACGGCACGGTGGTCAGCGCCGAAAGCGACCCTCTTATGGGCAATAAGGTAGTGCTCTCCCATGCAGGCGGGCTTAAGACAGTCTACGCCTCGTTAGGCAGCATTGCCGAGAATCTGAAAGCGGGAGATACCGTCCGCCGCGGACAGGTTATAGGCCAGGCGGGCAACAGCGCCATTAATGAGAGCGCGGAGGGCAATCATCTTCATTTCGAGGTAATTCAGATTGAAACCAAGGATGGACAAGAAGTAGAAAAAGCCCTTAACCCCGAAGATTATCTCAGCGGCCTGAGCAAATAACCCATTTTGCGGGCAAAGGCCCTTGAGACGGCCCTTTGAGGGCGTTTCAGGGGCTTTTCTCATACATATTCAAGCTGCTGAAAAACCGCGCAAAACAGAAAGGCGGAGATTGAACGATGGTCCAAATCAGAATTTCTCAGCGGCGGCCGGACGCGCCTGAAGCCGAAGCGCCAATTTGACAGACGGGCAGTTTTTATGGTATTATTCTAATAGAAAATGTATATTGATTTATAGGGAGGTTCAAGTTTTATAGGTATATTGATTTTATTTCTATCAGCCGGCGGAAATGAATTGCATTCATATGCCTTTTAAACTGGATAAACGCCTATTATAATCAAATATGGAGGAGGACGGTCATGGCGCTGCTTTTAATTTCCTTAATAATTGTCATATGTATAGCGGCCGGAAAGCTTTCTTATAAATTAGGTCTGCCCTCCCTGTTAATGTTCATAGTTTTGGGAATGCTGTTCGGCTCGGACGGCATTTTTAAAATCCCGTTTGACGATTATACCTTTGCCGAGCAAATATGTTCATATGCTCTTATAATCATAATGTTCTACGGCGGCTTCGGCACAAACTGGAAGCAAGCCAAGCCCGTAGCGGGAAAGGCTATAGCTCTTTCCACATTGGGGGTTGTGGCCACGGCTGCTCTTACCGGCCTTTTCTGCCATCTGGCTTTGGGCTTTGAATGGCTGGAGAGCTTTTTAATAGGCTCAGTAATAAGCTCTACCGACGCCGCGTCCGTATTTGCCATCCTGCGCCAGAAAAAGCTTAATCTCAAGCATCACACAGCCTCCCTTTTGGAAATTGAAAGCGGAAGCAATGATCCTTTCGCTTATATGCTCACCATAACCTGTCTCACCCTTATGTCCGGCCAGACAAGCGCGGGCTCCGTCGCATACATGCTCTTTTCCCAGCTGGTTTACGGCGCCCTCATAGGAGGGGCGCTGGCCTTCGCGGCCGTATGGCTGCTTAAACGCATCAATTTTTATATTGGCGGCATGGATACTTTATTCGTGCTGGCCGTAGCCCTGCTGACATACGCCGTCTGCTCAATAACAGGCGGCAACGGATATTTAGCCGTATATATCGCGGGCATCATCCTGGGCAACAGCAAAATTAAGAATAAAGCTCCTCTCGTGCATTTCTTTGACGGCATTACCAATCTGGCTCAGATAATAGTATTTTTCCTGTTGGGACTGCTGGCCTTTCCCTCCCAGCTTCCCCAAATCATACTCCCCTCTCTGGCCATTGCGCTGTTTTTAACTCTTATAGCGCGTCCGGTAACAGTTTTCGCCCTGCTTTCCCCCGCCCGCTGCCCTGTTAATCAGCAGCTTCTCGTATCCTTCGCGGGGCTGCGCGGCGCCTCCTCTATTGTCTTCGCCATTATGGCTACTGTAAACAGCTCATATATCAATCACGACCTGTTCCATATAGTATTCTTCGCCTGCCTGCTTTCAGTAGGGCTTCAGGGCGCCCTTCTGCCTATGGCGGCCAAAAAGCTTAAAATGGTAGAGCCCGGCGGCAGCGTGCTGCGCACCTTTAACGACTATCAGGAGGACGAGGAGCTGCAGCTTATCAAAACCAAGATAACCAAAAATCATTCCTGGGCAGGAAAAACCATAGGCGAGCTCAAGCTGGCCCTGGATATATTGGTAGTTATGCTCAAACGGGGCGATCAAACCATACTTCCCAACGGGCGAACGCGCATAAAAGCAGGCGATATATTAGTTTTAAGCGGAGAAAAATATAAAGACGATTCAGGAGCGGAATTAAACGAGATTGAAATAAACGCGCGTCACAAATGGGCCAATAAGCGCATACGCGAGATTACTCTCTCCTCCAACACCCTTATAATAGCCATTAAAAAGAAAAACGGGCGCACTATTATTCCGCGCGGAGGAGTTTTATTAGAGCCCGGAGATAACGTCGTATTATGGACTTGTGAATTTGCCCAGAATCTGCCTGAAGAAAGCAATAAGGATAAAGGCGGCGGGGCCGGGCAGCCTGAACGGAACAAACAGGAGATTGCCCTTCCTCCTTCACACGCCCAATCAAATGAACATAAAAAACAGGATTCCGCTCCGCTCCCTGAAAATAATCAGCGGCAGCAGGCGGACGACCGGCGCTCCGAACAGGACAGATAATAAAAGCATGCCGGCGTTCTCCGCGCGTAATAAAGCGCTGAAAGAATGCTTTAATTAAGACGTTAAAATAAACCGCGGCCTAAAAAAGAGCACAATTAAAACAATGCAGGCGGAGCATATTTGCTTCGCCTGCAAAAAATCATTTCCAGCCCGCGTCAAGACAAAGATTTTATAAATTTATTCCGTATCTGCAAATTGAATTACCAGCCCGCGCCAGGGCAAAGATTTTTTAAATTTATTCCTCATCTGCAAATTGAATTACCAGCCTGTTGGGCAGGCAGATTATCGGAGCGGATTCCAGATAGCCCATATGCACGCAGGTATGATCGGGACAGTCGGCGTCAAGCATTCGTATTTTATGATTCCTGATTTCCACAGTATTAATTTTTCCGTTATATTCAATATTAATCGTTTTATTTTCCGTCCTGGAAAGCTCCAGCCTATATAATTCGCGCCCATCCTGGAGAATAAGCACCGTATCCGCATGAGGCTTTTTATAGAGCAATATGCAGCCCGCAGCGGCCAATAAAGCTATAATGCCGCATATTACGGCCGCCCAAATTTTTTTCTTCATCCGCCTACGCTCCTTAATATTAATATCCAAGCGCCCCTCGTTGCCTTGTTTTTATGGCCTAACAATAAGACATTTTTCGGGAGATGTCAAATGCATTTATGCTCCGCCCCATTAATATATAAATTCCCGCCATAGAGCTATGAAATAATTTATGCGGCTTGCTGATTTTTCTTATTGACAATTATTTATTATTGCGCTAAAATAGCTAGGTCAGATAAAGAAATAGATATAATAAATCTGGGTGTGGCGCAGTTTGGTAGCGTGCTTGAATGGGGTTCAAGAGGCCGGAGGTTCGAATCCTCTCACCCAGACCAAAAAGCAGGTTTCGCCTGCTTTTTATTTGTTTTCAGCATATACCCTGCTGAATATATATTTTAATTATGAAAGCATGCGCGCTATGCAGCTTAATCCTGCTCTTGAAAACTTCCTTGCTTCCCATCAGGCGCGCCCGGGCTGCCCGCGCCCTTTCAAAGCGCGGGAGCAATAAAAAGGCTTTGGGGAAATTTGTCCCAAAGCCTTTTTATTGCAAACGGGCATAGCTTAGAAATATTGAAGCTTTTCTTGGACTAAACCGGAAGCAGCCTCATTATTCCCGCAAAAACGCATTATACCCTGATTGTATCGCCTATGCGCTTATTTTTACGGCAAGCGCCGTCATATCGTCCTTAGCCTTGCCCGAATATGCTTCCAGCGCCTTTGCCAGCAGCCCTTTAGCCAACGATTCCGCGTCAAGCTGGCAGTTGTTCTCCAAATATTCCTTTATTCCGTCCTGAGCTCCCGCAAGCGCGTCGTACACCCCGTCGCTGAGCAAAACTATAACGTCTCCGCTTCGTATAAGCTTTTTCATCATGCCCGGATGAACGCTGTCCACAATGCCGGCCGGCAAAGAGGCGCATTCAAAGCTTACGGCGCGTCCCTCTCTTAAGATATATCCCGGACACGCTCCTATCTTCCCCCATTCCATAATCCCGTCATTAAGATCCAGCACGCATGCGTCCAAAGTGGAATAGCTCTCCTTCTGGCTGCTGAGATAGAGCAGCTGATTAATCAGCGAATAGGAAGCAGAGGAAGTCATCCCGCCCTCCAGCAGCGTTTCTGCTAATGAAACCGCCCGCTCGCTTTCGGCCAGAGCGCCCGGGCCGCTTCCCATGCCGTCGCTGATTGCAGCCAAATATTTTCCGCCTTTTATGGGCTTAAGCGCAAAGGTATCGCCGCATACCCGCTCTCCCTCTTTCTTCTGGCGGGCCGCATATCCCGAAACGCGCAGACGCGGAAGGGGTATAAAGCTGCAAACGCATTTTTCTCCCGTTGCATTGCACTTCTTATAATCGCATATAAACTGCACGTCCGTAAGCTTTTTTAATTCGGACAGGATGGCGGCCGTGCATTCCCTGCCTGAGCGGCACGCCTGCCTCACCACCTTAATCTCGGTTTGGAGACCGCTTTTGCGGCAGATAATCTCGCGCGCGTCTATTCCCCGCTGCTTAAGCGCGCCGGCCAATTCTCCCTCCAGCTTTTCATCATATTCTGATTCTATAAGGTTTTCCGCAGTCAAAGCGTCCAACATACGGGAAATGCTTTCGCATTCCAGCGCTATGGTGCTTTCCTTTTTTTCAGGCTCCTCCCCCAGCAGGAGCTGATTATGGGTATTCATGCTTATAAGCACCTGCACCCAATAATGACATCTGTTTTTAAGAGGCGCGGGCACATCGCAGGGCGAAACGGCTCCCACTACATACACCAGCGCCGCAAGCTGCTTGAAATCTCCGTATGTATCGGCATATCTGCTCTTCCAGCAATAATCATACTGGGAGCACTGAGAGCAGACCTCGCTGGCCGCTATGCCGCAAAGCGCCGCCTTGCGCGCGGCCGCGTCCGTCTGCGAGCTTTTAAATATACGCCCCATATCGGCGAGCACTCCGCTGATCTCGCTTAATTTCTGCGCGTTTTCCTCTTTGATGCGCACGGCCAGATTGACGCCCGTCCGCGAAGAAGCAAAAAGCGCGCAAAGCTTAATATATATCCTTTGAGGCATTAAAACAACGGGCAGACAGCCCAGCAGCAGGCTTTGAACAGAGAGTATTAAATCCAGATTCCGCCTGAGCATAAGCGTAAATATGATATTGGCCATAAACAATCCCAGCGGAGGGCCAGCCCTGCGCATATCCTTGAGCAGGCCGGAAAGCATGCCCCCTGAAGCGAATACGAGAGCTAATTCATAATTGCCCGTTTTAAAAGCAGCCAGAAAGGCCAGCAGGCTGCCCGCCGCCGCGCCCCCGCCGGCGCCCAGAAGTGCGCCGGCTAACGATACATAAACGCATCCCAGAATCATAATAGGCGAAAGCCCTATAATTTCAAAATGAGGCAGGGCGATTATGACCAGGCATACGCATATATTCAGGCTGATCATCTCGCGCGGGGAAAGCCGCTCCTTTTTTTGCATATCCGCCGCCATATCCGCCGCTGTTTCAGCAAGAGGAATAAGCCCGCACGCCGCCGCGGCATTAAGGGCCAGCAGAATATAATCATAATCAAGCGCGGGCGCTATAAGGGCAGTAAGCAAATATGCAGCTAATACCGCCGCGCATTTATATATGTATTTTGTCCGGCCGAAATATTTAATTAAAAGCAGCAGGGGCGCAATGAATACCACCGGCAGACAATTAAGCGCCAGCGCCCCCCATTCAAAGCCGGCGAACATTCCTCCTATAACCGCCCCGGCAAAAACAGAGGCAAAATATTTCCTTTCCTTAATTGCCGCGCACAGCAGCACCGGCCCCAGAGGCCTAAGCTGTTCAACCAGCGCGCATCCGCTCATTAACGCGCAGAGCACTCCCAAGACGGCGTATTTCAGCCATTGAATCTTAAGCCGGCCGGGCTTGTCCGTAATAACCATATTATCAGCCTCCTTTTATAGACAATACGAGCAATATGCAATGGCGCATATTTTGATCTCTCACGTTTTGAAAACGCAGCCGCAGCCCCGTATGAATTCACATCCGCGCCTAACGGCTTTTTTAAATGTTCTCCGCCCGCATATAGGATAAGAAATATTTCTTTTGCAAGGCAGTCTGAATCATCTAATAAAATATTAGAAGAATAACGGCGCGAATATTGTTGTTCAATGCAAATGTATTGTCTGTAATCGTATGCTTTATTAATGGTTTTTAATCTATAATCTCTTTCTTTAATTGATTTTACCTCAATAAATACTATATTCCAGCGCAGACTTTTGACATATTTTAGAGAAAATTCTTTAATGATAATTTTATATGGCTGGGCATATCCTCCAGATGCCGTTTCAAAAGCTCCAGTTCCAAGGCGTAGCCGTCCATTGCGCCCAGCTCCAGATTCTTTTTCATGGACATGACGTGCTCGCTGATTTCATCCGCCTCGCTGTGCTTCATAACCATAAGCCAGCCCGCCTCATGCTTCTCCCAAAGCTTTTCAAATTCATTAACAGATTCTATGTCGTTATTCTTATGGATTTTATCCACAGCCGCGGACAATTCTTCTAAAGAATGCTCTATATAAACATCCAGCGCCAGACAGGCTCCGAACATCAGCAAAAATATAATAACGATAGCCGCTATGTTTTTCATAATTGTTTCTCCTCTAATCCTTTACCTTCAAAACGCATGAACGTCCTTTGGGCATTCTGCCCTGCAAGAATATCTGCTGCCCGGGAATATATTGCGCCAGCAGCACCTCGGAGGGAGATGCAAAGCCCGCGTTTTTTATATGCTTTTCCAGCCATTTATCCTCTTTCTGCGCCTTAACCAAATTATCCGTTATAGTCCTGCCGTCCGAAATAAGAGTTATGCTCATTTCAGTAGGAGAAGCTTGAACCTCCAATTCATCGCAGGACGGCGGCATATCCTCCTTATTGAGCAGCACGCTTAATTCGCCGTTGGTCTCCAATATAGCGTAATTAACCGTTGAAATGTCAAATACATCTTTAGTGCGCAATTGCTCCAGCAAATCATTGAGATTATATCGCAAATGAGCCAATTCATTCTCCTGAATAACCCCATGCTCTATTAAAACACATGCACGTCCGCAGAAAAACTTTCTCATACGGGCAGATTTCAGGCTTAAAACCGATATTAAGAGCTGGCAAAAAGACAATACCAGAATTCCTATAATTCCCCATACCAGGGGAAGGGATAAATCGCTCAGGGGAATAGTGGCCAAATCCGCGGTCATCATGGTTATAACAAACTCATAGGGCTGAAGCTCGCCCACCTGGCGCTTGCCCATCAGCCTTACGAGGAAAAATACCATAATAAACATAAAAAAGGCTCTTAAAAGGACATTGAACATTTAAAATATTCCTTTCATATTATAGTTAATGCAGCCGCATTCGCAGCCTAACTTACCTTCTTAAATATTATGCCTTTGAACTCGGGCAAGTATGCGCCGGCATATTTGAAAAATCGAATAAAAATGATGTTGATATTATTAGCAATTTGTGTGATAATATTGTATATGGGAGATGATTATGTGGAAAAATATTCAGATATACTCCAAGCATTCAGGAATAATAATATGGAGGCGTATTACGCGCCCGATAAAGCAAGCGCCCTGGAAATCATCAAAGGCCTTATAAAGCCGGGAGAGACCATAGCCTGCGGCGGCTCCATGACTCTCAAGGAGCTGGACGTGCGCTCTCTTATAAATAACGGGCAATATAAATTTCTGGACAGAGACGCTCCCGGCCTGAGCAGGGAGGATGTTGAGCTAATCTTCCGCAAGGCTTTTTTTGCAGACACTTACATAATGAGTTCCAACGCCGTGCTGCGCACGGGCGAGCTTTATAACGTAGACGGAAATTCCAACAGAGTCGCGGCTCTTTGCTTCGGGCCCAAATCGGTAATTGTAGCGGTCGGTAGGAATAAAATAGTTGATAATTTAACGCAGGCGATAGAAAGAATACGATTAATTGCGGCGCCCCTTAACGCTAAGCGCCTTAACTGCGGAACATACTGCGCTTCCAAGGGAAAATGCATAGCCGAAGAAGAGGCCGTAACAGGCTGCAATTCAGACGCCCGGATTTGCTGTTCTTATGTGCTCACCTCCCGCCAAAGGAATAAAGGACGCATCAAAGTTATTATTATAGATGAAGAGCTAGGCTTTTAAGGCCTGCAAATTTAAATAATTGGAGAAAACTTATGATAAAAGCTGTTATATTTGATTTAGACGGTACATTACTATACACATTAAAAGGATTGTCCAACGCCTGCAATATGGCTTTGGAAAAAATGGGACTGCCCCCTATAAAAACAAATTCATATAAATATCTTGTTGGCTGCGGGGCGGACAAGCTTATGGAAGGCATGCTCCGGACGGTAAAGCATAAGGCTGAGGAAGAGGATATTGCTAAGCTGAAAGAATATTTTAACCAGAGCTACAGCGAAAATTTATTTTACAAAACCAAACCGTATTACGGCATAGACAGAATGCTGGACAATCTTAAGAAGCAGGGATTAAAATTAGGGGTATTCTCCAACAAGCCGGACGAATACACTCAGCTCCTGATTTCCGCTCTGCTTCCGGACAGATTTGACGCTGTGCGCGGAAAAAAAGAGGATACTCCGCGCAAGCCCGACCCGGCAGGAGCGCTTTACATAGCCAAGGAGCTGGGCGCAGAGCCCGCGGATTGTCTTTATATAGGAGACAGCGGCGTGGATATGCAGACTGCTAAAAACGCAGGCATGCTGCCTATGGGCGTGCTTTGGGGCTTCAGGGAGCGCAAGGAGCTGCTCAGCCAGGGCGCCCGTTTCCTTGCCGAGCGGCCTGAAGATATAATCACCCTTATTAAAGTGATTGGTTAAAAAGTCAGGCTCCTGCTATTGAATATTATATTATTCAGCAAAAACAACCTTTAAAAGGAGTTCTATATGGAATACGGCTTTATAAAAACGGGTGCTTTCTCTCCCAAGATTAAGGTTGCAGACTGCGAGCACAACGCCGCTGTTATTATAGAGGGCATGCGTTCCGCCCAGGCGCAGAATGTAAAAATGCTGGTTCTGCCCGAATTATGCATCACCGGTTATACCTGCGGAGACCTTTTTCTTCAGAATACGCTCTTGGAAGGAGCCCTGGACGCATTAGAAAGAATAACCGAAGCCAGCGGAGACATGCTTATCTTTGCAGGGCTGCCCGTTGCGGTTATGGGCAAGCTTTACAACTGCGCGGCCGTTATTTCTAACGGTAGGCTGCTGGGGCTGACGCCCAAAAGCTTTATACCCAATTACGCCGAATTTTATGAGCAGCGGCATTTTTCTGCCGCTCCGAAGGAAAACGCCGTTATAAATATTCGGGGAGAGCAAATACCCTTTGGTTTCAAAATGTTATTCTGCTGCGAAAACATGCCTGATTTCATTGCGGCAGCCGAATTATGCGAGGATTTATGGGCCTGCGAGCCCCCATCTGTTTCTCATTGCCGCGCTGGAGCGACCATAATCGCCAATTTATCCGCCAGCGATGAAACCGTAGGCAAGGCCAAATACCGGAGAGAGCTCATTACCGGGCAGTCGGCCAGAATGCTGTGCGCTTATGTTTACGCGGACGCGGGCGAAGGGGAATCCACCACCGATATGGTATTCGCTTCGCATAATCTAATCGCGGAAAACGGCGTTATTCTTGCTGAAAACAGGTTCAGCGGCGGGCTGACCGTTTCCGAGCCTGATTTAAGCCGTTTGACAGGCGAGCGCAGAAGGATTAATACCTTTAATTCAGAAATAAAAACCGATTATAAATATATCCCCTTCAGGCTGGACAGCAAACCCGTCCAGCTTACCAGAAAAATTTCCGCTATGCCTTTCGTACCGGAGGACAATACCGAGCGGAAGGACAGATGCGAAGAAATTCTAACCATTCAGGCGCTGGGGCTGAAAAAAAGGCTGGAGCACACGCAGGCCAAAAGCCTTGTTCTTGGGCTTTCGGGAGGATTGGATTCAACCCTTGCCGCGCTTGTATGCCTTAAGGCGCTTAACATGCTTGAACGGCCGGCTGCCGCGCTGACAGCCGTTACCATGCCCTGTTTCGGCACCACTTCGCGCACCAAAAGCAACGCGCAGCTTCTCGCGCGCGAACTGGGAGCAGATTTGAAAGAAATCAATATAAGCGGGAGCGTGCTTTCCCATTTTGCAGATATAGGACAAAGCTCTGAAACGCATGACGCCGCATATGAAAACGCTCAGGCCCGAGAGCGCACCCAAGTGCTTATGGATATAGCCAATATGCAGAACGGGCTGGTAGTGGGTACGGGCGATTTATCCGAATTGGCTTTAGGATGGGCTACTTATAACGGAGACCACATGTCCATGTACGGAGTAAACGCATCCATCCCCAAAACTCTTATCAGGCATTTAGTCGCCTATTGCGCCGATACGGCCGATAGCCCTGCCCTGAAAGATATTTTATACGACATACTGGCGACTCCCGTAAGCCCCGAATTGCTTCCCGCCCAGAACGGAGACATTGCCCAGAAAACCGAGGAGCTTGTAGGGCCTTATGAATTGCATGATTTTTATCTTTATTATGCCTTAAGATGGGGATTTTCGCCCAAAAAAATATATATGCTGGCTAGGTATGCCTTTTCGGGCAGAGAGGAATATTCAGATGAAATCCTTTTAAAATGGCTCAAAACCTTTTACCGACGTTTCTTTTCCCAGCAATTTAAGCGTTCCTGCCTGCCCGACGGGCCTAAAGTGGGCAGCGTTACCCTTTCTCCCCGCGGAGACTGGCGAATGCCCAGCGACGCCAGCAGCGCGCTTTGGCTTAAAGAATTGCAGGAGCTTTAAAGGCCCGAATAAAAATAAAGGGGGCGCGCCGCGGGATTTTGCCGTGAAACGGCAAAATCAACGCTGGGTATGGCCCTGGCGAAGGCTTTGCCTTCGCCAGGGCCATACCCAGCGTTCGCCCGGCCTTCGGCCGGGCGCCGCGGCGCGTCCCCTTTATTTTTATTCGGGCCTTAACCTATAAACATCTGCGTCCAGTAATTGCCGTCCGAGACATATCCTACGCCTATCTGCGTGAAAGACGCATTCAGAATATTAGCCCGATGTCCAGCAGAATTCATCCAGGCATCCATAACTTCCTGAGGCGTACGCTGTCCTCTTGCTATATTTTCACCCGCCGTCCTATAGCTAATGCCAAAATTCTTTATCATATCAAAAGGCGAACCATAGGTTGGACTTGTATGAGAAAAATATCCTTTATCATGCATATCCTGAGACTTATATCTTGCCACACGGCTCAACTGCCAATTAGACGTAAGGCTTTTGAGCCCGTTCTGTGCCCGCACTTGATTGACCAGATTGATAACCTGCTCCTCATAAGAAATTACCTCCTGATTATTAAGAGGCACATATACCTTCTGCCCGGGATAAATAAGGTTTGGATCTTTAAACTGCGGATTAGCCGCTATAATTTCACTTAAACCAACCTGATACTTAACGGCAATCTTCCAGAGACTGTCTCCCTTAACCACCGTGTAAGTATCCACGCTGGAAGCATAGGCCGGTACTCCAACAAATATATTTAACGCTATTATCAGAGCAATAATTGCTTTTTTCATAAAACCTCCTATTTATTTTAACTTAAAAATAGTATTCCTAATAATACGCATATTTATTTTGTAATTATTTGTTATAGATAAAGAAAAAAAGCGGCGTTTTGGCGCTAAAAGCGCCAAAACGCCAAGTCTCAGCATTTAATGAAAAGCAAAGCTTTTCATTAAATGCTGAGACTTAGTGCCCGGCCGTAAACGGCCGGGCACTGCTCCTTTTTATCCAATAAAGGCTCCGGGCCCTTTTGCATTCTTGCAAAAGGGCCCGGAGCCTTTATTGGCTTTAATAATAAAAATTAATCCTCAATAACGGGAATTCTGGCTATTCTCGTATCAGTAAACACATCATATTCATCATAGCTGCTTGTAGAAAATTCAGATACAACAGCGCCCTGCGGCCCGGCGATAAACCAATGCTTGGTATTCTTTTCTATTGTATACTGTTCGCCCGGCTTAAGCACAATTTCATGAAATACCGTATATGCTCCTTCAGGATGAACGGGTTCGCAATTTTTCTCTCCCGGCACATACAGGCGCACCTCGCCATATCTGCATCTAAACGTCTCTTCCTTGCCCTCATATCCTATCGCAGGCACAGGAGGATGATAATGCTCCGGACATGTTTGCCCGGGCGTAAGCGCAAGCTCCTTAGCGCAGCAACGGCTCGTATTAACATATACAACAAGCTCAAGGCCAGTATTATATACGTCTTCCAGCCCGTAATCAGCCACTTCTATATTATCCTTCTCTTGTTCTGTCAGCACTATGCCCGCCTTTTCATATAATTCAATCGCTTTTTGCCTTAATTCGTTATATACTGCTCTTTTCATAATATTAATCCTCCTTAACTGCTTAGGCTAAATATCCATGACGCATATCATTTGTAAATATAATATACTATATGTCCCTGAAAAAGTCAAGCGCAATCTTGGCCCTCAGAATACATAACGCTGACAGCCTCGCCAAGCAAAAATATTGTATATATAGATCAGCTAAAGTTTAAAAAAATACAAAGGAGCGGATATATCAAATATCCGCTCCTTTAATACCATTTTGATTTGACCTTTGCCAGCTATAAACTAATTATACGCCCTTCTTATTGTTATCCAAAAGCGCTTTGGTAGTATAATTAGCCTTGGCTACATAACCGGGAATAGGCATAATCTTCTCATGAATGGCGTCAATAATCCAGGACGGCTGCGGGAAGAAGAAATTATCCAGCTCATAAGCGGGAGTAATCCAGTTCTTAGCGCCTACAACCACAACCGGCGCATCCAGATAATCAAAAGCCATATTGGTAACATTGGCGGCCATTTCTTTCATTATGGAAGCTCTCTCGCAGGCGTCGCCGACTATTACCAGCTTGCCCGTCTTCTTAACAGACTCCAGCACCTTTTCATAATTGAAAGGAACCAGGCTGCGCGCGTCAATAACCTCAGCGGAAATGTTATATTTCTCCTGAAGCTCCTTAGCGGCGTCCATAGCGCGGTAAAGCACGGCGCCTATGGTAAGAATGGTAACGTCGCTGCCCGCCCGCTTGATATCAGGCTCGCCAAAGGGAATTTCATAGCTTTCAGCCGGCACTCCGCCCTCATGGAACTGCTCCGAATAATCGTATATGCGCTGGCTCTCAAAGAATACAACGGGATCAGTGCCGTTAAGCGCAGTGGTCATGAGGCCCTTAGCGTCATAAGGAGTGGCCGGGAAGCAGGCTTTCAGACCGGGAATATGCGCAATAAGAGCCGACCAATCCTGGCTGTGCTGCGCGCCGTATTTGGAGCCCACGCTGACACGCAGAATCATAGGCACTTTGAGCTCGCCGGCAGTCATAGCCTGCCATTTAGCCATCTGGTTGAACACTTCGTCTCCGGCGCGTCCCAGGAAATCGCAATACATAAGCTCTACCACTGACCGGCCGCCGCAGAGGCCATAACCAACCGCCGAGCCTACAATCGCCGCCTCAGAAATCGGGCTGTTGAACAGGCGATGATAGGGCAGAGATTCAGTAAGTCCGCCGTATACGGCAAAGGCGCCGCCCCAGTCGCGGTTTTCTTCGCCATAGGCAATCAGCGTAGGATCCTCATAGAATTTATTAATCAGCGCTTCAAATATACCGTCGCGGTACTGATAAACCTTGTTCTTGGAAACAGGCTTGCCGTCCTTAAATCCAAAACGCTCCTTTTTAGCAATCTTCTGTACGCGCGGATTCTCCTCGTAAGGTATGAGCACATCCGGCTTGCGAGTGGTATCCAGGGATTCAACATGCCCGTTGGAGAACATAATATCGGCAATAGCGTTGGGCTGAGCCACCAAATCCATATAAGGAGAAACCTGCGGATCCACAGCCAGCTTTACTACCTCGGTCATTTCTTTCTTGACATTTTCCAGAATGGCCTCGAAAGCGTCCTCGCCCGCTACGCCAGCCTTGACCAGCTCTGCGCGGTAAGTAATCAGCGGATCTACTTCCTGCCATGCAGCCAGCTCTTCTTTTGTGCGGTAGCTGGAAGCGTCGGACGGAGAATGACCGGAATAACGGTAAGTAAGCACATCCAGCAGCACAGGGCCGCGGCGCTCGTCAATAATAGCGCGCTTGCGCTTATAAGCGTCAATAACAGCCAGAGGATTAAAGCCGTCCACGCGCTCCGAATGCATTTGATCGGGATTAACGCCGGCTCCGAAACGGGCCAGGATATTATAAGCCATAGTCTCGCCGCAGGTCTGGCCGCCCATTCCGTACTGATTATTAAAGAAATTGAAGATAATGGGCAGTCCGCCTTTATGAGCTTCATCCCAAAGCTGAGTGTATTGGTCCATGGCAGCCATATTAATTGCTTCCCAGACGGGACCGCAGCCCAGGGAAGCGTCGCCTATATTGGCTATAACCATGCCGTCCTTGCAATTTACTCTCTTATAGAGCGCGGCGCCCATAGCTATATCGGCGCTTCCGCCCACTATGGCATTATTGGGATAAATTCCAAAAGGAATGAAGAAAGCGTGCATGGAGCCGCCCAGGCCTCTGGAAAAGCCGGTTTCGCGCGCAAACATTTCGGCCAGGAATCCATAGAGCACAAACGCGCGGGCCATATCCTTAACGCTGGCATATTTGCCGTTGCTCTCCACTACTTTTAAGGTGGAGCCGCCGCGGGTTTCCTTCATTATATCCAGCAATTCCTGATCGCTGAGCTTTTCAATGCAGGAAAGCGCCTTGGCTATAACCTCGCCGTGGCCGCGGTGGGAACCAAAGGTGTAATCGTCCTTGGTGAGGATGTACGCCTGGCCTACGGCCGAAGCTTCCTGACCTATAGAAAGGTGAGCCGGGCCGGGATGACTGTAGGGAATGCCGTTGTATTCGCTGGTGGTCTTTATGAGATTGAGCATGGTCTCAAACTCACGGATAATAGCCATATCTCTATAGATGCGGATAAAATCCTCATTGGAGAAATTGGCCTTTTCATCCTCTATGGACTTGGAGTACTGGTTGACGGGAATATCCTGGAATTTAATAAATCCCGCCTTGCGTCTTTCGCTCGGATCGATGTATTGTGATTTAGGCATAGCTTAAAACCTCCTTAAAATTTTAGCCGTGATATTCAAAAATTCCCTCGCGTATTATCTCGCAAACAGTAGGATGGGGGAAGATTAACTCTTTAATATCCTCAATGCGCATTTCAGTTTCTATCATGGTAACGGCGCTTACGATAATTTCTGACGAATAATTGCCTATCATATGCACGCCCACAAGACGATTGCGCTTTTTATCTATTATAAGCTTGCAGATTCCGTCTCCGCCTTCATTTTCAGCTACATAGCGGCCGGAATATTTCATAGTGAGATTAACGCAGGCTACATCCATACCCTTAGCCTTGGCGCTCTCTTCAGTCTCGCCCACGCAGGCCACTTCGGGGTTGGTATATATAACAGACGGAACGGCGTTATAGCGAACGTTGTCCTTTTTGCCCAGTATGGTGTTAATAGCAACTTCGCTTTCCCTATAGGCGACATGAGCCAGCATATAGGAACCGTTTACGTCGCCGGCGGCATAAACGCCCGAAACGTTCGTTCTGCCCTGCTCGTCCGTCTTAATTGCTCCACGCTCTGTGTTTACGCCGATATTTTCAAGGCCCAAACCGTTAGTGGAGGGACGGCGGCCGATTGAGAGCAGCACTTTATCCGCCTCTATGCTCTCCTTATTGCCGTTAAGCTCGTATACAACGCCCTGACTGGTAACCTCCGTCACCTTAGCGCCCAGCTTAAAGGCAACGCCCTTTTTCTCATAATTCTTTTGCAGGATTTTGGATATTTCAGCGTCGGTAGGACCGGCTATCTTATCAAGCATCTCTATAACCGTTACCTGGCTGCCGGCAGTATTGAAATAGCTGGCCATTTCCAGGCCTATAACGCCGCCTCCTATAACTACCAGGCGCTTGGGAACCTCCTGAAGCTCCAGTATTTCGCGGTTAGTCATAACAAAGCCCGCGTCCAAGCCTTCCTTGAGGCCGGGAATAGGCGGAACGGCAGCTTCGGAGCCGGTAGCTATAAGCAGGCGGGAACCTGTATATTCGGTGCCATTGACGCTTACGCAGAAACCTTCAGCGTTCCGTTTTTCTATATGCCCTTCCCCTTCTACAACTGTTACCTTAAGCTTTTTAAGCTTCATCTTGATTCCGCCTACCAGCGTATCTATCACCTTGCGCTTACGGGTTATGACGGCCTGATGATTTAATTTAATGTTTTCTACGGTTATACCATACTTTTCCCCATGGCTGGCTCCATCATAGAGCTTGGCCGAATAAAGCAGCGCCTTGGAGGGAATGCAGCCCTCGTTCAGGCAGACGCCGCCTATAAAGCGTTTTTCTATAAGCAGAGTATTAAGCCCCGCTTCGCCGGCGCGTTCGGCCGCCAGATAACCGGCGGGACCGCCTCCTATAATTATTAAATCGTATACCATTTTTGCTTCCTCCCTTATTTAGCCAGCAGCGCGGAGAAATTCTCCAGATTGGCGGCCAGTTCCTTTAAGAATTTAGCCGCGGGAGCTCCGTCCAGCGCGCGGTGGTCAAAGGTCAGGGACAATCCCATAGCGGGATAAGTCTTAATCTGGCCGTTCACCTCTTTAACGCGGGTAATTATATTGTCTACGCCCAAAATTCCCGTCTGGGGGGGATTTATAACAGGCGTAAAGCTTTCGATTCCCAAAGAGCCCAGATTGGAAACGGTAAAGCTGGCTCCCGAAAGCTTATCAGGGCTTATAGAGCCCTTCTGACAATCGGCGGCGCATTTTTTCGCCTCGGCGGCTATATCGTTTAAGGACAGCCTGTTAGCGTTGAAGATAGTGGGCACCATCAGTCCGCGCTCAGTATCCACGGCCATACCCAGATGCACGTTCTTGAAATAGCGCATTTTATCATCCAGAAGATGAGCGTTAAGGTCTTTATGATTAAGCAGGGTGCGCGAAACTGCGTAAAGCACCATATCGTTAAGGGTAATATTTGCCAAGCCCAGCTTTTCGCCGTTTTCCTTGACCTTCTTGCGGTAGGCCATAAGCTCAGTCGCGTCAAAGGATGTATTAAGAGTAAGCTGAGCCATGCCCGTTAAGGAAGCGGTCATGCTGCGGGCAATTACCTTGCGGATATTAGGCAGCTTAACGTCTTCAAAATCAGGCCCTTGGACAGATTGGGCAGCCGGAACGGACGCCGCAGGAGCAGAAAGATCCTGAACAGAAACCCGGCCGCCTATGCCTGTGCCCTCTATGCGGCTGCCGCCCGCAAGATATTCTCCCGAAGCGGCGGAAGTAACCATAACTCCCTGCTCGCGGAGCGCTACTATATCTCTCTCTATTATGCGGCCTTCGGCCCCCGAAGGAACGGCATAACGATAATCGACGCCTGTTTTCTCGGCATACGCGCGCGCTCTAGGAGAAATCTTGATTTCTCCCTCGGCGGCCTTGGCGGCCACCTGGGCTTCGTTTGCCTGGCTCTGACTTACCGCAGGCGCAGCCGCGGCCTGAGCGGGCGCGGCGCTTTCAGCCTGAACGGGAGCCGCCTCAGCCTGAACAGCAAACTGGCTGACATCCTCTCCCTCAGCGCCTATAACGCATACGTTTTCCAAACAGGGGACATCATCCCCCTCTTCATGCAGAATGGCAAGCAGAATTCCCTCCACCTGCGATTCTTCGTCAAAGGTAGCTTTGTCGGTCTCATATGTGAATAAAAGGTCGCCCACAGCCACCTTATCCCCTACCTGCTTATTCCATTTGGTAATAATGCAGCTTTCCACCGACTGTCCCTGACGGGGCATAATTACTGGTGTTGCCATAAAACAGATAACCTCCCATAATCCCCTCTCGGGGAAATTTTAATTAATACTAGGCATGATGTTAGTTTTGAACATATTTATGTAGCTAACAAACATAATCTTTTATAATTCTATCATTTTAAAAGCCTGGTGTCAAACGGAATCGGGCTGTAACCGCTAATATTTTGCCGGGATTTATGCAAACGATCGGGAGACCGCCCAACCGGGGCGCGGGCGGGGATTATATCGTCCTGCCCGCCGCTAATGCGGCGGGCAGGACAAGGCGCGGAATAAAAAGCCGGAAAGCAAATATAAACAAAGGAAAATGATAAAATTGGTCCGAGTGAAAGAGCAACGCGCGCCCACATTGAGGGCGGGGCGCCCCGTGGCCTCTTTTTATAAATCTGCATGGGCAGGACTCCCGCCCAAGCCCCCCTCTTAGCCGCGCATAAGCGCGGCTAAGAGGGGGGCAAAAGGAGGCCGGCTTCGCCGGCCGAATGGGCAGCTGCTGTTTTTCTCCTTCCAGCGGCCCCCATTGAGAGACATAGTATAATCCTTCATTTTACTTAACGCCCATTCTCTTTATATGCATCCCACCCGTCCTGCCCGAAATCCGCAGCGTTTATATCTCGTCCGAATCGTTTTCCTCAGGCTCGGCTTCCTTTACAACCGCCCGTTTTCTCACGGCGCCTCTTCTGAAAGCAATAAAAGCAGCCAATAAAACACATAAAATTACTCCTATAATTATATATGCGTCGGCGCTCAGTCCTCCGCCGCCATTTATAACCGCCGCCTCCGCGCCTTCAGGCAGTTCTTCCAACCGCTCTATCTTAACACAGTCAAAATATACCTCGCCTTCTGAATATTCTGTTACCGAACCCAACTCAAGATATAAATCAAACTGCGTCGCTCCCCCTGTCAGCACGACATATAAAGACAGTTCTTCCCAATCGCCGCCCCTCGTCAGCCTCCTGGACGAAACTCCGCTGAACGAATTAGCCTCCGCGCCCGCTTTCTGCGCAGTAATGCCGGCGCCGGGAGCAGATATTGCGTCCGGAACTTTTGCCATAACCGTAATAAGGTAACAATCTCCTGATTTTCCGCCCGTTATTCGCTGCACAAGATAACTGTGATTGGCTTCAAGATTTTTTAACGTCGCGCACATCCCTGACGAATCATATGATTCGTCAATTACCCCCGCTATATATTTCTCCCTTATAGCCGCTTCTGAATTCCAGCCCTCCAGGCCGTCGCCGCTTAATTCAAACCCGGGATTAATAACGCTCACGGCCAAGCCTGCGGCGCTGAAAGTTAACAGAATCACAAACAGCACGGCGGCCGTTATATATTTAGTCATTTCTTCTCCCTGCCTTCATCAATATTATTCCACAGTCCATATTGCTCCGTATTGGATATAGCCTGCATTATCCTGCCCTTGGCTCCCGGAGCATATTGATTCAGACTCTTAAGCAGCGTTTCCATCTGCGCGCGCTTAGTCTGCCCGCAGGCAGGGCAGGGCGAAGCAACGACCGGCAGTTCAAGGCCCTGCGCCGCATGCCTTAAATTGGCCTCTTCAGCATAAATCAATGGCCTTATAACCGTCAGCCCGCTCCGGCTGAGATAAGTTTTGGGCGAAAAGGTGTTAAGCCGGCTCTCATATAGCAGGCTGAGCAAAAATGTGCCCACTACGTCTCCGCTGTGATGTCCCAGCGCTGTTTTATTGCAGCCGGCAGCCAGCGCCCCGTTGTTAAGAGCGCCCCGCCGCATATTTGCGCAAAGCGCGCAGGGATTTTTCTCCTGACGCTCATCAAAAACTATCCGTCCAATCTGCGTTTCAATTACTGTATAAGGAACGGATAATTCTTCGCAGAAAGCTTTGACGCCCCGCGTGTCAAAAGGCTGCATGCCCAGCGAAACAGTTATGCCATGCAGCTCAAACGCCTTTTTGGAAAAACGCCTGTATAGCTGAAGGGCATATAGCATAGCCAGGCTGTCCTTGCCTCCCGAAATCCCCACGGCTATTTTATCCCCATCCTCTATAAGCTTAAAATCCTCATCCGCGCGCCTTAAGCATCCCAGCATTATTTTAATCTCTTTTTTAAGCTGCATAAATCTTCTCCATTCTTTTTTGCAGGACAAGTGAATAAATATTTATATAAACAAGCCGGGACGTCCCGGAAAAAGGAAGCAACCGCATGACAGAATTTCTCCTTGCTTTTTTAAACGAGCTCACAGTAGCCGCCTTGGCCGCGCTGCCGGTAATTGAATTCAAAGGCGCGGTAATATACGGATTATATCTCGGCATGCCCAAATTTACAATAGGCGTCGCCGGCCTCCTGGGCTGCGCCCTGAGCTCATACGCCCTTATTATATTGCTTGAACCCTGCTATAACTGGCTGAAAAAAAGACGGCCGGCTCAAAAAGCTCTGAAGCAAATGAAAACAAAAATCGCTCCGCACCGCCGCAAGCTGGAAAACAAGCTTTCAGACAGCGGCGGCTTCAAGAGGCGGCTTTTATGCCTGTGGTCGGTATTTCTGCTCGTTACCCTTCCTCTTCCCGGCATGGGAGCCTTTACAGGCGCGGCGGTAGGAATAATGCTTAAAATGAGAGCGTCCGATTTATTCTGGGCAGTATTTCTGGGCAACGCGTCCACAGGCTGCGTATTCCTGGCCTTTTCCAGCGTCTTGATATAGCCGGGCCTTCCAATAACTGTATTATAACATGATTTATTATACCAGCCTGTGAAAGGAAGCATCCGAGAACATATAAAGCCAGCCTTCCGCATCCAGGCCTCTGATTTCCTTTACGGCAAGCGCGTACATTTCAAGCTGAGGCCTGTGCCTCTGCGCCCTTTCCTCAGAATCCCCGCGGGCGCTGTCCGTCTTATAATCGATTATTACCGCCCGTCCGTTCTCCTCAAAATAGCAGTCTATTACGCCCTGAACAAGAACGCGTTCCCCCTCCTGCTCCACCCATATGCAGAAAGGTTCTTCCCTATAAATCTTCTCCGCCCCTAAAAGCCGCTTCCCCAGAGCCCCCTCAAAAAAAGCGGACAGCCTTTCAGGCTTGATTAAAGCTCTTTCCTCAGCCGAAAAAATTTCCGCCTTTGCCATGGCGTCAAGCTGCGACGTTATGCCCGCAATCGAAACGTCTCCTCTTATATCCAGCCGCTCCATAGCCGTATGATATAAATTGCCCATGCCGGCCGCAGTAATTTCATGCATAAACGCAGGACGCCGCAATATTTTTTCCTGCTCGCTGAAAAGCTCCGTAACTCCCCGCTTGCTCCTAAGCCTGGTGGCCTGAGTCAGCGCATATTTTCTTTCAAAGCGCTTTTCAAGATAACTTATATCCCCGCTTGGAGATTGGGCCGCCAGGCCGGCAGAAGACTGGGCCTGAGCTCCCGTCAAAGAAGCGGGTTCCAGAATATTAATTTTAATTCTGCCCCCGCCCTCTTCCTTCTCAAAGCCTTCAAAGCGTTCGCGCAGCGCTTCCGCGTCCGGATGCCTGAGAATGGCCGGCATAATAAAATCCAAAAAGCTGCCGGCATGAGAAACGGCGTATTCCCCCCCGGCAAACTGGCTTTTGGGCGTTATCGTCCCAAAGATTATAAGCCGGCTTACCGCCCTGGTCATGCCTACATAAAGCAGCCGGGCCTCCTCCGCTCTGCTCTCCCGCGCCTTTTTATCCGCTATAGCGGCGCGCGCCAGGCTCTGGCGCGCTTCAAAAACACCCGTCTCATTATTCAGCCGCCTCATTTTTACCCCTATGCCCAGCTCGCCGTCCAATTGTATATTCTGCTTCATTTCATTTTTATTAAAGGACTGCCCGCAGCTTACCAGCAGACAAATGGGAAATTCCAGCCCTTTGCTTTTATGTATGGTCATCAAACGGACAACGTCGTCCTTCTCGCCCAAAGTGGCTCCCTCTTCTATATCTCCGCCCAGCTTGCGGCCAAATTCCAGATAGCTTAAAAAGCCCGAAAGGGATTCTCCGCTTGAAAGCATATATTCTCCCGCCCTGCGGGCAAGCTGACGAAGATTTTCCGCTCGCACTTGCCCCATGGGCAGGGCGGAAACATAATAAAAATAACCCGTCTCCTCATAAATCCGCCATATAAGCTGCTCAAGGGGCAGCGCATAGCTTAAAAAGCTCCAATTTTCCAGCTTTTTATAAAATTCCTCCAGCTTTAAGCCTACCTCCCCGCAGTCAGGCGCAGTTATATATCTCTCGGCAGCCTGAGCGAAGCTGCCTTTTGGAGTATAGGAGCGCATCCGCGATAATTCATCCTCGTTAAATCCGCCTATCGGACTGAGCAGCACTGCTAAAAGCGCATCGTCATCCCCTTTGCCCGCAATAAGCGAAAGCAGGCTTATAACCACTCCCGCCTCATGACTGCTTAAAAGCCCCGCCTGAGGCTCAGTATACAAGGGAATGCCCTCCGATTTAAAAACCTCCTGATATATGCCCGACAGCTCATTGGCGCTGCGCGCCAGAATAACTATATCCCTGAGCTGAGGCAGGCGGCAGCATTTAATCACGGGATCATATATAGGCTCGTTTAACAGTTCCTTAACCCGCCTGGCTACGGCCAGGGCCTCCATCTTCTGCTTCTTATATTCGCCCAATTCGTCCGGCCTGGCCTGCTCGTCGTAATCAAGCAGCAGCATTTCAGCCGGAATCGCCGGATGAAGGCAGGCTTCCAGGGAGCATGCGCATTTTTCCGTTCCCAAAAGAGTCTGCCAGGAATTTTCCAAAGGATGCAGCGCCGCGTTCTGATCATATTCCAGGCCCAGCGTCTCCCGCTTCATAATTCTTTCAAATATATAATTTACAAAATCCAGAATTCCGCCGCACGAGCGGAAATTATTGTTAAGATATATGTTTTCTCCCCCGCCCGCCTTAAAAGCGCGCTCCCGCTTTATAAATATGGAAGGATCGGCGTTTCTGAAGCGGTATATGCTCTGCTTTACATCCCCCACATAAAAGATGTTGTCCTCCTTGGACAGGCGGGACAGGATATGCTCCTGCAGCTTATTGTTGTCCTGATATTCATCCACAAATATATAATCATATCTGTTCTTCAATTCAAAAGCCGCCTGCGGATTATCCAGCAATTGAGCCGAAAGCCTGTCTATATCCGAAAAATAAAAGCCGCCCGCCTCCAGTTTAAGCCGGAAAAGCGCGTCTGAAAAACGCCTTACCAATTCAAAAAGCGCCTCTATGCATCCGCGAAGATAAGATAAATCGCCATATTCCTTCAATTGAGCGTATTCGCCCGCGTCAGCCATGATGCCCTGAAGCGCGCTTTTTATAACGTCATGCCGCGCACGGAAAGCTCCGCTTAAACCATCCTTGATTCTTAAACTCATATAAGGAGCAGGCTTCAGCGCCGCCATATCCTCAAAGCTTTCCGCCTCTATAAGCGCCTCTATAAGCTGCATGTCATATTGAGCAATCTGCTCGCAGTTGTTTTTGCCCCCCACATACGGAGCCAGCCGCTTTAATTCTTCGGCGTCCTCCCTCAGGCAGATTAATTGCTCCTGAAACCCATTTCGGAGCGCGTTCAGCCAAATCTCCCCGCCTGAAGCATAATCTGAAAGCATTTCCTCCAGCCGCTTCTGCGGATATGGAAATATGCTTATATGCCCATATATTAATAAAATAGCGTCGCAAAGGCTTTTATCCTTGCCGCCCTTAATAAGCAAACGTTCCAGGGCCTCAAGGTGAGGCACGTCTCCCGCTCCCTCCAGCACCTCGTCCAGAGCCTCGTCCTCCATTTTCGCAAGCTCGGGCCTGTCCAGGATTTTAAAATCCGGAGGTATGTTAAGAAGATAATAATATTGCCTGAGCACGTTCACCAAAAAGGATGAATATGTGGAAATATCCGCTCTGCGCAGCGCCTCGCTCTGCCGGCGGAGAACGGTATTGCGCGCGTCCGCCTGCATGCGCCTTTCCAATTCGCGGCTCAATTTTTCCCGCATTGAAGCGGCCGCCGCCCTGGTGAAGGTGACAATCAGCATTCTGTCCAAAGGGACTCCCTCCAGAGCCAGGGATAAAATTCTCTCCACCATAACGGTAGTCTTGCCGCTTCCCGCCGCCGCGCTCACCAGCAGCCCGTTTCCTCTGGCCTCAATAGCCCTTTGCTGCGGTTTAGTCCAATTCACGCGCTCTCCTCCTTTCTCCCTTTTATTCCGAATCTTCAGGCTGCTTTTCTTCCAATTCCAGCCCGGAGCACGCCTTTCTTAAAAAAACGCCCTTTTCCTTTAAGCCGCAGAGCAGCCCATGCTCGCAATACCGGCAGGGGCTCTCCTGCTCGCCGTAATCCAGGGGAGCGCCCTCAATTTTTCCCGAGGCTATATCCGCGGCTATTTCGCCCGCCCGGGCGCGCGCCAAGGAGAGCAGCCTGTCAAATCCGCCGGGAGATAAAAGATTTTTGCCTGTCAGGCCGCTTTTGCTCTTTCTCAGGCTTAAAACGCCGTTTTCTCCGTTAAGCGCGCCCGGATCCATGCCCTCTATTACTTCTGGAATATTTACAGACGGGCCCGAAAGCAGGATTTTTTCCTCCCCCTCCAATTCCTTTATATGAAAATAAAACGCTCCCGCGGCTCTGGCTCCGCTGAAAGCGGAAAGCACCGCGTCCATATAAAGGGGAAGCTGAAGCATGCTCCCATCGGCCACTTTTTCAGCCTGAAACTGCGCCGCGCCCGATTTATAATCCACAATTCTTACATATCTTTCATTTTCCAGATACATCATATCCGCCCTGTCCACCACTCCGTGCAGCTTCAATTCCCCCGCGGAAGTGGGCAGAATAATGGGCGGATAATCCCTGCCCGGAGCAAACACCAATTCCCGCCCCACCTGCATAAAGCTGCCCGCCGCAAGCTGGCGGATTGCTTCAAAGACCGCAATCCGCGCCATAACGGCCAGCCCCTTTGTCTGCCTGCGCGCTCTCTGGGAGGAAACTAAATAGCCGAAGCGGTATTCAGGCGCGCGCTCGGCCAGAACGCGCTCAGCCGTCTCAAAAATTTCTTCCCGGGTTATTTTTTTTAAATCCCGTCCGCTGAAATACGCCAGAGAGCTTTCCAGAACCTCATGCAGCAGGCTGCCGGCGTCCCTCACGTTGAGCTTATAATCCTCGCTGCGCTCCGGCGCCAGGCCGTATCTTACAAAATGCATATACGGGCAAAGCGCCTGAGTCTCCAAACGGGAAACGCTTACGCTGCTTCGGGGAAAAAATAATTCCCGCGCCCGCTGCGGCTCTATTCGGGCTCTCTTAGCCGGAGAAAGGGCCCGTTCAAGCAGAGATATATTGGGATCCTCCTTTTGCTTAAGATAGCTTAGGAAATCTCCCAGCTCGCCGCTCAGCCCGTTTCTGGCCGAAGAAAAGAGCAACGCCAGCCCCGCGGCGGGAGTGGCTAAATAATTCTCCTGCTTAAGGCCGCTTTTTAGCTCCAGGCCCGGAAAAATCAGTCTGAGCCTGCTTATGATATGAGAGGGGCGCAGCCCGGCGCCCTCGCTGGAGGCAAGGCTATAAGATACATACAGCTTTTCTATCGGAGACAAAAAGGCCGAATATATATCGTAATTCTGCTGGCTGATCTGCATTGACTGATCGGGCTCCAATTGAGCTCCCATCTGATTCATGCTGTCCAATTCCCGCCCAGAAAAAAGGCTGTCGTCTGAAACAGGGGCGGGCAAGATGCCTTCGTTGACTCCCATAATGAAAACCGAGCGCACGCCCGAAGTCTTAGTGCGGCTGATATCCCCCAGCAGCACGCAGTCGACGCTGGAGGGCAGAACGCCTATCTCGCTCCGTTTAAAGCCCTGAGCCAGCATGCCCGCAAACTGCTTCCTGTCAATCGCCCTCTCTCCCAGAAGGCGCTCAAGCTGTTCCAGCAGATTGACGCTCAGCTCCCACACCTGGCGGGCTTCATCCGCCTGAGAGGGAAAGCCCATTTCTTCCAGCCGGTTTATATCCTCCTGAAGCTTCCGGGCTAAATTATATTCTTCTAAAAAAAGCATAACGCCCCGGGCGAACTGCTCCACCCGCCTGCATCTGCGCATTTTTTCCTCAAAGGCACGCACGGGCGGCAGAAAAACGCCGCGCAGCCGCTCCAATTCGGCTCTTAAATCCTCCTGAAGCCTCTGGGCGCGCCCCGTGAAAAATTCCTGCGGCTTGAGCCCCGTCTCCCTGATAAGGCGCGCAAGGCTCTGGCTGTCCCTGCTCTCAAAGCCCATAAGGGGGCAAAAAGCATATTCCAGAATATTTTTAAATCCCTGCTCCTTAATATTAAGCAGGGCCAGAATCAGCCGCACCAGCGGCTGAGCGGGCACAGGCCTTTTAATATCTGCAAACACCGGAATATCATACTGCCCAAAGAGCCTGTCTATTATAGGCGTATAAACGGCCGGAGCGCTGGTTATAACCGCAAAATCCCGGTATCTGGCTCCAGAAAGCGCGGCCTCCCTTATTATGCAGGCCGCGCGCCGCACCTCCTCCTCGGGATTTTTCCCCTCAAAGAGAGAGACGTTCTCTACGTTCTTTTTATATTCTCTATGCGGATATGCAAAAAGATTTTCCCCCAGGAAGGCCAATTCCCCCTCCTGCTCCCGGCGGGGCACATATTTAATTTCATATTTAATCCCCTCGCTAGCCGCGCACGCCGCAAGCCGCCTGAGAGCGTTTTCAGAAAGCGCGTAAAGCTCCTCGTCCGCCCCGCCCATTGCCGAAGGCAGAGAAACATATACTTCGGGCGCCCCCTTGCACAGGCTGATTATAAATTCCAGCATTTTTTTAGTGAAAACCTCAAAGCCGTCTATATACACGGCGGTTTCCTTCAAAACTCCGCATTGGGAAGCCAGGCTGCCGGCAAGAATGAAATAATCCTGAGTGTCCGCATAGCGTCCCTGAATAAGCTCTTCATATTTTTCAAAGACAAGCGCCGCGTCCTGCAATTTGGCTTTGAGCAGGCCGCTGCTCTTTTCCGAGAGCTCTTTTACATCCTGAGGGCTGAGCCCGCAGCTTTTGAATATAGAAAGCATTCGGGCCAGACGCTCGGTCAGGCCGGGCTGTCCGGCGCTCGAATTAAAAACCGAAAGCTGTTCCCTGCATTGCATAACCGCTCCGGCCAGCAGCATGCTTCTGCCCGTATCGTCCAGCCTCACTCCCGGAATCTGAGCGGACCATTTTATAATCCTCTGGCAAAAGCGGTTAAAGGAAAGCACTTCTGTGCCCATAAGCCCGTTAAGGCCGTTTTCTTTTAAAAGACGGCTCTCGGTTATGAAAGTTTCCTGATCGGGCACAATAAATACAGCCCGTCTGCCCAGGCTTATATCCCTTCCTATTCTCCGGGCCATGATTCCCGTCCGGCCGCTTTTGGCGCGGCCCAGCAATATATGGAGCATTTCCTTCCTCCGCTTTTACGGTAATTCAATAACACATAATTTAAATTATTATATCACATACGCCTGATTTATGTCGAACGGCAATTAATGCCGTCGGCTCTTTTTTAACGCGTCCGCGCGCAGACAGGGCAAAAGCTTAAATTTACTGTTCGTTCATACATATTTATGATATAATATTTATAATTAAAGACGGTCGCGCGCGTTTGAATTCAGGCTGACGCCGCGGTTTTTGAGGGCGCATTTCCCTCTTTTAAAACTACGAACCATGCAAACAGGCCCCGTGCGCCGGGCCGGATATAACCGCCCCTTTTTCCGGGCGGCAGAATATAAACGGAGATTATTGAATTGAAACGGTTTTTATATTTTTCAAAAAAAGCGCTGCCCATTATTGTTTCAGCCGTCCTTTTGCTCTCTTTAGGCACAGTGCTATTCTACCGTTCGGCTTCCTCTCTGCCCAAAGAAAGGCTCATAATTTTTTTCTATCAGACAAACGTTCCCTCTGCCAGCGCGTCCAAATGGGCTCAGGGCCTTATGGACAGCTCTCCGGAGATAAAATACGCTGAAGCGCAATGCTATACGGCCATGGAAAACGCAGGATATATGGATATGCAAAGCGGCTGGACATATATAACCGCCCGGCTGGCCAAAAACGAAGGAGATCTGCTCTTTCTGCCCCAGTCTCAATTTGATTTTATGCTGGAAAAGGGCTGGCTGGCCCCTCTTGAGCGGGAGAGATTCGGCGCTTTTGAGGGCGCATTAAGCAATCCGGACGGAGAAATCATGGGGCTGGACATAACGGGCATGGGCTTTAAGGGGCTTGAATTCCCCTGCGCGCAGAAACCGGACAACGCGCTTCGTCCTCTGGAAGGAGAAAAGCTTATAGCCTGCGTATACTGCCATGCCTCCGATTTAACGCTGGCTAAAAATACGCTGTTTGAAATATTAGACGGCGCAGTTTTTCTGGGAGGAGAGAATGAATAAGAAAGAAGCGGCGTGGCGCCTGCGCCGGCATACGGCGCTGCTGGCGGTATTATTGGCGGCAATGCTCGTTCTTACCCTGGCTATATATTTTCTGGAGCAAAGCCGGCCCGACCCCGACGCGCTTACTGTGGGCCTGGAGGACTCGGTCATTATAAGCATTTCAGAAAAGCGGGTGGCGCAGACGCTCGCCCAGGGCGCTGAGCAAGACAATATAAAAATTATCAAGCCCAGCCTTTACAGCGTGGTGCAGCCCGACCCTCAAACCAGCAAATACGCTTTATTTGAACAAATGCTTATTGCTCAGAGCTGCGACGTCGTAATAGGCACCGCCAAAACGGCCAAAGAGCTTTTCCGTTTAGGGCTTATACTCCCCGTTGAAAACATAGGCTTTGAATTTGAAGGAGAATACCTTGCCGGATGCGTAGAATTGGGATATGTGGATTTTACAGGGAGCGGGGATTATCTTTATCACGACGAAAAGGACAGCGTATGCGCTTACATTCTCAGCCGGTCCAACAACAGGCAGGCCGCGCTGGACGCGCTTGAATATATGGACAGGCGCTTTAATCAGGATTAAAAGGCGTTTTATGCGTTCAGGCCAATAATAAATCAATCCAAAATTTCAAGCGCCGGGTATAAAAAATACAAAAAGAGAGGACACTTTAATGTACGAGGAAATAGTCGCGCCCCCCAAACCCAAATGGTATCACGGAATTTTTTTCTGCGCGGGCCTGATTCTGGCCATACTGGCCGCGCTTTTTATAATTCAGCTTCTTAAGAATATATTTAAGGAAGCGGACGCGGTAATATTTGACCTTCTGGGCATAGCCGCTATGGCAGTAATGGTCTGGCTGATCCTTTCAAAACGGACAAGCGTCTATAAATACTCGTTAAACCAAAAGGAATTCAGCACAGAAAAATATACCGGGCAGCGGATGGTGCGCCAAAAGATCATTCCCCTATCCGATATAACCGGCCTTACGGCTCTTAACGCCCAGAGCCGGGAAAAATACGAAGCCTTTACCTGCCGGCCCGATTTGGGCGAATTGCTGCTGACCTTCATGCAGGACGGACAGGAGCAGGGCATAATTATTTCGCCCAGCGAAGAATTAAAAGGCTTGTTGAATGAAAAGATGAAAGGTATTGATGAGCAATGCGCGAAACAGACAGAATAATAGACGGCTGCGCCCAGGAAATGATTGAATGCCTGCGTGAAATTATTCGCATTCCCTCAGTTAAGGAGCAGCCCGCTCCGGGGGCGCCCTTTGGCAGGAATATTAATAAAGCGCTGGAATATACGCTCTCTCTATGCCGCAGATTAGGCTTTGAAACCGCCAATGTGGACGGATATGCCGGTTATGCCCAATTCCCCGGCCAAAAAGAAGAGCAGCTAGGCATTTTATGCCATTTGGACGTCGTCCCCGCCGGAGAAGGCTGGCTGCATCCGCCCTACGAGGGCGTTTATGAAAACGGCGTTATTTACGGCAGAGGAGCCGTGGACGATAAGGGCCCCGCCATATCCGCAATTTACGCCCTGGCAGCCCTAAAGCGGGCGGGAGCGGCGTTCAGAAGAACTCCCCGGATTATATTCGGCTGCGACGAAGAAAGCGGCTGGGAATGCATGGATTATTACGCAAGCAAAATAGGGATGCCTGAAATGGGCTTTTCGCCCGACGCCGATTATCCCATAATCAATACTGAAAAAGGCATATATCACGCCCAGCTTAAAAAGAAGATTTCCCGCGGAGAAAATTATTCCATTTCCATACACGGAGGCACCAGGGCGAACGTAGTGCCCGACTGCGCCCAGGCGTATATAAAGGGAAATACGGCTCCTCTTATAGAAAAGCTGAATGATTACGATTGTTCTGAAAATAATCTAAGCTATATTGTTAAGGAGGGAGCGCTGGAGATTACCGCCAAAGGAATCAGCGCGCACGCCAGCCAGCCGGCTCAGGGACAAAACGCTTTTTTTTCGCTTTTAGAGCTTCTGGACAAGCTTTCGCTGGGAGGCGAAGAAGGGCATATCATACAAATGCTTAATTGCGCATTTATTAATAAAACCGATGGAAGCGGCATTCCCGGCCTTAAAATAGAAGATGAATTCGGAGCTCTTACTATTAATCTGGGGCTATTGGACGCAGGGGATTATTACGGCGGCCAGCCGGACGAAATAAGCCTGACTGTGGACGTGCGTTTCCCCGTGAGCTATAATTATCAATATGTAGAAAATCAAATAGCTAAATTCTTTCATGGCTGGAGCCTTATACGCGGGCATGTTCAGCTTCCTCATCATACTCCGGAAGAACACGAGCTTATACAGGCCTTGAAAAGAGTATATAAAGAATATTTCGGACGGGAAGGCAAATGCCTGGCCATAGGAGGGGGCACATATGCGCGCGCGCTTAAAACGGGCGTAGCCTTCGGCATAACTCCCGAAGGCGAAATTTCCCCCGCCCATAATAAAGAAGAAAGCATAACGGCCGAACAGCTTATCCTCAACGCCAAGGTGTTCGCCGCCGCTATAGAGGAATTGGCCTGCAAATAAGGGCCGCGGAATAAGCGCCGGGCTTAATATTTCCCAGCATAAAGCTTTTGGGGGCGTATTTGACAGCTCCACAGCGCTGTCAAATACGCCCCCAAAAAATCCCCCGCGGCGCATGCGGCCTGCGGCCGCATAGCCGGGCGCAGCCCGGCCGGGCGGAGCATGCGCTCCGCCCGGCGCCGCGGGGGATTTTTTCCCGGCGCTGCGCCTTTGCGCGGTGCCGGGAACGCTTTATAAGCGGGAATTTAAGCCCGTTATTATTGCGCAGCTTTTCCCGCGGCCTTGGCCCACGAATCCTTAAGCCCTACAATCCTGTTAAACACGCTGAGCTCCGAAGAGGAATCCTCATCTTTTATAAAATATCCCATGCGCACAAACTGAAAGCTCTCCCCCGCCTGAGCCTGAGCCAGAGCCGGCTCTATATAGCCGTCGGCCACAACCAAAGAATTTTCATTCAGCCGCTCTGAGAAATCAATATTTTCTCCGTCCCTCTCATCCAAAAGATAATCATACAGCCTGAACTGAGCCGGAGCGCATTCCTGCGC
This sequence comes from Selenomonadales bacterium, assembly GCA_003150515.1. Classification (GTDB taxonomy): domain Bacteria; phylum Bacillota; class Clostridia; order Christensenellales; family QALW01; genus Neochristensenella. Next base: position 9,956 of record QALW01000043.1, on the reverse strand, counting down.
GCTCAGCCAATGCAGCGTGCCCTTAACCTTGCGCTCGCTTCCGGGCATGCCTGAGAGCGTATCCTTATCATAGCTGCATTCAACATATAATATATTGCCCTGCTCGTCCTTAACCGCCCGTTCGCATTTAATAATATAGGCTCCCTTAAGCCGGACCTCCCGTCCGGGCGCCAGCCTGAAGAATTTGCCCGGGGGATTTTCCATAAAATCCTCCTGCTCTATATATAATTCCTTAGTGAAAGCCACTCTCCGCTCCCCTAATTCAGGAATAAGATTGTGATTTTCAATGGCAACATATTCTTTCCCGTCCTCCGGATAATTGGTTATAACCACCTTAAGCGGATGAATAACCGCCATTCTGCGCAGCGCTTTATTGTTAAGATCCTCCCTCACGCAATGTTCCAGGAGGGCCGAATCAATTACGGAAACCGATTTGGCCACGCCCGTGCGGGCGCAGAAATCCCTCAGAGCCGCGGGAGTATATCCCCTGCGGCGCAATCCGGCAATGGTTGGCATGCGCGGATCATCCCATCCGCTTACCACGCCGCTCTCCACCAGCTTTTTAAGATAGCGCTTGCTCATGACCATGCGCGTGATATTCATGCGCGCGAATTCAATCTGCTGAGGCCTGTCCGGCACGCTCAGATGTTCGATTACCCAATTATAGAGGGGCCTGTGATCCTCAAATTCAAAAGAACACAGCGAATGAGTCACGCCCTCCAGCGCGTCCTGTATGGGATGCGCGAAATCATACATGGGATATATAAGCCATTCGTCCCCCGTACGATAATGCTCCATGCGGCAGATTCTATAAATTACAGGATCCCTCATATTCATATTGGGCGAACTCATATCAATCTTTGCGCGCAGCACGCATGCGCCGTCAGGAAATTCTCCGTTTTTCATCCTTTCAAACAGCTCAAGATTTTCTTCAACAGTGCGCTCTCTATACGGGCTGTCTTTTCCAGGCTGAGTAAGCGTGCCCCTGTATTCCCTGATTTCCTCGGGGGATAAATCGCATACATAAGCCAGGCCCTTTTTAATAAGCTCCACGGCGTAAGCATAGGTCTGAGCATAATAATCAGAACCGAAAGTAAGCTTGTCCCATTCATAGCCCAGCCAGGAAATATCCCTTTGAATGGCCTGAACGTAATTCATATCCTCCTTGGCAGGATTAGTATCGTCCATGCGCAGATTGCAGCGCCCGTTATATTTTTCCTTTATGCCGAAATTAATGGATATTGCCCGCACATGCCCTATATGCAGATAACCGTTAGGCTCGGGCGGAAAGCGCGTGCAAACGGTATAACCCGGCCCTGCGGCCTCTATATCCGCCTCGACGCGCTCCTCGATAAAATTCCGTACACGCTCTTCCATAAAATACCCCCGTAAAATTACGTTTCAATAATAATAGATAATTATAGCATGTTTGTTCCGCGGTGTAAAACAAATATTGGGAGCCACTTCCCCCGCCGGCGCCATTACCTTTCCTTTCCATCTTTTTGTATAAATTAAAGCCATAGTTTTATCCGCCTCCGCCGTTATTGCCCGGCCAATCCCCCCGCTCTAAAATATACGCGGCCGTTTCTGTTTCTGCGGCGCCTCTCAGAATATGTTTTATGTATTTTCCCGAATAATTATACGCCCGAACGCCCCCGCCCGCTCTTTTCCGCTTGACCGCAGACAGGTTTGGCTTTATTATTAATATCATGTCTAAAGCAATATTGGGAGGTTTGTCTAATGGCGGCAAAAAGTAAGAGCAGGAGTATAATAACCACCCTGCTGAAACGCTGGTTTATAGATTCATTGGGAGCAATGGCTCTTGGGCTGTTCGCTTCCCTCATAGTAGGGGTAATAATATCCGACCTTATAGCTAAAATCCCCGGAATGGGCTTTTTAATGGACTTTCTCACAGTATCGGGCGGCAGTCTTAAGGGAGTGTATCTTTTGGGAGCTTCCTCCCCCGTAATCGGCTCGGCCATAGGCGTAGCCATAGCCTACGGGCTCAAGCATAAGCCTCTGGTTATATTTTCCGGCGCCGTTACGGGAGCCTTAGGCTATATGGCCACTGCCAACAACGTATCCGCCGGGCCGGTGGGCGCGTATCTGGCGGCGCTTGTAAGCTGCGAACTGGTTGGGCTGTATGCGGGAAAAACCAAGCTGGATATACTGCTTGTTCCCCTGGGCGCAATTATTTCGGGAGCGTTAGTGGCCAATTTCGCCGCCCCCGGCGTAAGCGCCGTTATGACCGGCCTGGGAAGCTTTATTAATTCAGCGACTGAAATGCAGCCCTTTATAATGGGCATTATTATTTCGGTAGTCGTAGGCATGGCTCTGACGGCGCCCATTTCCAGCGCCGCTCTCTGCATAATGCTTAAATTGGACGGGCTGGCCGCGGGAGCGGCCACAATAGGCTGCTGCGCCAACATGATAGGCTTCGCTGTGGGCTCCTTTAAGGAAAACGGCGTAAGCGGCCTTATTTCCCAGGGAATAGGCACATCCATGCTTCAGGTGCCCAATATAGTCAAGCGCCCCATAATCTGGCTTCCATCCATTATAACCAGCGCCGTATTAGGCCCTGTTTCCACCTGTCTGCTCAAAATGACCAACAACAGCATGGGCGCAGGCATGGGCACAAGCGGCTTAGTGGGCAATATAAACGCCTATTTGAGCATGACTGCCGCGGGCACGGCCGAATGGCTGGCAATAGTTGAAATTCTCCTGATGCATTTTATTCTTCCCGCTGCAATTTGCTGGGGAATCACGGCGTTTATGCGCCATAAAAACTGGATACGCACTAACGATATGCTGCTGCCCAGCCAGGATTGAAAATCATGCGCATGAAAAAATGTTTATCCGCAATATTAATATTATTCCTGCTGCTCTTTGCATGCTCCTGTTCGCCCCAATCGGCTCCAAAAGCTCAGGTGCATTTTATAGACGTGGGTCAGGCCGACGCGATATTAATTGTTTCAGGCGGAGCGGCCGTGCTCATAGACGCAGGCACAAACAGCGCCGGGCAGAGCGTTCTGGATTATATAAAAGCTCAGGGCGTCTCCAAAATAGACTTTCTTATAGGCACTCATCCCCATGAGGACCATATAGGCGGCCTGGACACAATCATAAACGGGCTGGATATAGGCCAGGTGATTATGCCGCGGCATTCATCTAATACTCAGACTTATGAGGACGTGCTCACGGCCGTAAAAAATAAGGGCCTGAAAATTCATGCGGCTCAGGCGGGCGGCAGCTTTGCCGCAGGAGAATGCAATTTTACCATACTTGCGCCCGACGGAGACTACAGCAATACCAACAATTACTCGGTTGTGCTGCGCATGAGTGTGGGCAGCGTTTCAATGCTTTTTACAGGAGACGCGGAAATTCAGAGCGAGGAAAGAATGCTTAAAGAAGGCTTAACGCTCAAAAGCGACCTTCTAAAAATCGCCCATCATGGCAGCGACACCTCCACAAGCCCCGAATTTCTTGAAGCGGTCTCCCCCGATTACGCAGTTATAAGCGTCGGTAAGGACAATTCCTACGGGCATCCCAGTCAGGCCACTTTAAAAGCCCTGGAGGGAATAGAATTATACCGCACCGACCTTATGGGCACAATAACAGCGAGCACAGACGGCAATAAAATCACTTTTTCCGTCTCTAAGGGCAAACTGCCGGAGCGCCCCTCGTCCGCCCCTTCAAAGATTATTTCGACTCAGACGGCTCCAAAAGCCTCTTCTTCGGCGCCCGCTTTAAATCAGAGCCCCTCCGCAACCGAAGACCGGGACGCGGCGTATATAGGCAATAAAAACACCCGCAAATTTCATCTGCCGTCCTGCTCCGGGCTGCCCGTCCAGGCCAACAGAATCTTCTTTTCGTCCAGGGAGGAAGCGCTTAACGCAGGCATGACGCCCTGCTCCATATGCAATCCATAAAAGGAGGAAGTTATTTTGAAACGCGTAATTATTGACAGGCTGGAAGAAGGCACCGCCGTCTGCCTGGATGCAAACAAAAACGCACTGCTTATAGAAATCAGTTTGCTGCCCGAAGGCGCAGAGGAAGGCAGCACGCTTTTAATAGCGGACGACGGCCGGCTTTCTTTGGATATTCAGGACGCTCAGGAACGCGCCCAGCGCATAAAAGCGCTCCAGGAGCAGTTATTTGATTAATGCCCAAATTAACAGGGTAAATATAAAATATTAAGGAGAATTATTCTTATGGATGACAACATAATGTATTTTCAAGACGAAAACGGCGGGCAGATTGCCTTGCAGATGGTGGACGCTTTTGAATATGAGGCTGTAAAATATGCCGTATTCGCCACCCCCGAAAATCAGCTTGAGCCCAATCAGCAGCCTGATTTATATGTAATGAAAGCAATATATAATGAAGACGGGGATGAAATTATTAATTTTGAAATGCCCAGCGAGGAAGAAATGTCCCAGGTTACTCCCCATATAATTTCCCGATACGAGCAGCCCTCCTGCGGAGGAAGCTGTTCGGGCTGTTCAGGCTGCCATCATTAAAAAGCGCATATTATATATAAATCAGCGGCGCCTCTGAATATATCAGAGGCGCCGCTTTTAATAAAAATCCTGCCGCGCGCAGCATTAATTCATTATTTGCAGGGCCCTTTGTCAAACTCCGGATTAAACGCATAGAAATTCTTGGAATCCAAATTATCCTGCACTATTCTCAGCGCTTCTCCGAAACGCTGAAAATGATTGATTTCTCTCTGCCTCAAAAAACGGATGGGATCCAGCACGTCCGGATCATCCGCCAAGCGAATAATATTGTCGTAAGTGGTACGCGCTTTCTGTTCCGCCGCCATATTTTCAGTTAAATCGGTTATGGCGTCTCCTTTGGACTGGAAGCATACCGATGTAAAAGGCATGCCTGAAGCCGCCTGAGGCCAAAGTCCAACCGTATGGTCTACAAAATAGGTGTCGAATCCCGACGCCTTTATCTGTTCGGGCGTTAGATTTCTTGTAAGCTGATGCACAATAGCGCTGACCATTTCCATATGAGCCAGCTCTTCCGTTCCTATATCGTTTAAAACGCCCACAACTTCCTTATAAGGCATGGAATAGCGCTGTGAGAGATAGCGCATGGAAGCGGCCAATTCTCCGTCGGGGCCGCCGAACTGCGTTATTATTACTTTTGCCAGGGCCGGATTGGGCCGGGCTATTTTGACAGGATATTGAAGCTTTTTATCATACGTCCACATATTAACCCTCCAGTTCCCAAGGCCACGGCTTATCCACCCATGACCATCTGTTTGTTATTTTTGTTGAATCAGCAGTCAGGGCGCCGTATTTAGCGCTGAATTCAGCCAAAGCTCTTTCATATTCATCCTGATATTTTGCAAAAGCGCTGAGCGCTTTTTTATCCGTCGGATGGGTGTCTAGGTACAGCTTTAAATCATCCAGGACAAAGCTTGCCGCCTGGACTTTTCTAAGCATAGCCTGCCGTTCATTAAGATTCACAAGAACCGGCCCCCTTTCCTTTAAAAGGCAAATAGAGCTCGGGAAAAACTGTTCCATGCTCCAGAGCCTCTTCTGCGGAATAAATTTCATTCCATTTCTGCCAGGGCACATACGCCATAGCTATTGGAAAATCATCTATATTTTCGCCGTTTGAAACGCGAACTACATCAATGCTGAGATTGCTTTCGCCCAGCATATCCTTATCAGACTGCAGTATATAATTGTTGTTCAAAACAACATCTCCCTTCTTCTCTGGTCTGATACTAATATATTCCAAGCCAGGCAGCATGGCCACAGTTTGGCATATAAATTTGCCGGTATGATAATGGATAATCTACGGATAAATTTTAAATGGCGGCGCGGCGGCGCGGCCTGCGGCCGCGCCCGGGCGCAAAAGAGCGGATTGCTTAAGCTTAGCTTAAGCAATCCGCTCTTTTGCGCCTGATTCTGCCGCCCGAAGGGCGGCAGAATGCCGCGCCGCTCATTTCCGCGCAGTTTTAAATTTAATGTCTTTATTATCCGGCTTTATGCCGCAATAATAAATACGCAGGGGCCCGTTTATAAATTAAAACCGTTTTTTCCGCATTTGAGAATACAAAAGCGCTCTCCATGCTCTTCAACGATATCCGCTTGCAGCGGAAAACATTTCGGAACATGGAAAAAATAAATACAATATACAGGCAGGCGCTTATTCCTCAGAATTATATTTTTCAAGAATAAGCTTTGCTATCTGTTCGCGCATTTCGGTTTTAATAGGATGCGCTATATCCTTATAATCCCCTTCCGCCGCTTTACGGCTGGGCATGGCTATAAACAGCCCGTTTGCTCCCTCTATTATCTTAATGTCATGCACAACGAAAGCCTCGTCAAAGGTTATGGAAGCAATACCCCTCAATTTCCCATCCGCTGCAATTTTGCGAACTCTAACATCAGTAATGTCCAAGCTCATTTCCTCCCAAAAAGATAATATAGCTAACGCTTGCTATAATTCTATCAATAATGCAAGCAAAAATCAAGAGAATAATGAGGATTTTTTTAATTTTCCTTAAATATTCTCTGCAAACGCGCTTTTTTCAGGCTGATTCCTCTATGCCGAGAGATAAAATCGCCGAATACGGCTAATTAAGCGCAAATATGCAATCAGGCTAATGCGCCGCAGAGGGAAGCTTTTGCTGTTTGCCCCATTAAATTTTTTAATATACCCTGATAATCAGGATATAAATCAATTTTGAGGAAAACGCTTCAGATTTGCGCAAACATATTCAGAGCGTCCAGTCGTTTTATACGCTTATATATTTGCGCCGTATCTATTAAATACGTTCCCCTCTCTTTCATACGTTCAAAAAGTTCTCCCCCTGAAAAGGTAAAGCGCGCAGAGGAATCCTGCCGCCTGCGGCTGTCTGCATAATTTATGCCGTCGCCCGCAGCCAGCGTATCAGGTATGGCTGCCGGTTCCTTTCCTTTAAGCAGGCGCACGGCGTTATATCCCGCAAGAGTGCCCGTAGCTATAGCCTCGGTATGCCCTACCAGCGGCCCTGCTTTCTCGCCCGCAAAAAACAGGTTTTCTATTGATTCAGCTCTTAAAAAGCTATCCCTGGGCGCCATTGCCGTAAACCGGACTGAATTTCCCCTGCCGCCGGCAAGCGGATCGGCATATACAGCCCTTTCAAATCCCGGAAGCCTGCGCAATTCGGTCAATGGGAAATATGGAGTCATAAGTTTGGCATGCCCGTTATCCAAAAGCACGGCGTTATCTCTGTATTCTTCGAGCGCATACTGCCGGCATGCTTTAAACGAAAGCAAATCATGCTTTAATTCCTCAGGTATGGGCACCGTCAGCTTACCATCTTGCTCCAGCGAATTAATTATTTCCTCCGAGAGAGATTCCTTCAGCAGCTCGCATGAGCCGCTGAAAGCGCCTATGCCTTCCTTGCGCGTATTGGCGTATTCTAAAATTCCTAAATCCGAGCATATGCTTTTGCGCCCACCGAAAGCCGGGCAGCGCAATACGCACATAGCGCAGCCGTTCCCGTATTTAGCGCAGCTTGCCGGAGGCCCGGCCGTACCCGTAGCGTCAATATAAAAATCCGCCTCATAGCTGTTGCCGGCGTCGTCATATATGCTTATTATTCTATTCTCTTTTTTGCACGCGCCCGCTATGCGCACGCCCAGCTTTACCTTTGCCCCGCTGCTTTCCAGGAAAGGCTTTATTTTAGGCGGAAGCGCCAGCACGTCATACAGACAAGCACGCTCATGGCCCGGAAAGCTTATATTTTTATGCCTGAGATTTTTGTCTATAAGGGAAAACAGTTTGCCTCCTCCCAGATGAATCATTTCTTCAGCAACCGTAAACCGTCCGTTATTGCGCATAATGCCGCCGACCAGACCCGTTCCCAGAAGGGAATCCGTGCGTTCCAGCAGCAGAGTTTCGGCTTGGAGAGAAGCGGCTTCAAGCGCCGCAGCAACGCCGCCCCAGCCGCCGCCTATAACTATTACATTCATTATAATTTCTCCCGCTTAAAAAGAATCGTTTTATATATTCAGAATAAGACTTACAATAATTATATGCTTTAAAAGAAACATTGATTCCCCGAACAAACGACGAGGTTAATATATAAATCTGTTATTTTAGATACTCCAAGCCGCCCGTCATAAATTCCTCCGCAGCCTGCGCAATCTCCTCCGCAGGAGCCGCCATTCCCTCATCCAGCCATTTTTGCAGCAAACCGATACATCCCATACTGGCAAAAGCATAATAATACTCTAATTTTTTAGGCGAAGCCTTTTCAAAATATTTGGCATATCCCTCCATACATGTCTGCCGTCCGATATTAAGCAGTTTCAGCAAAAATAATTTATCGCCGTAGGGCCCGAGAGTAACTATGCATAAATCGCTGTTATCCTTTAAGAATTGAAATATGCCCGCGGTGACTTTAACTGGATTTATTCCGTCTTCCCCCAGAAGAGGCTTCATAGCCTCTTTAAAATGATTGAGCGCTTCCTCCTCTATGCTGTCCATAAGGTCGTATAAATCTTTATAATGGGTATAAAAGGTGCCTCGGTTTATTCCGGCTTCCTCGCACAATTCTTTAACCGAGATACTTTGTATTGGTTTTAAACTGAGCAGCTTGGTAAAGCTTTTACGGATAAGCATACGGGTAACCCGTATACGATGGTCATTTGTAAACTTTTTAATAATAACCGTCTCCTTTCAACAGCTTATGTACAAACTGTCTGTTTATTAATAGATTAGTGACGATATGTTAATTGTATTTTCTCTGCCAAATGATTATAATACAAGTGTAGAAGAAAATCAACACTATGTTCATCCAAGGAGGGATGCTGAATGAAAAAGCTCTATATAATAACCGGTGCCGCCGGTCATTTGGGAAGCACCATAATAAAACTTCTGGAAAGCAGGAATCAACAGGCGCGCGGTCTTATTCTGCCCTCCGAAAGCGCAGAAAATACTAAGCACACTACTTACTATAAAGGAGACGTCACCCAGCCCGATACTCTGCGTCCTCTTTTTGAAAACACAGGCCTCAGCAAATTAATACTTATCCATACTGCCGGAATAATAGATATATCAGGCGAACTTACGCCCAAAATGTATGAAGTAAACGTAAACGGCACTAAAAACGTGCTCAAGCTGTGCAGCGAATATAATGTAAGCCGAATGGTGTACGTCAGTTCAGTACACGCTCTTCCTGAAAAAAGCCGGGGACTTGTTATTACAGAAACGGACAGCTTTTCGCCCGATACCGTAACGGGCGGATATGCCAAAACCAAAGCGCTGGCCACTCAATCGGTGCTTTTTGCCGCTGAAAACGGCTTAGACGCAGTAGTGGTGCATCCTTCAGGGATACTAGGCCCATACGATGACGCGCACAACCATATGGTACAGATGATTAGAGATTATGTTTCGGGAAAACTGCCGGCATGCGTAAAAGGCGGATATGATTTTGTGGATGTACGGGACGTTGCGGAAGGATGTTTGGCAGCCGCTGAAAAAGGCCGCCGCGGAGGATGCTATATTTTATCCAACAGGCATTACGACGTCAAGGAAGTGCTCTCAATGGCCAAAAGCATTGGAGGAGGACGCAGGCTTCCGGTATTGCCGGTATGGATGGCCAAAGCAGTTTCTCCCTTTATCCGGCTGGACGCCAAGCTGAAAAAACACCGGCCCCTATATACTCTATATTCCCTTGATACTCTTTGCAGCAACGACCGGTTTTCTCATGATAAAGCCACCGCCGAATTAGGATACCGTCCCCGCGACCTTTATGAGACAGTAAAAGACACAGTGCTGTGGCTGCGGCGGCAAGGCGCTTTGAAACTAAGAAAAAAAATTAAAAATAAATAATGTAAAGTATGGGCCGCTGAAAGCGGCCCATACTTTACAGCCGCAAAGCCTGAAAGGCTTTGCGGAGTCTCCCCCTTCAGCCTCGCCATTAGGCGCCTTCTGCGCGTTTA
>QALW01000022.1 GCA_003150515.1 Selenomonadales bacterium | reverse complement strand
AGAGGCAATTACTACAACTATTACACCAACAGAAAATGGGACGATTTTCATAATTACCATTTGCTTCTGGACAGCGCGCGCCTGGGAATAACCGGGAGCGTTGAGCTTATTATAAAATATCTGGATATGCTTCAATGTTCCTCTCCTGAATAAAACGCAGTTATGCGTCCATGAGCCGGCTTTGTTTTTCCTCCGGACTCATTAAATTTCTGTCCGTTTAAAACTTTGAGGCGGCCTTTAACGCTCAAAGCCCCGGCCATGCGCCTCAGAAATATTTTATTTCAGGCATTTAAAATGCCCCTGAAGATTCAATAAAAAGCGCGCCCTTTAAATGATTTAAACAGGGCGCGCTTTTTAAATTCAATTATATATTATTTCGTGCCGAACAGCCTGTCGCCGGCGTCTCCCAGCCCGGGAATAATATAGCCGTGGTCGTTAAGCTTTTCGTCCATAGCGGCTACAAAAATATCTACGTCCGGATGCTCCTCCTGCACTCTGGCCACTCCCTCAGGCGCAGCAATAAGATTCATCAGCTTTATTTTCTTGCAGCCTCTTTGCTTTATAAAACTGATTGCCGCGCTTGCCGAGCCTCCTGTGGCCAGCATCGGATCCACTACTATAACTATACGCTCCTCAATATCCACCGGCAATTTGCAATAGTATTCCACAGGATTAAGCGTCTGGGGATCACGATATACCCCTATATGCCCTACCTTGGCGGCGGGCATTAACTCCATTATTCCGTCCACCATTCCCAGCCCGGCGCGAAGCACAGGCACAACGGCTATCATACGCCCCGAAATAACACGGCATGTGCATTTCTGAATAGGCGTTTCAATTTCAACCTCTTCCAGAGGCAAATCGCGCGTTACTTCATACGCCATAAGCAGCGAAACCTCGTTTATAAGCTCCCTGAAATCCTTTGCGCTTGTGCGCTTATCCCTAATCATGGACAGCTTATGCTGTATAAGCGGATGATCCATTACAAACAGCTTTGACATATTTATACCCTCTCTTATGTAAAATTCAATCCTAGCGCTTAAGATATTTCTCCTCAATCTGAGAAATTTTATTAACTCTTACCGCATGGCGGCCGCCCTGAAATTCAGTATGCAGCCATATATCCACTATTTTAACGGCAAGCCCCGGACCTACAACCCTCTCGCCCATGGTAAGTATATTGCTGTCGTTATGCTCGCGGGTGGCCTGCGCGCTGAAGCAGTCGTGGCAAAGCGCCGCCCTAATCCCGGGAACCTTATTAGCCGCTATATTCATCCCTATACCCGTACCGCAGATTAATATTCCTTTATCCGCTTCCCCATTTGCTACCGCTTCAGCCACCTGAACAGCATAATCGGGATAATCCACGCTTTGAGCATCAAAGCAGCCATAATCCTTATACGGTATTTTATTATCCTCCAGATATTTTAAAATATGAACCTTAAGCCCATAGCCGCCATGATCGCTTCCAACAGCCACCATACACCAGCGCCTCCTCAATATGTATTTTATTTAGTATAGCAAATAACGTCTGTTTTTGCAATGCCTATTTTGAACGATTTGCTCTGTTAAAGAAAATCCATGCAGTTAATGATTTGTTCACATATATATGATATAATTAATTTGAGATATATACAGAAAGGGGAACGCGGAATTATGAATCAGAAAACTGCAGACGACTACTCCTCCATAACCCCTAAGATAAAAGAGCTGTCCCAGCTTTGCATGGACAACAGCGGCATAGATAAGGAGCTGTACGTCAAATATCATGTTTACCGCGGCCTTCGCGACTTGGACGGTAACGGAGTGCTCACGGGACTTACCGAAATATCAGATATTGTTTCAAGCAAAATGCAGGACGGGCAGAAGATTTCCTGCGAGGGAGAGCTTTATTACCGCGGCATAAGCATACAGGATATAGTCAAGGGTTTTATTTCTGAAAAGAGATATGGTTTTGAAGAAGTTACCTATCTTTTGCTCTTCGGCAATCTTCCCACGCGCGAAGAATTGCAGGAATTCAGCGAGCTGCTGGCATATTACCGCACTCTTCCTACCGGCTTTGTACGGGATATTATTATGAAAGCGCCCAGCAAAGATATGATGAACACCTTAGCGCGCTGCGTGCTGACCATGTATTCTTATGACACTAACGCGGACGATATAAGCATCCCCAATGTTCTCAGGCAATGCCTTCAGCTTATTGCTCTATTTCCGCTGTTTTCAGTATACGGATATCAGGCATACAGCCATTATCACGATGGCAAGAGTCTTTTTATACATGCGCCAGTGCCCGAATTATCCACGGCCGAAAATATTCTCTACACTCTGCGCGCCGACAGCTCATATACCGAGCTGGAAGCCAGAATACTGGATTTAGCATTAGTGCTGCATGCAGAACACGGCGGAGGCAATAATTCAACCTTTACTACTCATGTGGTGTCCTCTTCGGGAACGGATACATATTCAACCATAGCGGCCTCTTTAGGCTCCCTTAAAGGACCTAAACACGGAGGTGCAAATATTAAGGTTGTACAGATGTTCGAGGATATGAAAGCTTCAATCTCAGATTGGGAAGACGAAGATGAAATAAGAGCTTATCTCAAGGCTCTTTTAAACAAGCAGGCTTTCGACCGCAGCGGTCTCATCTACGGAATGGGACATGCCGTTTATTCTCTTTCAGATCCGAGGGCGGATATATTCAAAAGTTTTGTTAAAAATCTGTCAGACGAAAAAGGATTATCCAAAGAATTTGCGCTTTATTCGCTGGTAGAACGTTTAGCTCCCGAGGTAATTGCCAAAGAACGCAAAATATATAAGGGAGTCAGCGCTAATATCGACTTTTACAGCGGCTTTGTATACAATATGTTAAATTTACCTCTTGAATTATATACGCCTATATTTGCAGTTTCGCGTATTGCAGGATGGAGCGCTCATAGAATAGAGGAGTTGGTTAATGCGGGAAAAATTATTCGTCCATCTTATATGAACGTTATGCCCAAGAGAGAATATTTACGTCTTGACGAACGAAAATAAATACAGCCGCGCCCAGAAAGAAAAACCTTATACGGGCGGGCGGCGCATAGCCCGGCAAAGCCGGGCTATGCCCAAGCTATAATCGGGGAAAAGCAAGCTTTTCCCCGATTATAGCTTGGGCCCAATTTTGGCTCCCCATTCGGGGAGCCAAAATTGGGCGCCGCTCCGCCCGTATAAGGTTTTTCTTTCTGGGCGCTAAAAGTCTCCCCCAATAGAATCAGCATTGGCGCAAAAGCGCCAATGCTGATTCTATTGGGGGAGACAAAAAAAGGTTCAAGCCCGGCCACAGGCCGGGCTTGGCTCTCCCTTTACCTGGGTGAAATTAATTTCACCCAGGTAAAGGGGGAGCCGGCGGGCCCGTTTTAGCAAAGCTAAAACGGGCCCGCCATCTTATAAAAAACTGCGTTTTCAATCCTCCAGAATTTATAACCTCATCCGTTTTAGGCATACTTTGCCCTCTGCCACTATATATTTAAATAAAAGACCGATAAGAGGGTGATTGTTTGAACTGCAGCGTTGAGGAACGCGCCATACTACTTGGCAACTACATAGCCGAAAACAACGCGACCGTCCGTACTGCCGCAAACCAGTTTTCAGTTAGCAAAAGCACCGTACATAAAGACGTAACTTACAGATTAAGCAGAATCAATCCGCAGCTTTATGAAAGAGTAAAGCTGGTGCTGGATACCAACAAAGCAGAAAGACATCTTCGAGGCGGCCAGGCCACCCGAAAAAAATACAGAAATCAAAGCTGAAAACTATTACGCACTGCTCTCAGAAATAATAAATACGGCCCGGAAATATTTTTCCGGGCCGTAAAAATTATATAAAATTGAGACGGGCCTGTAAGCCGAGTTCTGTCATGGATGACCATCTATCTATTCCCGCCGTTACCGCGCGGGCTTAAGCGATTACCTGGAAGCCGGCGGACAGCCGTTAACGCTTCACTATCAATCTTGCTCCGGATGGGGTTTACAGGGCCTGCAAGTCGCCAAGCAGCCGGTGAGCTCTTACCTCGCCTTTCCACCCTTACCTGTATAACAGGCGGTATATCTCTGTTGCACTTTCCTTGGAGTCGCCTCCACCGGATGTTATCCGGCATCCTGTCCTGCGGAGCTCGGACTTTCCTCGTATTTTCACCGCGGTCACCCGGCCCGCTCAATCTTATTCAACATAAAGCAGCCTTGCGCAGTTTTCGCATTCCACAATCTCTTTTCCGCTGGAAACCTGCTTGGCCAGCGCGCTGGGCAATTCCATATTGCAGCCTGAACATTTTGTACCATCCAATTTTGCCGTAGGCACAATTCTATGCTGCCTCAGGTTTTTATATTTAGCGAGCAGTTCGGGAGAAACATCCTTTTCCGCCTCATCCCTTTTTCTGCGCGCTTCTTCAATTTCGGGCATAGCCTGCCTGAGCCTCTCCTCATACGCCTGCTTGCATTCAGCAAATTCATCCCGCGCCTTTGCCGCCCGTTCGGTCATTTCCTTAAGCTTTTTTTCAGTCTGCTCCGCCGAAAGCAATACCTTTTTAACGCTCTCAGTAAGGCTGGCAGCTTTATCCGAAAGCTTTTTTAGGCGTTTGCCCTCTTGGGCATACTGCTCCAATTCCTCAAAGCCCCCCTGCACTCTCAAACCGCACTGCTGTATCTCATTCACTAATTCATCGCTCTGCTTCTGCAATAAAAGCATATCCTGCTTCAGCTTTTGAAGCATTATGCCAAGCTTTTTGCGGCTGTCGTTAGCGCTTTCAAATATCTGCTTAAGCTGATTCGCTTTTTTTCTTTCCTCGCAGTTTTTAACTTCCCGCTCCGCCCTGTCGGCATTGAGATCCAGCGCCTGATAATCAAGCAGCTTCTTAAAATTTTGGGTCATAATTATACACGCCTCCCATCAATAGCTCTTTGAACCGTACGGCTCATTAAATCCGGCGTCCAAAACAGCTGTTTTATATTGTAACTCATTTAGCTCATTTTGTAAATGGCTAATAATGCGCGGAATAATCGGATACTCAGTATGATAATGCCCTGCCTCAATGCAGGCCACGCCCCCTTCCTTTAATCGGAGCATATCATGATATTTCAACTCTCCCGTAATAAAAGTATCCGCGCCCGAAGCGATTACTTCCTCTGCAAGCCCAGAGCCCGAACCGCTGCATACGGCTATCTTTTCAGCGCTTGACTCCCTGCCCGGAGAAAAACGCACAAATTCAGCTTTAAGCGTCCTGCCTATTCTATCCGCAAGCGCCCCGAGGCTTTCAGGCTCAATGCGGCCTATACGGCAGCAGTAAATGGGCTCGCCGTTCAGCATGCTCTGCGGATAAAAGCCGCAGACGTCATGCAGGCCTATTAAATCGCATAAGCAGTCGTTTACTCCTCCCCGGCATGCATCCAAAGGAGTGTGCGAGCTGTAAAGCGCTATACCTGCCCGCATTAATTTTAAAAGCAGTCTCCCCTCATAGCTTTCTGAGGTTATATTTTTTAATGGATGAAAGAGCAGCGGATGATGGGTTATTATAAGCCCGGCCCCCAGGCGCTCCGCTTCTTCTATTACCCAATGCTCCAATTCAAGCGCGCAGAGCACTTTTTCCGTATTAGCATCCAAATTTCCAACCTGAAAGCCCGAATTATCGAAATCCGCCTGCGTGCAGCTGGGAGCCAGTCTCTCCATAATATCAACTATTTCCCTTATTTTAGGCATATCAGCCCCTCCTCGTAAAAAGCCGCCTGCTTTTTAAACCAGGCGTCCCTGTCGCCATAACGGCCGTCTCCCCTCTGAACGCCGTTCAAAACCTTTTTGCAGACGTCCAGCTTATACTCCAGAAACTCCTTCATCTCGCGTTCCCGCCTGACAAGGGGCGCTTTAGGTATGTATAGATATTTTTCCTCCGGCTCGCGCGCCAGGCCGTCCCATCGGCATTTTATAATCTCATAAAATCTCCGGCGCCCTCTGTTTTCTATAGCCACAGCTTCATCCAATATTTCAAATCCCATTTTAAACAATGCTTCCCGGAGCCTAAAAGCCTCGCTCATGGGCTGGAGGACATAAATCCGTTCTTTTTCCCTGCCTTGCAGCATAATGCCCGCTATAGTCACGCCGCTGAGCCCGGCTATAACCGCCGCCTGAGCCTCCTTTTTTTCCAGCACCTTAAGACCGTCTCCGCAACGGAACTGCATTTGTTCCTCAACGCCCAGCCTGCGCGCCAGATTTCTGGCCTTATTCAGCGCCTCATTGCTTATATCTGCGGCTATTACGCTGCCGGCCAGGCCGCTTTGAATTAAATAAGCGCCCAGCCGCCCGTGATCGCAGCCTATATCCGCTATGCATTGGGTTTTGAAAAGCATGCCCGCCATCTTTTTTTGTCTCTCCGTAAGCCTGAGCAAAGCTATCCTCCTATAAAAAAGCGCGGCTTGCTTTTAAAGCCGCGCGATTATCACTCCAGAAAATCCCTCAGCTTGCGGCTGCGGCTCGGATGCCTCAGCTTGCGCAGGGCCTTAGCTTCAATCTGTCTTATACGCTCTCTTGTAACATTAAATTCTTTGCCCACCTCTTCAAGAGTCCGCTGATGGCCGTCGTCTATGCCAAAACGCAGACGAAGCACTTTCTCCTCGCGGGGCGTAAGAGTATTGAGCACATCCATAAGCTGCTCCTTTAAAAGAGTGGCCGTAGCAGCCTCAGCGGGCGCGGGCACGTCATCGTCCGGAATAAAATCTCCTAAATGGCTGTCCTCTTCCTCCCCTATAGGCGTTTCCAATGAAACGGGATCCTGGGCAATTTTCATAATTTCCCGCACCTTTTCAGGAGATACTCCCATCTCCGCGGCAATCTCGTCAGGCTGCGGATCTCGGCCCAATTCCTGAAGAAGCTGACGCTTGACGCGGGAAAGCTTATTGATTGTTTCCACCATATGCACCGGAATGCGTATAGTCCTCGCCTGGTCGGCAATGGCCCTGGTTATAGCCTGCCTTATCCACCAGGTGGCGTATGTGGAAAATTTATAGCCCTTAGTATAATCGAATTTTTCCACAGCTTTAATCAGGCCCAGATTGCCCTCCTGAATAAGATCTAAAAAGAGCATTCCGCGTCCAACGTAACGCTTGGCTATACTGACCACCAGCCTTAGATTGGCCTCGGCCAATTTCTCGCGCGCCGATTCATCCCCGCTTGCAATCCTGGAGGCTATTTCCACCTCCTGATCTGCCGTAAGCAGAGAAATCTTGCCCATCTCTTTAAGATACATGCGCACGGGATCATCTATGCTGACAGAATCAGGAAGATTGGGGATCACCTCGGGCTGAGTCTCTAAAACCTCAATTATATTATCCAATTCGGAAATATCATCGCTGGTTACTTTTATGCCCAGCTTCTCCAATTCGTCATAAATACGCTCGGAAATCTCCAAATCATATTCAACGCCTTCAAAAAGGTCTATAACCTCCGAATAGGTAAGAGAATTTTTAAGCGCTCCCAGATGCACCCTGCTGTAAACGTCGGCAATGCGCTTATTAACCTCCTCGGACAATCCGTTATCCCTAAGCTTGTCCATTATCTCTGCATTTTCGTTCATTCAATCCCCTCCATAATCAATCAGCCTTCAACGCGGAAATTTTCTTATCCAAATCTCCTATATCCTTAAGCAGTTTTTTAAATTCCTCATCTTCTAAATAAAGCGAAGAAGAGGCATACTGCGCTAACTGCTCCCTAAGCCTTTGCCTTTCATGCTCCAGGCCGGCTCTTTTCAGACGCTTCAACGCGTCGTTTAAATATTGGGCGGGCTGCATAAATTCAGTATTATCTATATAGACTGCTGAAATTATTTCGCTTTTGGCCGCGTCCGAAGCATAATAAAGCGAAATTTCCCTTATGCCTATGGGCTCCCCTCTCTCCCGCCTCTGTTTTAACAGCCTGAAAAGCTCCTTATGCTCAGGCAGGCTTAATAATTCCTCCAATCCGCTTTGAGCGGCATGTTCAATTAAAACCGGTTCCTGAGTCAGCAGCCTCAGCAAGGCCCTTTCAGCCTGAAGCTGCGGCTCTTTGGTAGACCGCTTAGCGGCATTATCAATTAAAGCGGGCCGCGCGTTAATGGCCCCGGCAAGATTAAGCGCCGCTTCGCTCTGCCGCCCGCCTATATTTTTATATAATGCCTCTATGCTGAAGCCCGTTTTCTGGCTTATGCGCTTAAGATACATTTCAGTCTCTATACTGTCAAAGGCATACTGCCCCACCAGCCTGCTTCCTTCAAAAGCCGCCTTAGCCTTAGCCTCCTCGCTGTCTAAGCAATCCAGGGCTTCGTCTAATAGATAATCTATTCCCCATTTGGCGGAGGACATGCTGTCCGCATAGGCCTGCGGGCCCAATTCCCGCATGTATTCGTCCGGATCCTTGCCCCCGCTCAGGGAAATTACTCTCACTTTCAGCTTCTCAGCCCGCGCAAGCTCTATGGCCCTGTGCGTGGCGCTTATGCCCGCCTTATCCCCGTCGTAGGAAACATAGATTTCAGGCGCGTATCTGCTGACTAATTTGATTTGGTCTCTGGTCAAAGCAGTTCCCAGAGAGGCCACGGCATAATCATAGCCGTTGGCGTTTAGGGCTATAACATCCATATATCCTTCGGCTATTATGGCCTTCCTGGCCTTGCTTTTCTTGAGCAGATTGAGCGAATAGAGATTCTTGCGCTTGTTGAATACGGGCGTATCCCCCGTATTAAGATATTTAGGCTCGGTTTTATCCATAACCCTTCCCCCGAAAGCTATGACCTCTCCGTAAGTATTGATTATGGGAAACATAACTCTGTTTCGGAAGAAATCCCGCGGACCGGCGTCCGCCATAAGGCAAAGCCCGCTTTCTATCAGCTCGGAGGAAGCGAATTCCCTGCCCGAAAGATATTTAAACAATTCGTTCCTGGCATTGGGCGAATAGCCCAATCCAAAACGCTTGATAATATTGTCGCTCAAACCGCGGCCGTAAAGATAATTAAGAGCTTCCGCGCCTTCGGGGAGATAAAGCAGTTCATGATAAAACCGCGCCGCCTGCCTGTTCGCCTCCAAAAGCCTCGCCTTTTTCTCCCGGCTTACTCCCCTTTGGCCATTTTCTTCAGGCAGGGGCATATTAACCCGGTTAGCCAGGAATTTAACGGCCTCCACAAAATCCAGATTCTCTATTTTCATTATGAACGTGTATACGTTTCCGCTCGCCTGGCAGCCAAAGCAATGAAAGAGCTGCTTGTCCGCGTCTACATGAAAGGAAGGTGTCTTTTCCCTGTGAAAGGGGCAAAGCCCAACATAACTGCGCCCCGAATTTTTCAGGGTGACATAATCCGAAATAACGTCCACTATATCCGCCTTATCCGAAAGGCTTTCAAGAAAATCCTGCGAAAAAAAGGGCATCCGTTTATATTCTCACTCACTCGTATAAAAATTCACTTAGCTAACATTCGACAAGCGGACGGCTTTTCCTGCAAAAATATTTATAACTTCAATATTTGCTCCAGGCATCCGGCATAAAAATCCGTTTAAATTCATTTATAGCGTAAACGTCCGTCATGCCCGCTATATAATCCCCAACCGCCTGCTCGCCGCTTTCCTGAGTATAATGAGGTATTTCAGAGGTATGCTTGATATAATATTCAAACAGCATTGCCAATATCCGCTCCGCCTTCTTTTCTTCTTTTTTGGCTTCGCTTTCGCTGTCGTAAATATTATCAAACATAAAGCGCCGCAATTCGTCCATAACCTCCTGGATTTCGGGAGGCATTTTTATTTCCCCGTCCCGGCTGCCCAGAATAACCGCCCTGACCAGAGCGTCAATCCGTTTACCATGAGTATTGCCCAGAGCGTCTGAAATATGCGCCGGAATAGCCCGTTCGGAGAGAATGCCGGCGCGGATGGCGTCGTCTATATCATGGTTTATATAGGCTATTTTATCCGCATAGCGCACAATCCGCCCCTCCAGCGTTTCAGCCAGCCTGCCGCCCGTATGACATAATATGCCGTCCCTGACTTCGTATGTAAGATTAAGCCTCTCCAAAACGTCCGCCACCCGCAGGCTCTGCTTATTATGCTCAAAGCCCGAGCTCATAAGAGCGTTAAGCGTTCTTTCTCCGGCATGTCCAAAAGGCGTATGGCCTAAATCGTGCCCTAAAGCAATAGCCTCCGTAAGATCCTCGTTCAGCCTGAGCGCCCGGGCTATTGTGCGCGCAACCTGGCTTACTTCCAGAGTATGGGTAAGACGAGTGCGGTAATGGTCTCCCGTGGGCGAAAGAAAAACCTGCGTCTTATGCTTAAGCCGCCTGAAAGCCTTGCTATGAAGTATTCTGTCCCTGTCCCGTTGAAATTCCGAGCGCAGATCGCATTTTTCCATGGGCTCCAGGCGGCCCTTGGTCAGGGCGCTCTTAGCCGCATACGGGCTTAAATATTCCAGTTCGGCTTTTTCTATATCCGCTCTCATATTCTCCTCCTTTGCCTTTAAGATGATAAATCTCCCAGACGTCCAATATTCATTGCTGTTTTCACGCTTTTTTTGCTTAATATAATACGCTTTTGCGTAAACGACGCGCCCGCTTTGCCGACGGTCTCTAAATGCCGCGGCATATTTTCACACGCGCGCCCCGCGGCCTCTCAGCGGGCGTTCCCCGCGATAATCTTTGAACGCATCCAAAAGGCCGTTTTTATTTTCGCAAGGCGGCAGAACGCGGAAATATTGGCATATTTCAAAGACGACAACGCAGCAAAACCGAAAATCTCCTCCTCTGCGGCGCGTTATAACTTGATCGTATTCTCCAAACTTAATAATCAAATATAATATATAATTACACGTCAGGCTGAAAATTCCTTTATTTTTAAGCAAACAGGCGCAAATACGGGCCTTTTAACCGTTTTTTAACAGCGAAGCCCCGCTTTTGCCTATTTAATATTTCACAGGCGAAAACGGGGCGTTATATTTTAATCATTATTTCAATTTACAGGCGCTTTAAAAGCATTGTTATTTCGCTCCTGTTATGGAAAAGCTGTCTTAGCCGAACTATTTCAAAGCGCTGAGAGAGAATCTTTTCCGACTCCTTTAACTGCTTGATAGGCTGTATGCCCGTCAGCTTAATAGTAATTAAAGCCAGCGCGCCCCGGCACAGCAGATCCGCGCAGAGATTGGTCAGCTCGGCCGATTCGGCCGCGTCCATCCGCATATCGTTTAAAAGCAGCTCATAATTCTGAGCGCAGCCTTTTATAAAGCTCTGCGCAGTGGCCTGTATATGCGTCAGTCCAGGATATTTCAGCAATCGTTTATCCATATCGGCAGGATCCACCGCCGTCACCAGCGCTCCCTTTTCCAGGGCGATTCTGCTCCAGCCTCCCGGAGCCGCCCCTAAATCCAGCACGCGGCTCTGGGGCTTAATGCTTAAATCCATGCATTTCATAGCTTCTTCCAGCTTGAATTCCGCCCTTGAGATTTGCTCCTCGCCCTTATGAAAGCGTATCCTGCCTCCCGCCCAGTCGCTTAGATTTTCCCCTGCTTCCGAAAGCCCCATATAAGCCCGCTCTTTAATCACAATGCTTATAATCTTGCGCGGCGATTTAATATCCAGCCGGCATCCGGCAGCAGTATAACGATCGGACAGCTCATTATTTATATCGTAGGCCTTTAAAAGCTGATTGCATAAAATTCTAGTCTGGACGGCAAAGCTTTCGTTGGGCTCAATATGAAAATTATACAGAGCGCTGCTTATAATCCTGGCGGCCAGAGGCTCGGTTTGTATTTGCACCGGACAAATATGCCTTATAAAAACCGCCTCCCTTAAAGCCTGGGAAACCTCGGAAAAAGGCAGGGCGGATTCGCAGAGACATGTCTCGTCGTCCAGTCTTTCTATAATTCGCGCTGAAGCGTCAATCTGCTTAAATTCATCCGCAGCATATCTGAAAAAATTTTGCTGACAAGAAAAAATTATTCCATTCATTTTATGCTCCGACATATTTTTTTAATATTTTAATGCCAATTATAAACGCTTGTCAATTCTTTTATTTAATTCAGACAATACAATAGACCGCGGGGCGGGCTTTTTTCCTCTTTGCCCGGCTGCCGCCGCTGAAAAGCCCCAGCATTTCTGCGCCCCGCCTCTCCGTAAAATCAAAAAAGCGTTATACTCCGCTCGTATTATTCCGTATTTTATGCTATTAATAATTTAAAATTTTATTTTAATTATTAAAGACGCGTTTATGCCAATTAGTGTCTGAATAAAAAGCTGCGTTAATTAAAAAACTAAGAGCGAATAAAGAGCAGTTATATTTACGGATATAACTAACATTATTTTATATTTTAAAGGAGAAAAAGCATGAAAAAGTTTTTAACAGCATTAACTGCCTGCGCGGTTTTAGCGCTGGCCATGTGTTCTTTATCCCTGGCGTACGATAATACGAACGCCGACTGGGGGGTAAAAATAGACATTCAGAAAGACGGCAGCGTCAACATAAGCTACGACGCGGAAAAAGTCAACGGCACTAAAGACGGATGGAATGCAATAAATGCTCATATAGCCATATATGACGCCGATCCGGGCTTTACGGCCGACAGCAAAATGGCTGATTTTGAAGGCGGAGAACAAAAGCATTATCCTTATACGGACGCTGTAGCGGGAAACGGCAATGCCGGAAGAGTAGATGAAAGCAATACCTATAATATAAAAAAGGGCGCGCTTAACACTCAAACCGCGACCTATCCCTTTGAAGAGGGCAAAACTTATTATGTATACGTCTGCACAAGCGACGGAGCGGACTGGTACTGGAATTATAAGCCCACAACCTTTACCTATTCCACTTCCAGCGAGCAGCCTCCGGCTGATACGGGCGACTTCTCGCTTATAGCCTACGCTTTTGCCGCTGCGGCCTGCTCGGGCGCGTTAGCCTTAAGAAAGAAAAAATAATTGAATTTGCAGCGCCTTGATTTTTTTCAGCCGGACGGCCTGAAAATCAAAACGGAAATAAACGGCGCGGCGCGGGCTTTTAACGCGCGTACAAGCGCGTTAAAAGCTGCCCCTCGGTGAAATAGAAGAACTGCCTTAACGGCAGTTCTTCTATTTCACCCAAGGGCGGCCGGCTTCAGCCGGCCGACGCGCCGCGCCGTTTTATAAAAACTCCTTTATTCCTGCCCTGAATTTTTCTCCCGCCGTAGGCTGACAATCAAAAAAATAATTTTTTTTATTTTAACATCTTGAAATCCAATCCGAAATATATTATTATATTAAAGGTGCCTGTTACCCGGCGGCCCAGGCGCTGCACGTTCCAAATTTTTATCCGCCGGGAGCCGGAGGCAATATGACTGAAAACACTCCGCCCGATCATATTTATATAATCATGTTCTGTTAAAATAAAATATGAAAGGGGCTTTATTATGCAATATAAAGCGGAAAATATACGGAATATAGCGTTCATGGGACACGGCGGAGACGGAAAAACCACCCTTACCGAATCCATCCTCTTTGGTACGGGCGCCGCGGACCGCTTTGGAAAAATAGAGGATGGCAACACAGTCAGCGATTATGATCCGGAAGAAATTAAACGACACATATCAATCAGCGCTTCCCTGGCGCCTGTCCAATACAACAATTATAAAATCAATATTATAGACTGCCCGGGATACTTTGATTTCCTTGGCGAAGCAATCGGCGCGCTTAACGCGGCCGACGGCGCGGTAATAGTCATGAGCGCGGTCTCCGGCCTGAACGTCGGAGCGGAAAACGCCATGAATATGACCAAAAAGAAAAACCTGCCCAGAATTATTTTCATAAATCAAATGGATAGGGAAAACGCAAATTATTTGAAGGTGCTGACACAGCTGGAGGAAAAATACGGCACTTCCATAGCTCCCATTCAGTATCCTATAATGGAAAACGGGGTTATGACCGGCTATGTGGACGTCGCCTCCAATGAATCATATAAATTTAACGGCAAAAATATTGAAAAAATAGACACGCCGGCCCATATGGCCGAGCAGCTTAATGACGCCCGCGGCCGTCTTATAGAAGCGGCGGCAGAAAACGACGAGGAATTGCTGGAAAAATATTTTGCTGACGAGGCGCTTACAACTGAAGAAATTATAAACGGGCTGCTCAAAGGCGTGCACAGCGGCAGCACCGTGCCCGTCTGCGGCGGAAGCGCTCTGGAAAGCAAATGCACTAATTTCCTTCTGGAGCAGATTATAGCCCTGTTCCCCTCCTGCGCGGGTAAAAAATATCCCTGCAAGAAGGCTGACGGTTCGGACGGCGAGATAGCATGCGATTCTTCAGGCAGCTTTGCGGCTCAGGTCTTTAAAACCATTACCGACCCATTCGTGGGCAAGCTCTCCCTGTTTAAGGTTATTTCAGGAGTTATAAAATCTGATACGCCGTTATATAACGCCAATATAGAAAAAAGCGAAAAAGCCGGCACTATTTATACTATGAGGGGGAAAAAGCAAATCCCTGAAGATCAGCTTAACGCGGGGGATATAGGCGCGGTGGCCAAGCTTCAATATACTCTTACATATCATACCCTTTGCACAGAGAGCAATAAGCTCATATTCCCCATTCCCGAAATTCCCAAGCCTTCCATAACCATGAGCGTGTTCCCCAAAAAGCAGGGGGAAGAAGATAAAGTCTTTAACGGCCTGCGGCGCCTGGAAGAAGAGGATATAACCTTTAAGCTTTCCAAGAATGAAGAAACAAACGAAATGCAGATAAGCGGCTTGGGCGAAATGCATCTGGAGATTATCAGCAAAAAGCTGAAAAATAAATTCAATGCTGAAATTGTGCTGGCAGATCCCAAAATTCCGTATCGCGAGGCCATTAAAAAATCCGTCAAGGCGGAAGGCAAACATAAAAAGCAATCGGGCGGACACGGCCAATACGGACATTGCTGGATTGAATTTGAGCCCATTTCAGACGGCAGCGCAAATTTTGAATTTGTTGATAAAGTAGTGGGCGGCGTCGTGCCCAGAGCATATATCCCAGCCGTAGAAAAAGGGCTGCTTGAATGCGTTAAGAAAGGCGTGCTGGCCGGGTATCCCGTAGTAAATCTGCGATGCACCCTATACGACGGCTCCTATCACGACGTTGACTCTTCAGAAATGGCCTTTAAAATCGCCGCCTCTCTGGCATATAAAAAAGGCCTTAAGGAGGCCAATCCCGTATTATTAGAGCCCATATATCATGTTGAGGTCATTGTCCCCGACGATTACATGGGCGACATTATAGGCGATTTAAACAAACGCCGGGGCAGAATATTAGGCATGAGCCCTGTTGAAGATGGGCAAAAGGTTGTTGCAGAAGTTCCCTATGCGGAAATGCTTAAATATTCTACCGATCTTCGTTCTATGACTCAAGCCAGAGGAAATTTTGATATGTGGTTTGAAAGATACGAAGAGGCTCCGCCTAACATTGCGGCAAAGGTAATGGAAGCCGCCGCTGTTCAGGCTGAGGAATAATATAAAATATGTCCGGAGACGGAAAAACAGGCGCGGGGGCGCGCCGTGGGGCAGGCTAATGCCTGCCCCGGCAGGGCCTCCGGCCCGGCCCTGCGGCCTGCGGCCGCAGACGGCGCGCCCCCGCGCCTGTTTTTCCGTCTTCGGGCAAAAGCAAAGGGCCTCCTGATTAATATTAATCAGGAGGCCCTTTTAAATTCATATCTTTAATATCTTAACCGCTTTCGGGAACAACGTAATCCTTATGCACATAACCTCCGCCGTCCTCAAACGTATCGCTCTCCGAGAACATTACTTTATACCAGTCTCCCTCTTCTCCAATAACTTTAAGCACCGTACCGTGATATACCGCCACAACCACTCCGGACTCAGTGGAGGGCTCTTTTCTTATATTCAGGCGGCCGTTCTCATTGCTGAGCGAAACCCTGACCTTATCAGGCAGATTGCTCTCAGTCGGAGCAGTAGTGCTCGGAGCGGTTGCAGACGGCGTTTGAGTTGTAGCTGAAGGTGATTCCGTTCCCGTCTGGTTAGGATCGGGCCATACCAGCTTGGCATGAATTATGGTACGGTTATCCGTAGCCGAATCATGGCAGGTAGAAAGAGTTAAAATTCTGTCGTTAGCGGTAAAGGTAGTTGAATTAGTATATTTGCCCATGGATTGTATTGTATTGCACCAGTTAAGAAAAGAATCGTCTGAAGCAAAGCCCACCGTCCTATATTCTTCGGCGTCCTTATCCACTATATACGCAGCGAATATTTCATATCGATATGAGCCGTAAAGAGTATCGAGATATATGCGGTTATTCATTTTTATAAAATCCGAATTATTGCCTACATAATTCTTCAAATTCCCGAACATAGTCTCGTCCTTCATATTATGCCCATGTATTACGATATTGCGTCCGATGGGATTTATAGAGCTTTTATCGCTCATGAATATAGCTCCGGCTTTTCTTGGATTGCCCTCATAATCATGAGTCTCGTAATAGCTTCCCTCGCCCGTCTGACAAACTGGATAGCTGATTTTCAGTCCGGGCACATATATAAACGCTACAACATCCGGATTAACCTCTTCATGAAGCTTCCAGATAGTCTCCACCTGGTTGACATAACCGTATTCCTTATCGCTCTGAGTAGGCGGAATAATAGTGCTGGGCTTCTCATCCTCTACGGCGTCCAGCGGCGGAATATAATCCGTAGGAAAATCGTTCCATTCCTGAACGGTCTGGTCAGGCGCAAGAGTAGCGTCAGGATCAGCCGCAGTTAAGGTTCTGCCTTCGTTCACCGCGTTATATATTCCTGCGGCAGTGCTGTCGTCTATCTTTTTTATAGCTACAGTATAGCCGCAAAAACAAATACCCACCACCAGCACCACAGTCACCGCGTTATAAATAAGCAGGCTGTTTTTCTTCTTTCTGCTTTTACTCTTGGAGGCCGCCGGCGCTCCAGCACGTCTGCCTTCAGCTTGCTTTTTTCGGGAACTTCTATTTACAGGCATTAGAATTATCACATCCTTAAATTTATGCTATATATATTATACATTATTTTCGTCAAAAAATAAATATCATTTAATTACAATTATATTACGCGCAGGGCAATTTTCTGTTAATTGTCCTCTCCTCCGCTTGGTTCGGGCGGCTTCTCCTCATTTATGTTTTCGTCCTGACAATCATTATCCGAATTCTGCATATACATCTCTAAATCCTCCACTGTCCCGGCAGTATCGGCGGCATGCATCTTTTTGCTCTGATAATAATTATATACGCTTTGCCCGACAAACCAACCCACTGCCAGAGAGACAATAATAACTATAACCCAGGTTTTGCTCAGCCATTTGCCCAAAAAGGTCATAACGGGCAGACCTGTCACAACCCTGCCCACCACTCTGTCGTATGTCACGGTAGTCCGATCCTGGCTCAGATTAGCGTCCCCTTTTGTCGTCATTTCTCCGCTCTCTTGGTCTATTGCAATAATGCGGTGAGTATTGATTTTTCCGTATATATGAGGATCCGTCGAATAAAAAGCAATAACGTCCCCCACCTTTAATTGATCCTCATCCACGCTTTGAATCAGAATATATTCGTCCGTCATATAGGTGGGCTCCATGCTGCCCGATATCAGCTTAAGCATACCATAGCCGAACACTTTGGGAACCTTGTTATTAGCCTTTGCAGCCAGCACAAAAATTATAAGCACTATCAGTATAATTATAATTACCCAGCTTATAATGTTCGTAACTTTTTTAAATGTACTCATTTCACGGCATCCTTCTATTATATATTTATAAATGAATAAATTCCTTTATATTGTTTAATTATAACACTTATAAAAGCCCTCCGTCAATATTTTAAAGCGCCTTGACAAAGCGCCGGGTTTCAAGTATAGTTAGCTTTAAGTTAATCTTTTGCCGTCAAAATAATGAAAAATCTTTCAAATAGCTTTAAGGAATGTCTGCATGAGGAGAACGGATGGAATTTACGGCAATTTCCGCGCCCGACGAGTCGGATACGGGCAGGCGCAGCTTCCGCTGCGCCTGCCGGCGGCGCCTCGGGGCATAAAAACAGCCGCAAAGGCCGCCGTGAACGTTCATGCAGACATTCTCTAATAAGCAGAAATTCGGGGAGGAACACGCATGAACGCATCCAGGGGCATAAAAATATTCAGTTATATAGTATTGGCTGCTTTTATATTATCTATAATACCTCTTATAGCCATTTCCTTTTATAACGCTCCATCGGCGGACGATTTTTCTTTTTCGCAGACAACGGCGGACGCCTGGCGCGAAACTAATTCCCTGGCGCAGGTAATAAAAGCCGGCCTGGAAAAAACGGGCCAGATATATGAAACCTGGCAGGGCTCTTTTGCCGGCGTATTTCTCATGACGCTTCAGCCCGCTATATTCGGAGAGGGCGCCTATTTCATATCCACCATATTAACTCTTGGCGGCCTGATTTTCGGCTGCATGCTGTTTTTCTATGTCGTGCTTGTCAAATGGTTCAAGCTGGATAAACATCTATATATGATAATCGGTCTGATTCTGACGGCTGTCTGCATACAGTTCGTTCCCTCTCCCTCGCAGGCTTTTTATTGGTATAACGGTTCAATGTACTATACCCTATTCTACGCCTTTCTTCTCACGGCGGTCAGTCTGCTTTTAATGAGCGAATTCTGCGTTAAAAAAGCCGTTCGGATTATATGCGGCATATTAGCCGCCCTGCTTTTTTTCATAGTTGGAGGGGGCAATTACGTCACCGTACTTATAGCGCTCTTAATTAATGCGCTTATAACCGCCGCCGCCTTTTTAAAAAAGAAACGCATGCGCTGGAATGCGCTTATCTGCCTGCTGCTTTGCGGCGCGGCGTTCATAATAAGCGCTGTTTGTCCGGGCAACGCTATTCGCCAGCAGGCGCTGGGCCAAAGCGCCTCCCCCGTGACGGCAATCCTGCTCTCCCTTTATGAAGCATTAAAAATGTTCGGGGAATGGACTACCGCGCCCATGCTCCTCCTTTTTATTCTTATTACTCCCTTTTTATATCTGGCCGCCTCAAAAACAAATCTAAGCTTTAAATATCCGCTGCTTTGGATTGGCGCGGCTTATTGCCTGTTTGCCGCCAATTTTACGCCAACCCTCTATGTATTGCAGGAACAGGGCGCCGGGCGCATATTAAATGTGAATTTTTATTCCTATGTATTTTTTGCAGCGTTTACAATTTTCTGCTGTTCGGGCTGGCTGCACCGCAAAATTCAATCCTCCGGAGAAATTGCCCAAAATATTAACGGTATAAAGGAAATGCTTCAGCCTCTTAAAAAATATGCTGTATGCTTATTAATTGTTTTTGCCCTTATATTCGGATTAACAGTTTTCGGGCAGAAGGGCCTGAATTCCATTGCTTCCTATTCGGCGGCCCGCTCCATAATAACAGGAGAGGCGGCCCAATATAAAGCGGAGCAGGATGAGCGTCTGGAAATACTCCGCAATCCCGAAATAGACGAAGCAATTCTCAGGCCGTTCAGCGTTAAACCCCGCGTATTGTTTTTCGACGACATAACCGCCAATCCCGATAACTGGAAAAACACAGCCGTCGCGCGTTACTATAATAAAAGTAAAGTAGTCCTGGAACCATAAAAAGCCGCGCTATAACAGCTTCTCTCAAAAAAGAATGCTTTTCTCAGCATAAAAGCCAAAAAACGTCCGGACAACGCTTAAGCCGGGAAAGGAATAAGCCGCCGCGGCTCCGGGGCGCGGGCGGGATTTATATTGCCGGACGGACGCGGCAATAAATCAATGGTCCTAATTTAAAACGCCGGACGCGTCCGGACGGCCAGGGCGCCGGCATTATAGCCCGGAAGCATAATATAATTTTAGGATATGTATTAAAACGTGTCAGAGATTTATAATTAACGGCGCCCTACATTGAGGGCGGGGCGCCCCCGTTAAACAAAAAAGCGTCTCATCTTCTCATGATAGAAGAAAAAATGAGATCGCTTTATTTTTTCTTTATAAGCGGAGTTTACTGACATACGCGCGTCAAAATATAAGATAACGCAATTGCTATGCAGACATATGCAAGCCCATAACCAATATCTCAGCTTCTGCGCGTTAAAATAAAATCGGCGAGCTGAACGAGAAAATGAGTGTTATTATAAGCCGCCAGAGCGTCCTTGGCCGCGTTTATATGCTCTCTCGCCGCTTGATAAGCCTTATCCACTCCAAACAGCGCAACATAAGTAGCCTTTTTTTCTTCAGCGTCCTTGCCCAGGCTTTTGCCCATCTCCTCCTGACTTCCTGTAACATCCAATATATCATCAGTTATCTGAAAAGCCAGCCCTATATTTAAGCCATATGCTTTCAGGCCGGATAGTTCTGATTCTTCCGCGCCAGCAGCAGCTCCGCCAGCCATCAGTCCTCCTGTTATCATATCCGCCGTTTTATGCTCATGTATATATCTGAGCATATGAGAAGATATTGCCTTTCCTTCATTAGAAACATCTTCCCATTGGCCTCCCACCATTCCCCTTATGCCCGCCGCGCGGGCTATATGCCGGCAGGCGCGTATTCCGTTTGAATCACAGGCTGCGTTCAGCATGATTTCAAAAGCATAACTCAAAAGCGCGTCTCCCGTCAGAATGGCTTTTGCCTCGCCAAACACCACATGACTGGTGGGCTTCCCTCTTCTGAGATTGTCATTATCCAAGGCGGGCAAATCGTCATGTATCAGCGAATATGTATGTATCATCTCCAGAGCGCAGGCATAAGGCAGAGCATCCTTTGGAGTGCCTCCCATAATTTCGCAGGCGTTAATCACAAGCGCAGGCCGCAGGCGTTTCCCTCCCGCCTGAAGGCTGTAAGCCATAGCCTTCGCCAATTCCTCAGGCACTTCCGCATCTAAACTCAGATATCTATCCAATTCTCTCTCTGTTAATTCTCCGTATCCCGCCAATTGCTCTTTAAAGCAGCTCATGCTCGTTTTCCTCCTCAGCGTCAAACTGCCCAATTGCAAGCAGCCCGTCCTCCTTCTTAAGGATTTCCAGCTTGCCCTGGCATTGGCTCAGATATTTTTCACAGTCTATAATCAGCTTAGCCGCCTGTTCTGAGGCCTTTATAGAATCCTCAAGAGATAAAGTTCCCTGCTCTAATTCGGAAATTAATTCCTCCAGCTTTTCCATTGACTGCTCAAAATTTAATTTCATCTTATTCCGCCTCTCTCCGCATAAAAAACGTATTCCGCAATTATAATTTATCCAAAAGCCCGGACTAACGTCCCGCTTAATCCTCCTCTGACTTAACAGCCTTGGCCCTCAGCACGCCTCCGGCCAGCCTTATATCCAGCAAGGCGCCCTTTTCCACCTGCTCCGGTCCCTTTATAAGCCTTTCCCCCTCGTATACCAGCGCATATCCCCTGGAAAGCACGTTAAGCGGATTCACCGCCTGGGCTCGCCCTTTAAGCGCCTCCAGGCGCAGCTCGGAACCGTTCAGCCGGGCGTCCAAACATTTAATCAGTCTTTGGCCATATCCTTCCAATTCTTTTCGCCTGGATATAACCAGCCCCTGCGGATTAAGCAGATCCAAGCTGCGTCTGATCAGCTTAATTCTTTGAGCCGCCCCGTTCAAGCCATTTTGAGCCGCTCTAAGCGCCCTGCGGCCGTATCCAGCCAGCTCCTGTTCAAGTTCAGAGCGTTCTTTAACGGCCAGCTCGGCCGCAGCGCTGGGCGTAGGGGCGCGCATATCCGCCGCAAGGTCGGCCAAAGTATAATCAGTTTCGTGGCCTACGGCAGAAATAACAGGCGCAGGGCAGTCTCTTATGGCGCGTACTACCTCTTCGCTGTTAAAGGCCCATAAATCCTCTACCGAGCCGCCTCCCCGCCCTACTATGACTACGTCCACATCCTGAGTGCCTATATATTTTATTCCGCGCGCAATACTCTCAGGCGCTCCATCTCCCTGCACCAGCACAGGCGCCAGCAGAATGCCGACATTATTAAAGCGCCTGCGGGATACGTTTATAATATCCCGTATAACCGCTCCGGTAGGAGAAGTAACAACCCCGATTCTGCTTGCAAAATAAGGCAGAGGACGCTTTTGCTCCTGGTCAAAAAGCCCCTCCGCCTCAAGCCGTTTTTTAAGCTCCTCCAGCTTAAGCAATATATCTCCCCTGCCGGCCTGCTTAACCCCGTAAACATAGAGCTGAAATTTGCCGTCTCTTTCATAGATGCCGGCGTCAGCCACAACCTCAACAAGCATTCCGTCCCGCAAATCAAATTCCAGAGCATAATTATACTGCCTGAAATAGGAACAGTTGACGGCCGCGGATGAATCCTTAAGAGTAAAATAGATATGCCCGGAGCTATGCCTCTTATAGCCGGCAATCTCGCCCGTTACTGAAATCCCGCTTAAAACAGGATCTTCTTTCAGCAGGCTGTTTGTATAATTATTCAATTCAGTAACGCTTATGCTTCTATGATACATAATTATTCGCCTTTGGTGAGATATGTATATCGCGCCCTGGCCAGCAGCGCTGTGCCCACGGCGTTATCCGAGCTCAGACGCGGCTGAGTAAAATATACCTTTATACCCGCATACTGTTCTCCCAGAATGCTTTGAAGATGCGCCCTGAGATATTTGCTCGAAGCAACGCCCCCGGTTATAAGCACGTCAAACACTCCCGTTTTTAACGCCGCGTTATATATAAGCTTAGACAGCGCTTCGCATACGGCAAACATAACTCCCTCGGCCACCGTGGTTTTATCCACTCCGTTATTAAGCGCCCTCAGCGCCGCCGTCTCAGTGCCCGAAAAGCTGCATTTTTCAGAATCCGCATAAGAAGGAATGCGTATGCGCCTGCCCTCGTGAGATATGGCCAATTCATCCATAAATCTGCCCGCCGGAAAGGAAAAGCCCATTTTGACTCCCAGCCTGTCCAAAAGCTGGCCCGCGCTTATATCTCCCGTACCCGATATAAGGGCGCATTCAGGCTGATTCTTCATTATTTCCACATTTAATATTTCGGTTGTACCCCCCGAAAGATGAACCGCAATAAATTTATCCTGCTTAAGCGCACATCCGCTTAGCGCGGCCATTACATGCCCCCGCTGATGGTCGGACATATAAAGCTTGATTCCCAGGGCCTGGGATACCATCTCGGCCATGCGCACGCCCGCATAAAACACGGGCATATACGAACCCTGGCATGCTCTTGGCGTAGCGCTCACGCATATGCATTGGGGCCTCTCGTCAATTTCGCCCAACAGCTTTTCATAGAGAGTGGGCAGAGCGTTAACGTGCTGATAGAATCCCTCGCTCTGCCTGAGGCCGCGCTGGCCATCAGGCACATTAAGCAGCTTGCGCTGATCTGAGAGCACGTTTCCGTTTTCATCCACAGCCGCTATGGAAGTAGTATAACAACTTGTATCAATGCCTAAAAATATCATAACTCCTTAAAACAAGCGTTCAGAATGCCGTTAATATAAGACGGGGATTTATCATTGCAATATTTTTTGGCCAATTCTACAGCCTGATCGATAGACGCTTTGGGCGGAACGTCGTTAATAAAAAGCATTTCGCACACCGCCAGCCGCAATATGGCCATATCTGTGCGCGGAAGGCGTTCAGGCGTCCAGGCAACCAGCTTTCGGGCAATCATTTGATCAATCTGGGCCTTATTAAAATTAAAGCTGTCCAATACGCTTTGAATATAAAGCAAATCGGCGTCCGTAAGCTGCACCGGCTCAAACAGCGCCAAATACCCCTCGGGCGGCGTCTGATGATTAAAAGACGATTCAAACAGCAGCTTAAATGCAATTTCCCTGGCTTCTACACGCCCCATTTTACAGCTCCTTTATAAAATAATAAATAACGCTAAAAACTGTTCTTGAAACAGCCACGTCTGACATATTAACACAATTCCGCAAATTTTACAATGGATTTATATAAAGATTTTCAGGCTGCATCCGTCTTAATGCAAGCCCGTTGTTTTATTTTAACGCCCAAAGGGGGGCGGCGCGGGATTTCAGCGTCCCTGCGGGACGCTGAAATTATGCTTTATCCCGTTTAAGGAAAAGCTGACTTTTCCTTAGCAGGGATAAAGCCGACGGGCGGAAAAGCCGCCCGCCGCGCCGCCCCCCTTTGGGCGTTAAAATAAAATAACGGGCAATCTGCTCAAACAGACTGCCCTTTTTAAGAATTATCCAAACTTAAAAATCAATTACAGAGCGGAATATTTATCAATATCAATATCTCCGCCCAAACGTATAAATACGCCTTCTCCTTGTTTAAGCGAATAATTAAAGGAATTATTTATAATTTCTATTCTCTCATATTGCTTATTATCGGGAATAAATGCCTCCAAATAAGCAATTCCGCCGTTCTTGTCCAGGGTAAAAGTCATATTATCCACTGTTTTATCAAAAGATTTATTAAATAGCATGACGTAAGGCTCCGAGTTATCCTTAGCCTTAAAATATGATATTATCAGATCGGCCCCTTCGGGAGCGCTAATTAACGAATGTTCAGGCAATTCAGAAACAACCCGCGGCTGCTCAATGGAAGAGCCTGCCATAAAACCGGGAATATTATCAAGAGTAGTATGCCCCGCTAAAATACAGTCAACATTTAATATTATATCGCTTGCGGCCAGCATTTGATAATTAAGCTTTTTAACCTCTTCCCAAAGTTCAGGATGACGCACTTCTCCCGTTTGATTATCAATAAGGCCGTCAAAGCAATTTTCGCCCATCCACATAGTATAATTAAAATATGTAAGCGCTTTAAAACCATACGCAAGATAAGAATAACAATTCCAGCGCACCTCGTTTATATTGGGCATTCTTTTGCCCTCCCAGGCGCATAGCTGCGGAAAGCCGTGAGTTTTGAGTCCGTATTTCAAACCCGTTTTCCGCATTACCTCCAAATCATTATAAAAGCTGAAGTCCGTGCTGTCCGCGTTAAAAGGATAGCTGTCGTGGCTGATATACTCTAAATTTTCTTTGCCCGCCGAAGCAATAAATTCTTCAAAATAGTTTTGATAGGAGCCGCATATGCCCTCCCAGCCAATTAATCCCGCAACAACGCTGGGAAAAAGATTTACAAAGGGATATATTCCTTTTTTTATGCCGGCATATTCTCTGCACGCCTTGCCCACCAAACCAAGCTGAGAGCCCCGGGGCTCGTCCAGCACTACAAATCCATTGCAATTCTGAAGCTGCGGAACTATATTTTCAGCATTTCTGACCGCTTCTTCTTTCAGATTATTTTCTATGGAGCCGGGCACGTTGGCTATAGTGTTAGCACCTGCCGCGGCGGAGCCGAAAAGATATTTCATTCCGTATCTGCCCATAACGGAATCCACATGTTTCCACCAGTTTACATCAGATAAATTGCGTTTAACCGGTTCTTTATCATCGTTAATCCAGGCTCCGTAAATAATAAAATTCAAGCCGGCGTCTTTAAAGCGCGCAGTTTGCTCTTCCATAGAAAGCCGGCCGGCATTCATATTGCAATACGCCACCCATGTCCCCAAGAGCATTTTTTCTCCCTGCGCATTGTCTTGATTGCTCATAACGGAAAAATGGGCTTCGTCTTTTTCAGCTTGGCATTCGGAAAAAGGAATAACAGAAAAAACTAACGCGGATAGTTTGCGGAATAATTTGCCCATATAGCCCTCCAATAACCTTTCATAATTAAAAAAGGAGCCGTTCTGAACGCGCAATCGCAGCTGCATTTTGGCTCAGACGGCTCCTTACATATAGCGGAAAAGAATTTATCTTCTCTTTCTTCTTAAAGCAATCGCGCCCGAACCGGCGGCAGCGGCTAAAGCGGCGGCCAGAATACCAAAATCACCGGTATGCCGGGCTTAACGGTATTCCAGGCATAGCCGTAAGCTTTTGCAAAATCCGCGGCGTAAGCGTCCGCTTCTTCCTTAAGGCCGGAAACGTCCACGCCGTCCTCCTCAGCCGAAGCTATTATGGAATAAAGCTCTTTTATCGCCTCTTTCCAGGCGGCCTCGTTGGCCTCGTTCATCTCAGCGTCAGCCAAATCAGCAATAGCCTCGTCCATATCGGCCACAACGGCGGCAACGGCATTATAAGCGCTCAGCGCAGCCTGATATTGAGCGGCAAACTGTTCCTCCAAATCAGGATTAGCCGTTAAA
The DNA here is from genome assembly GCA_003150515.1 of Selenomonadales bacterium. GTDB lineage: Bacteria > Bacillota > Clostridia > Christensenellales > QALW01 > Neochristensenella. The sequence continues at coordinate 38,689 of QALW01000022.1, read as the reverse complement.
AGCTCGCTAACAGCGTCCAGAGTTTCCTTAACCGACTGCATATTAGCGGCATTTATGCTTTCAGGAAGCTCTCCAAGGAGCTCTTCTATTTGGTCGGCGGCGTCATCCCCGGGAACCGGCGCGTTCTCTCCAACCTTATAGAACAGGCTGCCGAAGGCGTTAAAATTAACGTCCGCGGCGTCCGCCGTCTTAGTTTGAACAAACAGCGAGGGAGACCAGTAAAGTATGTATTGATCAGCGCTGTGGTCATAATTGCCCACGCTCTCTTCGGAATTTCCCTTGCCTATGCGGGTGTTGGGTATGCTCACATAGCCGTCAAAGCCCGCGGGAATGATAACCTGATAGCGGTAAAGGGAATATTCTACTTCCGCCCTTGCAGTTTCGCCCGTCTTGCTGATAAGATATATGCCGTCGCAGCCCTCTGCCTCACCGGTAAAATAGAAGTTTTCGTCAGTCCCGCCTCCATTCCAGCGGTATCCCTGAAAACTGATTCCGATTTCTCCGCCGTTATTGTCAATACCCAGAACTGTGCTGGAAGCGTTTCTCTTAACATTCTGATTAAAATCACGCCTGTAGCAGCCGTCGTCAGGAGTGCCCGAAGCATAGATAGAATCAAACGTCACTTCAAAAAATGAGCCGGCGCCCGCGTCGGTAGTAATTTTAGTGTTATTCATATCGGCGTGAAGGACAAGCTGATCTTCGTCAAAAACGTCGCCGTCAGCCGGGCCGTCTTCAAATACGAAGGAATAATAGTCAGGTATAACGTTCCAATTCGCGCCATCGTAATAGCACATATAAACGTAATATGTAACGCCTGCGGTAAATTCAAAATGACTGTCCAATATCTGCGTGCCATTTACCTTGCCGTCCCCGTCAGTCATAGAGCTGGGGCCCACTCTCCAAAGAGAACTGGGAACAATATTGGAAAGCCTTACTAATTTGCCGGACGAATCCTGATCCCAGCCATCCTGAGGCTCTGTATAGATTCCCATTTCCGACCAGTACGCTCCTGGATTGGGAGTAAAATAAAAATTCGCCGTCATATTTTGAGTGTCGCATTGAACGAACATCACTCTATCAGACGTTTCTCCCGAAGCGGCCGCCGGAAAAGCCGTCAGGCCCAGCAGCAGGCATACAGATAAAAGAACGCCAAGAAACTTTTTCATTTGCATATCCCCTTTCATTGTATTAATAATATTTTAACTGTTTTTTATGAAATAGTAAATGCTCAAACCTATCTTTTTCGCATATTAAATTAGCACAAAACTAACTTTTAGAAACATCGCACCTTTTTAAAAATGATAAAAAAAAGAGAAGCGTTTCCGCTTCTCTTTGCGAAAATATTCATAATAAATATTTTCGTAACCCTCTCTAAAGATTATTTAGAGGTTCTTTCATAGGATTCAATCATGCGCTTAACCATCTCGCCGCCGATAGAACCAGCCTCGCGGGAAGTTAAATCGCCGTTATAGCCCTGCTTGAGATTAACTCCCACCTGCTTGGCAACCTCGTTCTTGAGATTGTTCATAGCCTGCTTAGCTTCGGGTACAACCAGCTTATTGCTTCTAGCCATTTCTTTTTCACCTCCTGATTAAAAATTATTATTTTCCAATAATATAACTTACTTGTTGCCGCGCTGATACGACTCGATCATCCTGCGAACCATCTCGCCGCCTACGCTGCCGTTCTGCTTTGCAGTCAGATCGCCGTTATAGCCCTGCTTAAGGTTTACTCCCATGGAGCTGGCCACTTCATATTTGAAGTTGTCCATAGCCTGCTTCGCCTCGGGAACCACAAGTTTATTGCTTGACGCCATTTAAAATTCACCTCCTTAAGAAGTTTCTGATATTATTTTGCTATATTATTTTAGAAATATTACAGGTAATTTGTAGCAAATTAAATAAACAATATTATTAAAACGCAGCACGTTCGCAAGAAAAAATATATTTTTCAATCCCGCCTACGAGCAGGACGCGGAAACGCCGAGGGACCGCCTTGAGCGGAGCAAGCCGAAAAACCGCTCTTTCCTGAGCAAATTGCGCTCCGATTATATTGTCTAAAGCAATAAAACAAAAAGAACCGCATACAATATATAATAAACAGCAGAACGGAGGCGCAAAATATGAGCGAACGGTATACCGACTTACGGCAAAAAGAAGTGGTCAATCTATGCGACGGCAAACGTCTGGGCTGCATATGCGATGTAATCATAGACGTTTCCTGCGGAAAAATAGAAGCGATTGTCGTGCCGGGGCAATGCGGCATAACTTCTATTTTCAAGGGGGGCAAGGATATTATCGTCCCCTGGAATAAGATATGCAAATTCGGAGAGGACGTAATTTTAGTGGACGTCAGCGGCCTGGGGCTGCGCAAAGGCTGACAAACGATTTTTATTAATAAATTTTCAGCCAACAGCCCCGCTCTCCCATATAAAAGGGCATTCCCACAAAAACGCATTGCGTTTTGATTGTATTATCTGCGCAATTTGCTATAATATAATGCGTATTAAGGCAGCGCCATTAAAGAAGCGCACGGCGACGTTTGCAAAGCTGTTCTGCGCCCGAATAAAGCGCTGGAACGCGGGCTCTCCGGCGAATTCCAAATTCCCGCAGCGCTTCAGCGGCGCAAAACCGCCGCAAAGAAGCCGTATCCGCTTTTGTGAAACGCCGCCTTAAATTATTATACCCTTAACGGAGGTCGCTAATGCGGGATTACAGCGTTTCGGGAGATTTTGGACAAGTTAAATTTTATAATACCGGCCGTCCGTCCGGGCGATATAAATCGGCGGCGCATATTTTGAATATGGGCTGGCATAAGGTAAACCAATTATATTACATCCAAAGGCAGAGCGGACTGGATACTAATTTGCTCTTATTAACCAGAAAGGGCAAAGGCCTTATAAACATAGAGGACAGGAATATCGCCGCTCTCCAGGGGAGCGCAGTAATTATTCCCAAAAATCAAAAACATAGCTACGCCGCCGCAGGCGGCTGTGAATGGGAATTCTATTGGATGCATTATACGGGAGAAACCGCGCAGGCATATACTGACGATATATTAAATCTGCATAATAATATCAATATCGGACTTAATATAATAGACAGCAGCATAAAGGAATTTGAAGATAGAAATTGGGAGGAACCCGAATTAATGGAATCCGCCCTATTAAATCATATTCTGTTTGAAATGCTTTTAACTGCTTCCAAAAGCAATTCTGCTCGCGCAGACACGTCTATAGCCTCAGATATGATTCATTATATGGAAAACAATATAGAATCCAATTTTTCTCTATCCCAGCTTGCCCATCAATATCATTATACTAAAGAATATATAATTAAGCTTTTTAAGGAAGCGACAGGAATAACGCCCTACAGCTATTGGCGGCGCCTGCGTTTAAGGCAATCCTGCCGCGAATTGCAGAGCGCGGGCGTTTCCATAAAGCAAATAGCCCGGAAATACGGATATTCAAGCATAAGCAGCTATACTAATCAATTCAAAAAGCTGTACGGCATTTCACCTTCCGAATATAAAAACAGCGAGCGCTTTCATTAATGCTGCTATTCATTTCATCAAAATTAACCTGGACGCTCAGGCATATTGACTTGCCGGCTCAATAAAATTAAAATGCCTGTATCCGGACAGCGGATAATAAATAAACGGAGGCATTTTATGAGAAAAACTATTGTTAAAATTGTCGCGGTAAGAGAAAATCCGGACGTCCCCTGCTGGCCATGCATAAATCATGACGCGGACAAGGAATTGGAGCGGGTGACGGCTCCCATAAGAGAAATAAATCCGGATATGGATTTTGACGTAGTCAGTTATACCGAACTGGCTCAGGCACAGGCGGATTATGAAGCGGATTTGAAAAAATACGACGGCGTACTGGTACTGCTTATGACCTGCTGGAAATTTATTGACGTATTTTACAGCCACCAGGCGGCCGAAGGACTGCCCACCATCATCGCCGACGTGCCTTTCTGCGGCAGCGGCTCCGCTTTAGTATTTTCAGCCAACGTAATCCGCAGCGAAAAGCTGCCAGTGCCCTTGCTTTCCACTCTGGATTACGGAGAAATAGCCAAAGCGGTCCGGCTCTTCGACGTGCTGCATAAAATGAGAGAGACAACTATATTAACCGTATCAGGCATGGATTTAACAGACGGAGAAAAGAGCTTCAGCCAAACATGGGGCTGCAAATTTATAAATAAAACGGCGAGTGACCTCAACATTTATTATAACGCGGCCGACACCGCCCAAGCGGAGGCCATAGCGCGACGCTGGACGGAGGAGACTACTCAGACTTTAGAGCCGTCTATGGAAGAAATTATCCAGAGCGCCCGTCTGCACCTTGCCATAAAAGCCATGATGTCGGACACCCATGCGAACGCAGTAACTATAGACTGCCTGTCTCTTTCCTACGGCGGTGAATACGCCGGGGGCAAACATATGTATCCATGCCTGTCCCATTATGAAATGCTCAATAACGGTATAGTAGCCGTATGCGAAGCGGACCTCTGCGCCACTGTTACCTCTCTTGTCATTCAATATCTTACGGGCCGGCCCGGCTTTGTTTCGGACCCTGTTATAGACACCTCCTCCGACCAGATTATATATGCTCATTGCGTTGCATGTTCAAAGGTATACGGCAAAAATGATCCGCGCAGATGCCGCTGTTACATAAGAAGCCATGCCGAGGATAAGCAGGGAGCTTCCGTGCAGGTGTATTTCCCGGCCGGCGAAAAGCTTACCACCGCAATGATATACCCAAAAGAGCAGGCTGACACAGTTATACATTCCTCTGAATCGGTCGGAAACGTGGGGCTTGAGGAGGCATGCCGCTCAAAGCTGGCCGCCAGGGCGAACGCCGAAAATATACTCTATAACTGGAACGCAGGCTGGCACAGAGTTACCGTTTTCGGAGACTGCCGCAAGCAGCTTATGAATTTATTTAAAATGAAAGGGCTGAAAGTCATTCAGGAGGATAAAGAGCCCGTTATATAAGGCCTTTCTTTATATTCAAAGCATGCTGAATCACAGCAATAAACCATTTGCTTCCGCAAAAAAGCGCCCGGCGCAGGCACAGCCTGCGCCGGACGCTTTAGAGAATAATTTTCCAGCGTCATAAAAATAGCGTTGAAATTTAAGGCGTCCTGATGTATAATCAAGCTGTCCAAGGCTGGAATAATGTTTCCCGCAATAAAATTCAATGTTAAAAAAGGGAAAAGATTAAATACGGAGGTAATAAAAATGGACAAAAGCACTCTATACAAGCTGTCTTACGGATTATACGCCATAGGCGTGCAAAAAGGCGCATGCATAGTCAATACTGTATTTCAAATAACCAGTTCTCCCGAAGTAATCGCTTTGAGCATGAATAAGAATAACGCGACTCACGGCCTTATTAAAGAGCAGGGGCGCTTTTCGGTATCCATCCTGAACGAGGATATTTCGCCCGAAATAATCAGAACGCTGGGCTTTTCATCCTCCAGAGACACAGATAAATTTTCCGCTCTGCCCTGGGAAGAGGAGCAGGGGCTGCCCGTCTTAAAAAAGGGGTGCGCAGGCTATCTGCTCTGCGAAGTTATCAATTCCTCTGATTTAGGAACTCATACCGTATTTTTCGCCAAAGTGCAGGACGCGGCCTTGGCTCAAAGCGGCCGCGTTATGACATACGAATATTATCACAACGTAATAAAAGGGAACGCGCCCAAAAACGCGCCCACCTATCAGGCGCCTGAAAAAACGCAGGAGGAGGGATATATCTGCACAGTATGCGGATATTTCCATAAGGGAGAGCTTCCGCCTGATTTTAAATGTCCCGTATGCGGCGTGCCGGCCGAAAAATTCAAAAAAGCTCCCTGAAAAGGGAGCTTTTTTTCCGCACGCCGTTAATAAATAAGAAGCAAAAAAAGCGCTTTGAATTGAATTTAAATTGAGAAAGCATGCGCAAAAGCCCCAGGGGGGCGGCGTGAGGCAGGCGCAGCCTGCCGCCGGCGCGCGTCCGCGCGCGGGCGCGGCCTTTCAGGCCGCTCACGCCGCCCCCCTGGGGCTTTTGCGCATGCTTTTAAGCAAGGATATTATTCTTCCTCGTCCTCATCATCCTCGCAGCCGCAGCAGCAGTCGTCGTCGCAGTCGCAATCGTCGTCGCAGCAGCAGTCGTCCTCATATTCATCCCCGTAAATAGCCGCCTCAGCCTCAGCCAGGTCTCCGTCCAGCTCGTCCACATAAGCGCCCAGCTCGTCTATGGATTCCTCATGCTCTTCAAGATCAAAGGCAATAAGCTCCAAAGCATTAACAATTTCAGAAATAAGCTTGCCTTCAGTGGTATTGGTGTCAAAATTGGCTCCCTCTATAAGCCCTTTGAGATAAGCAACCTTTTCATTGATAATCATGTTTAAATTCTCCTTTATATTTAATGTTTATACGCGTTCCATATATTCGCCTGTGCGGGTATCTACGCGGATAGTATCCCCTACGTTGACAAACAGAGGCACGGGACATATATAGCCCGTCTCCAGAGTAGCCTGCTTAGTTATGTTAGTGGCGGTATCGCCGCGCACTCCGGGCTCTGCATCCACTACCTTCAGCTCAACGAAATTTTCCGGCTCAACTGAAAAAGCTGTGCCCTTGTAAAATTTAATATTTACATTATCATTTTCCTTCATAAAAGGCAGCGCGCCCTCCACTTCCTCTTTATTGAGGGGAAGCTGATCGTATGTCTCGTTGTCCATAAAATAGTATATCCCTCCGTCCTCGTATAAATACTGCATTTCCTTGCGCTCTATATGAGCAAGCGGATATTTATCCGAGGGATTAAACGTGCGCTCCAGCACCGCGCCCGTCATGACGTTCTTAAGCTTGGTGCGCACAAACGCGGCCCCCTTGCCCGGCTTAACATGGAGAAAATCCACGATGACGAATACGCTCCCGTCTATCTCCACCGTAATGCCTTTCCTGAAATCACCCGCTGTAATCATAGCTTACCTCCGTATTATAAAATTATTAAATTATTATCCGAACGCGTAATATCCTCATATCCGCTTTCGGTTATAAAACACATATTTTCTATGCGCACTCCGCCCAGCCCGGGAACGTATATTCCGGGCTCGATGGTAACGACGTTGCCGGGCTCAAGCACGCTTTGACGCCTGTACGAGAGCACGGGCAATTCATGAATTTCAATGCCCACGCCGTGCCCTAATCCGTGCCCAAAATATTTGCCGTAACCCTGAGCTTCTATATATCCGCGCGCTGAATAATCTATATCCTTTGTATCCGCTCCCGGCTTTAACCGCTCCTTAGCCCGGTTATGCGCGTCCAATACAATTTGATAGAGCTTTCTTAATTCTTTTCCAGGCTCTCCCAGCGCCACGGTTCTGGTCATATCCGAGCAATAGCCCTCTTTTTTAGCGCCGAAATCCAGCGTCAGAAAAGCCCCGGATTTTATTATGCAGCCGCCCGGCTGCGCATGCGGCTTGGCTCCGTTTTCTCCGGCCGCCGCTATAGTCTCAAAGGCCAGGCCGTCCGCGCCGTTCCGGCGCATTATATATTCCAGCTCGCAGGCTATATCCTTTTCGCTTATGCCCGGCCTGAGATAATCCAAAAGCTTATTAAAAGAAAAATCGGTAACAGCCTGCGCGCGTTTTATAGCCTCCAATTCATTCTTGGATTTCAGCGCGCGCTGCTTTTTAAGCATTTCTCCCACGGGCAGGAACTCCCCCTGTACGCCCTGAGATACTTCCATATAGGCCGCAAGGCTGAGAGACATATCCTGCACTCCCACCCGTTTAAGGCCTAATTCCCGTATAATTGCGCCCGCTTCTTTTTCAAGGGAGGAATTAATTTCTCTGAGCTCAAAGCATTCCTGAGCGCATCGCGCAGCCAGGATATATCGGCTGTCCGTCAGCAGAATATCTTTTTCAGAGATCAAAATCAGACAATTTGAGCTTTCCAGCCCCGAAAGATAGAATATATCCGCCCTGTCCGTAACAACAAGCCCGTCCAGCCCCATCACAAGCATATTCTCTTTGAGCGTTTTAAGCCTGTTCAGCATAATACCTCCGAAAATGCAGCTCCCGCAATATAATAACATAAATATTAATGTTTGTGTAGCATTATTTACCGGCACCCGAAATAAGTTGCTCATAGGTATTTTTCATATTTAAGGCGTCCTCTGCCATAGTGCCTTTTGATTCGCATATAATTACAGGCTCGGCCTTTTTTTCATATAGCGCCTGAGCCAGAAAAATAAAATCCGGCCCCCATTGCTCGTCCGCAAAAGTATGATGCATCTTTTCGCCCGCTTTGGTATATTCAATCCGGCTGAAATGAATATGCATATTTCTCATCCGCTCAAAGCCCAGTTCATTTTCTATTTTATCCAAAATCTCTTTAAACTGCTCGCGGGAATTAATATTTCCTATGCTCCGCGCATAAATATGCCCGAAATCAAAGCAGGGCAGAATGCGCTCGTCCGTCCTGCAAAGAGCTAAAACTTCGTCAATCGTGCCTAACTGGCCGCTTTTGCCCATTGTTTCAGGGCAGATTATCATATCCGAATAGCCTCTCTCATCCATGCCAATTATGACTTCCTTAAGCTGAGCCAGAGCGATTTGAAGCGCCTGGGCAGGCTCCAGCTTCATATACGCGCCCGGATGGAAAACCACCCTTCTGCCTCCCATCAGCCGCGCCACATTCAACGTGGCGTATATGTATTCATTGGCCGCGTCCCGCTTATCCTTATGAAAATTAGCCAGATTGATATAATAAGGAGCATGCACGCTTATCTCTATATTATTAGCGCGCGCCTGCTCGCCTATTTCAAGAGCGGTCTCCTCTGAAACGCGCACTCCCTTGCCGCAGGAATATTCATATGCGTCCAGGCCCATAGCCCTAACCCATTTCATAGCCTCGGCCGTGCGCTTGCCGCCCTGCTCATAAAAGGAATCGCTGTTGCCCGAAGGGCCGAATTTAATCATAAAGTTCCTCCATATATTTCATGCGTTTATAAATCCTCCTGCGCGGAATATATTCGCGCAGCCTGTTGAATTTAGTGAAAATATATTCTCTGCCCGAAATAGGCGTTAAAAGCACTGAGCACGCCCCCAGGCGAACGGCTGAAAGCACGTCTGTATAAAGCTGATCTCCTATAACCGCGGCCCTTTCAGGATTGATTTTATTTTCAGCCAGCGCTCTAAGCAGCTTCTTTTTATTCGGCTTATGCGCTCCCGCTATATATTTAATTTTCAGGGCCGCGGCTGTATGGGCAACTCTGTCCTCCGAGCCGTTTGAAAGTATGTAAATTTCAAAATCCTGCCGGGCGCTTTGAAGCCATTTGAGCGCGTCGGCCGAAAACTCCTGCGTCCGCCAGGGCGCAAGAGTATTATCCAAATCCAGCAGCAGCACGCTTATGCCTCTGGATTTCAATATTTCCGCTTTTACTCCCGAAAGAGAACGGGCTATATAGTCAGGCTTGACCTTGCTCATTATTTTCCCCTTCCTCAATAAGCCTCAGCGCCTCCCCCACAAGATAAAGCGAGCCGCAAACCACAATTAAAGCTTCCCCATCCAATTCCATGGCTAAAGACAGCCCTTTGGAGAGCTCTTCCGTTTCATAAGCCGGAATTCCCCGCTCCTCAAAGGCATGCTTTAATTCAGAAGCAGCTAAAGCGCGCGGATAATCGGGCATGCCCACGGCCACCGCCGCAGAGGCCGCCCGGGCCAGCCGTTCGGAGAGGCCGCCGTAATCCTTGTCTTTCATAACGGCGCAAACAATAATAATCCTGCGTCCGCCCGCGGCCGTATTTAAAAATTGCGCCAGAGCTCCGGCGCCCGCGCAGTTATGCGCGCCGTCCAAAAGGATTTCCCTGCCGTTATATAATTTCAGAGCCAGCCGGCCCGGCCAGGACGCCTGGGAGATATCACCCGGGCTGACGTTAATCCCATAGCGGGATTTGAGTTCTTCCAGGCACATAATGGCAGCGGCGGCGTTATACGCCTGATGCGCTCCCAATAATTCTAATATATAGCTCTCTCCCCTGAAATGGAAACCAGTGCCCGAAAGGCTGCATTCTATTTCAGATACATCTTCCTTGACAACGGGATAAAAAGGAGCCCGCTGCCTAAGAGCCTCGTTTTTAATGATTTCCGCAGGCGCGGACGCGCATACGCCCAGCACTATCGGCACTCCCGGCTTTATAATTCCCGCCTTTTCCGCCGCTATTTTTTCCAGCGTATCCCCCAATATTGCCGTATGATCCAGATCCACTCCCGTAATAGCGCAAAGCATAGGCCGGCATAATACAGTTGGATCTGTTCCGCCGCCCATACCCGCCTCCACAACGGCCAGTTCAACATCTGCGCGCGCGAACATATCAAACATCATAGCGGTTATAAAGCCGAAATGCGTTAATTTTTCCCCGCCCTGCGCCTCATATACCCGGCGGGCGGACAGCTCCAGCTGTTCATCGAGCGCGTCCCTCCCCTCAATTTTTATCCGCTCATTAAAGCGGACGAGATAGGGAGAAGTATACAACCCGGTTTTATATCCTGCTCTCCTCAGAGCATATTCAATCATTGCGCATACCGAGCCTTTTCCGTTCGTGCCCGCGACATGCACGCACTTAACCTTTTTATGAGGATCGCCCATGCGCTCCAGCACCCTTTTTAATTCCTCAACGCAGCCTCTGCCCGTAAAAACGGGCAGATTCGGAATAAAATCCAGATAGCTCAAATCAATTCCTCCGCCGCTTTTATGCGCTCCTCCACTTTTATAAGCATGGCCCGGTATTTTTCAGCTTTTGCGCGCTCCGCCTCCACTACTGCGGCGGGAGCCTTAGCCGTAAATCCGGAATTATTCAGCTTGCCCTCTGCCCGTTTTATCTCGTTAATCAGATTATCCTTTTCTTTCTGAAGCCTGCTAAGCTCCTTCTGCGCGTCTATGAGCTCCCCCATGGGAATGAAGCATTCCGCCGCCGCGCCCAAAGCGGACGCCATTTTTTCTCCTCCCTGCGGACGCTGAGCAATAATTTCAGCCTTGGACGCGCCCGCAAGCTTTTCAAAATATATCAGCGCCTGCCCTAAAAAATCCGAGCCCGGCCCGGGCAGAATATATAAGGCCGTTCTCTTGCTTACGGGAACATCCATTTCCGCGCGAAGATTGCGGATATTGCGGATTAATTCTATAACTCCTTCAAACTGAGCGCGTTCGGCCTTGAAATTCAATTCCTCCCTGCACGCGGGCCAGGCCGAGCGCATAATAGTCTCCTCGGCGTTAGGCAGATGCAGATAGATTTCCTCAGTTATAAAAGGCATAAAGGGATGCAATAGCTTCATAGCGCCCGAAAGCACATAGCTCAGCACAGCCAGCGCCGTCAGCTTAGCCGTTTCATCATCTCCGTAAAGCCGGGGCTTAGTCAATTCTATATACCAGTCGCAGTATTCGCTCCAGATAAAATCGTAAAGCTTTTGCGCCGAAAGCCCCAGCTCGTATTTTTCCATATTCGCCGTTATTTCGCCCGCGAGTTCATTATAGCGCGCCAAAATCCATTTATCCGCTATATCCAGCTCCAGTCCGTCAATGCCGGGAATCTCCCGCCCGTTTATATTCATCATTACAAAACGCGCGGCGTTCCATATTTTATTGGCAAAATTACGGTATGCCTCGGCTTTTTCCCAATAAAAGCGCATATCGTTACCGGGAGAATTGCCCATGGCCAGCGAAAAGCGCAGCGCGTCCGCGCCGTACTTATCAATTACCTCCAGCGGATCTATTCCGTTGCCCAAGGATTTGCTCATCTTGCGGCCCTGGTCATCCCTGACTATACCATGAATCAGCACGTCCTTAAAGGGCACCTCCCCCATCTCGTTGATACTGGAGAAAATCATGCGCGCCACCCAGAAGAATATGATATCATAGCCCGTAACTAATACGTTTGTGGGGAAGAAATAATCCAATTCGGGAGTTTTATCCGGCCAGCCCAGCGTGGAAAAGGGCCAGAGAGCCGAAGAAAACCAGGTGTCCAAAACGTCTTCGTCCTGCTTAAAATGCGTGCAGCCGCATTTCTTGCAGGAGTGCGGCGCATGGCGGGCCACAGCCATATGCCCGCATTCCTCGCAGTAATATGCGGGGATGCGATGCCCCCACCAAAGCTGGCGGGAAATACACCAATCCTTAATATTTTCCATCCAGTTAAAATAGGTCTTTTCAAAGCGTTCAGGAATGAAATTGACCTTTCCCTCCCTGACCGCCTTTACCGCGGGATGAGCCAGAGGCTTCATATTGACAAACCACTGCATAGAGAGCATAGGCTCCACCACCGTCTTGCAGCGGTAGCAATGGCCGACATTATGAGTGTAATCTTCTATTTTGGCCATCATCCCTTCCTTCTCAAGGCGCTCAACCAAAATTTTGCGGCATTCAAAGCGGTCCAATCCCTGATAGTCGCCGGCGTTTTCATTCATTATGCCCGCTTCGTCCATAACCTTGATTATTTCCAGCTTATGCCTGCGTCCTACTTCAAAATCGTTGGGATCATGCGCGGGAGTAATTTTAACTACGCCCGTACCGAATTCCTTTTCAACGTATTCGTCGGCTATGATTGGTATTTCTCTGCCCACTATGGGGAGAACGGCCATGCCACCCACAAGAGAGGCATATCTTTCATCCTCCGGATTGACCGCCAGCGCAGTATCCCCCAGCATGGTTTCGGGACGAGTGGTAGCCACTATAAGATATTGTTCCGAATCCTTGAGCTTATAGCGTATATGCCAGAGATGGGAAGGCTGCTCAAGATAATCCACCTCCGCGTCCGAAAGCGCAGTCTTGCATTGAGGACACCAGTTTATAATACGATTGCCCCTGTATATCAGCCCCTTATTATAAAGCTTTAAAAAGACCTCGGTAACGGCCTTGGAGCAGCCCTCGTCCATAGTAAAACGTTCTCTCTGCCAATCCAGGGAAGAGCCTAATTTCTTTAACTGCTCAACTATCCGGCCTCCATATTTTTCTTTCCAGGCCCAGGCCCGCTCCAGGAATTTTTCCCGGCCTATATCGTGTTTTGTCAGCCCCTCTTCCTTAAGCGCCTCCACAATTTTAACCTCGGTAGCAATGCTGGCATGATCCGTTCCGGGCATCCAGAGCGTTTCATATCCCTGCATGCGCTTAAAGCGGATTATAGCGTCCTGCATCATATTATCCAGCGCGTGCCCCATATGAAGCTGGCCGGTTATATTGGGCGGCGGTATAACTATGGTAAAGGGCTTTTTATCCGGATTAACCTCGGCATGAAAATAGCCCTTTTCCTCCCATTTTTTATACAGCCGTTCTTCCACCTCTTTAGGATTATATTGCTTATCCAGCATGTTTTCCATTTCTAAAAACCTCCTATAAAAATAAAACCGTCCTTAACTAAAAGGACGGATAACCGCGGTACCACCTTAATTCCGCACGCATAACGCATACGGCTCTTTGATGCGCTTTAACGGGCGCGCCCGCGCAGGGCTGATTTTAAGAAATTCACCCCGCCCGCTCAGAAGCGACCTTCAGCCTCCTTTGCCGCGCCCTTGCACCAAACGGACGCTCTCTTAAGGTCAAATAAAAGGCTTACTCCTCTTCTTCACAGCGGCATTTGCCTATTTCCGCTTTTTCTCCTTAAGCGGACGTATTATATTTAATATACCGTATTGTACCATAGCCAGCACGCTTAGCGCAACTGAAAAATAAATAAAAATATTAAGCGCCAGGCTCATGCCCGGGGAAGCAAACCAGCTTTGCCGGAAAAAGCAAAGCGCTATAGCTAGGCTCATTACGAAGGAGGCTATTTTGCCGAACATATTTGAATATACTACCCTATCCATTTTAGTCAGCACATACCAGCCGCCTATCACCATGACCAGCTCCTTAGCCGCCATTATAACCGCAGCGGCCAGAGGCAGAAAGCCAATAATAGTGAGACAAACGAGGGCTGCAACCTGAAGAAGCTTATCGGCCAAAGGATCAAACAGCTTGCCGAAATTGCTCACCGCGTTCAGCCTGCGAGCCAGATATCCATCCAGCAAATCGGACAGCTCCGCCAGGACAAAGATTGAAAAAGCAATGCGCTTGTCCTCACAGGCAAAGAAACAGAATATAAATACAGGTATAAGCAGCAGCCTTATAACCGTAATGATATTAGGTATCAATTTAAGCATTTTTATACGTCCGGCTTTAATTTTATCGGGCCGCGTTCTTATGCGCATGCCCGTAATCTCCGCTTTAATTTAAAGCGCTGAATATATTATACTCCAAATTCCCTTAATTAACAAGCCGAAGTTTGGAAAAATCTCATTATAAAGCGCGGATAGACAATACAATTAAAGTACAATGCGTTTTTGCGGGAATGACACGTCCGCTTTACTGCATGGTCTAAAATACCTCAATATCTCCTCATCCATGCGCCTTGCGCCGTCAACGGGCATTCTCCGCAAAAATCTTCGACCGCAGAGGAGGGAGATTTTTCGTCTTTTCAAGGCGGCAGGACGCAGAAATACTGGAGTATTTCAAGGACGGACAACGCAGCAAAACGGAAAATTATCCCCCTCTGCGGCGCATTGTACTCTGATTGTATTGTCTACACAATGTAATTAGCAAATTTGACATCCAAGACTTAATATATTAGAAGCGGAGCGTGCAAAATCAGATAACGGCCTGAAACCTCTGAACGGACTTTGCCTAAGAGATATAAAAGCATTAGGCTTTCATTCCAGGCGTCAAAATACAGGAGCATAATTTTTCCCAAATCAGCCCCGCAAGGGAACGCGTTTTTCGGCCGTTTCGCCTGTACACGCCGCTTTTTAGTTGAGAGGGGAAGGCGGGGCGGAGGTTGGAGAGAGTATAGCTTAAGTATCAATCTCCACATCAAAATACAGCAATACCGTCTATTACTTGATAAACAGCTAAATCCAGCATATGGGCTGGGGCGCCCCGCCCTTTTAATGTGGGCGCTGCCAGCCTATGCATTTCTACAGGTGCTTTAAAATTAAATTACTAATCCAGTCTAAAACCTTCAGCTCAGCGCCCGCTCCTTGCCCTGCGGGGCCGCGGAGCCATATAAGCCCGCCGCCTTAACGGCGGCCTGCCCGCGCCCCCTGCAATAGCCCAAACCTTTTCTCAACACCCTACTTATCATAGCTTATCGGATACAAAACGTCACCGGCTTGAGCGCTGATTATTCTGTCACGGCATCTCTTACAAATTCTATGATTATTCAAAACTATTAAATCTGCAATACTGCCGCAAAAATCACAATGCGGGTACACCTTTCTTATATAAATTTTATTCCGCGTTACGGTCAGTTCTATGTTATTTGATAAAGTAACTCTTACCTCGTTGATTTCAGTTTCACAATACATTTCTGAAGACCTTTTCATGACGCACCTCATAAAAATTTTTCATTTGCACCTGTATAGGTGCAATTATAGCACTATTTAGTGATACTATCAAGCAAAATTTGTACCCAAATAGGAGCAAGATTATGAATAAGGATTTTAACAGAGCCGTTGGCCAAAACATTAAGAGACTCAGAGAGGAACATAATTTGGATCAAAAAGATTTAATTGCAAAATTACAGTTGTGCAACAGCACCTTAACAAGAAGTGCTTTAGCAAAAATCGAAGTAGGCCAAAGAAATCTCTATCTGCATGAGCTTAAACTCTTTAAAGAAATTTTCAAAGTAAATTACGAGGTTTTTTTTGAAGAAACGCCGGAAAATGACCTTTCTGCACTCATATAGGCGCAATTTAAGGAAATTCTAATGTTACGATAACAAAAAGATTAATTGCAGACAGGAGCATCATAATGAACAGAGATTATGAAAAAATTGTTGGAAATAAAATAAGAAGCATTCGGGCAAAAAAAGAAATAACTCAAGATGAACTTGCGTCAATGCTGCAAGTTAAAAACTGCGATATTACGCGAAGCGCTTTGGCGAAAATTGAGGTTGGACAGCGTCACATATATATAGACGAATTGAAGGTTATAAAAGAAGTATTAAAAGTAAGCTATGAAGATTTGCTTAATTAGCTTCCAAAATATCCAGCATCGGAGAACGCAGGGGCGCGGGCAGGCCGCCGTTAAGGCGGCGGGCTTATATAGCTCCGCCGCCCGCAGGGCAAGGAGCGGGCGCCTGTATAAAGCCCCAAAGAACAGCATTTCGCATTTAATGCGACAAAGCATTTAGAAACGGCTTTTATTCGCGCGCCCACATTAAAAGGGCGGGGCGCCCCCTGCAATTCTCAGCCTCTCCTGCAACTCTCAAATAATATTAAAAAGGGCGCGGAGCGCGGCTTTATATGCCGCTTATTCCGCGCCGCTTTTTATCAGGCAATCAGCCCTTAATAGTCTTTTCTCCCGCCTCAATGGCCTTTTTATTAAGCTCTATAAGATGCTGCTTTTTCTTGAAAACGTATTCCAGGCTGGCTTCTACATGCTCCGGCTGCACCGCATTAGTCGCCGCCAGAAACGCGCCCAGCATTATATTGCCCGCAACTTTAGCGTTGCCCAGTTCATTAGCCAGATCGTTGCATGGAATATAGTATACTGTAACGTCCGTTCTCTCCACTTTGATATCTATAAGAGAGCTGTTCACCAGCACCAGTCCGCCGGGCACCACGCTGCCCGCAAACTTTTCCAGGGACGGCCTGTTCATAGCCATTAAGCAGGAAGCGTCCGTAACAATGGGCGCCACCACCGGCTCGTCCGAAATAATAACAGAACAGTTTGCCGCGCCTCCGCGCATCTCAGGCCCGTAGCTGGGCAGCCAGGAAACTTCCTTGCCTTCGTTCAGGCCGGCGCGCACTAAAAGCTGTCCCATAGAAAGCACGCCCTGCCCGCCAAAACCGGCGATAATAATTTCATGAGTCATTATTTCTGCGCCCCCTCGTCCTTATAAACTCCCAGCGGGTAATAGGGTATCATATTCTCATCCAGCCATTTTAAGGCCTCGATAGGCGTAAGGCCCCAGTTGGTTGGGCATGTCGAAAGCACCTCCACCAAACAGAAACCCTTGCCCTCAAGCTGATATTCAAAAGCCTTTTTAATTGCTTTCTTCGCGGCGACAACATTTTTAACGTTATTCACCGATACGCGCTCAATATAATAAGCGCCCTTCAGAGTGGCCAGCATTTCGCTTACGCGCACAGGGTATCCGCAATGGTTTGTATCCCTGCCGTAAGGAGAAGTAGTCGTAACCTGCCCCGGCAGAGTAGTAGGCGCCATCTGACCGCCCGTCATGCCGTAAATGGCGTTATTCACAAATATGGTAGTGAATTTTTCGCCCCTGGTGGCCGCGTGTACTATCTCGGCAGTGCCAATAGAGGCCAAATCGCCGTCTCCCTGATAGGTAAACACCACGTTTTCCGGCCTCGCCCGCTTAATGCCGGTAGCAACCGCCGGCGCGCGTCCATGCGCCGCTTCATGCATATCGCAGTTAAAATAATTATAGGCGAATACTGCGCAGCCAACGGGCGCAACCCCTATGGCCTTCTGGCCCACGCCCAATTCCTCCAGGGATTCGGCAACCAGACGGTGGATAATACCGTGAGTGCACCCAGGACAGTAATGAAAGGGCACGTCCGTAAGCATTGAAGTCTTTTTAAAAACTACAGCCATTATTTCACACCTCCCAGCGCTTTTTCTGCCGCAGCATATATTTCTTTCCAGCTAGGAATCATTCCACCCGCGCGTCCGAAAAATTCAACGGGCGCTTGGCCGTTTACTGCCAGGCGGACATCCTCAACCATCTGCCCGCAGCTCATTTCCACGGTCAGGAAAGCCTTGGCCCGCGCCGCCGCCTTATTGATGGCCTCGGCCGGGAAAGGCCAAAGGGTTATGGGCCGAATTAAGCCGGCCTTAACGCCTGCCTTGCGCAATTCCTTAATGCTCTTCTTAGCTATGCGCGCCGTAGTGCCGTAGGCCGTAATAACCATCTCGGCGTCCTCCATAAAATATTCTTCCCAGCGCGTCTCGTTCCTGGCAATGGTATTATATTTTTCCTGCAGCCTCAAATTCACCTTTTCCATAACGTCCGGCTCAATATACAGGCTGTTTATAATGCGGCGCTCCCCTTTGGCGCAGCCGGTCGTAGCCCAGGGCTTTTCAGGCAGCTCCGCAATTTCCTCAGGCATCTCTACAGGCTCCATCATCTGGCCTATCATGCCGTCTCCCAATATAACCACAGGAGTGCGGTATTTATCCGCCGTATCAAAAGCCGAATATGTAAGATCAACCGCTTCCTGCACAGAATCGGGCGCAAAAACTATGAGCTTATAATCTCCGTGCCCGCCGCCTTTAGTCATCTGGAAATAATCGCTTTGAGCGGGCTGAATGCTGCCCAGGCCCGGGCCTCCGCGCACCATATTTACAATAACCGCCGGAAGCTCGGCGCAGGCCATATAGGAAATACCCTCCTGCTTAAGGCTTATTCCAGGGCTGGAGGAGCTGGTCATAACCCTGGCCCCCGCTCCCGAAGCGCCGTAAACCATATTAATAGCCGCTACCTCGCTTTCAGCCTGCAAAAAGCAGCCGCCTATTTCAGGCATGCGCTTGGACATATATTCAGGTATCTGGTTCTGCGGAGTAATCGGATAGCCGAAGAAAAACCGGCACCCCGCCTTTATGGCAGCCTCGGCTATAGCCTCGTTGCCCTTCATTAAATGCTTCATTAATGCCACCCTACCTTTCTACAGTTATAACGCAGTCGGGACACATTCTTGCGCACGAAGCGCATCCTATGCATTTATCCTGTTCCTTGACCTCGACGTAATTATAGCCCTTGGAATTAATCCCCTTGGACAGCGCAATAATACGCTTGGGGCAGGATTCCACACACAAAAGGCAGCCCTTGCAGGCTTCTTTGTTAAATGTTACCTTAGCCAAATTAATCGCCCCTTTGCTTAATATATTTCATAATATTATATATAATGCGAGTGCATTCGTCAAACTGTTTCGGCTGGGAATTTAAGCCGTCCAGACAATACAATTTAAAGCGCAGCGCGCCGCTGAGAAGCCCTTTTTTCCGTTTTGCCGCGCCGCCTTCTTTAAAAATATCCCGGGGCGTTTTTAAACCGCGCGGCAACGGAGCGGCTTCATGCCTGCAAAAGCGCATTCTTTTTGAATTATATTTCCTATGCTATATCTGGTCGTCCGCCGTTTCGTCCAGCCAATCGGGACGCATGAATATTTTTATAGGTAATTTCTCCTCGCTTATCCCCGTTAATTGCTCAAGCACGCCCTGCTCGCCCGCCACATATCGGACGGGCACGCCCGTAAGGGCGGATAATTGGTCAATTATTTCCTTTCCGAAATATATGTCCTCAGCCTCAGTCCTGCGCGCCATATTGGTGTTGTTGATGAAATAATCTATTTTTATGCGCCCTTTGTTCCTTATATTATTATACATTTCCATAAGCTCGTTTACGCCGCGCGAAAAAGGCCTGCGCGCGTTTATAACCATATATACGCAGACGCTCTCCTGTTTAAGATAGGAATAATATCTGCCCAGGGCCGTAGCGCCGGTATCGTCTCCTCCTACGTCTATAACTACCCTTTCCTCCTTATTGGCAAAAATAGTCTGCACTTCGGCCGGAAGAGCGGGCACGTCTACCGTCGTACCCGCAAATGTCGGCGCAATCAGGCGGATTCCATGCTCTGCGAGCATCTGTCCATGCTCGCTGGAGCGGAAATAAGGATTAACTATATCCAAATCCACAAGCGCGGTTTTAAATCCGTCCGAACGCAGTTTAAGCGCCGTATTCAAGGCAATTTCCGTTTTGCCGCTTCCATAATTGCCGCAAAAAATAATAATTCTGTCTTTCATTTTGCTCTCTCCTTCTATTGCCGATACAATCGGGGCGCAACGCGTTCCAATTATAACCGCGCGCCGCATACGCTCCAGGACGCGCGCCGAAAAACGCCCCGCTTTATAAACAGCGGCGCCTTTAAAGCTAAAAAATGCTCCCTGAAAAAAATCAGCGTCCGATTACTGTTCTTTTATTATAACACCATTTTGCTCTTGTTACGGGCGCAAACAAAAATTTTTTTAATTTATTTTTAATTTCATATTTAAGACTTTATTATAATCGTTAAATATGATATAATATTTCAGCAGTAATTACAGACTTATATTTCGGGTGTTTTTTGCGCTCTAGGCAGGGAGGCGTTTGATGAAAGAATTCTTCATCAATCTCTACAACGACTTAGCCGCTGTGTTTACGGCAAGTATTGGATTGCTTGATATTCTGGATATAATTATCGTTACGATAATTATTTATTTAATTCTCCGTATAACTAAAGAAACCCGCGCCCGGCAGGTGCTTAAAGGGCTGGGAATTGTGATTATAATAGCGGTTATAACTTCATGGCTGCGCTTATCCGTTATAAGCTGGCTGCTTTCCATGCTTTTGCAATGGGGCGTGCTTATAGCCGTTATATTATTTCAGCCCGAACTGCGCAGAGTGCTTGAACAGCTTGGCCGGGGCACCTTTTTTGATCCGAAGGCTGAAAAGCATAAAGAGGACAACGCCCTCTGCATTGATGAAATGATCCGCGCCATTCAAAGCCTCTCTAAACGCAAGGTAGGCGCTTTAATAGTGATTTCTCAAAATTCCGACCTTACAGACGTTATACGGACAGGCACGACGGTGGACGCCGTTATTTCAGCTATGCTGCTGGAAAACATTTTCGAGCCCAACACTCCTTTGCATGACGGCGCAATGATTGTAAAAGACAACCGGGTAGTAGCCGCGGGCTGCTTTTTGCCTCTTTCAGACAACATTCTGATTGACCGCAAGCTGGGCACCAGGCATCGCGCGGCGTTGGGCATGAGCGAACGCTCGGACGCCATAATAATAGTGGTTTCGGAAGAAACGGGCGTAATTTCCTACGCAAAAGAAGGCAATCTGCATAGATACCTGGATTCCCGCGCCCTGCGCGAGCTGCTCGAGCAAATATACGCCCAGCCTCAAAAGCCCGTCAGCCGGCTCAGAGACAATATTCTGCGGCATTTAAAACAGGGAAAGGAGGGCGAAAAAAATGAGCGATAAGCCTCAGGAAGAATTTAACGAGCAAAACCAAACCAAACCGCTCCCGGAATTTAAAAGCGCCAAGGAACCAAAAGACGGCAGGCCCCCTAAAGCCTCCGGTCACGGCGAGCCTGAAAAAAAGAAGGAACGGCGTAAGCTCACCAGCTTAATCACCAATAACTTCTGGCTGAAAGTGATTTCTCTTGTTTTCGCTATCCTTATATGGAGCTATGTCATAAATCAGACCAATCCCGCCCGCTCGGCCGTTTTTTCCGATTTAAGCCTGAGCGTAAACTATGAATATTCCCTCCGCAATTCCGGCCTGGTGCTGCAAAATGATATAAGCCGGCTGCCCAAGATAAGGGTTTCTATGGATATACCTTATAAAGAATACCGCAATGTAAAAGCTTCCAACATAACGGTATATATAGATCTAAGCAAAATTACTTCTACCGGCACATACGAACTGCCCGTATACGCCTCATGCTCCAATTCCGAGGCTGTTATAACCTCCGTCAGCCCCTCGACGGTAAGCGTGGTGGTGGATAATTTGGCTACGGCCGAAATTCCCGTAATTCCCTCCTATTCCAATACGCTGCCTTCAAATTTATATATGCAGTCCGAAGCCGTATTCTCCCCCGGCGTACTGGAAATTTCAGGGCCGGAAAATTACGTTTCCAGAATCGCCGCCGCTAAAGTGGACATAGACCTTTCAGCCATGAAAGACGGCTATAAGGCCAGCCTCCCTTATACCTTTATTGATTCCCAGGGAGAAACAATAAGCTCCTCCAGCATAGAAGTAGCGGATAATAAAACCAGCATATTGGTAGATATGGGCATTGTAACTAAAAAGACCGTGCCTATTGAATACCTCTCCCATCTTATCAATACGGATAAGCTGGCCGAGGGATATGAATTTGAAAGCGCCGAGCTGAGGCAGGATACCGTTGAAATTATAGGCAGCGCCGAGACTCTGGCCAATATAAGCAGTCTCCATATAGAGGATATTGACATGTCCGGAATGGACGGCACCATCAAACAGCTCAACGCCAGCATTGTGCTTCCCGAGGGAGTTATAATGCTCAACCCGGCCCCGGCAATATTGGATATAGTTATAGGCGAACAGGAAATAAGCAAGCAGCTGCTTTTGGATATACAATATCAAAACCCGCCTCCGGGCACGAACTATACAGCCAGCGCCCGCCAGGCGCAGGTGGTATTGCGGGGTAACTATTTTAATATAAACTCCATCACCGACGCGGACGTGCAGATAATAGTGGATTTATCCAGCCTCTCGGCGGGAACTCACACCCTGCAAACCGATACCTGGCTTGTGACCGACATACGCGGCATCACCATAGAAAGCATCAGCCCCAGCGCGCTGACAGTAATTATTTATTAGCCTTCTTTTATACGCGCGAATCTTGCTTTCAAGCGCGGCCGGGCAATAGCTCAAAATAAGCAAAGCATATAAAAAAATACAAACGGACGTTCATATGGCTTAAAACCTGCCCGGCCGGGCTTAAAGCCTACCCGGCCGGCGGCATAAAGGCCGCAGAACGTCCGTTTGTATTTTTTGTGAAGGCGTTATTTAGACGCCTTTTTCTTTTTAACCGCCACAGCAATTATAACCGCCGCGGCCGCTATCACCGCCGCCGATATTAAAACAATATATAAAACGGTATTTCCTCCCTCTTTTTCAGGCTGCGCCTGCGCGGAAGAAGTATTTAACGCCCCATTTGACGCGGACGGCTCATCTTCGCCGGCCGCAGGCGAAGTCTCAGCGCCCTGTTCCCAGCCGTTGCTCAGGCCCAGGCTGTCAAATAAATATGAATTCCCGTCAGCGCCATATGTGCCTCTTACGTCAATCTGCATTGCCGCAACCGCCTCCAGGGAGCTGACGCTGCCCACGCCCCAGGCGGACTGAGAAATCAATTCGTCCGCAGTTTCAGGAAGCGCCCAATAAACATATCCCTTAAATTCTCCCGGAATATACACGCTTGCGTCAGGATTGCTCTCCGGCTCGCATAAGGAAGGGCCTGAATCAAATTCATCCACATAGCCGTCCTCCTCCCAAACTCCGTAAACCTCTTCCACGGGCAGATATCCGGCCTTGCGCACAGCGGGATCCGGATCTAGATTTTCAGCCAGCACTATGGTAATTCTCAAATCATTCTTAGTCTGATTATTAACCCACAGCATAAAATACTTATATTCGCTCATTGCGGGGGCAAGCTGTTCTGAAACCCAGGCCTGTTCTATCCAGTAAGTCTGGGTGCTGCCGCTTTCCCCGAAAACAGCCAGCAGCCCGCTGCCGCTCTGCGCGCCCTGAGCGCTGTAAGTTAAAGAATCGGGCGGCATTATGCCCCAGCTGGATAAATCCTCCGGCTTAAACAATTCATCCGCCGGTATGGAGGTGTCCTCAAAATCCTCTATTATTTGTTCCTGACCCCCTGCAAAAGAAAAACAGGGCAGCATTACGGCGATAATCAATAAAACCATTAAAGCAGTTTTTTTCATTTTTGCTCCTCCTGACGGCAATTTAGTTATACACTAATTTAAACATACCCCCTTTGTTTTTTACAAGATACAATACTAACCAAAACAGGCACATTATTAACCCTATTTCTCTTTATTTTTCTATTGCATACGGCCGCCTGCCCGCAAATTATACGCCCCTCGGCTTCAAATTGGCGGCATAAGATTTTTTTCCACGCGGGCAGCGGGCTGAATTCCCGCAGCGCCATACATTCAAGCACTATTATATCCGGCATTCGCACAATACTAACCTCAGTTTTTGCAGATAAAAATTCACATTCAAATTGACACGAAAATGATAAAAATATATAATATAAAAACATATATCGGCAGCGGCGGCCGGCCTCATTGCCCGGCGGATTGGAAAATTACTCCCGCCAAGCAGCAGGCCGGCGGAAGCTTAATCAGCGCCTTAAATTATATTGCGGCTCCTTTCCCCCGCCGCAGAAAGAAGGAAAATTAAAATGACTTTGGACGAGCTCAGAGAAAAATGGTTCAGCTTTTGGAAGGAACGGGAGCACGCGGTTATTCAAAGCGCGTCTCTTATACCTGAAAACGATCCGACCGTGCTTTTCACCACGGCGGGCATGCATCCCCTAGTTCCCTACCTGCTCGGCCAGGGACATCCGGCCGGCTCCAGGCTGTGCGACGTGCAGAAATGCGTGCGCACGGGAGATATAGACGACGTGGGCGACGACAGCCACCTCACATTTTTTGAAATGCTGGGCAACTGGTCGCTGGGAGATTATTTTAAAAAAGAAGCGATTCATTGGTCATGGGAATTTCTGACGGGCAAGGAATACCTGGGCATAGAGCCTGACAGATTGGCTTTTTCCGTCTTTGCCGGAGACGAGGACTGCCCCAGAGACGAAGAATCCGCACGTTATTGGGAAGAATGCGGAGTGCCCAAAGAGCGTATATTTTATCTGCCCAAGGAAAACAACTGGTGGCCCGCCGCCGGCATACCCGGCCCCTGCGGTCCGGATACCGAAATGTTTATAGATACCGGCAAGCCCGCCTGCGGTCCGAATTGTTCCCCAGCCTGCGACTGCGGCAAATATCTCGAAATATGGAATAACGTCTTTATGCAGTATAACCGTTCGGCCGACGGAACTTTAACTCCCTTAGAGCGCAAAAATGTGGATACGGGCATGGGGCTGGAGCGCACCATATGCGTGCTGACCGGCAAGAAATCCGTTTATGAAACAGAAGCCTTCAGCGATATATTAAATAAAATAGCCGAGCTTTCGGGCAAAAGATACGGCCAGGACGATGAAACCACCCGCGCCTTCAGAATAATAGCCGATCATATCCGCTGCTCGGTATTTATTCTGGGAGACCAGCGCGGAGTTACGCCCAGCAACGTAGATCAGGGCTATGTGCTGCGCAGGCTCATACGCCGCAGCGTGCGCTATGGAAAAACTCTCGAACTGCCCGCCGGCTCGTACAGCCGAATTGCCGAGGTAATTATAGATAAATACGCCCGCCAATATCCCGAGCTGGCTCAAAACCGGGAAAGGATAATCAAGGAGCTTAATATGGAAGAGGAGCGTTTTGCGCGCACTCTTAACCAGGGGCTGAAAGAATATAACAAGGCGGCCGCCGCCCTCCGGCCCGGCGACTGCATAGACGGCCTGACCGCGTTTCATCTTTACGACACCTTTGGCTTCCCCATTGAAATGACCGTGGAATTGGCGCGAGAGAGCAATATAAATGTGGATACCGCCGGATTTGAGGAGGCCTTTAAAGAGCATCAGGCCAAAAGCCACGCCGGAGCGCAGCAGCGCTTTAAAGGCGGACTGGCCGATCAAAGCGAGCAAACCGCCCGTCTGCATACCGCCACTCATCTTCTGCACGCGGCCTTAAGGCAGGTGCTGGGAGAGCAAGTGGCTCAAAAGGGAAGCAATATAACTCCCGAAAGGCTCAGGTTTGATTTTTCCTTCGAGCGCAAAATGACTCCCGAGGAAATTAAGAAAGTAGAAGAACTGGTAAACGAAGCCATAGCGGCCGACGCCCAAATCATATGCGAGGAAATGCCTTTGGAGCAGGCCAAGCAGAGCGGCGCTATAGGCCTTTTTGAAAGCAAGTACGGAGAAAACGTCAAGGTGTACACTATGGGCGGCTTTTCCAAGGAAATCTGCGGCGGCCCTCACGCTCAGAGAACGGGCGAGCTGCTCAGCTTTAAAATTAAAAAGGAGGAAAGCTCCTCAGCGGGCGTACGCCGCATAAAAGCGATTATAGGGGCGCAGCAATGAAAAAAATAGAACTCCTGGACACCACCCTGCGGGACGGCGCCCAGGGAGCGGGGATCTCTTTTTCTCCCCAGGATAAGCTGAATATTGTGAGCGCGCTGGATAAGCTGGGCGTGCATATTATTGAAGCCGGCAACCCCGCTTCAAGCGAAAGCGAGCAGGAATTCTTCCGCCGTTTAAAGGATTTGCCCATAAACGCCTCCATATCGGCCTTTGGAAGCACCAGGCATAAGAATTCCTCCGCCTCTTCGGACGAGGGGCTTATAAAGCTTTTGTCCGTGCAGACTGAATATGTCTCCATATTCGGAAAATCCAATGCGGAGGACGTACGCAGCGTCCTGGGCGCTTCTCTGGAAGAGAATCTCAGGATGATATATGAATCTGTGGATTTGCTCGTCCGCCAAGGGCGCAAGGTAATATTTGACGCCGAACATTTTTTCGACGGATATAATGAGGATAAAGAATACGCGCTGGCGGCCATAACCGCCGCGCATGAAGCGGGAGCCAGGACAATCTGCCTATGCGACACCAACGGAGGCAGACTGCCGGGAGAAATATACGATATCATTTCTCAGCTTAAAAGCAAGGGCTTTGAATTGGGCATGCACGCTCACGACGATATAGGCTGCGGAGTGGCCAATACTCTTTCGGCCGTGCAGGCGGGAGCGGTTCATGTGCAGGGCACTCTTCTAGGCATGGGCGAGCGCTGCGGCAACGCCAATCTTTCAGCCATAATTCCAACGCTTATGCTCAAGCTGGGATTAGATTGCATCCCTCCGCAGAAATTATGCCTGCTTACCAAGCAGGCGCGCACCGTCGCGGAAATATCCAACGTCGTACTGCCGGCCAATCTTCCCTATATAGGCAAAATGGCCTTTGCCCATAAAGCGGGAATGCATATAGACGCGCTCAGCAAGCGTCCGGGCGCGTTTGAGCATATACAGCCCGATGCTGTGGGCAATAAGCGCAGAATATTATTAAGCGAGCTCTCCGGACGCTCGGCCGTAATTAAAAAGTTAAGCGCTATAGCGCCTGAATTGACAAAAGACGCTCAGATTACTAGCGCGCTGACCGAACGGCTGAAGGAGCTGGAAGCCGAAGGCTATCAATTTGAAGGAGCTGACGCTTCCTTTGAGCTGCTTGTGCAGCGGGAGCTGGGCAATTTAAGCGAATATTTCAAACTGGAGCAATTTAAGGTAATTGAAGAGCAGGTAACGGGCAAAACACGCACGGCCTCCAGCGCCATGCTGAAATTATCAGTGGGCAATCAGTCCGAGCTTACCGCCGCCGAAGGCAACGGCCCTGTGGACGCGCTGGACGAAGCTCTGAGAAAAGCGCTGGAGCGTTTCTATCCGGCTATAATTGATATGCATCTGGTAGACTATAAAGTGCGCGTGCTGGATTCCAAAAGCGCTACGGGCGCGCGCGTAAGAGTGCTTATTGAAAGCTCGGACGGAAAAAATTACTGGGTAACTGTGGGCGTTTCCTCAGATATAATTGAGGCCAGCGCCATAGCGCTCGTAGAATCTATGGTATATAAGCTTTATAAGGATGAAAAAGAAAGCTGAAACAATATAAACGCCCGGATGTATAAAGAGCGGGGCGCCCTCTTAGTTAAAGGGAGCGCCCCGCTCTTTAATTCAAAACGCTTAAACACCATATAGCTTAGGCGATATAATCAGGATACAATTCGCCGGGCGTTCCCTGCAAAACGCATTGCATCATTCCTAAGCCTTTTTAAAAATGTATGTCTCCTCTCCGCCGCTGTGCTCAAGATTAAAGCTGTAACTGAATAAGCCGGTATCCGGATCCTGGATACATTGCCAGTAATCGTTTCCCTTTACCCCTTGCTCTGCCTCTAAAGATATCTCCTGGCCGTCCGAAAGCTTATATAACCGCCATGCGCTGTATTCAGGCGCTCCGGTTATAGTTACGGGCACATAGCCCATTCCGCCGCTGAGAGTAAAACGCGCCCCTATTCCCTCATTGGCGTCTCCGCATTTAATTACAACGGGATAGCAGTTTTCCACCCCGCCGTATTGAGCGCTTATTTCCAGCTTCCCCCTTAGGGCGTATTCATATAAAAGCTCCCAGGAATCAAAATATTCCTCAGGCATATTCTTAAGAAGCTCGCTGGGCCCGTAATAGCTCTCCTTAATCTGGGGAAAATGAAAATATTCCACTGTGCCCTCTATAACGCTGCCCGCCTTCAATATTCCTTCAGCCTCAGCGGGAGCGGATATTTCTCCTATAAGAGAAACCCCCGTGCCCAGGCTGGTCTTATAGAAGGATATTTCGGGCGTATTATATTCGCGGCCGTTAATATTAGCCGAATATTCTCTTAACACCATCCCTCTGGAAATGCCCTCATATTTTCCTTCTTTAAAAATCCCGTTATTATTCTGGGACAGCCAGAAGCCCGCGCCCTCTATTTTAATATTCCTTAAATTATCGTCAAAATATCCGACGGGCTGCTCCTCGTCCTCAGAAACAAGGGTTATTTTTCCCTTCAGTCCCGAATAGTCCCCGTAATAATTAGTCCTGAACTGGCTGTCGTTATAATTATCCGCCCCGCATTGATAAAAGGACAGGCGTGTATAATTTATATCTTCCAGCACGGTATATTTAAAATGCTGAAGCACCTTATTTACATCATCAGTCCGACCCAGAGTAAAAGTTAATTCCGCCTTGGCCTTTTGATCCAGAGTATATGCGTTTAAGGTGAATTGAGCTATATTAGGCGCATAGCTGTTATATTTTGTCTTGACGTTCACCAGATGCTGCCTTTGTCCGTCCTGGTCATAGTAAACGAAATAATCCGAGCCGCCCGGTCCGGGAGTCCAGGTGTATTTTTTCATGGTGCCGTAACTATTGGGCAGGCAAAGCAGAGCGTGGCCGTCCGTACCCAGGGCGCATTTATGGGAATAATCGGGATCATAACAAAACGCTTCCCCGAAAGAGCCTATGCTGGAAACTATCCAGGATTGATTTCCTCCCCATCCTATAAGGCAAAGATGAGCGCACGAAGCGGCGAAAACCTCCCCCCATTTGGCATATGCGTTAGTATATTCAAATTGCAGAACCTGCCCGGGCAGAACTGTGATATACGTATAAAAATTAGCCCAGGTAGCGTTATAAAGAGGCTCAGGTTCCACCGGATACACATGCGGATTGCGGGAAATCATTACCGGAAGCCCTATCGGCTCGCCCGTCACGGCGTCCCTTAAGCAGGGCGCCGGGCCCGAATCGGCATAATTAGCTTCATGGCTATACGGCTTATAAAAATTCAAAAGCACAGTTACAGGCACTTTTTCCGGATTATAAAGCGAGACAGTCATGCGCTCGTATACATTCATAGTAGAAGGCGCATAAAAATTCTTAAACATTGAACTGTCGGGAGTCTCCAGAGTATACGCGCCCGTCGCCGCGTCATAAAACACTCCGCCGTTTTCTTTAGTATGGGGCTCCAGCATCTGAGTATTGATTTTCAAACTGCTCCGGGCCAAAAACTGCCTGAGTGTCTGCCGGGTAATATTAACCGCCGGCTTGACCGAAAACGTAAAGCCCTCCCAATTTTCCTCATTTAAGGGTATATTCCCGCAGGACGCCTTAAATATTCCGTCCGCATATTCCAGCTTTATGCCGCTGCCTTCCGCGCAGGAAAAAATATAGCCGTTATAATGGCCGTTATATACAACCAGCGTATTATCCCCCAGATATTCATGCCTGTTATACTCTTCTGACAGCTTCATGGTTATATAAAGCTCGGCCGGCTCTCTGGGAATATATGAGAGCGCCTGATATGTATACTGCATGCTCTCCGGATTACAGGCGAATTCCGCCCTGGCCCTCAAATTAGCGACGTCCTCATAAGCCATGGTCATAATATCGGCGCGCTGCAAAAAGGTGCCGCTGTCCAATATGCGAAGCGCACTGGCCCGTTCATCCTTAAACTGCACAATTTCTCCGTTTACATACATAGGCATGACGCTGGAAACATTGGAACGAATTCCGTCGGCCAGCACTATGCCGTACTGCATATCCTTTATTTCAGGCAGGCTCATAATAACGCCGTCATCCTCCGTTGCGGCGGCCGCGGCGCTTATATTCCTCTCTATCGGCCCCAGCCTGGTTATGCAGCCCGTCTGGGTATCCAGGCTCATGCCATAATAACCCGTCTGCACCATAAGGGTTTTATCCCGCCTCAATATTCCCCCATGCTGCCACATGTATGTATAATCCCTTGCTTTTAAGCCGTTTTGTTCGGGAAGATATCTCATATCT
This sequence comes from Selenomonadales bacterium, assembly GCA_003150515.1. GTDB lineage: Bacteria > Bacillota > Clostridia > Christensenellales > QALW01 > Neochristensenella. Next base: position 8,558 of record QALW01000022.1, on the reverse strand, counting down.
TCAGTCTGCATATACTGCGTTTGCTCGCCCTCGGCTAAAGCGCTGTCCTTAAAAAGCCGGGCGTCTCCTGACGAAGAACAGCCCGAAAAGCCCGAGCATATCAGCATAAAAGCCGCGCCCGCCGTAAACAGCCGTTTAAAGCCTTTTTTGCAGTTTATGCTTTTCTTCCCGCGCGCTTTATGTATATCGCCGTTTTCCGGCTTAAACTCATTTTTATTATTCATGACTTTTTCCCCCTTTCTTCTTTCTGCAAATCCGGAATATCAGCGCAGAGGCGCCCAAAAGCAGAACGCCCCCCGCCGCTATCGCCGCGGCAAGCCATCCTCCGCCCGAATTGTTCTGGCTCTTCAGCCCGAAGACGTCCTGTATTCTCTTGGTAATCTCATAATTTTGAGGTATTTCCACGTTTTCAGGAGAAATGAAAAAAGAACGGATTTCCTCCGCGTTTTCTTCCTGGACGCCCCGGCCGTATATAAAAACTGCGTTGACGCGGACGTCTCCCGAAAATCCCTTTAACTGGAGCTTTTGCGCAATCTGGTCTTGGGGCGAAAAGCTGCGGCCGTTATATTTATATGATTCAAAGGGCACAAGCAGCATGCCCGTAAAATTTATGCCTATTCCGTCTATTATGCCCTCTCCCCAGCCGGTGTCTCTGCTCGTGCCCTCGTAAGTAACGCCGTCATCCGAAACTAAATAATACCGGCTTTCGGGAGCCATATTGAAATGCCTGCCCAACCCGTCCGCCTGGGCTATTATGGACGGAGTAAATTCAGTTATGCCCAAAGGCTCGCGCGTATCAATATAAAGCCCTATTCCCTCCGCTCCGGCCAGCACGCCCGGCTCAAAGCCCGAGGCGGGCCTTTGGGCAAAGCCTCTTATGGGCAGCTGCGTATCAAACCACTGCCCGTTTAAGGTCAATAAAAGAGATTGGCCCTCCAGAGAAACGCTTTGCTCCGCGCCGTCGGGAATATTCCCGCCGTAAAGCTGCTCAAGCCCGGCATATCCGGAAAAATCCTCAAGCAGCCTTATGCCCATCCCCTTTTCAGAAAGCGGATTATTAACCGCGGCATAAGCCGGAACAGAAAACGCCCCCATGCATAATAATGAAACGGCGGCCGCAAGCAGCTTTTTCATATACGCCCCTCCTTGATATATTAGCCTGAATCATATAATTATAAATTTCATGCCGCCCTAAGCCAATTCAGCCTTGCGGCTCATCAGAAAATTCCCATATTTTAAAATCAAAACGCAGCCGGCTTCACGGCTCCGCCTGATTGTTTTTTATTATATATGATGAAATTATTAAATTCAAGAGCATGCTTAGATATTGTGTTCAACAAACAAAACAAGGTTATTATTATACAAATAAAAGCCCGGCTTTGTATTACATGAATAAATTTAGCGCACAATATTAACGGTGGTGAAACTATGGCTAAAAGATATGTAAGGGCAAAGCATATAAAAAATAAAACCGCGCGAAGCATTGCGGCTTATACCGTGGACGATTATATGAATTACCTTACCGACACTAAAAAAATTATAAAAAACAACCTTATAGCCGGCCTGGCGCGGGGACTGGGCATGGCCGTAGGCTTTTCCATACTGGGCGCGGTGTTTATCTATCTGCTGACCGTCCTGGCAGGCAGCGGAGTGCCCATTATTGACAAGCTCATTTCGTATATCATGGATATTGTGGAAAGAAACAAATAGCTTGCCATAACCGCTTTAAATGCCTTATAATACTCACAGCACAGGATAGCGAGGTATATAAACATGCCGTTAGTAATAATTATCGCCGTTTTAGGGACGGCTCTGGATCAAATCACCAAGCTGGCAATAGCCCAGAATATTCCCCTTGGGGAGTCGGTGACTATAATAGACAACGTGCTCTATTTTACATACACTCATAATACGGGAGTAGCTTTCGGCCTGTTTGAGGGGGCGTTTTGGCTTTTTATACCCATTACTCTGCTGATTTCGGCAGGCTTAATATGGTGGCTTATAAAAAACAGGCCCCTGCATCCGCTTATGCGAATCGCCTCCGGGCTGATTCTCGCAGGCGGAATAGGCAATTTAATAGACCGCATATTTTTAGGCTATGTGCGGGATTTCATACATGTAAATATTAAATTCGCTATTTTTAATATAGCGGACAGCATGGTGGTAATAGGCGCGATTCTGCTGGGAATTTATGTGCTTTTTATTCATGATAAATATATAAAAACGCTTAAAAATCCTCAAGGCGAAAAAGCAGAAGCATGCGCGGACGCGGCCGGAGAAGAAGCAGATGATTCCAATGCAAAACAATATTGAATTTACCGTGCTTGAAGAGGACGCCCAGAAGCGGCTGGACGTGCTTTTATCCGAAAAAACCGCTCTCAGCAGAAGCGCTTCAGCCTCCCTTATAGAAGAGGGCGGCGTGCTGGTAAACGGCCGGAAAGAGCCTAAGAAATACAAACCCGTCCGGGGAGAGATTATTACGGCCATACTGCCTGAGAGCAAGGGCGCTTCCATAACGCCCCAGAATATAAGCCTGGATATAATATATCAGGATTCATCAATAGCAATTATCAACAAACCGCGGGGCATGGTGGTGCATCCAGCCGGAGGGCATTGGGACGGGACTCTGGCCAACGCTCTTATATACCGTTTCGGCGCGCTTTCGAGCGTGAACGGAGAAATGCGGCCGGGCATTGTGCACAGGCTGGATAAGGATACTTCGGGATTGCTCGTAATCGCCAAAACCAATTCCGCTCATCAAAACCTAAGCGAGCAATTCAAAAACCGCACCTGCGTAAAAATCTACCGCGCGCTGGCCTGGGGGCGCTTTAAGGAAACTCAGGGAACAATTACGGCTAATCTGGCCCGCTCTGCCAAAAACCGCAAGCGCATAAGCGTTACTCCCCAGGGCAGAAGCGCCGTTACTACATACGAAGTCCTAGAGCAGTTTGCAGGCTGCGCATATATTCAATGCGGCCTTATGACGGGGCGCACCCATCAAATCAGGGTGCATATGGCTCATATCGGGCATCCTCTGCTGGGCGATCCTATTTACGGCACCAGTCTGGATAAAAGCGGATTTAAAGGCCAGGCTCTGCATTCCTATTATCTTGAAATAACCCACCCGGACACAAACGAGCGTATGAGCTTTACCGCTCCCTTGCCTCAGGATATGCTCAATATGCTGCAAAAACTACAAAAGCAGCCGCGCTGACCGCCTGGCATTTCCATAATTTTAAATTTTGAATCATACGGCCGCGCTCCCCCATAGCGCGCATATTATAATGTTTTTTAAGAATTAAAATTTATATATCATTCATTTTTTATTGAACAATACAATATATTTTTCCCTGCGATAATGAATAAAACTAAAACCGCCTCCGGCGGCGGAAACCCTCCCGCGGCGGAAAATTCTTGCGGAGAACGCCGCCAGAGAGCCCGCGGGGCGCTCGCAGAAATTAAAAAAATATTTTAGTACTTGACAAATAATTTAGAATAATTTAGAATAATTATAATATATTTATAATAATTCTAAAAAGGAGAGCTGCTTATGACTAAATATGAGCTTCAAATATATAATATTGTAAATCAAGCGCGAAATCATATGACCGCCGAGCAGGTTTTCTTTAAACTCAGAGAAATTTATCCTTCCGTTTCCCTGGCAACCGTTTATAACAATTTGAATAAATTATGCGAGGCCGGACTGCTCCGAAGGATATCCCTGGAGGGCGCTCCCGAAAGATACGACCGCACAGCCAGGCACGATCATCTCGTCTGCAAGAAATGCGGCGGGCTCTCAGACGTTCAGCTTAACGATTTAACCGCGTCTTTGCAGGAGCAATTAGGAGAGGATTTTCTCTCCTATGATTTAAAAATTCTCTATATTTGCCCCCAATGCCGCCGGCGGGCGGAAGAGAGCCAATAATTTTATTATAACCCGCGCTCAAGGCGAGCGCTGAAATAAAAAAACAGAAAGGAGAAAAAAATATGCAGTATGTATGTCCCATATGCGGCTATGTCTATGATGAAGCAAAGGAAAAAACGCCTTTTGAAAAGCTGCCCGAAGATTGGGTATGCCCCCTCTGCGGCGCGGCCAAATCCCTTTTTATCATTAAGCAGGATGCGGCGCCTGTTAAAAGAGAGCTGCCCCCGATACATATGGATGAAGAATTCCTGCATTTCACGGCCGGCGAGCTGGCCGCTCTTTGCTCCAATTTAGCGCGCGGCTGCGAAAAGCAATACAAAGCCAAAGAAAGCGAAATGTTTAAAGAGCTGGCCGAATACTGGGCAGCCGTAACCCCCGAAGTGCCCGACGCGTCTCTGAATAAAATGGAGGAAATGCTTCAGGATGATTTAAACAACGGCTATCCCGCTCTGCGCCAGGCGGCTCTAAACGAAGGAGAAAGAGGCGTCCAGCGCATATGCGTCTGGGGCGAAAAGGTAACCAACAGCCTGTATTCCCTGCTCCAGCGTTTTCAAAAAAGCGGCGAGGCGCTTTTGGCCGACACTTCCGTTTGGGTTTGCAGCGTATGCGGATTCATATATCTGGGAGACAAACCTCCCCAGCTATGTCCCGTATGCAAAGTGCCCGCATGGAAATTTGAAGAGATTAAAGGGAGGGATGCCGTATGAAAAAGCTGGCGGTAAGAAATCTGCGCCTATGCACAAAGGACTGCCTGTGTCTTTACGTCTGTCCTACCGGAGCTGCCGATACAGAAAACAGCGTTATTGATCCGGAAAAATGCGTCGGATGCGGCATGTGCGCCGGCGCATGCCCCAGCGGAGCCATTTCAATGGTTCCCTTAACCTATCCCCCTCAGCAAAAAAAGAGCGAAAACCTGCTTATGTTATCCGGCGCGCTCGCTAAAATTAAAGCCAAAGAAGAAAAAACCGCTCTGCAACTGGCCCAAAACGCGCAAAGCGACGGCTTATACCGCATATTGACCGCGGCGGCCAAATCGGCGCGGCTGGTAAACGAAGATATTCTGCGCGAGGGCGGATATATGCTTCCTCAAAGCGAAAACGCTCATAAACTGCTGCGCGAATGGGCGGAAAATCCCCCGTCCGAGCATTTCCCCGCAGAATCGGCTAAAACGCTGCTGGAATTGATTCCCTGCAACGAGCAAAATAATATTAATAATAAAGGAGAAATTAAAAAAATGAAACAGTATAAGTGCAAAGTTTGTTCCCATGTGTTTGAATCCAGCGACGCCCATCCCGTCTGCCCCGTCTGCAAGGCGAGCGGAGACAAATTAGAACTTATATCCGAAACGCCCAAGGCCAATAAATACGCCGGCACTCAAACTGAAAAAAATTTAGAAGCCGCTTTTGCGGGAGAATCCCAGGCGCGCAATAAATACACCTATTTTGCCTCAACGGCCAAAAAAGAGGGATTCGAGCAAATCGCCGCGCTGTTCCAAAAAACCGCCGACAACGAAAAAGAGCACGCCAAAATGTGGTTCAAGGAGCTCAACGGTATAGGAGACACCGCTCAGAACCTGCTCCACGCCGCCGAGGGCGAGAATTACGAATGGACGGATATGTACGAGGGATTTGCTCAGACCGCCCAGGAGGAGGGCTTCCCCGAGCTGGCCGCTAAATTCCGTCTGGTAGCCGCCATTGAAAAGCATCATGAGGAGCGTTACCGCGCGCTGCTTCATAACGTGGAAACGGCTCAGGTATTTGCCAGAAGCGAAATAAAAATTTGGGAATGCCGCAACTGCGGACATATCGTTATAGGATTGAATGCGCCCCAGATTTGCCCCACCTGCGCCCATCCTCAGAGCTATTTTGAAATCAACTGCGAAAACTATTAATTCATAAATTTAAAGCCGCCTGTTCATAGACAGGCGGCTTTATTTTTTATAAGCTCAAACAATTCAGCCCTCGGGATTAATGGCGTTGAAAACCGTGCTGTTGACCAAATCCACAATAGAATCCAGATACTGCGCAGGAGTTTCCTCCCCTTTGGCGAAATTCCACGCGTGGCCGTAAATAATGGATTCCAGCATAGCCTGCTCATCCGTAGCCGTCCTGAGCTTGATATAAAGCATATGGCTCTGCACTTTGGAAACACCGGGAAGCTGTCTGCAAATCTCCAGAGATTCGCCGTCTCTTAGATAGGTGGAAAGCTCCGCCTCCAGAAGCGCCTGATTTTCGCTGCTGCTCCGCGCATATACGGGACGGAAATATTCTCCCAGCACCTGCGCGCAGCCTTCAGGATTGCTCACGCCGTTAAATATGCATAAGGGCAGGAAGGAATCCTGATCGGATATATAATTATCCGCATTAGGCCCTTTAGGAGGCATAAGCACGCCGTAATCAGATTGCATGCGCTGATAAATGGTGCTCGTGCGCGCCAGACCAGTCAAAAGAAAGGCTATGCGTCCGGCTGAAAAAGTGGTGGTTTCGGCTGTGCCCGAAAGTTCCACGGAATAGTCCTCCAAAGCAAGCTTTACAAAGAAATCCCACGCCTCTATGGCGTTTTTCGAATTGCCGACGTATCTGTCTATAAGCTGCCCCTCATACTCCTGCTTTTCAAAATATGAGGCGTTGTTGGAAGTGAGCAGAGCGGCCATCATGCCTACGTTATCCCCTATGGCCGTGCCGAATATATTTTCCTCAGGAAACGTGCACGCCATAACCGCTTGCCTGAAAGCGTCCCATGTCCATTCTCCGCTGTTGCTCATTTCATATAAATCCGCCGGCTCCATACCGCCCCGGCGCACCAAATCAAAATTGAACAGCGTAACCTTATTATTGGATACTAATTCCCAGCCCATAGGAGAGGGCACGCAGAAATAAAGCTTGCCCCCCAGAGTACAGATTTCCTGAGCAGCCTGATCCCAATATTCCGAATCGCTGAAATCAGCATATTCCTGATAATCGTCCAGAGGCAGCAGAATACGCCCGGCGCTGCCGTTATATGTATATGCGAGCAATGTTACATATGAGCCGCCGGCGTTAAATATATCCGTCATGGGCGTGCCTGCGGAAGCTGAAGCAAAAGGCGTCGCATACCAATCGTCCCCGCCCGCCGACAGCACATAACGAATAGTCACGCCGTATTTTTCTTCAAACTGAATCTTATTATTAACGGCCATTTCTTTCCTTACTCCGTCTACGTTTTTAAACGGATCGCTCTCATCCTCTGTATTCCAGACATAATATCGATATACTTCCCCTGCCTTAATAGCGTTTTTCAAATTGGATTGGGTTGCTTGAGCCGTCCCTCCGGTAGGAGCCGGAGTTGCGCTTAAAGCAGGCTCCTTTTCCCCGGCGCAGCCCGCCAGGGCCATTATTCCCGCCGCTAACGCCAGAGCCAGCAGGCCTTTAAAATACTTTCTCATTTTAAAACTCCTTTCTTTAAAACAGTTTTACGTCCTTATACATCATGCGGATATTATCCCAGCGCCAGTCGTATTCCTCTGAAAATTTCCGGCCGCGCTGGGTAGCATAAAATATGCATACCCGTCCGTTTTTATGGTCCAGAAACACCTGCGGTATCTGATCAGCCCCATAACCCTCGTCCGGCCTGAACCAGCCGGTAACAGTCCAATTTATCCCGTCAGGCGAGCGGTATTCAGTTATCTGGCGCTGATTCCAGCTTCCGCTGGGCTCGGGATAATCAGGCAGCGTTTCATCCTTGATGCCATACCAGCTTAAGAACGGATCGCCATAGGCATAATACATTTCGCCTATCTTAACCACATCAAAATCCACTGCCCGGATCAGCGGCCTGTCGCCGTTATAAAGCTCCTTCCAGCCTGAAGCGTCCATAAAATCGCCTGCGTTTTCCGCATAGCCGATTAAATCGCCGTGATAATCATACCACATCTTCCAGACGCCGCCCTCATACATCAGGCTGGGACGCTGATGCCCGCCCATATAACGCGCTGGCTCCGCCTTTTCATTATATCCTTTTTCCTTTTCCCAAATAATAAGAGGCTTTTCAGAGCGCGTCCAATGAATGCCGTCTTCTGAAACCGCGCCCATTATGCAGGAAGCGTTGCCGTCCGTATCCCCCTCGTAATGGTCTGGGATCATATCCTCATCGCAGCCCATGGAGGAATACGCCATATAAAACCTGCCGTCCTTATACACCACCGACGGATCCCCCACATGCCAGGAATCATACCAAACGTCCTGGCAGGTAAGCACGGGCTGCCAGTAGAAGGGTTCCTGTTTCCTGTCCCAAAAGCTTTTGCCCGTCTTATAATCCAGGGAATATACTTCCCACGGGCCTTCCAGGGCCTTGGCCCTGGCCAGGAATATGGCGTCCCCGCCCGGATAGCCGGGATAATCGCCCTGAGGCTCGTTTTCCTGATTATACGCCCAGGCAAAAAACCACATCAGATACGGATAGCCTTCCCCAGTTTCCCTTAGTTAAAGATATTGTTGGGTATCTCAAGATGTGTCATTCGATTTTGCCGATAAAGCGGTAGAAGATTTCTACCTCCTGTTCCCGGCTTCCGTCCTCACTTTTGACCGCTTCATGGATAAGGATTTTTTCAATCAGCGTATTCAGAAGTTCAGCCGTCAATTCTGTGGGATTGACA